>JBCDGZ010000020.1:0-65537 GCA_038750655.1 Bacteroidota bacterium | reverse complement strand
GAGCAATCGCGGAATGATCGCCGATGGCAACATCCGCTACCTCTGGGCCTCGATCGATTCAGATAATATCATCTACCACCCTGATCGGATGATTACCGATGCGCAGCAGTTTGAGCTTTCTGAGGATCGCTCGGGCGAGGTACAGATTCCGAAGGTGGCGGGCAAGGAAGTAGACATCGAGTGGAAGCCTTACAAGGACAGTATGTACATCCAGTCGAAAGGGGAGGCCTTTGAATTGTTTAATGATCCTGGGTACAAGATTCATAACCTGCTGGTGCTCACGCCCGGCGGGTTGAAGGGCAAAGGAACCTTTGATTGGACCAATGGCTCGGCCAGCTCCGATCTTTATTCCTTCGGTGCTTTCTCTGCCGAGGCCGACACGGCTGACCTGGCCATCCGCTCCAGCGATCTGACCGACCTGGCCCTCAATACCCGAAATGTCTATACCAAGCTGGACTTTGATGCCCAGATTGGCTCCGTCAAGGCCAATGCCGATACCATTAACACCGTTTTACCCTACAATAAGTACATTACTTCCATGAATGAGTACGATTGGGATATGAAGCACGAGACGGTGACTTTCAAATCTAAGGAAGACAGCTACGGGGACTTTCTATCGACTGACAATAATCAGGATTCCTTGAATTTTAAGGGGAAAACGGCTTTCTATGACCTCAAGACCAGTGAGTTGAAAATCGGTGGGGTACCCCATCTGGTAGCCGCCGATGCCTACATTTATCCAGCAGAAGGGCAGGTGGAGATTGCCAATGGAGGTATTATGACCCGACTGGAAAACGCTCAGATTATCGCCGATACGATCAATAAATACCACGTCATCAATCGGGCGACTATTGATATTAAGGGGCGGAAGGATTATCAGGCCAGCGGCTATTATGAGTACAACATTGGTGATCGGAAGCAGGAGATTAAATTTGATAATATCGTCGGAGGTAGAGTAGGGAAGGGGAAGCGCAGTGAGAAGCAGGTGTTGACCCGGGCAGAAGGCGAAGTGACCAAGAACGATAATTTTTATATTGACCACAAGACGGCATTTTTGGGGAAAATTAGCTTGCAGGCTGATTCGCGCAATCTGAGCTTTGCGGGCTTCGCCCGCTTGGATGTGCCCAGTCTGCCCGAGCAGCCTTGGTTTTCCATTCAAAGCGAAGGCGATAAGAACGAGCTGGCCATCTCCTACGATGAGCCGCGCAGCTTCGAGGGCATGCCCCTGCGTACGGGCTTGTACCTCAACCGGGCCAACAGCCAACTGTATCCTCGGGTGATGATGCCTTTGAAGCATTCGAAGGATCGGCCGATTTTTGAGGCCAAGGGCTTGTTTAAGTATGATGCCAAGGCGGACCAGTTTCAGTTTGGGGACTCTTTGAAGATTGTAGTAGGGGTGAAGCCGGGGAATGTGTTGACTTTGGGGAATGCTGATGGAGGGGTAGCTACGGAGGGTAAGTTTTTGCTGGGGCCGGAGGCTAAGGTGTTTAGGATGAACGCCGCGGGGCGCGCCCGCACCAGCTTTGGACAGCAAGATGGTACGTTGAAAGTGGATTTGATGAGTGGTTTTGAATTCTGGCTGCCCGAGAAATTGATTAAAATTATGCTTAACGACCTGCAATCCAGTAGCTTTGATGCCCAAATTGTAGATTACAAGCGCGAAACCCAATTCTTCGAGCGGGCCCTAGCCGAGCTAATCGACGACCCCAAGTCGCTGCACCACGCCATCGGGAACATGAAGCACTATGGATTGGATTTACCCGAAAAACACGATCCTTATACCTTGTTTTTTAGCCACCTGCCGATGGAATGGAAGCCCGAGTTTCAATCTTTTATTACCACTAAAGAAACCCTGGCCTTCGGCAGCCTAGCGGGTACCGCTATCAACCGTTGGCTACAATCCGTCGTAGAAATTCGCATCCCCTCCACTGGCGAGGAGAGCATCAACATCTACTTCAAGTCGCCCAGCGATTTTTACTATTTCTTCAACTACAAAAACGGTGTGTTGAGCATCGCTTCCAACAACCAAAAGTTCAACGATGAAATGGATGGCTTGAAGGACAAAGAGCGGATCAAAAAATTCAAAGGCGGGGAGACCTTGGAGTTGCAGGCCGTCGAGAGCGCCGCTGCTCAACTATTTCTCAAGAAGATAAAAATGATGAAAAAATAAATGCTTTCCGGGAGTGGCAAGGGACACTTGTCACTCCCATACTCTCCTTTTTCGTATTGTACCTACCTTTTAGCCTTGTTGCTCATTATCAGAGAGTTAACAAGCCTGTCACAACTTTTTCATTTTAGTATTTGGTATGGTTTTGGACGTTGATCCATAGGCATAATAAGGCTTTGGAGGGTCTATTTACATGATTTTATTATTTATAAATAATTGTCAAATAGATAATTGAAGCTTTAAATGCTGGATTGATTAACCGCAAAAATCCCGGAGATCGAGTTTAAAAACCGAGGGCTTATTCGACCAAAACATTCCCCGTTTATGAAACAAACAGTTAAACTACTATTGATTTTAGCTGCAGTATTATCTCCCCACTTTGTACCGATACTTGCACAGAACAATCTCAGCGTCTCGTTTGAGAATCCTGCCGCAGTACCCGACGACCTCAATGTATGTGGAGATTGGGATACAGAAACGGTGATTATTGGCCTGGATGGCGTGTCGCCCAATGCGCGGCAGAACATCAGTGCTACGGCCAACCTCTTCAAAGGGGTACAATTTGAGGCTTTTGATACCCTAGGGTCAACCAGCGGTGTGACCTACGATGCCTCCGACCCCAGTCGCCCCATCTTTTTCATCCCCGATCTTGATCCCTCCGGGCTGACTACTGTCCGGCTGCGCTTCTCGATCTCGGCTAACTGCGAATATGCTGACACCCTGGCGGCCAACGACGCGGTCATTGTCGCCGATGTTTGGGATTTTAGCTATGACCTCAATGGCACCAACCTCCAAGAATCTGACACCAATACCGAATACCGCGATGCCTTCGCCGTCACTTCCCTGACCCTAGGCATCGAAAATACCCACGGACCAGCAAGAATCTACGATTGCTTTTCTAGAGATATTGTCATCACCAACGCCGAACTGGGCGCTTCGACCGATACCGTTATCTATACCAATACTTATCAAAGCGGCCTCCGGATCGACAGCGTGCAAGTCAACGGCATTTCCGCACCCCTTACCAAGGTGCCACAGCCCGGCGGCGACACCTTATACACCTTAGTGCTCGACAGCACTTACTTCCGCTTCAACACCCTCGAAACGGCTGGCCCCGGCAACGGCGACGGCCTGCTGGATACCGACGAATCGGTAAGAATCACCGAATTTCTCTGTGTCATTTCCTGTGGTTTCGAGCGAGGCAGTACCCACACTGCCGAATGGGGCTGCGGCGGCCGAAGTTGTACCATGACAACCTTCGGCGACTTCATCCGCCTCGGCGAGGGCGATCCCAACGTAGATTTTATTCCCTTTGCTTCCGTGGCCCCGGAGGATGTTGGCTACTGTAAGCCCGGTATTTCTACGGTTACCTTCACTAATGATGGCGTAGAGAACGACCCCGGCTTTGGGACCATGATCGACGTAGCCGTTGGACTGGGCATGGGTAATAGCAACAGCATGAGCGATGGTGCGTTCACCATCACCAGCCTCTCTATCGCTGGCCAGACCATCGCCGCACCAACCTTTCCCTATCGCTTAGACAATGATCCCATCTTCCTCACTGACCCGGATGGTCCGGGCGTAGGACTAGAGGATTTCGATGGCGATGGTTATTTTGATGACCTGGAAATTGGAGAAGGGATTGAGGTGATTGCGAATTATGAATTTGATTGCAGCTTGGCCGAAGAGCTGGGGATTGATTCGACCTGTGCCAATAATTTCAATTCAAAATTCAGTGCTCGATTGGACTATACCGATCGTTGTGACCTGCGTCGCATCCATCTGGAAGACGCCTATTCAGGGATCAATAACAACCGCTCAGAGTTCGAGAATCTGACCGATCCGGACGCTTTTTTGGAAGAAGATACCTTTTACGTCACCCATACCGAAACCCGTACGATTCGTTTCTTTGACCGCCAATGCTCCGGCAATGAGCTGCTGGTCGCCAGTGTGGTGATGCCCGGCGGCGTTAGCCCGATCATGACAGAGACCATGCTGCTGCAAGGCGATTCTTACAGCTTCCCGCTGGCCTCCAGCAACATCGTCGGCGATACCTTATTTTTGAACTACGACGCTTCCTTTGTTCCCTTTTTGAATGGAGAATATACCTTACAATTGGCCTTTATGGCAGATTGTACGACTCCACTGGGGCCGACGGAATTTCCTATAGAACTTGCTTTCGAATGTCCCGATTGTGCCTGTAGACATATTTGGTATTGTGGTGATCTAGACGGCCCGCAATTGCACGCTAATATTCCGCCTTGTCCACCGGATGTCTTCAATTGTCCGTTGGGGGTTCGCACCTACGCCTTTGAAGTCAACAGAACGACTTTGGGCTTCACTGACAATACCTATAGTACACCGATTAGCCCCGATTCTGCCAACCTGAAAGTCGCTATTCCTTGTGATTCTGTGGAAATTAGGGTGATGAATGTGTTGGGAGATAGCGTGGTGAATAACATCAGTGATAGCCTTGGTATTGTCATCACTTACGATAATATCGACGGTACCAATTCGACCGAGGAAACCTTCCTCTTTGATTTTGCGACCATCAGAATGACCAATGGCGGTACGGAGCATTTCTGCACCATTGATCCTTCGGTGATGACCGTGACTTCGGATACCTTCAGCAAGCGCGTCCACTTTGATCTGGGGCCTTGTTTGAATGATTTGGGACTGACCTTAGCCCCGAGTGATACGGTAGAGTTTATTGGTAATTTTACCGTCAATCCTGACGGGCCGTTTGAATTCGAATTTTTCCGTACTGTGCCTAACCTGCGCGGCTATGGCTACGCCATTATCGATGACAACGAATACGCTTGCGATAATTTCGGAGAGGTCTTTTCTGTGGCGAAAAACGAGGCGACCTTTACTTTCCCTTACACGACTATCTTCCCGATGGGTTGTGAGGAGAGATATTTGGAATACCGACTGAGTGTGATCGACAATGAGTTTTCTGACTGGTTTGGAACCGAGCACCGCCAATCGGTGAAGGTAGATTCTATTGAAATTATCTTCGATCCCAATGTGCTGGTAGGCTTTGCGGTTTTTGAGCCGGAGGTCATCATTCCTGATCACCCTATATATGGCAATAGTCCGATTCCAATGCCGGGTTTTGATGAGTTTCCTAGCGGCCGCTACGTTGCCCGCTTCGATACCCTGATTTCCGTACCTTCTTATGCAACGGATATGACCACGCCGTTCAACTTCCGCATCCGCACCGTCCCCAACTGTCGCTCCATGACGGGCAGTAGCATGGGCAGCGCCATCTACGATTTTGATCCGACGATTCACTACATCGATCGCCACTACGCCAGCCTGATCGGCGATGGCAGCTGTGCTGATCAGAACACCGAATCGGCCAATAACGATATTGAATATTCTGAACCACCGACCTTCACGCTCAACGCGATTTCTAATCCGAATATCTTCCTTGCCGGCGATACGGCCATCTGGGAACTGCAACATTGCAATACCTCCTTCACTTCCGATGCGGGGCTGACCTGGATTGGTTTCGAAGATCCTACCGAGTCCGTAGAAATCGTCTCTATCGAAGACATCAGCAATCCGGCTAATGTAACCGCTTTGGACATTGAGCCGTACTGGCCAGCGGGCAACTACTTTGCCTTTACGCCGCAGTTGCTGCGCTCAGATGGGCTGACCAGCCAGGAAGACCGCTGTAATACCCTACGAGTCAAGGCGGTGATTCGCCGCTGTGGCCGTACAGACTTCATCGCCCGGGTCGGCTGGAATTGTACCACCTTCCCCGATACCGCCTGGACGCCCGAGGTGTACGCCCCTTGCGAAGACCTGACGGCCAATTTATCCGTCACTACCTTAGACGCCTTCCTCTCGGCGGCCATTGATGAGCAACCTACAGCAGATGTGGCCCTTTGTGATACTTCGACAGTGGGGATTTTGGTGAGAAATACAGACCGAGGTATCGCCTTCGATGTCAGTACCCAGGTGATTTTACCGCTGGATGGTATCGAACTGGTGCCGGGCAGCTTCGAGGTGGCCTATCCTTCGGGAGCGGCGTATACGCCAATTGCTGCTAACCCGGTCTATGTAGGCTCTAGCCCGCGGGGGCGGATATTCCAATTCAACGATTTTGAATTCCTCAGCCCATTTCTGGACCAAAACGGCCTGCCCGGCTTCGACCCGATTGCGCCGACGGACTCCAATGAGTTTAGGATTCGCTATAAATTTGTAACCGATTGCGACTTTGTCAGTGGTTCGATTTCTTACTATGGTGTTCGAGGCCGTAAGGGTTGTGGGGAGGCCACCAACTTAGAGATCGGGGAGACTTTGCCGCTGAACATCATTGGTGCAGGTACCGGGCCGAGCAAAATTTTCAATGTCTACTTTGACAGTTTGAGCGGTATTGTTCCTGCTTCTACTGCAACGCTGCGGGTGATTGCCAAGAACTTGACCAGTACGCCAACTTCGAGTACGGAGGATAAGATCAGCCTGCGACTTCCGGTTGGAATTGATTATGTGGCCAATTCGACGCTGGCTTTAGCCCCCGATGGTTGGGTCAGCCCAGAGCCCCAGGTCGACATCCAGGCGGGCTATCAGACCTTACTTTGGTGTCTGCCCGACGGGATGGTGTTGAACGATTCGGCGATGATCAGCTTTGAGGTGATCAGCCCGGATTTGGATTGTAGCATTCAGGATACTTTGGTAGAATTATTTACCATTACCCGAAATAATGTCAGCTGTGCCTTAAATGGCAGCAACTGCGATTTGAATGCCATCACTTCCACTAATGTTGGAGAATTGACCAGCCTGCCGGTGAATCAACGTTTGCTGGACTTCCGCTTTAATTCGATTACCAGTACCTGCCAGCCGGGAGGGGAGGAGCAGATTTTGGTGGATGGCTACATCGTGAATTTTGGTCCGCACATGAGTGGCTCGCCCGTTAATATTTTCTACTATAATGACTTGAATGTAGATGGTACTTTTGATCCTGGGGAGCCAGAATTGGCCAGTTTCTCGGTGAATGGACCAATGAATCACAGCGATTCGATTGTCATCAACCACAGCTTTAATGTTGACTTCAATTCGGTTTGTGATATTGTGGCCCTGATTGATTCAACGGGGCTGGGACTTTGTGATCGTACCGAGCTTATTCTTCCCAATCCAGTCCTACAAAATGTAGGTACGGACGAAGTCATCTGTGCCGATGCACCGACGACTATTAACATGGAAGTTGGCGATGCGGGTTGTGGAGTGATGACCAATTACGTTTACAATTGGACCGCCATTGCCCCTGCTTCAATCAGCGATTTGAGTGCTTCTAATATTCCCAATCCTATACTCGATGTGCCACACAATGCGGTTACCGAAGATACCTTGATGTATGTGCTAGAGACCTCCCGGACCTTCTGCGGATTCTCTACTACCGATACTTTGCGGATCATTCGTGGTGCCTCGCCGATTATTGATCCAACCGATAATGTGAGCATCAATTTGGGCGACAGTGTTACCCTTACTTTAACCGTAAATGGTGGGACCTTACCGTACACCTACAGTTGGCAACCTGATACGAGCCTGAACGATGGGCAGAGTGCTACTCCGATGGCCTGGCCGACGGTGAGTACCGATTATATGGTTACTGTGACTTCGGCAACGGGTTGTACGGCTACTTCCTCGGTTCGAGTGAATGTCTTGAATGTACCTGTAGACACTTGTATTACACCAGCTATTGAGGGCATTACGACTTTGGCAACGACTTGTGGCAAGGATGATGGTCGCGCTACGATCATTGTAGGAGGTAGTCCTAATGATTTTAGCTTTAGCTGGCAGCCGGATTTGGGGACGAGCATTTTGAATGGTGCTGGAAAAAGAAATCTGCCTGCGGGCGGCTATGTAGTGACCATCGAACGAAATGGGGTGCCGGGCTGTACTTCAGAGGTGTATTTGACGATAGGCAATTCAGACGGTCCAATGCCCACTACCGTAACAACCACCCCCAGCAGCTGCACCGGCGGAGATGGAACTGCGACCCTGACCCCCGCTTCAATGACTTACCAATGGAGCGACGGCGGAGCCGGAGCTAATCGCACAGACCTCGCCGCTGGAACCTACTTCGTCACCGTCGTAGACCCTAGTGTGCCATTCTGCCCTAATATCATCCTGCTGAGCATCGATACTGATAATCCACTCAGTGCCGCTGTTAATGTACTGACTGCGCCCGACTGTGGTACCAACAACGGTACCGTACAGCTCGACATCACTGGTGGCAGTGGCGATTATACTATCAACTGGCCCAGCGGCAATACTACAGCAATCGAGAATAACCTGTCTGCGGGCAGTTATAGCATATTGGTGGAGGACAATATCAACAATTGTTCCCTCACTGTTCCTTTTCTATTGTCCAATAGCCTGAGCACGGCTACGGTCAGCGTTGACAGCGTCTATGATCTCAGCTGCTCAGGAGCTATGGATGGCAGCATTGCCTACACAGTGACTTACGATCCTGCTTTTGCTCTGCCTGCGGATACTACCATTACCGACGGCATTGGAACGTATACTAATGGGCAACTGCCTCCTGGCGATTACTGTCTGGTCATCACCGATGCTACGGGCTGCTCAACGAATAACTGCTTCCGCATCAATGCACCAGATTCGCTCTACCTCGCCATCGCCGTAACCGAAAACTGCGGCGGGGCCGGCAGCTCCATTGAAGTAGATGCTCAAGGTGGCAAAGGCCCCTATACCTTCGATTGGGCCGACCTGCCCGGCAGCGACGATCCAGAAGACCGCAGCGGCCTGGCTGACGGTGCCTACAGCCTCACGCTCACCGACGCTTCCGGCTGTAGCCTCACCGAACAACTATTCATCGATGCTTGTCCCTGCGATCCGCCAGCGACCAGCAGTACCGTGATCATGCAAGCCACCTGCGGCAACAGCGATGGTATGGCGGCAGTCAATATGCAAGGCAATACCGCCGACTATGAATACCTATGGTCGCCCGACATCGGTACGGCCAATGTAAGTGGCAACTCTCGCAGCGATCTGCCTGCCGGAGGCTATACCGTCACCATCCGCGACTTGACCGATACCACCTGCAGTAGCCAGGTGTTCATCGCAGTAACTAATTCCGATGGGCCGCAGGCCACGGCGAATACTTTGCCCGCCACCTGCCAATCGGCCAATGGCATCGCTGAGTTCTCGCCTTCTGGCTTCACCTACAACTGGCCCGACGGTTCTACAACCGATTCTAGAGGTGATCTAACTAGCGGCGTTTACTTCGTCACCTTCACTGATCCGGCTGATCCTACTTGTCCAAACATCATTACCGTCACCATAGAAGAAGACAATCCGCTGATGGTTACTTCGACCGTCAACACCCAACCCGACTGCCAGATGAGTAATGGCTCCGTAACGCTTAGTGTAACGGGCGGCAGCGGCAACTATACTTACACCTGGGATGATGGCGTAGAGACATCTAGCGATACCCGAAACGATCTGGCCGCTGGCACCTATCAGGTCACCATCACCGATACTGCTGGCGACGGCTGTAGTATGGAATACTTGGTCACTTTAAGCAATGCCAATATGTCCATGCTTTTGACGATTACTGATACCATAGATGCCTCTTGTTTTGATAGCGACGATGGCGGAGTGAGCTTTGAGGTCAACTACGGTGTAGGCTTCGCCTTCCCCGCAGATACCATCATCACCGATGGGACGAATAATTACAGCAACAATGCCCTGCCTGCGGGGGATTACTGCATTATGATTCTTGATGCCAATAACTGTGTGGCGGGCTCGGCCTGCTTCGACCTTACTTCGCCGGATTCCTTGGGCTTGCATTTTATTGTTACCCCATCCTGTAATGCAGATGCGACGGTCGATACCGAAGTCAGTGGTGGCAACCCTCCTTATACCTTCGACTGGCTAGATATAGATGGAACTGATGATCCGGAGGATCGTACGGACTTGAGTTTTGGTGTTTACAGTCTGATCGTTACTGATGCCTTGGGCTGTACGGCAGCAGAGGACAGCTTGATGATTCCTGCTTGTCCAGATATTGATTGTAACTATTTTGGATCGGATACTTTGGTCGTTCAAGCGACCAGTTGCGATGGCTTGGCTGATCTCTGTATTGGTTTGCAGATTGCGGAGCAAAATGATTACAGCTACTCTGTCAATGGACAGGAGTACACCGGAAATCTGGTGCCCTGTGATGTGGATACGCTAGTGGTTTATCTCTATGGCTTGATTGGGGATAATTTTGCTGGGCCTTATGAGGTGACCACCTGGGAGGTCAATGATACGACCTACAGCGGTGACTTTGCAACCTTTGAGGATTTGGTGGACTCCATGAATGTCTGGGACCCTAGCGGTAACTGGCAGATCGATACAACAGATAGCCGAATTTCCGGAGGCAATCCTGCGAATGACTACGGTAACTTGTTGGTACAAGTGATCGGAATCGGTTTCCCTAATCCGCTGGGTATCAGTTTAATTACTGATCCTAACAGTTTTGCTATCCAACTGGATACCGGCACCCATGAGGTGGTGGTGACTTCGTTGCTCAATGGATGCTCAGATACGGTGGAGGTGTTCGTATTGTGTACGACGCCGGATACGGTTTATATCGATCAGGTGGTGGGAGAGATGGATACGGTCTGTCTGGATACCACAGAATTATTTGGCAATACCTTTACCATCAACAATGAATGTCCAGACGGTACCTTTAGTGAAATGACGATTCTTGGAGACAGCTGTGTGGTTTTCACTGGTATACAGGTTGGAGGAGAAACGGCTTGCCTAACCATTTGCGATGAATACGGCATTTGCGATACCACTTACGTGATCATTACAGTAGATCAAAATGAAGATGTGGTCATTGATACCATACAGATTGGTGAAGTGGTCGTTCATTGCATAGATACGGCGATTCTCGACTTAACCGGTCCGGCAGTAACGATAGAAAATATTTGTCCGGCCTTGTCCGAGGAGAATGTACATTTTGAATGGAATTTGGATTCCTTGTGTGTGACCTACGTCGGTCTAGAGCCTGGCACTGATACGGCTTGCATTCGCATTTGCGATGCCGCAGGCATTTGTGATACCATTGACTTTTACATCCACGTCCTTAATTCTTCGATCTTTATTGGCGATAGCCATTGCGATACCGTTTTTGTGAACCAAACCATTCCTTACTGTCCAGATACTTCTGAGCTGTTTGGCGAAGTGGTTTCCATCCGCAATGTCTGCCCTGACGAGACGACTGATGCTGCTGATCTCTTCATTGATCCAGTATCGTTCTGTGTGGAATACACTGGGTTGGATATTGGAAGTGATACGGCTTGTATTGAAATTTGTGATAATTTCGGACTCTGCGATACCACTTATCTCTGTCTGACGATTGCCGAATATACCCTGCCACCGATTGCGGTGGATGACTGCGATACCATCGAAGTTGGCCGCTCCAAGCCGATTAATATCAAGCTGAATGACACCCTCTTTGGCGGCGTTACTGAATTTACTATTCTAGAACCTCCTGTCTACGGAACAGTAGGATTACCTGGCAATCTCAATGAGCCTAACTTAGATTGCTCGGTCACCTATAATGCCAGCGATGAGTTCTGCGAGCGCAGAGACAGCTTTACCTACGAAGTTTGTACGCCGACAGGCTGTGATACGGCTACGGTCTGCGTCTGGTTGGAGTGCATCGACATTGTCATCTTCACGGCTGTCTCGCCTAATAATGATGGGATAAATGATGTGTTCTATGTCGCCGGTATTGAGGAATATCCCAATAATGAGCTAACCATATTCAACCGCTGGGGGAACCGCGTCTACCAAACGGCGGGCTACCAGAATGATTGGATGGGGAAATGGGACGGCGATAAGGACCTGCCCGATGGGTCCTACTTCTATCTGCTCAAGCTGAATGATGAACAAGATCGGGTCTTTACAGGCTATTTCGAGTTGTACCGATAGCCTTTTTAACTAAGGCCAAAAATAGGTTAATAGGTTGGCAGAATGTGCGATCATTTTGCCAACCTATTTTCATTTTAAGCTCGCCGAGTACGCTCCTTTTGCTCGATTATTCTCATCTTTATTCAATGGATCAAGCTGTAAAAGTCGCCGTAGTACAGGCGGCCTCTGTTTTCTTTGATTTGGAAAAAAGCATCGCTAAAGCCATCGCCCTCATTGAGGAAGCGGCGGCGGCGGGGGCCTCCCTGGCCCTCTTCCCCGAGGCTTTCCTCGGCACCTATCCCCGCGGCCTCAGCTTCGGCGCTGCCGTTGGCAGCCGTACCCCCGAAGGTCGCCAACTCTGGGAAGCCTACTACCGCAATACCGTCGACCTAGACGGCCCCAGCCTCCAACCGCTTCAAGCCGCCATCGCCCGCGCTGGCCTTTTTGTTGCTATGGGCGCCATCGAGCGCGGCCATATCGACGGCAGCCTCTACTGCTCTCTGCTCTACTTTGCCCCCGATGGTCGCCTGCTCGGCAGCCACCGCAAGCTCAAGCCCACCGGCACGGAGCGGGTCATCTGGGGCGAGGGCGACGGCCGCGGCCTGATCGGCTTGCGTACGGCCTTCGGCCGCATCAGTGGCCTGATTTGCTGGGAAAACCTGATGCCTGCGGCCCGCATGGCCCTCTACCGCCGAGGCGTCGACCTCTACCTGGCGCCAACGGCCGATAGCCGGGCGGCCTGGCAGCACAGCCTTCGGCATATCGCTTTGGAAGGGCGCTGTTTTGTGCTGGGGTGTAATCAGTACTATCGAGGAACGGACTATCCTGAAGCACTGCGAGCTGCGGTCAGTGCGGAGGGGCAGGTGGATTGCCGGGGGGGCAGCGTGATTGTGGGCCCAGATGGGGAGGCCCTGGTGGGTCCCCTTTGGGATCAGGAGGGCATCCTTTACGCTGATCTTGACCCCTCGCTGCTGCTCCGCAGCTACTTGGACTTTGATCCGATTGGGCACTACCATCGCCCGGATGTGTTTCACTTCGATGCGCCGGCGCAGCCGGAGTGGATTGATTGTCGAGGGGAGGAGCAGGGGTAAATGGTAGGGCAGAAGAGGTCTGAGGGAGTTTGTATTTTGGGGTTTTGAGGAGGAGGAGAGAAAACAAATAGAGGGGTAAAAAGATAAGGGATAGTGTTTGGGCAAAAGTGGGAGGGACCCGCCCACTCTGCCACCGCCGCCGACCCACTCCGCTCAAAGTTGTACACCAGCCATAGCCGTCCAGGCTCTGCTGTCTGTCATACTTTGAGTAGCTGTGAATCGCAAAAGCGCCTTTTAAAGGCATCCTTCTTCCTTCTAGGCCTTTGAAAGAAAAAGGAGATATGTCTCTAAAGAATTGCCATCGTCATCAATCGGAGAAAATGCAGTCTAGGACGGTAACAACATCGAAATGCGCCTGTAATGTAATACAAAATGTTTTAAATTGCAAAATCTTTTGGCCCTTTTACATTTTATAAGGTCATCCATAGATTAAACCTCAGGTATATAGATCAAAGGAATTTTTTACACTAAAATACAATTACATGAAAAGAGTAACCGGAATCGGTGGTATCTTCTTTAAATCTCAAGACCCCGAAAAGACCAAGGAATGGTACAACAAGCACCTGGGCTTAAATACGGATCAGTACGGTACGATGTTTGAATGGCGCTTATCCGAAAATCCCGACCAAAAGGCCTATACGCAATGGAGTCCTTTTAAGGCAGATACGGAGTATTTTCAGCCTTCAGAGAAGGATTTTATGATTAACTTTCGCGTTGCGGACTTGGAGCAGCTGTTGGTGGAACTGAAGAAAGAAGGCGTCCAGATTATCGGTGAAATGGAAAGTTATGACTACGGAAAATTTGCTCATATTATGGACCTTGAAGGCAACAAGATTCAACTTTGGGAACCTGTGGATGTGACCTTTTCCAATGGATACGAAGGAAAAACAACACATTAGGTTTTGAAAGCAGCTATACAACATAAACTTAGCAGCATCGCGCTGGAAAAAGATTTGACGATCCTTTATGCTTGCGAAAGCGGGAGCCGCGCCTGGGGCTTCCCTTCGCCAGATAGCGATTATGATGTCCGATTTGTTTACCTCAAACCTCACGATTGGTACTTCTCCATTCATAATCGTAAGGATATGTTGCAGTATCCAATCAATGAAGATTTGGATGTGATTGGCTGGGACATCCGTAAATTCCTACGCTTGTTCGGCAAATCGAATGCGACGCCCTTTGAATGGCTACAGTCGCCTATTATTTATGAGGAAAACCTTCACTTTAAGGAAAAGGTGTGGGCCTTGGCCGAATCCTATTGTCAACCTCGCCATTTGATCAATCATTATCTAGGTATTGGTCGTAATGCATTAAAAGCGGGACTGGAAGGGGACAGCATAAACATCAAGAAGTACTTCTACGTCCTGCGCCCACTGCTGGCAGCGCGCTGGATTATTACCCAGCAAGGCGTCCCCCCGTTGGAGTTCAAGGACCTCCTGACCAGCTTAGAGGGGGAAACCGACTTGCTGGCTGCTATTCATAAGCTTTGGGAACGTAAGCTAAAAGCCAAAGAAGGGGAGTTTACCCCCGTCATTCCGATCATCCAAGAATTTGTCCACGAGGAAATGGAACGCTGTAGGGGGCTAGCCGAGGATTTACCACCCAATCAGCAGGTATCTATCAGACCGCTGGATGAGCTATTTAGGTCCTTTCTAAATATTTAGTATGACCATCGATGAACTGCGCCTGCGCCAATTAATTCTCTTCGAATGCATCAGCGGTAGCCGGGCCTATGGCCTGGAACTGCCTCATTCTGATACTGACATTAAAGGCGTCTTTGTGCTGCCAGAGGAGGACTTTTACGGTCTACAAACAGTGGAACAGGTCAATAATGAAAGCAATGACATTGTCTTCTATGAGCTGGGGCGCTTCATTGAATTGCTTTACAAGAACAACCCTAATCTGCTGGAAATGCTGAATACACCAGAGGATAAGGTCCTTTACTGCCATCCTTTGTTTCGATCCATCAAAGCCGAGTTGTTTTTGTCGAAAAAATGCAAGGATAGCTTCGCAGGCTACGCCATGACGCAGATTCGCAAAGCCAGAGGACTTAATAAGAAGATCAGGAATCCGGTGGAGAAGGAGCGCAAATCTATCTTGCAGTTTTGTTATGTGGTAGATAATCAAGCTTCCGTTCCGCTGCTTTATTGGCTAGAGCAGCGCGGGATACTACAGGAAAAGTGTGGCCTGGCCAAGTTATCACACATGCGCGATATGTACAGCCTCTTTTATGATAAAGATAGCAGTCTGGGCTTCAAGGGGATTCTCCGAAATGAAAAGGCCAATGAGGTGGCTCTGAGCAGTATCCCCAAAGGGGTAAAAGCTATTGCTTATCTGTCCTTTAATAAAGATGGCTACAGTAAGTATTGCAGGGATTATCGTGATTACTGGGAATGGGTGGACAAGCGTAATGAGTCGCGTTATCAAAATACGTTGACCCACGGGAAGAATTACGATGCCAAGAATATGATGCATACGTTTCGGCTGCTGGATATGGCTGAAGAAATTTTGAGTCGGGGAGAACTGCTGGTCAGACGGCCCAATCGAGAAGCACTTTTGGCGATTAGGAGAGGAGCATTTGAATACGAGGAATTGATTCGGCGTGCAGAACAACAATTGCTGCGCATAGAGCAAGCTTACAAAGACAGCTCCTTGCCCGAGCAACCTGATTTTGCGCAGGTCAATCAATTGCTGTACACCCTTCGCAAAGCGTGGTATCGCAGCAAGGCTTAAGTTGGACTCATCGATCTTTCATCCTCAGCTCCAGGTGCATCTTTAAACCCTTTTCTTCAAACTGTCGAAATTGATCATTGGATAGCAATTCGAAGATGATTCGGGCATTCAACTCCGATAAATAAGAGCGCATGAGCAATAAAAGGCGCTTGGTCTTACTGTGCTGCTCCAGCTGAGTCAGAAAGCTATCGCAGTTCGTATGGGCATTATCCGCATTGTCGAAACCTGCTACCTCCTGATCGGGTTCAGGAACGTCGTTGATGTCGAATCCGATCAGGTTGTTGACCATTCGATTGGTTTGATAGTCTATATATTGAATTTTGGTATCAATGATACCGTAGATTTGTTCTATTAGTGGTTGGTTGTCGAGGTCGATAGTGGTTAAACTATTCATATTTTAAAATTTTTGGGATTAAAATATAAATAGTCTTGGTTATGTATTGTAAGTGGTACGGGGTCTGTTATTTGTGCTATGCGGATCAAATAGTGTGCTAACTTTACAACAGCTAAGAGGCTTTTATTTTTTGAAAAAAACGGATTTTACTTCTGGCCCCCCCTCTAACCTTTGCTTTTCCAAAGGTGATGGTTTTCTGGTATATTTAACTGTATGGCCGCCAATTGGGAGCTTGAGGTATAAGCATAAAGCCCCATTTGTGAAAATGGTTTTCCACTAAATAGTACCTGGAATTCTCCCTTTTTGTGACAGCCTTACTTTTTGATATAATTTAGAGAATACTGGGCTCTCCCAAGACTACCTTGATTTCTGGGGGGATTTTGACTACGATCTTCAAATGAATAGGACCGAAGTCTGGGCCCTCGGTTTTGATGTGTAAATCCACAGCCATTTTCATGGTACGGAATATGGACGTTAAAATAGTGCTGCTACGATTTTCTTCAATCAGTTCCTGCAGGCGCTCAGGGCTGAACTCAAGGGCCGCCCCTTCCAATACGACCTCCATCGCCGGGCTAAGGGCTACACTAATGCCAAAGCTTTTCATCATCAGTCCGTTTTCTTGTAGCTGCGGGAAGACGGTTGCCCATTGATCAAAAAGCTTATAGGTCTTATCCAGAGCACCGTCACTTAGGGTATTGGCTTGTTCCTTAATGATTTCGCTGGCCTGCTGCCAGGTCTTTTTGAATTTATCAATCATGACTATTCCTATTTACCTTTCAAAAGTCGTTAAAATTCTATTAAAACAGGGGTAATTTGTACTATATCTACTCAGTTTGCCATCTAAAGGGGGAAGTTATTCCAGCTTAAACCGTCTATTTGTCGCGGATTTGGTATAATTTTGTGATTAATATGACAGTTAAAGTGTTCAGAACAAGCAGGGCAAGATTTTGGTAACCAGCAAGAAAAACCGTTCTTTACAATATGAAACACATATTCCAATCTATCCTTATGTTGGCCATTTTAGCGACCAGCATACAACTACCGGCTCAATCTACACTCAAAAAAGCCAACAAAGAATACGAACTCTACGCATTTAGTCTAGCCATTAAATCCTACCGTAAGGTGTTGGATAAGGACCCGAATAATGTGGTGGCATTGGCTAGAATAGCCGAATGCTATCGGCAGCTCAACCAAATTGATGATGCTTTGAGCTGGTACGAAAAGGCCGTGCAGCAAAAGGGCATCGATCCGCTACACCTATTCAACTACGCCAAGACGCTGATGAATAAGGGGCAGTACGAAAAGGCCAAAGAATGGTTTTTGCTCTACGCCGAAGGGCAGCCGGTGTTTGGTAATCACTACGCCGAAAATTGCGATTTTGCCTTATCCATGCGTGGGGTGAAGCCGCTTTATCGGGTGAAAAATGAATACGCCAATAGCTCGGCCTCTGATTTTGGAGCTACTTTTTTTGGACAAAAGGTCATCTATTCTTCTTCCCGTACAGATATTCCACGTTCCAACAACAGCAGTGCCGGCACCGATTGGATGGGCAATGCTGCCAATCAACTCTACCTGACTTCTCGGGATGATAAGTCGTTTCTGAAACTTCCTAAGCACCTGCGCAGCGATATTCACAATGAATTCAACGAAGGACCTTTGTCCTACAGTGAGGATGGAAAATGGGTCGCTTACACTAAAAATAACTTCGTCGAAGGCACCCGCCAGATTCCCTCTAGTGGTATAGAACTAAGTATCTACATCGCCGAGGCCGACGCCGGCGGAGATTGGAATAACTCTCGCCCCTTCGACTTCAACGGAAGCGGCTACTCCTCCGGCTACCCCGCCTTCGCCGATAATGGCAACACCCTCTACTTCGCCTCCAACCGCCCCGACGGCTACGGGGGCTATGACATCTACGTCACCCGCCGTACCGGAAACACCTGGTCGACCCCAGCCAATCTAGGGCCCGTCATCAACTCTCCGGGCAACGAAATCTCGCCCTACATCGATGGCAATAGCCTCTATTTCTCCTCCGATTGGCACCAAGGACTCGGCGGGATGGACATCTTCCGCGCCGAACGCCTCGCCGGTGATTGGGCCAAGGTCTTTCACCTCGGCAACGGCGTCAATTCTTCAAGAGACGATTATAACTTCGTTTTCGACAACAATAATAACATCGGCTATTTTACTTCCAACCGCCTCGGAGGTAAAGGCCGGGAAGATATTTATCAGGTAACCCGAATGACGGATAAGCTGGAAATCTATGTCCTTGACGCCAAAGACCGCTCGCCGATTGCCGGAGCCAGCCTGGACTTCTCGGATTGTAGCGAATCGGTCTACGCCACTAATTCGGCTGGAATGTATAGCTTTCAGGCCCTAGAAGGACTAGATTGCAAAGTCATGGTCAGCAAAAAAGGCTACGACAGCTTCGCCCTCAATATCCGATCGACGGGTAAGCGCAAGACGCGCAGTTTTGAAGTGACCCTAAATAAAGAAGCAGATAAGCTGATCGGCAGGGTACTGAACAGCACCGATAATTCCTCCGTCGCCGATGTCTTTATCCGGGCTACCGATCGCAACACCGGAGACAAGCTGGAAACCCGCACGGATGCAAATGGCGCTTATTCCTTAGCTCTTCGCGATAATACCAGCTATATCATCCGCTATTCTAAAGCTGGATTTTTGGATACCCAAAATGCTATTCAAACTAGGGACGGAAGCGATAAGAGCCTACTGGGAGTGATCATGTTTCGCCCAGCCGTAACCAGCATCGAAAGCCCAGTGGTTGCTAATCCCTCGCCCTCACCGACTACGGGTGGTCCGGGAAGTATCCCTCCACCTCCCTCGATTGACGACAATACGACGATTGATGATTCCGCTACGGCCAGTACTGATGAGACCGCAACGGAACCCCCGCCTTCGTCGCCCGCCATCGAAGAAGGCTTTTCGGTACAAATCGCAGCCGTTTACGCCAACCGTAAAGCAGATATTACCAAATACCGTAAGCTTAACAGTATCGGAAACCTCTACAGTCGGACAGAAAAAGGCTACAAGAAATTTCGAATCGGTATCTACGCTACGCGCGAAGCGGCCGTTGAGGCCCAGCAGAAGCTGAGAGCCGAGGGCTATAAATCCGCCTTTATTGTTGCGGAGGATTTGGAGCGAACCAGCGGCGTAGAGTTCTACGGCCCGCCAACGGAGCCCGCTACGTCTCCAGCCAATGATTATAGTTACGAAGAAGAGCAACCGAAAGTGGAAGATCAACCTGCACCTCCTGTACCCAAAGCCACCAGCAACCAAAGCCCTTACAAGGTGCGGCTGGCCGCGTACAAAAACCCACAATTTTTTAACAAGAATGCAGTAGAAGGCCTCGGGGATCTGGAAATGCAAAGCAAAGGTGATTTTACCATCATGCTACTCGGAGGTTTCGCTAACCTGGATGAGGCCATCGCTGTCCGCCAAAAAGCTATTGACTCCGGCTTCAAAGGTGCCTTTGTCGTAATCGATGAAGAGGGCCGACTGGTCAAAGTCAATCTCTAAATCACTCTTGTTGGATCATGGGGCGCTGTCCGCTCCATGATCCAGTAACTCTAACCGCAAGCAGGCTCCACCGCCCTCCTTCAACTTGTAGCGCTCATCCATCCGGTAGCCCAATACCCAGCAAATCTCCTCTCCTGATTCCAATATCCAAACCCGCTCTTTGTCCAATAAAGACAACTTTTGGTTGATAAAGAAATCCTTGAGCTTCTGGCGTTTGCCCTTCATACCCAATGGTTGAAAGCGATCGCCCGGCTTCCAGCGCCGCAGTTTTAAAGGAAAGCGGAGCGCAGCGTAGTCCAGCCAGGCAATGGTCGGATCACTCGGAAATTGCTCGGGCCCCTTCGCCTGCCTTACCCCTCGCAACCAACGCTGCCCATCCAGTCGGAGACTAAAGTCTGCCGTCGAAATCCAGTGCTCTGTCAATTCCTCTGCCGCTTCGCGCTGCTGGATCAGTAGCTGCTCCCGATTGATGAGCAGCCGGTGAGTAGGGGAGAAGTACTGCTGTCCACTGCTGTCGTGGTGGCGAAGGATGTCAGCGGCTTGATCGCCATTGAAGCCGTAGGGGCGGAGGAGTTCATAAAGTAGTGTGCGGGGAGCGGGCTGCTGCCGCAGGCCCTTGAGGTCAATTTGGAGGAGGCCGTTTTCTACTTTTACCAACTGTTTCGATAAGGTTTGAATGGCAAAATGATACAGGGCTTCGATGACTTGGAAGCGTTGAATATTCGCGGCCGTAGTGGCCTCCAGTGCAGGATTGATGGATTGGAGAATGGGGATGATGTGGTGACGAATTTTATTGCGCTGGTATTGATCACTAGCGTTAGAGCGATCTTCGCGGTAGCCCAGGTCTTCGGCAGCGGCGTAGTCGGCAAGCTGCTGGCGGCTGGCGAAGAGTAGGGGGCGGACGACGGAGCCACTGCGCAGCGGGATGCCGTGCAGGCCCCGAATGCCGCAACCTTTAGCGAGGTTGTAGAGCTGGGTTTCCAGCGAGTCATTGAGGTGGTGGGCTGTGGCGATGGCGAGATAGCCCTGCTCGTTGCGGATTTGTTCTAGCCATTGGTAGCGCAGCTCACGGGCGACGAGTTGGATGGATTGGCCGGCCTCCTGAGCGAGCTGGGAGGTGTTGAAGCGGATGTGGTGGAAGGGGACTTTGTGGGTTTGTGCCAGTGCGTTGACGAAAGCTTCGTCGGCGTCGGATTCGGCGTCGCGCAGTTGGAAATTGCAGTGGGCGATGGCGTAGGCCCGGCCGGCTTGCTGGAATAAATGGGTCATGGTCACCGAGTCCAAACCGCCGCTGACGGCGAGGAGGCAGGGCGCAGAGCCGGGCAGCAATTGCTGCTCATCGATGAATTGAGTAAAAGCTGAGAGCATAGTGAAGGGAGTAGGTATTACTTTTCTGCAAATACATCAAAATGCGTTACTTTTTCTTCAAATTCTAGTAGAAAATCTTTGTCCGCTGGATAATATTTTGCCATCTCATATTGCTCCCCCGCGAAATTCTTGATTACCTCCAAATTCTCCCAAAAAGTGATTAATGTGAAATGGGCCACCTCTTTATCCAGCCTTCTGAGGAAGGTCAATTTTATAAACCCCGCTGTTTTTTCATAATCGGGTATAGCCACCGCTTTCATAAAATCTGTGTAGGCTTCGTAATGGCTCGCCTTGGTTCTTCCGTTCCAAATTCTTGCTATCATAATCTGTAGGGTTTTATGGCTACTTGGTGTAATGTATAAAAAATCTCCCTAAAAAAGATACAAGATGTTTTAGCCCTAGCGAGGTCTCCTGCTAAAAGACATGGTGATTTGATATTGTCAGTGTCCTCTTACGAGAGCTACTGCCTTGACTTCGTCCGAGCCGTATCTCCTGCCAAGGGACACGGCGATTCATAAGAAAGATATGACTTTTCTGTAATGTAAAATCACCGTTTAAATGCAGTGGTTTGATAGGTTATGGCCTTTAAAGCAGCTTCTGGGCTATTTTACGGTAGGTTTTGAGCGAGAAAATTTCTGAGGAACTGTAATTTTTCTCACCGTTAAATTCTCCGATAATTGAGAAAAGTACTTGTTCAAATCAAAAATCAATCTTATGTTAACCACTCAACAAATTACCTATCTATTTTTGAAATTACTACTGCTGACACTTTTTTGTTGGCCTCATTTAGGGCAAGCACAGGCCCCTTCTTCCGAATTCATCACACCAATATCCATCAACACAGAAGAACTGACCGATCTACAACGAGAAAAGCTGTTCAAGATCGAAAGTATGGAGAATGTGAGTGAATTCTGGTTGGTTCGTGTTGCCGAATTGGTGACGGCTCAGCAAAATGGCTGGCTGTGGCTGAATCTACCGGATAAAGATTGTACCGCAAGGATTAGAGCACTGCACGTTGATGCGACACAAAACGAATCGGGGGATTACAGCTGGTATGGAGAGGTCCGACCCGAAGAAGAACCCGAGGAGATTGAAGTCGACGGAGAACTTCCCATACAACCTAACGAACCCATGGATTTTGATATGTGCTACGACGGCATGGTGAGCCTGATGAGAACAGATGGTATAATTGTCGGACAAATCAGGGTCGATGATGATAGGTACGAACTGCACGATCTGGGGGCAGAAATTCGGGTATTGATCAAAAGAAACTACCCTGTTCTAGAAAGAGATTGTGGCGTGATTGGTAATACAGGAAATGGGTATACGGGCAATGCTGATGGTCGAAGCACTTCCACCAGCTGTCCCATACATATCCTGGCCTTGTTTACACCAAATGCCGATGCGGCTATTCCCAATATTGTCAATGTTATTAATATGGACTTCGTTCAGGCCAATCAAGCACTGCGGAACAGCCGTATTGCCAGCAGTTTGGTGGAGTACCAACTGATTGATATACAAGCCTTCAACTTTGCAGAAGGAACGCTGATGGCCTCTAACGGCCAAACGACTGGTGATATTGACCGGCTGATTAGCAATCAGCAATTACAAACCCTCAAGGATGATAATGATGCAGACATCGTAGTCGTCTTCACCGACGGGCAGTACGCAGATGCCAATGGGATCGCCGGAGAAGTTTTACCTACAGATCCAGAGGATGCCGTTTGTATTGTAGAGATTGATGGAGCACTAGGGCGCTTCACGACCGCGCACGAGATTGGACATATCCTGGGCTGTCGTCATCATTTGTGCGACGTTGTTAATGGCCTTTATGCTTGTGACGATGATGGAACTTTTGAGCACGCGCACACCATTCGCAAGGGCTTTATGTTTATTAATGTTTATCACCATACTATTATGCTAGGCGGTCAGTCGAAGCGGAAATTTCTCAACTATTCTAACCCCAATGTAGATTATAAAAATAAGCCTACCGGGATTGCCGACGAGCACGACAACGCCCGTGCTATCCGAGCCAATGCTTGTACCGTTGCTGATTTCAAAATCGATAATAACCCTCCCACCTTAGCGGCCTCGATTAGTGGCAATGGCTTCAACTGCCCCTGCCGGGTGACTGGTATGACGGCCAGTATTGCAGGCGGCCTACCGCCCTATACTGTAGAGTGGCGCACCAGTTCTGATGGTTTCGGCTGGAGCG
The DNA here is from genome assembly GCA_038750655.1 of Bacteroidota bacterium. Taxonomy (GTDB): domain Bacteria; phylum Bacteroidota; class Bacteroidia; order Chitinophagales; family Saprospiraceae; genus JBCDGZ01. The sequence continues at coordinate 42,090 of JBCDGZ010000020.1, read as the reverse complement.
GCGTACAGCGTATGGGCAACTCTTTCACAGTCGTACTACCTTGTACACTCGGAGACGGTGTTTTTGTTGAAATGGAGGTAAATTCGGCTGATAATCAGTCAGTTACCAGAGTTCGGTTCTTTGAAGCCGCCACTACTTGGTCTGGTCAGAATGGTCCCTGCCCTCGTGATTTAGTCGGGGAAGATGTAGAGGCCACCAATACCACCATCCAGGTGTTCCCTAACCCATTCGACCGCAATATCACCATTCGACATCCAAGCACTGAATGGGAAGCCACAGCATTGCGTTTGTACGATAATACGGGGAAGTTGATCAAAGAGAAAATCGTAGCCCAAGGCACTTCGATACAGCAAAGTACCCTTGAAACAGAAGAATTACCCTCAGGCATCTATGTTATAGAAGTAAAAAGCAATGGCCACAATTACACCAACAAAATCGTCAAGATGTAAGTAGGTGTATTTAAAGGCTATGGATGTGCTTCGGCTCCGGGAAACATTACCCGGAGCCTTTTTATTTTCCCCTATTTGTAATTGTATAAAAAATCCCCTTAAAATCACACTAAGTGTAATTTTTACATTTATCTTTGCAGACTTGCACGATGCTGATTTGTGCGGACTTTGTATTCAATTGATAACCAGTATATTATCCTCTTTGTATGAATCCCGTAAAAGCGTGTATTTTTGACCTCGATGGTGTAATTGTTGATACTGCTGTTTACCACTACCAAGCCTGGCGCCGATTGGCCAATGACCTGGGCTTTGATTTTTCGGAACAAGAAAATGAAAAACTCAAGGGCGTTGGTCGGATGGACTCGCTCAACCTGATCCTGCAATGGGGAGGGAAGGACTTGAGTGAGGAAGAAAAAATGGCACTAGCGGCTAAGAAGAACGACTGGTATGTGGAAAGTATCCAGCAGATGAATGGGGAGGAAATTCTGGAAGGGGTGCTGCCCTTTTTGGAGGAATTACAACAGCGCGGCATTCGCATTTCACTGGGGTCGGCGAGCAAAAATGCGCCGGTGATTCTAAAGCGCGTAGGGCTTTATGATCGCTTTGATGCCATCATTGATGGCAACCATACGACGATTGGCAAGCCTCATCCGCAGGTTTTCCTCAAGGGAGCGGAGGCCCTGGGCGTCGAGCCGTCCCACTGCATTGTCTTCGAAGATGCGGCCAAAGGCATTGATGCCGCCCTTCGAGGGGGGATGTATGCGGTCGGTATTGGCAATCCCGCAGTCCTGCACCGCGCCCATTTGGTTATTCCCTCATTCGTTGGACGCTCGTTCGATCATATTCTAGAAGCACTTTCTACTGCCAAAGTGGCCTAATGATCATAAAGATTTATTAATTTCGGTTCTCATTTTTTTGCTAATGAAACAGTACCTGAAACAAGACGATTGGTGCATAATCGAAGAAGGTTTTCACCAGCAACACAATCAAATCTCTGAGAGTATTTTTTCTATCGGTAATGGTCGTATGGGCCAGCGCGCCAACTTTGAGGAGCAGTACAGCGGCGAGACGCTGCAAGGCAGCTACATTGCCGGGGTCTACTATCCCGACAAAACCCGCGTCGGTTGGTGGAAAAATGGCTATCCAGAATATTTTGCCAAAGTCCTCAATGCCCCCAACTGGATCGGTATTGATATTACCATCGATGGGGAAGTCTTCGATTTGGCCAAATGTGAGGTCGATGACTTTGTGCGTACCCTCAACATGAAGGAAGGCTACTTGGAGCGCAGCTTCGAAGCCAAGCTGGTGAGTGGAAAGATCATCAAGGTCAAAGCGCGCCGCTTTTGTAGTATGGATAATGATGAGATCGGAGCGATTCGCTATTCAATTACCCCGCTCAACTTTAAAGGTACCCTGACCCTGACGCCCTATGTCGATGGAGATATTGTCAATCAGGATTCTAATTATGATGAGAAATTCTGGGTAGGGCTGGATGGATTGGTGGATAATGACGAAGCTTATTTGTTGACGGAAACCCGCAAAACGGCTTTTAAGGTCTGTACGGGCATGCAGTTTAGGGTCTTGCGCAACGGAGAAGTGGTGGAAAGCACTGCACAGCAGATCAAGCAAGAAAAGTATGTGGCCTGCTCGGTAGATATTGAAGGAGCAGACGGAGAGGAGATTATTATTGAAAAATATGCCGGTATCTTAACTTCGCAGAACCACCCGGAGGGAACGCTGATGGAGCGTTGTCGCGAAAAAGTACAGGCGGCTTGCCAGCAAGGTTTTGCTGCCCTTCTGGCCGCTCATACCGCCTTCTGGGCCTCTAAATGGGCAGAAAGCGACATTGTCATCGAAGGCGACGTCGCCGCACAGCAAGGCATCCGTTTCAATATTTTCCACCTCAATCAGACCTACACCGGCGAAGATGAGCGCCTCAACATCGGCCCCAAAGGCTTCACCGGCGAAAAATACGGCGGCAGCACCTACTGGGATACCGAAGCCTACTGCCTCCCTTTCTTCCTCGCCACCGCCGAAGAGCGCGTAGCTCGCAACCTGCTCATCTACCGCTACAAGCACCTCCAAAAAGCCATTGAAAATGCAGAGAAACTAGGCTTTAAAGACGGGGCCGCCCTCTACCCAATGGTCACCATGAACGGGGAGGAGTGCCACAACGAATGGGAGATCACCTTCGAAGAAATTCATCGCAACGGCGCCATCGCCTACGCCATCTATGATTATATCCGCTACACCGGCGATCAAGACTACCTGATCAAATACGGCCTCGAAGTGCTGTTGGGCATCGCTCGCTTTTGGGCACAGCGTTTCCATTTCTCGGAGCGCCGAGGTCTCTATGTGATGCACGGGGTGACCGGCCCCAATGAATACGAGAACAATGTCAATAATAACTGGTACACCAACACCATTGCGGTCTGGTGCTTGCAATATGCCCTGGAGGCTATCGAGCACGTGAGGGGGAAGGCCCCTGAGCAGCTGGAAGCCCTGGCAGAGCGGGTGAAATTCTACGAACTGACCGAGACTAAAGAGTGGAAGAAAATCATCGACAATACCTATTTTCCCTACGATGAGGAGCTGGGTATTTTCTTGCAACAGGATGGCTATATGGATAAAGAACAGCGACTGGCCAGCGAGCTGGGCGATGAGTATCCCATCTGGCAGAACTGGTCCTGGGATCGCATCTTGCGCTCTTGCTTCATCAAGCAGGCCGATGTCCTGCAAGGCATCTACTTCTTCGAGGAGCGCCACGATGAGGCGACGATCCGCCGCAATTTTGAGTTCTACGAAAAGCGGACGGTACACGAATCTTCGCTTTCGCCCTGTGTCCACGTCGTACTGGCAGCCCGCCTCAAGATGCTCGAAAAGGCCTACACGCTCTACCTGCGTACCGCACGCCTCGACCTCGACGACTACAATAACGACACCGAGGATGGCCTGCACATCACCAGCATGGCCGGTACTTGGATGGCGGTGGTCAAAGGTTTCGGAGGGATGCGGGTGACTGAAGACGGCCTGCAATTTGATCCCCTGATTCCGAAGGAGTGGGCTGCGTTTGCCTTCAAAATTCGCTACAGAGGCAGTATCCTACAGATTCGAATCAATCAGCAGCAGGTCAGCATCCACAATGAGTCCGATCAAGCCGTAGAACTAAAAGTCTATGATCAGGCCCAACACATCGCCGGTGGTGCCCAAATTATCGTTGAAAATCAACGCAGTACGGTGTAGCACCAGGTGGCCTAATTCTTGTAAAATATCAGTGAAATTAATCCAAAAACATTAATCAATCCCATAAATACGATGAAATACTTTTGGTCCCTCCTGCTCTGCTGCCTATTGCTGACTGCCTGCCAAGACAATTCAGCAGATAATAATAACAGTAATAATAATAGCAGTACTACTACCGCTGATAATGGCACAGCTGCCGATGCTGCTGCTGACCGTGCGCCCAAGCACATCAGTGCCAGCGCCCTCGCGCCTTTCATAGGTCTCTGGTCCTACAGTATGCCCGTCAGCAACGACGTAGCAAGAACCAAAGACTACGAAGGCCGCTGGATCGAGTTTAGCGGTGACCAAACCTTCAAAAGCGGTAAATGGCAAGAGCAGACCAACACTGGAACTTTCGAATACGACGAAAATACCAACATCCTGCTGATCCGCTACAAAAATCAAAAAGACGCTACGATGGACTGGAAAATCAAGCTAGGCATCGATGTCATGATCTGGCTGGGGAACGCCAACATCAACACCAGCGGCGACCAAATTCGCATGCAGAAGATTCCCGAGTTACCGGAGAATCCGCATTAGGGTTTTATATTACCCCTAGGTTTAACATTTCATTCAGAAATATTATATTCGTAGCACCTGTTTAGAAGGGTAAACAGCACGTACAGCGAATAAATATTCCGATGATGAGTATAGACCTTCGAATAGCCTCCTTACTATTCCTTTCTTCTCTTTTTCTAAGCGCCTGCTCTGAAGGCAGCCGCCTATCCTCTGATTCTTATAGCCCCAACCTCAACCTGGTGGCCGCCAATACGGTCCATCCAACGCCCAATCTGCCCAACTGGGCCCGTAATGCCAATATTTACGAAGTCAATATCCGTCAATATACGCCGGAAGGTACTATCAATGCCTTTGCTCGACATTTGCCGAGATTAAAAGAGCTGGGAGTCGATATTTTGTGGTTGATGCCGATTTTTCCGATCAGTACTACCAAGAAGAAAGGGGCGCTCGGCAGTTATTATGCGGTAGCCGATTATCGATCCATCAACCCTGCCTTCGGCAGCGCCGCCGATTTTAAAGCATTGGTTGAAGAGATTCACCGCCTGGAGATGAAAGTAATCCTGGATTGGGTACCCAACCACACCGGCTGGGACCACCATTGGATTACCGAACACCCCGATTGGTACACCCACGATATACAGACTGATACCATCCTGCACCCCTCCGATGAGAAGGGAAAGCTCACCGACTGGTACGATGTAGCGGAGCTGAACTATGATCAATCGGGGCTACGGCAAGCCATGCGTGAGGCGCTGGAATATTGGGTAAAAACATATGATATTGACGGTTACCGCATGGATGTCGCCTTTCTAGTGCCGCAGGACTTTTGGACCAAGACGACAGCTGACCTACGCAAAATCAAGCCGCTTTTTCTGCTGGCCGAGTCAGCAACCCCAGCGCATCGCAACAGTGGTAGTTTTGATATGAATTACGGCTGGGCCTTCCACCATCTGATGAACGATATTGCCAAAGGAGAGAAGCAGGCTGTGGATATTGACAAATACCTGGCTGCGGAGCGCGAAAAGCACAATAAGGGTTTTTATATGCACTTCACCTCCAACCACGACGAAAACAGCTGGCAAGGCTCGGTGTTTGATCGTATGGGGGCGGCGCATCAGGCCCTGGCGGTGCTGGCTGCTACCATCGAGGGGATGCCTTTGATCTACAGCGGTCAAGAAGCAGCGCTGGATCGGCCACTGAAATTTTTTGAAAAAGATGAAATCAACTGGAGCAATTACAAGTATACTATTTTTTATTCCACCTTACTTCATCTTAAGAAACGCAATAAAGCCCTTTGGAACGGCAATTTTGGCGGCCCTGTAGAGCGCATTGTCATCAAGGAAAATAAGGAGATCTACGCCTTTACCCGTGTTAAGGATGGCGATCGGGTGATTGTTCTCCTCAACCTCAGTGAGCGGCCGCAGCAGATCCGCTTCTCCTGTCCAGACTGCGTAGGGGACTACACCAACGTCTTTGCCAACAGCACAACAACATTGACTAAAGAAGTAACGCTGCGGCTTAGCCCTTGGGATTTTCTGGTATTGTCCAGCAATTAGATGCACGAATTTGGGATAATCAAAACAGCGAAAAACACACGATATGAACAAACCGACTAAGCAACGCCCTCGGCTCAGCTTTTGGGAAATTTGGAATATGAGCTTCGGCTTTCTGGGCATCCAGTTTGGCTTCGCCCTGCAAAATGCCAACACCAGCCGCATCTTTGAGACCCTTGGTGCGGAGGTGGAAGAGCTTCCGATTCTTTGGATCGCCGCGCCGCTCACCGGCCTAATCGTCCAGCCCATCATCGGCTATTTTAGTGATCGGACCTGGACCAGCCTGGGCCGCCGCCGCCCCTACTTTCTCGTCGGGGCCATCCTGGCCTCCATCGCCCTTTGCATCATGCCCAACTCGCCGACCCTCTGGGTGGCCGCCGGGATGCTCTGGATTATGGATGCTTCCATCAATGTCTCCATGGAGCCCTTCCGGGCCTTCGTCGGCGATAACCTGCCGTCGGAGCAGCGCACTACGGGCTTCGCTATGCAGAGCTTCTTCATCGGTACGGGGGCGGTGATTGCCTCCATGCTGCCCTGGATACTATCGAACTGGCTAGGCATCAGCAACCAGGCCCCGGAGGGCGAAATCGCAGATTCGGTCAAGTGGTCCTTTTATCTGGGAGGGCTCATTTTCCTGCTAGCTGTCCTCTGGACGGTCTTCCGATCGAATGAGTTTTCGCCCGAAGAGCTAGAAGCCTTCGAAGGCAATGCCGAGGAAGCCTACGAGCGAGAGCGTTGGTCGTCTATACAGTTTGTGGAGAATGGAAAAAAACAGATACGCATCGGCGGTCTCGTGCTGTTCTTCGGTTCCATGTTGACGTATTTGTTGAGTAGAAACGAGCTGGAAAAGGAATTGTACATCCTTGCCTTTGGCATTATGATCTTTGGTGTACTGCTGATCATCGCAGGGGGCATGCAGCGCAACGAGAATTACCAAAATGGTTTTGTGACCATCATGAACGATCTTCTTTCCATGCCCGAGACTATGAAGCAGCTGGCCTGGGTGCAGTTCTTCTCCTGGTTTGCCCTCTTTGCCATGTGGATTTACACGACCTCGGCGGTGACCAGCTCTATTTTTGGATCGACAGATACCCAATCTGCCCAGTACAACGATGGGGCCGACTGGGTAGGCATCTGCTTTGCTGTTTATAATGGAGTAGCGGCTCTAGTGGCCTTTTTGATCCCGTATTTGGCCAAGCGCACCAGCCGAAAAATCGCACATATCATATGTCTGCTGGCTGGAGCAGTAGGCTTATCTTCCATTTTCATCATCAAAGACCCCAATCTTTTACTACTGTCTATGGTGGGTATCGGCATTGCTTGGGCCAGTATCCTCTCCATGCCCTACGCCATTTTGACAGGCTCATTACCGTCCAATAAGATGGGCTATTATATGGGGGTTTTCAACTTTTTTATCGTCATTCCACAAATCGTAGCAGCTACTATTCTGGGCTTTTTGGTGGGGAAATTGTTCAACGGGGAAGCCATTTACGCCATGTTACTCGGCGGGATTTCCTACATCATTGCCGCCGTTTTGACGCTGAGAGTGGAAGATAGGGACGAATAAAACGATTGTCTAGTGGCATATTTTAAAATACAGAAGTTGTCAAAGCATCAAAAAAATAATCCATGCAAAAATATACCTTAACCTTAATACTCGGACTCCTTACGCTCCTCCTGGGCTGCACCCCTAAAGTGAAACCAGACCCCCAAGCATTGGAGAAAATAGAAACGGTGACCGAGGAGAAAGAGAAAGAATCGACAGAAGTAGAGGAGAAAAAAGAAGATCCAGCCATGCAAAAATATCCCGATGGGGTAGAACCGCCAGAGTATAAACGCATTGCCGCCACGGGGCAGAGTAGGGTAAACGACAAACGTATCGAGCCGCCATTTTGGTGGGTAGGGATGAAAAATTCCAGAGTAGAATTGATCATTCACGATTATCGCGTACGGGGATACAAGGCGGTGACTAATCATCCTGATGTCAGGGTCATTAAAGTCACCAATGCCCCCAATCCCAATTACCTCTTTGTGGAGCTAGACATCTCGCCCCGCGCCGCCGCTCGCCCCTTCAAAATTGCTCTCACTAAAGGCGAAGACGTTCGGACTTACGACTATGAAATCAAAGCCCGGCGCAGCGACCCCCGCCGCGTACAAGGCCTGGACGCCTCTGACCTCATCTACCTCCTCATGCCCGATCGCTTTGCCAACGGCGATCCCCGCAACGACAGCGTAGAAGGCATGCTCCAAACCGGCGTTGCCCGCGATAAAATCTTCTTCCGCCACGGCGGCGACCTGCAAGGCATCATCGATCGGCTCGACTATTTCAGCGAGCTGGGCATCACGGCTCTCTGGCTCAACCCTGTCCAGGAAAACGACGAAGCTTACGAGTCCTACCACGGCTATGCCGTCACCGACCACTACGCTGTCGACCCCCGCTTTGGAAGCAATGAGTTGTACTTGGAATTGGTCGAAAAATGTCACGCGCGCGGCATCAAAGTCATCATGGACATCATCCACAACCACGTCGGCGATCAGCATTGGTTTATCAAAGACCTCCCCTCCGAAGACTGGATTCACCAATTCGACGAGTACACTAAAACTACCTACCGCGCGCCCACCCTCATGGACCCCTACGCCGCCGAGGCCGACCGCCAGCAGATGTCCGATGGCTGGTTCGATGAGCACATGCCCGATCTCAATCAAACTAACCCCCACCTGGCCCGCTACCTAATCCAGAACAACATCTGGTGGGTGGAGTATACCGGTCTAGACGGCTACCGCATCGACACTTACGCTTACCCCGATCAAGACTTTATGGCCGATTGGGGCAAAGCTATGCAGGAAGAGTATCCCAAGCTGGGCCTTTTCGGTGAAACCTGGGTCCACGGAGCGCCTATCCAGGCCCAATTTACCCAAAACAACCAACTCCGCGAGGGCTATAATTCCTATCTCCCCGGCGTTACTGACTTCCAGCTCTACTACGCCATCAACGAGGCCCTGGGCCGCCAGCAAGGCTGGACTGAGGGCATTTCCAAAATCTACTACACCCTGGCCAAGGATTTCCTCTACGAGGACCCTTACCGCAATGTCCTTTTCCTCGACAACCACGATCTGGGGCGCTTCTTCGGCGTTGTCGAGCAAGACTTTAACAAGTACAAAAGCGGCCTCAGCCTGCTGATGACCCTGCGCGGCATCCCGATGATTTACTACGGCACGGAGATTTTGATGACGGGGACAGGCGGCGCTTTCGGCGAAGGTGGCCGGAAGGACTTTCCGGGCGGCTGGGCTGGAGATGCGGAGAATAAGTTTGAGGCGGCGGGCCGGAGCGCCCAGGAGCAGGAGGCCTTTGACTTTATCAAGAAGCTGGCCCGCTACCGCAAGATCACCCCTGCGCTGCAAAGTGGCAAGATGACCCAGTTTGTCCCGGTGGATGACATTTATGTCTTCTTCCGCTACGATGCGGATCGGACGGTTATGGTGATTACCAACAGTGCTCCGGAGGCCAAGACGGTGGCGACCCAGCGTTACGCCGAGCGGATGCGCGGCTTCCGCTCCGCCCGCGATGTGATCACAGATGAGGTGATCAGCGATTTGTCGGCGATTAGTGTTGAGCGGAATGCGACGCGGGTATTGGAGTTGATTCGATAGGGGATCAGCGCAACCCCCGCTTCTTCAAATTCTGGCGATAGCGAGCCGCATTGCGGTTATGCCCAGATAGGGTCTTGGCAAAGGCGTGGGTGCCAGAGCCGTCGCCCTTGGCGCAGAAGAAGATGTAATCGTGATCTTCGACGTCAATGACCGCATCCAGGCTGGTGATGGAAGCCATGCTGATGGGGCCGGGGGGCAAGCCGAGGTTTTGGTAGGTATTGTAGGGCGAATCAAATTCGAGATGGCGGTTGAGGACGCGGCGCAGGCCGAATTCGCCGGTAGCAAAGACGACGGTAGGGTCGGCCTGTAGGAGCATGCCCTTTTGGAGGCGGTTGTAGTAGACGCCGGCAATCCGGGGCTTTTCGGCCTTGCTGTTGGTTTCTCGCTCTACGATGGAGGCGAGGGTATAAATTTCTTCTTTGCTGAGGTTCAGCTTTTGGGCTTTAAAGATTCGGTTGTTCTTTCCCCAAAACTTATCCCGCTCTTTGATCATCCGTTCAAAAAATTGCTCGGCATTGGTGTTCCAAAAAAACTCATAGGTATTGGGCACAATGGCCGTAATCATGGTCTGAGGGGTCAGTTGGTGCTTGCTCAGGTATTCTTCATTGGTGATCAGACGTTGCACGGAGAGGGAATCGGCTTCGATAAAGCGGGCTACTTTGCCGGCAATTTCATTGGGCAGCCGCTCATTGGTCAGCACGAGCTTGACGGGCGACTGCTTGCCGTTGCGCAGGTGCTGGATAAGGCGGCGGTTGCTCCACCCCGGTTCGATTTTGAAGCGCCCGGAGCGCATCTTGGTCCGCTTGTAGCTCATCTGCTCTGCCACCCAGGTGAAGGCAGTACTGTCGATTAAAAAGCCTTGATTGTGGAGGCGATCGCGGATTTCTTCAAAGGAAGCATTGGTTGGAATATTAATGTAGGCTTGTTTGAGTTCTTCGGGGACATTGGGGGAAAACACCTGATTGTATTTACCATAACCAAAAATGCCCGCTACGATGGCAGCGATGAAAAGGAAGAGGAGTATTCTTTTGAACATAGCGTCAGTGTTTCAGTAGAGATCGGGAGATAGCATCACTTGAGGGTCAGTATTGTTCTTTCTCGTTGGGGAAATCCTGAGACTTTACATCTTGTATATACTCCTGAACGGCCTCTTTTATTGTGTCAAATAGCTCTAAATAGCGGCGGAGAAAGCGAGGTTTAAAATCTTTGGTGATGCCGAGGAGGTCGTGGGTAACCAAAACCTGCCCGTCGGTGTAGGGGCCGGCGCCGATGCCGATCGTCGGAATATTGAGGCTTTCGGTGACTTCTTTGGCCAGATCGGCCGGGATTTTTTCGAGGACAATAGCAAAGCAACCCAGTTCTTCCAGTCGCTTGGCATCTCGCTTGAGTTTTTCGGCTTCCTCCTCTTCTCTGGCTCTGACGGTGTAGGTACCGAATTTATAGATGGATTGGGGGGTGAGGCCCAGATGGCCCATGACGGGTACGCCGGCGGACAGGATGCGGGTGATCGACTCGGCGATTTCATTGCCCCCCTCCAGCTTGACGGCATGGGCGCCCGCCTCCTTCATAATGCGGATAGTCGAGGCTAGGGCCTCTCTGGAATTGCCTTGGTAGGAGCCAAAAGGCAGGTCTACTACGACCAGTGACTTTTTAACCGCTCGTACCACTGAAGAAGCGTGGTAAATCATCTGGTCTAGAGTAATCGGCAGTGTCGTTTCGTGCCCCGCCATCACATTAGAGGCCGAGTCGCCAACCAGCAGTACATCGATGCCACCGGCGTCCAGAATTCGGGCCATAGAATAATCATAGGCCGTGAGCATGGAAATTTTCTCTCCACGAGCTTTCATGCTTTGTAATACGTGGGTGGTAATCCGTTTAACTTCTCTAGATACAGACATTCTACTTGTTTTTGATGGCTGCAAGATATATTAATTCTTGGATTTATGAAAAGTGATTCTTGGCTTGCATAACGGTTGACTTTACCCAAAACAACGGTCAATTGTCGAGCATTAAACAGAATCAATACTGTTTTATCATCGGAAAAATTTTACCTTTGCAGGATGAAGAAATTACCTCACTTACTATTGCTGCTCGTCTTGGTATTCTTGGGCAGTGCTTGTTCTAATGATTTTGATTTGGTGGATGAGTGGCAAGATATTCCTATTGTTTATGGTTTGCTTTCTCCTCAGGATGAGGCCCATTATATCCGGGTTGAAAAGGCTTTTCTCGACCCAGAAACCAGTGCACTTGTTATTGCTCAGAACCCCGATTCGCTTTACTATCAAAATGCGGCCGTACAGCTAGAAAATTTAGTGACCGGTGAGATCATCGACCTGGAACGAGTAGATGGTAATGAAGAAGGTTTGGAGCGAGAGGAAGGCATTTTTGCCACTTCTCCCAATTATCTCTATAAATTTACACTAGGCCCCGACGAAAGACTGGAAGGAGGATCACGCTATCGCCTGACTATCAATCGCGGCGATAATCTTCCGCTGGTGACCGCAGAAACCACTATCCTTGAAGACTTTAGCACGACGCGACCTAATATGGTGCGGCCGCTGGAATGGGCAGATTACAATACGACTCAAAAAGTACTTTGGCGCGCCGAACCCAATGCCTTTATTTTCGATGTACGTCTGCTAATTCACATTCAGGAAGAAGATCCCAACAATCCCTCAGAACTCATTCCTCGTACTCTGGATTGGTTGGTTGTGAAGAATCTGCGCAAGGATGAAAGCGTAGACGGAACCCAGCAATTGAGGCTGGAAATTTCTGGTCGCGACTTTTATAATTTTATTGGAGCAGAGTTGTCTGATGGGGCTAATGTCCGTCGGTTTTTTGTCAGTTATGACTATGTTATTGACGCTGGAGGGGTAGAGCTGCGCGATTTTCTGGATTTGGGCAATGCCAATACGGGCATCACCAGTTCCCAAATTATTCCCACCTACACCAATCTCTCAGAAGGGCGGGGGTTGTTCACCTCTCGCAATTCTTTTACATTTGAAGGTTTTACCCTCACTTCCAATAGCCTTGACTCACTAAAATTTGGAGAGTTTACCAAAGATTTAAATTTTCAGTAGGCGAGAAGGACGCTGAAAAATCCCCTGACGTTTTGTCATTCTGTCAGTCCATCATTGCTATCTGACCGTTCATTTTGTCACTGCCAAAAGCGCAAATCGGGCGCTTTTGGCAGTGTTCGTATTGGAAGAGGGGCTTGGCATATCAATTGATCATAGCCTATTGATATTACAACAATGTAGCATTCAAACCTAAAAAAATACATAAAATAACATGGGAAAAATTATTGGGATAGATTTAGGTACTACCAACTCTTGTGTTGCTGTAATGGAAGGCAACGAGCCGGTCGTCATTCCCAATGACGAAGGAAGAAGAACGACTCCTTCTGTGGTCGCTTTTATGGATAATGGTGAACGAAAAATCGGTGATCCGGCTAAGCGTCAGGCCATTACCAATCCTACTCGTACAATTGCCTCTATCAAGCGCTTTATGGGAACTCGTTTTACCGAAATGGCGGACGAAATTTCAAACGTTCCTTATAAGGTAGTGAAGGGAGATAATGATACCTCGCGAGTAGACATCGAGGGCCGTTTGTATACCCCACAGGAAATTTCAGCTATGGTACTCCAGAAGATGAAGAAAGTGGCGGAAGACTTTTTGGGCCAGGAAGTGACCGAAGCAGTGGTAACGGTACCCGCTTACTTTAACGACTCTCAGCGTCAGGCGACTAAAGAAGCCGGCGAAATTGCGGGTTTGACCGTAAAGAGAATCATCAATGAGCCTACAGCAGCGGCTTTGGCTTATGGACTGGATAAGCGCAATAAAGATATCACCATTGCCGTGTATGACCTCGGTGGTGGTACTTTTGATATTTCTATCCTCGAACTGGGGGATGGCGTTTTTGAAGTAAAATCTACGAACGGTGATACTCACCTCGGTGGAGACGACTTCGACCGTGTGATCATCAATTGGTTGGCCAATGCTTTCAAAGATCAAGAAAATATCGATCTACGCAAAGACCCTATGGCCCTGCAGCGCCTTAAGGATGCTGCGGAAAAAGCCAAGATTGAACTCTCTGCATCTACCGAAACAGAGATCAACCTGCCTTACATCACTGCCGTAGATGGCGTGCCCAAGCACCTCGTCCTCAAGCTCTCCAGAGCAAAATTCGAGCAGTTGGCTGACGAACTCGTTACCCGTACCCTCAAGCCTTGTCAATTGGCATTGGAAGATGCTGGTCTGAACAAGAGTGAGATCGATGAGATCATCCTCGTAGGAGGCTCTACTCGTATCCCTCGCATTCAGCAAGCTGTTGAGGAGTTCTTCGGTAAGAAGCCTAACAAAGGCGTTAACCCTGATGAAGTAGTGGCCATTGGTGCCTCTATCCAGGGTGGGGTACTCAGCGGTGATGTACAGGATGTACTGCTGTTGGACGTAACGCCACTTTCACTGGGTATCGAAACGATGGGTGGAGTTTACGATGTTGTCATCGAGTCCAACACTACCATTCCGGCTAAGAAGTCAAAGACCTACTCTACGGCTTCTGATAACCAGCCTTCAGTAGAAATTCATGTACTGCAAGGAGAGCGCCCGATGGCGAAGGACAATCGCCCCATCGGCCGATTCATCCTCGATGGTATTCCACCAGCTCCAAGGGGCGTTCCTCAGGTCGAAGTGACCTTTGATATTGATGCCAACGGTATCCTTAGCATCAAGGCACAGGATAAAGGGACCGGCAAAGAACAAAGCATTCGCATCGAAGCTTCCACAGGATTGTCTAAGGAGGAAGTAGAAAAGATGAAGGCAGAGGCTGCTGCCAATGCGGACGAAGACAAGAAGGCTCGCGAGCGGATTGACAAGATCAACGGTGCGGATACCCTGATCTTCCAGACGGACAAGCAACTCAAGGAGCTGGGTGAAAAAATCCCTGCAGAAAAGAAAGAGGCCATCGAAAAAGCACTAGCCGATCTCAAAGAAGCACACAAGGCAGAGGATTTAGATAGAATTGATACTACTTCGGCAGCGCTCAATGCTGCTTGGCAGGCTGCTAGTCAGGACATGTACCAAGCCTCTCAGGACGGTGCAGCGCCTAATGGCAACCCAGAAGATGCGGCGGCTGGCAATGGCGACGGAGCGAACGATTCCAAGGCCGATGATGTCACTGATGTAGAGTACGAAGAGGTAGACGATAAGAAATAAATCACCTGAGTTATACAGAAATTTGAAAAGTAGGTCCTTTCGCCATTAGGGTGGAAGGACCTTTGCTTTGTTCTTTGGGAACATATTAAGTTTTTGGCTAAGATTTTGTGGTATATTCAAGGTCTCAATTACTGAAAACTACCATGTCCAGGAAAAATACAACCAAATGGCTTGGCGCCTACCTCTACTACAATGAGCCCTGGGAGGAATTCTTGGTCGAAGGGATACGACCCTATATTCAAACGGCTTTGTCTACCGGAATTGCTCAACAATTCTTCTTTATTCGCTACTGGGATCGGGGGCCGCACATTCGATTGCGCTTCAAGGGAGAAGCCGAGAGCATCGATAACATCCTTCGCCCCAACCTCACCGAACATTTTTACAGCTATTTTGACTCCCGGCCTTCGGCCCGCAAAGACCCCGCTTATCCAGACGACCTGCCCGCGGCACACCACTGGCTGCCCAACAACAGCCTCTACTTCGTCGATTATGAGCCAGAATTCCATCGCTACGGCGGGCTGAGGGGTATTGATATTGCGGAGCAACATTTCCAGCATTCCTCTGAAGTTGTCCTGCAAAACCTGAGTAATCGGGTAGGGCAGTGGTCCTACGACGAGGCATTGGGGATGGCCATCAAACTGCACCTTTGTTTTGTCCACAGCTTGGGCATGAGTCTGCACACGATGCATGATTTTTTCCACTACCTTTTTTACAACTGGCTGCCCGCCTCGGTCCGTGCTTATCGGCAAGGGCAGACGCCGAAGGCCTACCAGCAAAGGGTCAAGGCCACCCTCGAAGCCTTCAACAGAGCTTATACCTCCCAACAAAAAGTCATCCTGCCCTTCCAACTGGCCCTCTGGGAAGCACTGGATGAACAGGCCAGCTTCGAAGACGAGGCGCTGAACCAATGGGTAAGCCAGCTCAAATGGCTGCGCAGCGAACTACGCAAATCCAATCGCGCTGGTGCTTTGCAGCTTCCTCCCCTGCGAGGGAACGACCTGCCCGAGGCCCGCCCCGAACAGGAATTCTGGGAACTCTACACCAGCTACATCCATATGACCAACAATCGGCTGGGTATCTTGAACCGAGACGAAGGCTACGTCGCTTATCTGATGATGCAGGGAAGTAAATACCTGATCCGTCAAGAGGGCAAGGTGAAGTAATAAGTAAGCAGGCGGACAACAGGTTGATCAACAATATTGATGGTTTTGCATTTTTAATCAACAATGCTTACGTTTGTTGGGTTAAAAGGAATAGGATGACCATTACTCAGTTAGAATACATTATTGCGGTAGATACCTACCGTAGCTTTGCCAAAGCTGCTGTCAGTTGCTATGTAACCCAGCCTACGCTGAGTATGCAGATCAAAAAGATTGAGGAGGAACTGGGGGTACTGATATTTGATCGTAGTAAAAAGCCTGTGTTGACTACCGAAATTGGTCAGCAGATCATCGAACAAGCCCGCTCCACTATCCAAGAGGCTTCCCGCATCCGTGAAATTATCCAGAACCAGAAAGATGAGATCAAGGGGGAGCTGCGGATCGGCATTATTCCTACCCTTAGTCCTTATCTCTTGCCGCTTTTTATCACCCAATTTATACACAAATATCCAGATGTTAATCTGGTGGTAGAGGAGCTGGTTTCTAAGGAGATTATCGAGAAGTTAAGCAGCGATCTGCTGGATGTTGGCATTCTGGTGACGCCGCTGAATATGAAGAGTATTGTAGAATTGCCGATGTTTTACGAGACCTTCGTCCTCTATATGTCTTCCAATCATCCGCTTTCCACTCGCGATAAAGTTGATTTCCACGATCTGGATATTAATGAAATGTGGCTGTTGCAAGAGGGACACTGTTTCCGTTCGCAAGCCATTAATATCTGTGGGGAAGGCACTTCTGAGGCCAATCAGCTGCGTTTTGAAAGCGGGAGCCTGGAAACGCTGCGGCGCATCGTCGACAAGCAATATGGCTACACCCTCCTTCCCGAATTGGCCACCCTCGACTTGGAGAAGCACCGGATGAATCACGTTCGCTATTTTAAAAATCCTCAGCCAGTAAGAGAAGTCAGCCTGATTATCCACCGCAGCTTTATGAAGCGCAAGTTGATCGAGTTGTTGCGCGAGGAAATACTAGCTAGCGTACCGCCTTCCTTGCTAGCCAAAGACCGGGGTAAACTAATCGAGTGGGTCGAATAATAACGATAAATCCGTAAGTTATGGAGAGCTGGTTGAGTTGGGGCGAAGAAAGTCCTGAGGATCAACGTATTGATCGTCCTGGATAATCTCGTAGTGAAGGTGAGGACGAGTCGATAGACCGGTATCGCCCGAATAGCCGATGACTTCTCCTTTATTCACATTTTGACCTTCTTGAATCAATATCCTGGACAGTTGGGAATAAACGGTGGTATACGATTCACTGTGCTTGATAACAATTTTTTGCCCATCGTATGGATTGTCGTCCAGCAAAATCACCGTTCCCGAGGCCGTGGCAATGATGGGCGTCCCCGTCGGCACACTGATGTCGATGCCATTGTGGTGTTTGACGACATTATAGATCGGATGGAGGCGCTCGCCGAAGGTACTGCTGATGTGGTACTCCCCTGCGATGGGTGAAAGGTCGGGATGGTACAGGGCTTTGTTGACCCACCAGCAATAGCTGCTGATAAATAGCAGTGGCAGTAGTAGGAGTAGAGCTACTCGTTTACTGATCATCTTTCGGCTACCGATCTGCTGGACTTTTTCTTGAATATCCTGAATGCCTTGCTCCCCAAAGGTATCAAAAGTAGCGTTTACGGCATTGTGAAAGCTAATGCCTCGCTGCATTTTAGCTTCTACGGCGCAGCAGATATGATCCAGCAGCTCTTCCCGTAGGGCAGTATGCTCCAGGCCTTCTTCGGTTAGCCTCGACTCTATGAAAAGTATTTGTTGGTCATTGAGGAGCTGCATAGTCAAGTTGTTTTTAAGCCTAAAATCATCCGCATGGTGAGGACAAAATCTTCAAATTCTGCTAATCTGGCCTTACTGGTTTTTGTCCCTTCGGAAGTCAGGCTGTAGTACTTGCGCACACGCCGTCCCACTTTAACCTTTTCGGTCTTGAGCAGCCCCTGCGCCTCTAGCTTGTGCAGGCTAGGGTAGAGGGCCCCTTCTGTTAACACGATTTTACCTCCAGAAAGCTCGCTGACGTGCTGGGTAATCTCATATCCATACATTCGTCCACGCTCTGCCAGCAGCCGGAGGAGGATGGTTTTCAATGTCCCTTTGAGTAATTCTTTCGAATGCATTATGCAAGATACATAAGAGAATTAGGTATTTATAGGGATTGGAGGTTTTTTTGCGCCTTTGGCGCTTGGGGTTGACGGTAGGCGCCTTTGGCGCTTTGGTTGACGGTGGACGGTCCATCATGTCCATCACGTTCACCGTTGGCCGTCCACCGTCGACCCCCAGCACCGCAGGTGCCAGGCCGGCCCTAAGCCGCCCAACCGCTGCCGAAGGCAGCTTAGAAAGAGACCTCTTGCTCCAGGATTGCCATCTGCTGAGGGATAATTTCATTCAAGCTGGGGTTCGCTGATTCGAACTGTTGGGCCAGCTTGAGGTAGTCGCTGGCGGCTTCATAATCATCATTAGCTTTATACTCCAGGGCGACGGCGTACCAGGCGATCCCCAGGTTAGGAGCGACGGAGAGCATCAGGTCCCCATCTCGGCTGACCTTCTGTTCTATCCCTCGGAGGTCGCCTTCGAGCTTGAGGCCGCTGGCCATCGTGTAGACGCCCTCGTCGGTCATTTCTCCCCGCTTCCATTTGCAATCATAGCGATCGCCGTTGTTGAAGCGGAAGTAGCCATCGTCATTGAGCTGGCCTTTCTTCCAGACGCCGACGAAGACATCGCCGGTCGGCCAGGAGATGGTGCCTTTGCCGTGGCGATTACCATTTTTATAATTACCTACGTATTCACTGCCATCGATCTGGGTGAAGATACCCTGTCCGTGGGGAACGGCGTCTTTCCAAGCGCCGCTGTAGATTTCTCCGTTAGTTTTAAAGAGCGTCCCTTGGCCGTCCATATCATTTTTATCGAAGGTGCCATTGTATTCGTGTCCGCAAGCGAAGATGTATTTTCCGTCGCCTTGCATGTAGCCCTCTGCCCAGTTGCCTTCGTAGAAACCGCCGTCCGCTAGTTCTTGGCGGCCCTGGCCGTGGCGCAAGCCTTTTTCGAAGTACCCTTCATAGGTACTGCCATCCGGCCAGATCATCTTGCCGTAGCCGTTGGGTTTACCGTAGGCCATTTCGCCATCATAGCGGATACCGCCTTCCAGACGGATTTTTCCGTTGCAGTAGGCTGATCTGAAGGAGCATTCGCTAAAATCTTGTGGGGTTGCGGTTGAAAGGTAGGGGAGGATAAATAAGACAAAAAGCACAAAGTAGTTGCTGGTGTTTATGCGTTTCATGATTTTGGTATTTTCAGATTTCTTTGGGTTGATATAGGACAAATATAGCCGTGAGCTACGGGCACTTCATACGGCTGGATTTACCTTCTGTGACCTCGGGGTAAAATGAGGGAAACACGGCTTAAGCACAGGATTTGAAAAAATCACTATGGCCTCGTGACGCTTTGTGAAAAGCTATGATTGTTTTTCTAAATATTTAGGTGGATGATACGGGAAAGAGTTATAGTGCTAGTAAGCAGCACTTTATAGATGAAAAAGAAGTGATAAGTAATAAGGCAGGATCGTGAAAAGGAAAAAAACGCAAAAAAGCGGTGCGAGCCATTTTGCCCGTACCGCTTTTCTTTTTTGCTTTTATGATGACTGAACTACGATTGGTGTTTTTTGATTTTTTGCTCAATAATTTCTAGTTGCTGGTGGATCAGCTTGTTGAGATCAGAGCTGGCCGGAATATATTGCTGAGCGTTGAGCAGTGTGGTCTTGGCTTTGCGGAATTGCTTATTAGCTTTGTATTCCAAACCGATGGCGTACCACGCTAAGCCCACATTTTGCTTAGCCGCTTCCCAGAGATGCTGATCTTTTTTCAACTGACGTTCAATAGCTACCAGGTTGCCTTCGTAGCGCTTGCCATTATTGCAAACATATACCGACTTACCCTCTAATTGGCCTTCTCCCCACACCCCTTGGTACTCATCACCATTGGTGAACTGAAAGCTGCCCTTACCACTGAGGAGTCCTTTTTTCCACTTGCCATTCAGGACATCTCCCGTACGCCAGGTAACAACCCCTGCGCCGTGGCGATCGCCCTGCTTGAATTTGCCCAGGTAGCGCGTCCCATCAACAAGGGTAAAAACGCCTTGACCATCGGCCTGGCTCTTCTTCCATCGGCCGTCATAGCGCTCGCCATTGGCCGCTTCAAAGATGCCTTCGCCAGACATAAAATCTTCTGCGAAATAACCAGCGTATTCAGCGCCGTTGCCCCAGCTATAGATGCCTTTACCGTGCATGAAGCCAAACATAAATTCACCTTCATAAATATCGCCGTTAGCGTGGTGCTGCTCACCGTAACCGTGACGTACGCCATCCTGAAATTGACCGACATAGTAATCGCCCTCTGGCCAGTCGAGGCGACCATTGCCGTGTGGCTCACCGTAGCGGAATTCGCCAACGTAGACGGAGCCATCTTTATAAGTACGCTTGCCCTTGCAATACTTTTCTTTCTTAGAGCAGCTTGATTTATCAAAAAAATCGACTTGAGTAGTTGTAGAATTGTTGCTAAAAAGGAGGAAAGGTGTGAGGATAAAACAGAGAGCCAGCAGACTCTGGGTGAAAGTGCGGTTGAACATCTTTGAATGGTTTTGGTTAATGATTCGTGTGTGGGAGGAAGTGCGTGAGGGGAAGGCTAAAATCTGACATAAAGGTAGGGAGCTATTGCCCTGAATGCAAGCATGAAATTGTATATTTTTTATTTTTATGTCATAACGTTTGCGCTTAAGGTGTTGATTTTGAGGTAGTTGTGCGCGAGGTGTTGGTTTTTGGGTAGCAATTTGGCTGTCACATTAATATTTGTCTTGGGCTTGTATTCTAAATCATGAAAAACCTTTGATCAAAATTTTCGTCCAAGCAGTAGCTCCTGCTAAGGGACACGGCGGTTTTTAAAAAACAACTGCGGCAATCCAGCTCAAGCCGGATTGCCGCAAAATATTTGAAAAGCTAATCATGAAAAGCGCGGAGCAGACCTAGAGGTCATCATCCTGATGCTTATTAATTATTTTCATTTGTTGGTGGATCAACTTATTGAGTTCTGAGGAGGGAGCGATGTAGCGCTTGGCGTAGTTGAAGTTTTCTTTGGCCTTGCTAAAGTCCCTCTTCTCCATGTATTCTAAGGCGATGGCGTACCAGGTCAGACCGAGGTTGGGGCCGATGGCCTCTTTGAGTTCTTCGTCATCTTCGATGGCGCGTTCGATAGAGTGGGGATCGCCGTTGAATTCGCGGCCATTGACGTGGATGTAGGTGGCTTCCCCCGTCATTTCGCCCTCTTCCCAGATACAATAGTACTTATCACCATTGTTGAACTGGAAAGTTCCTTTCTTATTCATGTTGCCATTCTTCCATTTGCCGATAAAGATGTCGCCATTTCTCCAAGAGATGATCCCGCTTCCGTGGCGTTTACCCGTTTTGTATTTACCCAGGTGATTACTACCGTCCACCTTTGAGAATTCTCCCGAACCATCAGCCAGGCCGTTTTTCCATTCTCCATCGTAGGATTCTCCATTTGGAAGCGTCAGAATACCCTTGCCTTCCATTTTACCGCGGACAAAGGTGCCGACATACTTAGAACCGTCTACCCAATCGTAGACGCCTTTTCCGTGCATATAGCCCAACTTCCATTCTCCAGCGTAGGTATCCCCATTGCCGAAAGTTTGTTGGCCGTGACCGGCGCGCAGGCCGTCTTTGAACTCACCAATAAAAATGGCGCCGTCCATCCAGTTGAAGGTGCCCCAGCCGTGTGGTTCACCGTATTTAAATTCTCCTTCGTAGGAACTCCCATCGTCCCATTGTCTACGCCCCTTACAGTATTTTTCCTTGCGAGGACAATCTTCGACAAGCACTTTTGCGGTTTTGTATTTTGCAGCAGGCTTATCGGCCAACTCAGGAAGCGTAGGTGTAGCGATGGCTGAGCCAGAACTCAGCAGGAAAGCAAAGAACAGGAAATAAATAAATGTGCTTTTCATTTTGGAATCTAGGTTTAGTCAATATTCGATAAAACAGGGGGAGTCGATTGAAGGGGGGACGTTCAGGGATTATAATTCGAAAACTTAATAGTGAACACCAGTGGGGGATCAAGAACTATACCAACCGCTAACCGCCAGATAGCGAATTATTTACATGAGGAGTTTGGCTAAAGTCTTATTAACACAGTACGAATTCTTTAGATTCTGTCGGAATATTTGTGCAGATTCCCCTAAAATCCCCGGCTAAAGTTCGTAACTTTGTATCCCGTAATTAAAGATTTGGCGAGGGGCTTTGGGCTCCTGAATATCTAAAAACTGAGTGCTATGACTAAGTACATCTTTGTTACGGGTGGAGTTACCTCTTCTCTTGGTAAAGGTATTATTTCGGCTTCTCTGGCTAAACTCCTGCAGGCCAGAGGTTTTTCCGTTACCATTCAAAAATTCGATCCCTACATCAATGTCGATCCCGGTACGCTCAACCCCTACGAGCACGGAGAATGTTATGTAACCGACGATGGAGCGGAGACCGACCTTGACCTGGGACACTACGAGCGGTTTATTAACCAACCCACCTCTCAAGCTAATAATGTGACCACGGGGAGGGTCTACCAAACGGTGATCAACAAGGAGAGGGCAGGGGACTATCTGGGCAAAACTGTGCAGGTGGTGCCGCACATCACCGACGAGATCAAACGGCGAGTGCAGGCCCTGGGGCAGACCAACGATTTTGATATTGTCATTACCGAACTGGGAGGAACCGTTGGAGACATCGAAGCCCTACCTTATTTGGAATCTGTGCGGCAATTGCGCTGGGAACTAGGGCGCGATAACTGCCTGGTGATCCATCTCACCCTGATTCCCTATCTCCGCGCCGCCAAAGAACTGAAAACCAAGCCTACACAGCACTCCGTTAAAGAATTACAAAAGAATGGACTACAACCAGATATTCTGGTTTGCCGGACCGAAAAGTCGATTAGCATGGAGCTACGCCGTAAGCTGGCCCTCTTTTGCAATGTCGATATAAGCTCCGTCATTGAGGCGATGGATGCCGATACCATCTACGATGTCCCGCTGCTGATGCTGAAGGAAAAACTGGACATTACCGTGATCACCAAGCTTCGCCTTACAGACCGTAAAGCGCCGGATATGGGGCTTTGGAAGAACTTCCTCGGTAAGCTCAAAAATCCCTTGCATGAAGTGCGGATTGGTTTGGTGGGGAAATACAATGAGTTGCAGGATGCCTACAAAAGTATCCATGAGTCCTTTGTCCACGGTGGGGTGATGAACGAATGTGAAGTGCAGGTGATCCCGATTCATTCCGAAAAATTAGAGGGGAATCCCAACGCAGCCGGAGAGCTTTTGGGGGAATTGGATGGCGTGCTAGTCGCTCCAGGCTTCGGCGAGCGTGGTATTGAGGGGAAGCTGGCGGCCATCAAATATGTTCGTGAAAACAAGATTCCTTTCTTTGGTATTTGCCTCGGGATGCAATGCGCAGTGGTTGAATTTGCTCGCAATGTTATGGGCCTTGAAGGCGTCGCCTCCGCAGAAGTCGATCCCGAAACTCCGCATCCGATTATCGACCTGATGCCCGATCAGAAAAAGATCACTAAAAAAGGGGGAACTATGCGCCTGGGCGCCTACGACTGCGAACTCAATCCCAAATCCCTCCTTTCCAAAATCTATCGAAAGTCCTACATCAGCGAGCGGCACCGCCATCGCTACGAATTCAACAACAAATACCTCGAACAGATGGAAGGCAGCGGCATGTCGGCCAGTGGTAAAAACCCCGCTTCAGGGCTGGTGGAAACCATCGAAATTCCCGATCATCCCTACTTCGTCGGCGTACAATTTCACCCCGAGTTGAAGAGCACCGTCGAAAACCCTCATCCGCTATTCGTCGCTTTTGTGGCCGCTAGCCTAGAACATAAGAATCGGATGAGCTTACAAGAAGTGGCCCTAAATAAGGCGGTTGATTGAGTAAAGCGGAAGGAAATAAGGCATTCCCCTGGCGGCTTTTGGGGCTACCAGCGGTCCTGATACTGGTATTTTTGTGGGGCGTGAGCGATCAACCCTTTTTCTGGGACAGTCTGCTACAAGGGTCGAAATGGGCGCATTGGTATCTGGACAATGATTTCGCTAGCCTCTTGTTGCCCGAAGCCCTGGACGCTGGCCATCCTCCCTTCTTTGCCGTTTACTTGGCCTTGGTTTGGAAATGTTTTGGAAAAAGCCTGGCCATCAGCCATTGGGCCCTACTGCCCATCCTGCTAGGCATACTTTGGCAGCTCTACCGTTTGATTCGCTATTTCTTACCCACCAAGCATTGGGCCTGGGCTTTACTCTTACTCCTCACCGATGCCACCTTAATCGGTCACAGCAGCCTGGTCTCCCCGGATATACTCTTGTGCTTCGGCTTCCTGCTGGCGCTCAACGGCTGGCTGCACCGCCGCCCCTGGCAACTCACCGCCGGTGCCCTCTGCTTTGGCCTAGTCAGCATTCGAGGCCTCTTCGCCCTGGCCGCTATCGGCGGCATCATCCTGGTCGGCGAATACCTGCGCGGGCAGCGCAATTGGCTGCACCAAGCCCTTCAACTCCTCCTTGCCCTGCTGCCCGCCGCCCTCCTCCTGCTGGCCTACTACAGCTACCACTACGCCCAAACCGGCTGGTGGCTCAGCACCCCCAACGCCGCCTGGAGCGAACACCGCAGCTGGATTGGCCTCAGCGGGCTGGTGCGCAACATCGCTGTACTGGGCTGGCGCCTGCTCGACTTTGGCCACATCGCCAGTTGGCTGCTCCTGCTGCTGAGCAGCTACCAACTCTGGCGGCGTAGGCAAGGCCTGGAGCAAAACACCCGCCTCCTCCTCACCATCCCCCTGATCACCTTGCTGGCCTACGCCCCCGCGCTGATTTTGATCAGCAACCCCATCGGCCACCGCTATCTGCTCCCGCTGTACCTCAGTATCACCCTGCTGGCCACCCATTTACTCGCCCATGCCTTCGGCCGCTCCAAGCTCTTGCCCTACCTCGTCTCCGCTGCCGTACTCCTCCAGCTCAGCGGCCATTTTTGGATATATCCGGCCCATATTGCACAGGGCTGGGACGCCAGTTTGGCCTATCTGCCCTACGGCGAACTACGCAGTGAAATGATTACTTACATCGACGAGCAGGGCATTCCACCCGAGGAGGTTGGCACCGTCTTTCCCAATATCGGCCCGATGAACTTCATCGATCTATCGGGGCGGCAGGAGGGCTTTGTGGGGAAGGATTTGGAGCGGCAACGCTGGATTTTTTATGCCAATGTCTTCAATGATTTTACGGATGAAGAATTGCAGGAATTGCAAAGCAACTGGCGGGAGGCCAAGCGCTTGGAACGGCGAGGGATTTGTGTAATTTTGTACGAGAAAAAGTAGCCATGAAGAAGCTCAGTCTGAAAGAACTCAACCGGGTTAGCATCGACGACTTTAAGGCCCAGGCCAAAACGCCGCTAGTGCTGGTGTTGGACAATGTACGCTCGGCGCTCAATGTCGGCTCCGCCTTCCGGACGGCCGATGCCTTCGCCCTGCGGCATATCCATCTTTGTGGCATTACCGCCCAGCCGCCGCACCGCGAAATTTTGAAAACGGCGATTGGGGCGACGGAGTCGGTGGCTTGGTCTTATCATCAGCAGACGCCGCAGGCTTTGGAGTGCTTGAAGGAGGAAGGCTACGAGATTGTCGGGGTAGAGCAGACCGATGAGAGCATCCCGCTGCAGACCTTTAAGCTGAAGCCGGCGCAGCCGGTAGCTCTGATCTTTGGCAATGAAGTGATGGGGGTGGAAGACAAAGCACTGGCGCTGGCTGATCGCTGCATTGAGGTGCCGCAGTTTGGTACCAAGCATTCGCTCAACATCTCCGTTTGTGTTGGTGTAGTGGTTTGGGAGTTGTTCCGTCGTATGAGTTTGTAGGAAACAAACAGAATAGGACTAGATTTCTAGCGATAACCATATTTATTCATCTCATCAAAACGGATACCCAGCTTTAGGCCAACAAACAGCTGTGTAATACCCGAGGTTTCGTCACCTTCTGTGGCTGGCTCATTGCCACCGATGAAGACCAATCCTTCCAGCCCTTCCCATTCTACGCTGGGGTAGTAGAGCAGATTGACCATAGGAGTGAGGGTGGTGAAGTCATTGAGGCCGATGTCCAGGCCAAGTCCACCGCCGATGCCGAAGGCTACGGTGTTGGTTGATACTTCGGTATTTTCAGATTTGTACCTATTATCAATCAAACTGACAACAGGCGATAGCTGGATGAAAAAGCCTTTGTCTAGAATGCCGCCAGCTTTACCGAAGGTGGGACAATTACAATCGTCTTCAAAATTGAGGGGATAAATATTGGTATTGAAGGCAAAGCTGTAGAACAGCGAGGTAAACTCTTCGCCGTTAATCCCATTGGATCGTTGCATATCTACCGAAAATCTTGAGTAACTCAGCTCAGGGGTAAATTCTATTCGCTTCTTTTTGAGTCGAAACCAATAATCGATGCCTACTTTAAAGCCGCTTTGCAGAAAGTCATCATTGCCGAAATAAGCATCCCATTTATCCGCATTCATAGTTTTGTAGCCAGCGTTGATACCATATTGCGCCTGTGTACTAATGGCGATAGCAAGGAAAAGGGCAGCGAAAACGATTTTTTTCATAATACAGACATTTAATAGATTTGGGTATGTGCTACAAAGATGATGCTTTATTTTATTAATACAAGTTACAATTCACTAATAGCTTGGATTTATTAAATCAGAACGAAATTCCAGTTTGTCGCATTGTACCTCGAATTTCAATTATTATTTTCGCAAACCACACAATAGCGGTATCTTTGCGGCCAATGAAGACCAAGACGCTAAAGCAGGACAAAGTAAATGTCATCACCTTGGGGTGTTCCAAAAACTTGGTGGACTCCGAAAATATCATTACCCAGCTTCGGGCTAATGACTACGAGGTCGTGCATGAGGAGGAGAAGCAAGATGCCAATATCATCATCGTCAATACTTGCGGTTTTATTGATTTGGCCAAAGAAGAATCGGTCAACACCATTCTCCAATATGCCGACATTAAAAGCAAAGGGGGGATTGATAAACTGTACGTAACCGGCTGTCTGTCACAGCGCTACAAAGATGACTTGGAGCGTGATATTCCAGAGGTAGACGCTTATTTTGGGACCATGGAACTGCCTGCTCTGCTGGCCCGCCTCAATGCTGACTATCAGCACGAACTCATTGGTGAGCGCAACATCAGCACGCCCATGCACTACGCCTACCTCAAAATCAGTGAGGGCTGCAATCGTACCTGCTCCTTCTGCGCCATTCCACTAATGCGCGGCAAGCACATCTCCCGGTCCATCGAAGACTTGGTCAAAGAGGCTCGCCACCTGGCTTTCCTAGGCGTCAAAGAGCTGATGCTGATCGCCCAAGAGCTGACCTACTACGGCCTTGATCTCTACAAAAAGCGGGCGCTACCCCAATTGCTCGACGCTCTGGCTGATGTTGAAGGCATCGAATGGATTCGCCTGCACTATGCCTATCCGAGTAAATTTCCGACAGAGATTTTCGAGGTGATGGCTCGCCGTAAAGAGATTTGCAACTACCTCGATATGCCGCTGCAACACGCCGATGACGCCGTGCTGGCGCGGATGCGTCGCCAAATTACCCAACAGCAGCAGCGCCAGCTGATCGCGACAGCGCGGGAGTGCGTACCGGGCATTGCCATCCGTACCACCCTGCTGGTCGGCTTCCCCGGCGAAACCGAAGAAGAATTCGAACAGCTCTGCAACTTCGTCCGCGAAATGCGCTTCGAGCGGGTCGGCGTCTTTCAGTACTCGCACGAGGAGGACACGCCGGGGCACCGCCTGGAAGACGATGTATCGCCCGAGGTCAAAGCCGCGCGCGCCAGTCGACTCATGGAACTCCAGCAGGAGATTTCGCTGATCAAGAATGAAGAAAAAGTCGGCCAAACTCTGCGAGTGCTCTTCGATCGCAAGGAGGGCCCCTACTTTGTCGGCCGGACTGAAGCAGACTCGCCGGAGGTGGACAACGAAGTGCTGGTAAAAGCCGCCAAGCACTACGTGCGGATCGGAGACTTTGCCGATGTACGCATCACCAGCGCAGAGGATTATGACCTCTATGGGGAGCTGGTCTCCTAGCGTCCCTTAATCACGATCTTTTTACTGTACTCCCAGTCTTTTCCGCTGAACCGAAGCAGGTAGAGCCCTTTGGGCAGTTGGAAAAGGGGCATCCAATCGCTGCGGCCAGCGGGCAGAAGACCTAGTTGCTGCTCGGAGACCAGACGGCCATCAGGGCTGTAGAGCTGAAGGGTCAGCCGCTCCTTTTGGGCCAGCTGGAACTGAATACGGTCCTGCGATCCGAAGGGGTTGGGGAGGAGGATCTGATGGCCTTCGGGCAGTACATTGCGAACAGCAGTTGTAATGGCCGCATCTAATTCCATGAAAAGCACCAGCCCATCGTGGTCGGAAGCCTTATACGGCACCTTGTTATCATCCAAAAAAGTGATGGGATTATCGGCATTGCCGCGAGCAAACTGGGCACCTTTGACTGTAATATCGGTTAGCTCATTGCTCAGAATGTGGTCGAGGATTTGCGAATTGCCCCGGAAGATGAAGGAGTATTGCTCCTCTGCCGGGAGGTTGGTCGTATGGTTGATGAGGGGAGGGGCGACAATGTCTTGGACGGGGAATTCGGCTCCCAGGGAGCTTTGGCCAGTCAGCTGCGCCAGTACATCGACATAGCCATCGGAGAATTGGAAGGCATTGAGGTCGCCCAGTACGATGAGGTTCTCGTTTTGTAGATTTTGGATAATATTGGCCACCGAGATGGACTGCTGGTGGCGTTTGAGGCGCACGAAGGTGGCATCGCCGCCCTCGATGCCGTTGAGGGAACGCAGGTGCAGGTTGAGGACGCTGATGGGGGTGGGGGGAGTGGAGGCGAACTCGGCTTGCAGCAGCAGCGGCGGACGATCGTGCAGGCGGCCCCCTATGCTGAGCGATTCATTGGCGGCCAGTTGCTGCACGTTGACATTTTGGATGGTGGGGCGCAGCAGGAAGCAGGTTTGGATGGAAAAGTCGCCGTTGGTGGAGCCACCGATGATGTAGGGGCTGTAGTCGATGTCGGGGTAGAGCTGTTTGATTTCTTCAACCAAGTCGTTAAGGACGATGCTATTTTGGACTTCCTGGAGGGCTAAAATATCTGGTGCGCCCATCTGATCGACGACATAGCGGGCGATTTTGCGGCGGCGGACGGCGTAGTCTGGCTCGTTTTCGGCAAAGACAAAGGCATTAAGGGTGCCGGTGGTGACTTCGCCAGCTTCACGGGCCCGCACGGCCCGCAGCACCGGCCCCCCATTTACCGAGAACCCTTCCGCCAGGAAGCGGTACTGCCCATTGATCTCCGAGAGTACACCCCGGGCATTGATCTCCATACCCGCGGATAGGGTCGGCCGGGAGTTCAACAAAAAAACAGGGTCAAAGCGAATCACTTCCGGGTTACCATCCCACAGCGGCAGGCCAATTCGTCCGGGAAAGGCAATACCCGCCTCCCGAAAACTCCGTTCTCTCCTAGGGTTGATGTACACCCGATTATTCTCATCCGAAGGACCAGCGACAAAAGCTCTGGAGAGTTCTACATACATCCCCTCTACCTGCTCCAATTCATCTGGAAAACCCGGAGTCCCGGAGGGAAGGTTAGCATTTAGTAATGTAGGCTCAGGTAGGCCGGCCTGGGCTAAGAACAGGCTAACAAAGCTAATATCTGTCTCAATTTCAGTCTGCCCCTCAAATTCTAAAACCTGTCCAGTCACCCGAACTTCATCCCCGATGTCAAAGTTGATGCGATCATTTACGTACACCAGGATGCCATTGGAGGTCAATTGACTAAGATCACTAAGCTCGTCCGACGTTTGAATGTAAAAGCGGTCGTCGGCTATGGCGGTGATCACTCCTCTGGTGGTGACGATTTGGTTGACCAGCGGACTACGACTGCCTTCCCCCTGAATGTCAAAGATTTCTACTTCGATCTGTGCTTGTCCTACGACGGACATTAGGCCGATTATCAGGCAAATAATAAAATTTTTCTTCTGCATATACTCGTTTTAGGATTCAGTTATGGCAACGGCCATGACGATGGTTTACGCTCCGGATAAATCGATTCCTTTTATCTTCAAGGCACGACTAAACAATATTCGGGACTTTCTATTATATAATATATGGAAAAGTCTACTCAAGAGTCTCAGAACTCTATCTTTTATCGTGCATACGACCCTTTATTACAAGCCCTTATTGTATTGATACTAGGTCTGATCGTAATGTCCGGCGCAAAATTATTTAATTGGCTGGGAATAATGGAAACTGATCCCCTCTTTCCCTGGACAACATCAGCATCCTTCATTTTGTTTTTTGCCATGTTTAATAGCATTTACAGTTTGTCGGCCAAAGATACGGGGAAATATTGGAGCCGCTCGATGATTGGCTTTGCTGGACTGGCGATTTTTTCGGGATTACTAGCTTGGCTTTTCTCCCAAGTTTCCATTGGTGATGCTCGTTCCTACAAATGGATTTACTTCGTTCTGACCTTTGGCTATCTGGTCTTTCTGTCCATGATGGCCTTTATGAAACGGGTAGTAGAGTTTGCCCAAAAGGAGGAATGGAACCGCCCCCGGCCGCGTAAAAGATAGTCCACACCTAACCTTCTTCAATAAATATTGTCTCTCTCAGAATATGGGATTGATCGAAGAACTGGTTACAAAGAAATTAATTATGAAAAATACACTCAAGATTGCTTTATTCGCCTCCCTTTTGGTCAGCTTTATGGCCTGTAATAATGCCCAACCTGCTGCTGTCGGTGCCAAAGAAGCAGAAGCCCAAGAGGTAAAGTCTGTTACCATGACTACTATCGAAAAGGTAGTGAAAAGCACTGATCAATGGAAGAGTGAACTGGATGAATTAGAATATAAGGTCTTGCGAGAAAAAGGTACGGAACGGGCCTTTACGGGCGATCTCTGGAACCACAAAGGAGAAGGAACCTATGTTTGCCGGGGTTGTGCGCTGCCGCTGTTCAGCTCAGGGACTAAGTACAAGTCTGGAACGGGCTGGCCCAGCTTCTGGGAGCCTATCGAAGACGAACACGTTGCCGAAGAGGCCGACAATAGCTACGGGTGGAATCGAGTAGAGGTGCTTTGTGCGCGTTGCGATGGGCACTTGGGGCATGTATTCAACGATGGCCCTCAGCCTACGGGGCTGCGCTATTGCATCAATTCGGTATCACTAGATTTTGTGGCCAAAGATAAAGAAACGACTAACTAGGAGCGGAAGCCAATGCCTTTGCGAGGCTCTGCCTCTTCCTCAATGAGTTGAAAGCCAGAGATGTCGGCCAGGGTAATTCGGCTGGTTAGCTCGCTGCTGCGCTCGGCCGTTGGCATCTCCGCCATCCGAAGGTTCTGCCGTCGGATTGTCTCTCCAACTATTTTGCGAATCGTACGGGCGTTGCCGAAGTACTTGTGCTTGTTGAGCAACAGCTTGTCAATGTATTCGGAAAGGTGCTTTTGGGCCTCTTGTTCTAGGATCAATTCTTCCCCCTCAAACATCATCTGCGCAATGGAGTACAGCTCCGTCGCATTGTAATCGGAGAAGGCAAATTGTTTATCGAAACGAGACATCAGACCGGGGTTGGCCTCCAGGAACTGCTTCATCTCGGTGGGATAGCCCGCTACGATGACCATAAACTCTCCGCGCTGGTCTTCCATGCGCTTGAGCAGGGTCTCCACCGCTTCGCGGCCATAATCGCTGTTGCCCCCTTGGGTGAGCGAATAGGCTTCATCGATGAACAAGCCACCGCCCAGGGCTTTGTCGATCAGTTCCCCCGTCTTGATGGCCGTTTGGCCGACGTAGCCAGCGACCAGCGAGCGGCGGTCGCACTCCACCAGATGCCCTCGGTCAAGGATACCCAGGGCTTTGTAAATCTGCACCAGCAGGCGGGCCACCGTCGTCTTGCCCGTACCAGGGTTCCCCACAAAAACGGTGTTTAGCGAGAAGGCTTTTTTGATGTCCTTGCCAATTTCGCGGTAGTAGCGCACCAGCTTGGCAATTTCATCGACCTCCCTCTTGATCTCCTCCAGCCCCACCAGGCTGTGTAGCTGAGCTAGTGCATCTTCCAGCAATGCCTCATCAACCGGCAGCAGTACATTTTCGTCCAACCCATCCCGAAAGACCTTTTTGACATCATCCACTTCTATGGTCGAAAGGACCTCGGGGTCCAACTCTTCGAGCGATTGCTCCCCTTTGATCAGTCGCAGGGCCATATTTTGCTTGGCTTCTTCGATCACGCCATTGACAAAGCGGGCATTGCCAAAGTGCTCATCCCGATTGCGGTATACTTCTACCAATCGCTTGTGGATGTATTCATTGGCTGGCTGGCTGATATTGACCGATTTTTTAGCGGCCGAATATTGAGCGATTTTCAGCAGTTCTTCGGGTGAATAGTCAGGGAAATGAATGACATTGCGCAGTCGGGAGGCCAGGCCAGGGTTGGAGCTGAGGAATTTTTGCATCTCCTTGGGATAGCCCGCAAAGATGATGGCCAGGTCCTGCGAGCCACCTGCCAGCTCCTTGAGCAGCACTTCGATGACCTCTTTGCCGAAGTCTTTGTTTTCGTCGCCCCGGTTGGTCAGCGCGTAAGCCTCGTCGATGAAGAGGATACCGCCGCGTGCCTTTTCGATGGCTTTGATGACCTTGGGTGCCGTCTGGCCGATGAATTCTCCGACCAGGTCGGCCCGCCCGACTTCTTGCACTTTACCGTGGCTCAGCAAGTCGAGGCTGTGATAAATTTTTCCCAGCATATTGGCTACCGTCGTCTTCCCCGTACCCGGATTGCCCGTGAAGACGCTGTGCAGATTCAGGGGCTGATCTTTTTCCAACCCCTTATCCCGGCGTACTTTTAGGAATTGCAGGTAGCTGGCCAGCTCATTGATCTGGGCCTTTACCGACTTGAGGCCAATCAGGTGCTCTAGCTCCACCTTGGCTTCCCCAAAGGACAGTGCGGGTACCATCTCCGTCTGGGCCATAATAGCCGCTGCATCGGTGATGGAGGCAAAGGGGAGGGGATTGTCGTGTTCTTCTTCCGTTTCTCCAACAATAAAGGGAATAACCGCGATCAATTGGTCCATATAGACTAACTCTAGCGTGTAGCGATCTTCAAACCAATAGCCCGGAGCATCGGAACCGAAACCAGCATCCAGCTGTATAATTTTTTCTTCACCAGCGGGAACTTCTTTGAAGAAGGTCATAAAGGCCTTCTGCTGGCCGGAGTCATTATAAAAATTGAACTGGATTTCCAGCGGGAAGCCTTGCTCATCTATGTAGTGATTCAGCAATTTGATCTCCACATTAATGTATCGAGTGATAGCGGCTTTGAATTGATGGAGATAGCGCCGGTTGGCAGGGAGTAACCCTTCGCTTGAGCTTTCGAACAAGCGGACTTCCTGAATATCGAAGTAGGGATTGTAGATTTCGGTGACCAGGCCGCCATTGACCACAAAGAAATCCGTTTCGCCAACTTTTTCCTCATCAATAATCACCTCCCAGCGATAGCGGCCCTTTTTCCACCAACCGTGTTCCGGCGTCCCCCATCCTTCGCGGACGAAAATGATGTTTTTGTCTTTAGTGATTTCGAGCTTTTTATTCAGCTCGCAGATGATTTTTCGGCTAGATAGATCGATGCAATTGATGGCAATGGATGTCGACCAGTCCATCTCATCGAAGAGTTTATTGTAGAAGGACAGCTCACAGTAGAGGTAATTACATTCCAGTTCGTCGAAGACTTTGCGGTATTTTTTGACGTTGTGATAGAGGTTTTCTTTAGAATTGAAGACTTTGATGTCTTTTACTTTGTAGTTTCCTCCTAGGGCCTCTTCTTTTTTGTCATTAAAGATCATAGTAGCGACGGATCAACATTTGGTAGATGTTGTAAAGATAACAATTGATGCCGAAGTTTTGTCCTACTTTTCTTTCTGCTCCCGGACTTTGCGGGCCTTTTTTTGTTCATTATTGCTTTCGTAAATGACATACTGCTCGTATTTAACGGGGTCAGATTCTGCCCAAATATCCTTTCCGACGTTGCAAAGCACAATCATCTCCGTGTACAGTTTATTGCCCTGTTCCACCCGGCGCTCCACCGAAATATCCCGGTCGGCGACTTTATCTTGTTGGATATTGAGGGCATTTTCAAAATTGCGGCAGGCCTCCGTCACCCGGGTGATATTGCTTTCGTTGACCCCTACGTCGGCCAGGAAGTCGATCTGCTGGCGGGCCACCCGGGCTACCCGCCGTCCGCAGAACAGCAGTTGGGCGTCGGTCATATCGCCCATTTTGGCAGTGCCGAACTTGCGGTAGCGCCCAGAGCGATTGCTGTACTTGATGGCTACGCGCGTCATGATGGAGCGGATGGCCGTTTTGAGCTTTTCTGCGGCCTGGTATTTCTTTTCGGTGGTCAGCATCTGGTCGCCCACCAGCTCATCATCGTCGGGCAGTTTGCGGAACTTGTCGCAGAGGGCCTGGAAGCTTTTTAGTCGTTGGGCGGTGTAGCCGTATTGCTCGAAGCGTTTGAGATCGCGGGCGGCGTATTTGATCCTTTCCATGCACTGCAAATAGAGGTCGGCATCCGGAAAGTTATATTGGCGATTGGTGGCTTGCTTTTTCATTAGTGTTTCAACAGTTGATTCGGCAGTCAAGATAAATTGTTTTGAGCGGTAAAACAATTTTTTTTAAGTGAAAATATTCTGAGCGATTATTAGAGTGATATTTTACTCAGTTGTAATTTTCTGAGGATGTAGAAATCGCAAAAAAATAGACATCTAAATAAAATTAGAAAGCCATTGCGTGAAGCAATGGCTTAGTATGGTTTAGGTTGTGTTTGATAGCTGGGAATCCCCGGCTCATTGGCTACTTATGATCGTGATCGTGGTGGTGATGGACACCTACAACGTCGAGGACAGCTTGGTACAAAGCTACTTCCGTGCTGTCTTTGATAGTACCTTGCAATTGCACCACTTCAAAAGTAATGAAGTCCAGTTTGGCTCTTGGTGTTCCTTCGTGGCCTTCCTTAATGGTCGCAATACCGTTTTTAACGGCTTCGTCAAAACTGTTTGGAGAGGAACCAATGATTCGGATAACGTCCTGGTGTTCGGCGCTGTGTTTGGCTAACATAATTTGTAGGTTTTAGAGGTTGCGAAAATCAAATATAGCAATTATTTCCTGTATACGTGCATACATTGATATTTTTAAATTAGCCTTTTGAGTATTACAAAAAGCCGGTATTGAAGTCCGATTTTTATCCAGAAGCGATTTTTCTTACCCGTGTTTTTTGGTAAATTCGTCCACTCATTTAGGCGCGAAAAAACCCAGAGACTATGAAGTTGAACTTTTCGCTGACAGCAGCCTTCTTTTTTTGCTGGTGGGGCAGTAGCCTCCAAGCGCAGGCGGAGCTGTTTCCCAACCCCCTCTCTCCCCGAACCGCTAGTTACGACATCAGCGTTGAGTTGGATACGACGCGGAAAATGATCTACGGGCAGGAAAAACTGTATTGGCATAATCCCAGCGGCGATACCGTGCGGGAACTGCGTTTTCACCTCTACTATAATGCCTACCGCAACAATTACTCGACCTGGCTCAAGGACTCCCGGCGCTCAGCTCCCTTTATTCAGGGCGAAGACATCCATCAGGTGAATTACTGGGGTTGGTCGAAAATTGAGAAGATGACGGATGCGAAGGGGAATGACCTGACGAAAGCCATTGAATTTATTCAGCCCAATGATGACAATGAAC
The DNA here is from genome assembly GCA_038750655.1 of Bacteroidota bacterium. Classification (GTDB taxonomy): domain Bacteria; phylum Bacteroidota; class Bacteroidia; order Chitinophagales; family Saprospiraceae; genus JBCDGZ01. The sequence goes on along the minus strand of JBCDGZ010000020.1, from coordinate 6,389 downwards.
ATGATCGCACGGTGATTCGCGTACCGCTCAAGGAGCCTGTTTTACCCTACCAAAGAACAACAGTAGACATTGAATTCACCGCTAAGATTCCGGTCATCTTTGCCCGTACGGGCTACAACCGGGATTATTACTTTATGGTGCAATGGTTTCCTAAGTTGGGGGTCTACGAACCCGCAGGGATGCGCTTTGCCAAGGAAGGCCAGTGGAACTGCCACCAGTTTCACTCCCAAACCGAGTTTTACGCCGATTTTGGACTGTATAATATTGACATCACCCTGCCCGCCAATATGGTGGTTGGAGCCAGCGGCGTCCTCCAATCGGTTGAAGACAAGGGTGCCCTCAAGACCTACTACTACCGCGCTGAAGATGTCATCGATTTTGCCTGGACGGCTTCACCGGGCTTTGTAGAAGTCACCGATAAGTGGAAATCCGTCGATATTCGCGTGCTGGTCTATCCCCAGCACTACTACCTCGCTGATCGCAATATCAAAGCCCTCAAGCAATCGCTGGAATATTTCGATCAACACATCGGTGAATATCCTTATTCCACCCTGACCATCGTCATTCCCCCACTACACGGCATCGGCAGCTCCGGCATGGAATACCCCACCCTGATCACCACCACTGGACTTTACGGCATTCCCAACTGGCTGCGTACCCCAGAAATTCTCACCGTCCACGAATTCATTCACCAGTACTTCATGCAGATGGTGGCTAGTAATGAACAAGAGGAAGCTTGGTTGGACGAGGGGTTGACCTCTTATTTTGAGGGGAAAATTATGGACAAATACTACGGAGAGAAGGAATCGACCTTTGAGTTTATCGGTTTTCATGCTGGTGCGTTCGAATTTGACCGGGGGCGCATGTGGAGCCTGGAGCATCCTCAGATTGCCGAGGTGGCTCGCCCTGCTTGGGAGTTTGTGCACGGGGGCTACAGCACGATGAGCTACACCAAGCCTATGCTGTGGCTGCGGACGCTCGAAGGGCTGGTAGGAGAGGAGTGTATGATGAATATTATGCGGACATACTTTCAACGCTGGAAATTCAAGCATCCCTGCGGTACTGATTTTACGGACGTCGTCAATGAGGTGGTGAAGGACTGTCATGGTGATCGTTTCGGGCCGGATATGAACTGGTTTTTTGATCAGGTGCTCTACGGTACGGAGGTCTGCGATTATGCAGTGGCTTCGATCAGCAATGAGCTGCGGAAGGAACGCAATGGGGTGTTTGGAGCGGATAATGAGTGGGTGAGGGTCGAACAGCCGGGGCAAGGAGAGGTGCCGGAGAATGCAATTTATGAATCCGAAGTGATCCTACATCGCCGGGGGGATATGATCATACCGGTAGAAGTGGTGATCACTTTCGAAAATGGGGAGCAACGTAAGGAATGGTGGAACGGTAAGGACCGCAGTTATGGGTACAATTATTCTGGGCCATCGAAGGTCCATTCGGTTGCCATTGATCCTGAGAACAAGAATTACATGGACCGCAATTTCATCAACAACAGCCTGGTGGTGGAGCAGCCCAAGACGGGGATACTTAAATACGGAGGCATTTTTATGATGTGGGTACAAAATATTATGCAATCAACCACCTTTTTAATCTGATACATGAAATCTATACGAGCATACTTTAGTGGCTGGTGGTACAGCTTTCGGAAGATAAAAATGTGGGCGATCTTATTTTTCTTCAACTTCCTCATCGCCTTTATCTGTACCCTTCCGCTGCTCCATTTGCTGGATGAACGCCTGGGCAATTCCTTGTCTTTGCAGAAGATTCTTCCCGATTTTGACTACACCGTTTACAACGATATAATGCACGAGTACGGCGAGGGTATTTCGGTGATTATCAATCAATCCTGGATACAAGTCGGCCTGTTCTTTTTGCTCTGGATTTTTCTAACCGGAGGGGTTTTAGAGGTGTTTAAAAATCGCGAAGAACGCTTTCGCTTCGGTGACTTCTGCCGCTCCTGTGCCTACTATTTTTGGCGAATCTTTCGGCTGACGGCCTATTTTCTCGGCGTACATATCCTATTATTCACCATGTTCGTAGGGCTATTTGCGGCGCTGACCGGCAGCGGCCCCGGAGAATTCGAAAGCGAATTGGTGCTGGTCAGCACCTTTCAAGTACTAGCGCCTATCTATTTATTACTAACCGCCTTAGTCCTCATGGTTCAGGATTATATCAAGGTGCGCATTGTACGGGAGGACCCTACGTTTTTGACCCTGCCGATCTGGAAGTCTGTGGGGTGGGTTGTTCGGAATTTGGGTTCCGTTTTCTTCCTTTATTTGCTCAATGCAGTAGGTTTCTTTCTACTGGCTTATGCCTATTGGCTGTACAACAAAACGGGGAAGATCAACAGCGGAGCGACTTTGCTTATTGCCTTTGTCATTGGACAGCTCTTCGTATGGTTGCGGATAGGCAGCAAATTGGTCAACCTGGCTAGCGCCACCATCCTCTACGAGCGTTCTATCCCGCCAGCTCCGCCAGCTTCTCCCGAACCTCCTGAGCAGGCTTAAAGCGAGGGTCGGCTTTCCGCCAAATCTTATTGGCCGTCTGTAGGTACTTCACCGCCTCCTCGTTCTTTTCCATAGCCAAACAAATCCTGGCCATTTCGTAGCAAAGTTCTGGCGAATTTGGGCTAAGCATCAAGGATTGCTTTATGATGTCGTAGGCTTTCTGGAAGTCGCCGTTTTGACGGTGGGCTCTGGCGAGCTGGCTCGCCCAAAACTGCTCCTTCGATCCTGTAGCATCAATGAACGCCTCGAATTTTGCAATCATTTCCGGATAATCCTTTTCCATGTCCGCCACGAGCGCATCGAAGAGATAGACGTAATGTTTACCTGCCACTTCTCCGAAAAAATCTATGCATTGATCACCGTACAACTTGGATTCTTCCAGGTTGAGGGTCGCCATGGCGAAGGTAAGCTTATTGACACAAGCCATGTTATCATTACCTCTCGTGAAGCGATTATTATAATCGTCTAGGAATCTACGATAGCGTTTTTGCTCGCCGTGTTGCACATAGAAGATGATGTGATCGTACCAGGCCAAGATGCTGTACGCTTCGGCCGGAGGGCGAAAGGTCGAGCGCGTATTGATGGTCATCCAGAGGTATTTTTCGTAATTCTCCAACTGCCCAATGGTACCGTAAAAATAGAGCATCCACTGGGTCACACTACTGCTGTCTTGCGGCAATTTGGCTTTACTCAGGGCTTCGAGGTACAATTTTTCGGCCTCGTCGATATTGCCCAGATTGGTTTGAACATAGGCGACATTACCAATTGCATAAGGGTCATTGGGTTGCAAGAGCTGTATGGCCTCGAAATATTCCAGCGCCTTATCCAGCTTGCCCATTCGCTGATACAAACGGCCCATGCTGGTGTTGATCTTTGCCTTGTGTGGGTACTCCTGTTCGAACCGCTGCAAGTATTCTAGGGCTTCTTCGTAGCGCCCTTGTAAGGCACAGAGGGTCGCCATCCGAGGCAGCGAACGAGCAATATGGCCATTATCAATGGCTTTGATCACAAACTCTTCGGCTACTTTATACTCTTTGCGGTTGGAGTAAATGGAATAGAGGCGATAGTAGGGGATATAATCATTAGGATAGAGCTGATTCCACATCTTGAGCAGGTTCAAGGTCTTTTTAGCTTGATCATTTTTCGCATAATAGTAGTAACGCATGTCAAACTTCTGGCGCTCTGGCAAGCCGATGGTGTTGGATAAACTGATGGCTTTACCCAAGGATTTTTCGCCCTGCTCACTCTGTTGATTGCGGTACTGCTGGATACCGAGCATCTTGTAGGCTTCGGCAAAATTGGGGTCCAGTTGGACGGCTTGCTCTACTTCTGCAATGCCTTTCTCTCGTTTATTATCATCGAAGAGCTGGCGACCATCGAAATAGTGCTTGAGTGCTTTCAAGTTTGGAGAGTACAGATTCGACGCCGGCAAGTCCGCAATGCGCTCCCCGCTGCCATCCGCCTCCCGCAGGTACAGAGCTTGGCGGAAGTCTTCGGAAATCTGATCAATGAGTTAAAATAGTCCGCTTCCTGATAGGATTTTTTGAAAAACTCTTTCCCGTCATTGGTCGAGTAGAAGGCGATCTCTACCATATACTGATCGTTCTCCTGTTTGAATGTACCGGTCATAAAGAAATCGGTCAGATAGTCTTTAGCTATTTTCAGATAGACTGACAGGGGGACTTGCTGGCCGAATTCATAGCCGTTTTGCTCGTATTCGTATTGCAGGTCGTAGGTATTGAAGGAAAACAGGCGGTTGTCCTGGCCCAGATCAGCGTCCTGTAATACGGAGAAGTAGGAGGCCAGCCAATTCGCACCCTGATCTGCATTGAAATTGACATCTTCTAGTGGAAAGAGGAGTAGCCGCTTACTTTGACTGCTTTTGGGAACCAGCCGCTCAATTTCTTCGCCATCTTCAGTGACTACGGTAACTTTGGAGGAGGTAGCGCCCAGTTGGCTGCCTTTGAAGAGAAAGAAGGTTAGGCAGATCGCCAGTACCATATTGGCCGGAACGAACTTTTTGACGGTGGGGTTGAGCTGGTCTAGATTGCCCTGACCGTGGAAGTAGGTGAACAGCAGTACGCTCGGTACCAGTGCTGCGAGGAAGACGAAGACGACGTCCGTCCAGACCGGTGAGAAGTTGTAGCGATTGCTAAGCCAGTCGATCAGTTGTACGACGGCAAAGGCCCCAATGATGTAAGAGAAAGTAAATTGGAGGATGCGTTGATCCCAGAGTTGTTGTAGAGGAGAATTCTTATCCTGACTCGTCATTCTATAGCTTATTTCCGTTATTTAGAACATCTTAAATCTATTCTAACCTGTTCTCAGCAGACAAAGTAAACTCTAATCTAAATCTTTTTGAGGGATTTGTAAACCTCGACATCTGTATTTTCGACCTATTTCTAATACATATCCCTTATCTTTGCCATAAATCCCCTTAGTATGTTAAAAGAAAAGAAAAAGCGGGAGGACTTTCAGTTCAAGCAGTTTGCTATCCGACAGGAAGAATCTTCTATGAAAGTAGGCACTGACGGTGTACTGCTTGGGGCCTGGGCCGATTGCCAGGATGCCCGGTCCATCCTCGATATTGGTTGCGGTACTGGCCTCATTGCGATCATGCTGGCCCAGCGCAACGTCGAGGCCGCTATTCACGCCGTTGAAATCGATGAGGTGTCCTGGCAGGAAGCCTGCTACAATATGCAACAAGCCCCCTGGGCACAGCGCCTAGCGGCCTACAATCTTCCCATCCAACAATACGCCCGAGAGACGGATAACCGCTACGACCTGATTGTCAGCAACCCTCCATTTTTTTCCGGAGGTACTTTCTCTGATCAAAACGACCGCAATCTTATCCGACATACCGTCAAGCTGCCCCACGGCGATCTGTTGGTCGCAGTGCGTCGCCTGCTCAGCAAAGAAGGACGATTTTGCGTTATTCTACCGCTGATCGAAGGCCTGCGGTTTCGAGAAATCGCAGAGCGTTATCACCTCTTCTGTACCCGAATGACAGAAGTGCGTCCCAAAAAAGATAAAAAGATAGAACGGCTGCTCCTACAGTTCGAACATGAACGAGGAGGAGACGAGCAAGTCGATGAACTCATCATACAGCATGAGAATCGAAATGATTACACGGAGGACTATATCGCTTTGACCGGTGAATTTTACTTGAACATGTAAAGGAGAGCCTTGGCCCGAAATACAAGAGTAGGGGATAATTAAAAAGGGAAATAATCAGTGCGATTATTTCCCTTTTTAAAATTTAGGAAGCGCCAAGGAGGGCGTCCTGATTTGCTTGGGTAATGATCTGTCTTGCAGCCTCTAGTATCCGTGTATCCTTCAGATTGACGATGCCTCCGTCTGGTCCAGGTTGGACGTGCTTCCCAGTGATTTGCCCGTTAGCATACTTCTGAGCGCCGAAATAATTACGTACCGTCTGTTCTTCGATTTGAAGAGCATTGGCAATGCGCTTGATGCTACCAGTGGGGAGGCTGTGCTTAATTTTTCTTAATTCCTTGAAGGTAATGTTCATAACAGAATTAGATTTTTAGTAGGATTAGGAAATGACATTAGAAATCTAACTTCGAGAGCTTATGGTAATGTTTTGGAAAATTAGGGCTTTTAAAATTATTATCAAAGTGTTTTTAGGTTAAAGTTGAAATTTTGTTTGCCGTTCGCCCATTTCACCAAACATATCATGGATTTGACGAAGTTTAATATAAATATATTATTTTTTTTGTTTTTTGTGAACTCTGGATGAAGAAATTGTAAAATGTGATCTCCTCGATGACCTGAGTATATCGTCCAGAGCCCAAGTTGTCCGAGCCGTGTTTTCTGCCAATGGACACCGCGATTTTTCCTATAAGGTAAGAG
>JBCDGZ010000019.1:0-65587 GCA_038750655.1 Bacteroidota bacterium | reverse complement strand
TCGATGGCGGTGCAGCCGCCAGCGTCGGTGACGGTGACGTAGTATCTTGTGGTGCTTAGGGGACTTACCGTAATATTGGCGGTGGTCTCGGTGGTGGACCAGAGATAGGTGGAGCCGCCACTGGCAGTGAGGTTAGCGTTATCACCGGAGCAGATGCTTTGGTCGGTACCTGCTTCGGCGGTGGGGAGGTTACTGACGGTGATGTTGACCGAGTCGATGGCGGTGCAGCCACCAGCGTCGGTGACGGTGACGTAGTATCTTGTGGTGCTTAGAGGACTTACCGTAATATTGGCGGTGGTCTCGGTGGTGGACCAGAGATAGGTGGAGCCGCCACTGGCGGTGAGGTTAGCGTTATCACCGGAGCAGATGCTTTGGTCGGTACCTGCTTCGGCGGTGGGGAGTGGATTAGCAGTTAAGGTAGTGGAGTCAACGGCGGTGCAGCCGTTGGCGTCGGTGAGGGTAACGGTATAAGTGTCGGCAGTGAGGCTGGTGATAGAGGCGGTTGTAGCTCCAGTACTCCATATATAAGTGAAGGGCGCTTGGCCACCTTTGCCCGTTCCTGCAGCGACGGAGCCGTCGGCAGCGCCGAGGCAGGATTCGTTACTCGAACTGAGGCTGACCTCGTAGGTACAGTCAGGATCAGCGCAGTCGGTGAGGCCGTCCAGATCATCGTCGATTCCATTGTCGCAAATTTCGGTGTTGTTGCGTTGCAGCGTCGGCGAGCAGGTCAGCATGAGTTCGGATTCGGCTGGGATGGTATCGGTGCCGACCGGAGCACTGTTGGTCACCGAAGGATCAAGTGTACCATCTTGGGTATCAAAGAATTGCCCGCCGACCGGTGTAGAGCTGTCGTAAATATTGAGCCCCTTAACATCGGTTCCGAAGGAGGCAGAGCCGTTCAGGGTAGTACTGCCGGACAGCCATAAAAAGCCACTCCCCAAAACATCTCCACTAATAATGAGATCATTCGCTACCAAATCGCCGTTGTTGCTAAAGGTCGCCGTAGAGTTGACTTCTACTCTCCCCGTACCGTTCTTGGCATAAAGCAATCCATTATTTTGTAAGTCCGTATCGACGACAATGGTATTTCGAGCGTTGAAAGTACAATTATTAACCACATTAGAATTCGGATTAATATTGATGTCACTCTGGGAAATGACCCGGCCGTTGTTCGTCACATTAGACCCGGCCGTTTCAGTCACGAAGTTGCCCGTGGTATTTAGTATGGCTTCGTTGATAAAAGTACCGTCACTGATCTTAAATTCTCCCGAAGCGTTGACCACTCCTTCATTAGTAAAACTAGAACCTTGCTGTAGATTAAAATTAGTAGCGATGTTGAAAGTCGCATTGCCACCATTCGTAAAGCTGGATAAGCCATTGATTCCCAGGCTTCCCGTGCAACTCATTTCCCCATAATTACGGATAATCGTCCCCGCTTCAAAAGTAACAGAGCCGAAGGTGCTGGTTCCACAATTAATCAGGGTTCCTGTAAAGTTATTGGCGTTGATGGGGGAAAAGTTGACGCCAGGGGCCACATATATCGCCCCCCCGTTGAAAGTAATTTGGCAGTTGTAATCTTCTAGCACGCACAAGGTATCTCCTACAGAAAGGGTGTAATTGATACAAGACCCTACCGTATTGTGCGTAACAGTACAACCGGGCAGTACGCAAGGACCATCAATATGCGTATCCGTAATAATGCGTAGCGACCAAGCATTTAAAGTTCCTCCGTCGAGGTCGGCACCGTCTTCAACCGTTAACACCCAATTCCCCTGCGGGTCTTCCCCATCAAAGGACGACAGAAAGCCCGCCGCCTGATAGGCCATTCCATCAGTAGCCGGACAGGGCAGATTGAAAAAAGAAGTCCCCGCATCATCAAAGTCAAGCAAAAGATCATCGTGATAGCTACAGTGGCCACTGAGCAAAGTCACCTCTGTTCCAGCAGGACTCCGTAACGTTAAAGTTAAATCATCTATATAAGTATGGGTCAAATTCAAGCCGACCAGATTCAAATCGGTAATCACACCGGCGCCGGAGACCGGAACAGTAATGGTGGAACTGATGCTTGAGGTGCCGCTCGGGGCAATGGCAATTGGCGTGTCGCTGCTACTGTACGTTTGGTCGGCGACCATTTGTGGCGTGTAAGCGTTAACGGCGGGATTTGTGGCCTCCTCATAACTCAAGCTGCTGTAAAGGGCAGTATACAGCACATAAAAGGTAAATAAGGTGCCTGCACCACTGAAAAAGTGGTGAGCGAGCATCGGTGATTGTTTGATCATTAGCCTATGAATAATCTCTATGACTTTATCATTCATTGTAATTTTTCCCTAAGTAATTCGATGGAAATATTGACAAACTATTTTCCTAAACACCCATCAGTGTACTTCCATCAACATCAGCAAAAAACAAAGAATTACACATGTTTATATATTCATATTTTATATCAATAGGTATAAATGACAATAATTATACCGTTTGTGTGACTGCAACAGCACACACAATGGAATGTATTAGACTGGGTGATGAAGTGCCAGAATAGGCTTATGAAATACCTCTAATATGAGCTCATGCCTTTTGGTAGGTCTCAAAAAATTCTTTGCGAGCAATTCGATAGACTTCGCTATAATCCGGCGGGCTGACCAAAAAATCATCGGTCTTGACAATCATCTCACTACCCCAGGGGGCAATGAAATAAAAAGGATTGTCTAGCTGGAGGGTGTGCAATTGTTCGGTCGTCATTTCCAGGACCATGACTTGTCCTTTTGGTTGGTACAAATGGCGGCCGGAGGCATCGGATTGCAGCCATTCATAGCGTGCTTCGAATTTTTTGGGAGTGAGAATGTAGGATTCTTCGGCTCCGGTCTGGTTGGTGACAATGTAATCCCCGGATTCGGCGGTATTGGTAGTTTCGAGGCCATCATCGGTAATGGTATCAATTCGTTCGCCGTCGACGGCACGCCGGGCGAAGACCTTTTTAAACTTCCGGTATAGTTGTCCCTTCTCTTTCAAAAGTGGGAGGATCAATTCTTGAATTTCGATCTGTGTCAGCACGTTTTCTCTACTTTTGTTTGGAGGTTAAATTATAAAAATATTTTCCGATTCCTGCCTTTTGTGTCTATATTTCCTCATCAATCAGGTTGGGTTCACCCCTAAAGTGGCACAGCCATTGAACTTATATACCCAATAACCAATCTCCGGCTACACATGAACGAAAAGGATTACATCAGCCAGCGCATCGATGGACAACTCAAATGGTATGAGCAAAAAAGTACTTGGAATCAAAGCTGGTACAAGCGACTGAAGCTCATTGAAATACTGGCTTCGGTCCTTATTCCCTTTCTCAGTGGCCTGCTCAACACCAAACCTATGGGCCTGACCATTACCATCGGTATTTTGGGCATCCTTATCGCCTTCATCGAAGGGCTGCTCTATCTTTATAAATTTCAAGAAAATTGGCTAGAGTACCGCAATGCCGCCGAATTCCTCAAGCGGGAAAAACTGTTCTACCTTACACGTTCTGGCCCTTACGAAAATAACCACAGCCTGCAAGCCCTGGTCACTCGTATTGAATCCTACACAGAACAGGAAAATCAAAATTGGACCAATTACGTTTCTCAACAAAAAAAGGAAGAAGAGGCCTAAATATAGTCGTTCATTAGTACCTTCGTGTTAGATTTGTTGAACGATTAAATCAAACGCCTTATGCTCAAATCCCTCTGGCTTTTTCTTGGCCTTCTCCTGCTGGCCTTCAGCAGCACTGCTCAGCTACAAATCAAGGTGATCGCCGTACCGGCCAACACCCCTGCCGAAGACAATATCCATATCGTGGGTAGCTTTAACAATTGGAATCCCGCAGACGATAACTATATCCTCACCAACAATGGTGATGGTACTTACGAGATCAGCTTTTCCCCCAGCCCTGGCACCATCGCCTTTAAATTTGCCCGGGGAAGCTGGGACTTTGTCGAAGGCAATGCCGACGGCGGCTTTCTGCCCGACCGCACCACGAACTACGACGGCAGCCCCACCACGCTGGAACTGACCATTCTGAGCTGGGAGGATATACCTGCTGGTGTCAGTACGGCTGCCGCTAATGTGAGCATTCTGGATGATGATTTTTACATGCCACAGCTCGATCGCGACCGCCGCATTTGGCTTTACCTCCCTCCCGATTACGCTACCAGCGGCAAACGCTACCCTGTCCTCTATATGCACGACGGCCAAAACCTCTTCGATGATCAGACGGCCTTTTCTGGGGAGTGGAAAGTTGATGAGTCGCTGAATGCGCTGCATGCCAATGGGGATTATGGGATTATTGTGGTGGGGATTGAGAATGGTGGAGCCCGTCGGGGCGATGAGTATTCCCCCTGGGAGGCCAGCCTTCAGGGCCAGCAATTTGGCGGCGAGGGCGATGAGTACGTCGATTTTATCGTCAATACCCTCAAGCCACATATCGACAGCAATTACCGCACGAAGCCCGAGCGGGAGTATACTGGAATCATGGGCAGCTCGCTGGGTGGCCTGATTTCGCACTATGCGGCCATTGAATACCAGGAGGTGTTTGGCAAAGCTGGTATTTTTTCCCCTTCCTTTCAATACTTTGATGAAGCCTATGAGCAAGTCAGTACCGCAGGACATCAGGAAGATTTTCGCTACTATATGCTGGCGGGCGGACAGGAAGGCGGCGGAAGTGTGGTCACTGCCATCAATCGGATGTACGATACGTTGTTGGTGGCGGGTTTCGATATGGAGGAGTTACAGCAGGTCGTAAAGAGTGATGGTCAACATAGCGAGTGGTTCTGGGCCCGAGAATTTCCGGCGGCCTACGAGTGGCTTTTTGCGGATCTGAGCACCAGCACCACTGCTCCCCATCTTCCTATTCAGTATAAAATCTATCCCAATCCAGTAGCCGAGCTGCTTCAATTGGAGACCCCAGAAGACGCCAGACAAATGGAAGTGGAGCTGTACAATTCAGCAGGACAATTAATGTTGAGACAAGCCCTGCAAAATGCACAAACGCTCAACCTCCAGTCTTTTCCCCCAGGAGCCTATGTTTTGTATTGGATAAAAGAAGGGAAGCGCGTAGCTACGCAGAAGTTAATCAAACAATAGTAGTTAACGAAGAAGGGTAAAATCACCTTGATAAATCCTGGTCAGGCCATCGGAAAAGACAATTTCTCCGACGTAGATGTACACCCCGCTGTCCATCAGTTTACCTTTAAATTTACCATCCCAACCGGCCAATTCATCATTGGGGCGGCCATCTTCTAATTCATAGACCAGCTCCCCCCAGCGATTAAAGATGCGGAAATAGTTGATGCTCATCACCTCCTCTCCGCCGAATACGGCCAGGCGATCATTACGGCCGTCTCCATTGGGGGTGAAAGCCGTTGGAATGTACACCCGTCTTTGTTTTTCTACCAAAATAGTAGCCACATCACTTGCCGTACAGCCCGCTTCATTGATGGCCTCGAAGGTGTACGTTGCAGTGTTGCTGGGACGGACATCCAGATTGAGGCAACTCGGGCAGGCAAGCAACTCACTAGAGGTCCAAAAGAAGGTATCCAGCGGTTGGTTAGACTGGGGACGGAAGCGGTAGCGCTCGCCCAGTTTGATGGTATCTAAAGCTCCGATACTGACTACAAAAGGAGCCGGGTCTTCCAATGCAATTAAAGTATCCCATTCACAGCCATTGACGTCTTGAATGGCCAGTTGGTACTCCCCAGCATCCAATCCAACAAATTCATTTTGGCTAGAAAAAGCCTGATTATTTAGAGAAAACAGGAAGGGTTCTTGGCCATTGATAACGGAGTCTACAAGGATATGCCCACTGGCTTCACCAAAGCAAGGAGCATCCTGCACCAAAAGCTCAGCGGCCTGCGGCCTCGCAGGATTATCGCTCACCGTAACCGCTGCACTCCCCTCGCAGCCATTCTCCTGACTGACCACCAAAAGCTGGTATTGTCCCGGCGCATCAACCAGCGGACGCAGCCCCAATTCGCCTTCCACAATATTGCCATCCGGCGTATTCCAACTGATCATCACCTCGCCATCTGCCGTATAAGCGCCCTCTAGCTCTACACTGCTCGTCAAACAATCCAAAAAAGTAGTGCCATCAATACTCACCTGTGGCTGCACCAAATCGGCCCTAACTTCTACCGATGCTGTAGTCGTACAGCCATTCGAAGTATTGGTCACCAAAAGCTGATAAATCCCCGGCTGGTCCACCGTAGGGTTAAGCCCCGTAAAACCGTCAATATTGCCGCCCGTCCACAGATAAGTATAATCAGTCCCCGTCGATGAGCCTACGGCATCCAATTCCATCAAAGTATCCAGACAAGTCAACTCCTCCGGCTCGGCAATCAAGGCCACCGGCAAATCATCCCCCGCTTCCACTTGAACCCTCGCTGTATCTCTACAGCCCGTCATCGAGTTGGTAACCACCAGCCAATAGGCTCCCGCCGCATTCGCTTCGGCCGCCAGGCCATTGGTGCCGCCCATTATATTTCCAGTATCGGTCAGCCAGGCAAAGTCCAACTGCCCTACCCCACTGTTCACCTGCGAACTGCTGCCATCCAACACCACGGAAGGAAAATCACAGGTCAGATTCAGCGACCCCTGCGGCGCAATCTCGGCATCCGGCGTATCGTAGAACACCACCGAAGCACTATTGCCCTGCGACAAGCAACCATCGTTTGTATTCACCATTCCCGAACCATCATCGTTCCCCACCAGAGGTGTAATCCAGTAGGTCGTCCCGTAGGACATGGTGGCCGGAAGGAAAGAAAAGACGGGCGCGGTATTAGTTGCCAGGATCGTTCCGATGGTTGCATTATTACCATCATGTAAAATATAGTTCAGCACATCATCTGCGTCTAAGGTAGAAGGGCTGATTTCGGTCGCTGTCACCTGCTGCTGGCCACAGATATTGAAATTGTTGATCACAATATTTGGAGCCTCAGAATTGCAGACGCAGCCGGGGTCGCCCTGAATCTGTACTGGTGCACAGCCCTGCCCATCGCTAATGCCCATCGAATAGGCCTGCCCGCCTGGAATGGGGTCGCTGGTGAAAATGCCATTGGCGAAACTCCCGCTGATCCCCGCTCCAGCAAACTGGTAAGTCCCAGGGTCGCCCCCGCTGACTTCGAAGCTGAGCGTATAGAAGGTATTGTCGGTATTGCAGTTGGTGGAGATATTATTGACCGAAGGCAGCTGGTAGCTGTCTACGATGACCGTATCGGCGGCCTCGCAGTTGTTGCCATCGGTGAGGGTGACCGAGTAAATGCCTGCGGCGTTAACGTCGAGGGTTTGGCCGCTGCTGTTGTTGGACCAGCGGTAGCGCATTCCGGGATTGCCGGCATCGAGGCGGATGGACGCACTGGGGCAGAGCAGGGTGTCGGGGCCGAGGTCGACGGTCGGTGGGGTGTGAAAGCCGATGTCGATGGCGTCCTGGCTGGTGCAGCCCATAGCGTCGCTGACGATGAGGCTGTAGGTGGCCGCGGAGTCCACGCTAAGGGTGGCCGTGGTATCGCCGGTCGACCATTGGTAGTCTAGGCTAGGATCGGCGGGGCCGATGAGGGTGCTGGTTTCCGGGCAGATGTCGAAGTCATTGCCCAGGTCGAGAGCCGGAGAGGGATTGACGGTGATATTGATGTCATCGAAGCGGGCGCAGCCTACGCCGTCGGTCAGGGTGACTTGGTAGGTTGTACTGACGGGGGTGCTGACCATTCGGATAGAGTCGGTATTATTATCGTTCCAGCGCCATTGGCAATCGGTGCAGGAGGCGTCGTAGGCATTGAGGGTGACGGGTTCATTGGGGCAGACGATGGTATCTCTGAATTCGACGCTGAGGTTGCATTGGGTTTTGACGATCCAGAAGTCGTTGAGGCCCTTGTTGGGCGAGGTTTTGTCGCCGCCGACATCAGAAGAGGAGTGCCCGGCCATGAGGTAGCCACCATCGGAGGTTTGGAAGAGGTTTTCCATGACATCGTTGCTGCTGCCGCCGATGGTTTGGTCCCAGAGTTTAGTGCCCATACCGTCGTTGTCCAGATAGATCAGCCAGTAGTCCCAGCCGCCGAGGTTGGATTGGGTTTTGTCGCCGTCGGCTGGTGAGCCGGAGAAGCCACCGATGATGTATTTCCCAATACTATTTTGCTTCACGGCATAGCAATTATCGAGTCCACTACCGCCGAAGGTCCGATCCCACTCGGCGATTCCATTGGCATCCGTTTTAATCACCCACATGTCTACAATTCCTCTGCAATCTTCTGATTTCTGGTTCAGCAGTCGATCAGAGCGCGAGCCACCGCCGATGAAATAGCCGCCATCGTCGGTTTTGAATATCGAGCTGATTTCATCTTCGTCGGTACCGCCGTAGCGCCGCTCCCAGATGATGTCGCCTGTCAATTGATCAACTTTCAATAACCAAAAGTCCTTTACGCCCAGAAAAGGAGTCGTTATATCCGTCCCGGGCGCAATATCAGAGCGAGTGCCGCCACCAAGGACAAAGCTGCCATCATTGGCTTCCAGGATCACGTTAAGGCGCTCCTCGTCCGTACCGCCGTAGGTGCGATCCCATTCGATATTTCCAGTCGCATCGATTTTGATGACCCAAAAATCGTCAGAGCCATAGCTATTGTGGGATTTTTCTCCACTAATATCCGACATTGAGTTGCCTCCCAAGAGGTAGCCACCGTCGCTGGTTTGGATAAGGTCATAGAGAATATCGGTACCAGCGCCACCGTAAGTGCGGTCCCATTCGATGAGGCCATTGGCATCCGTTTTCACAATCCAGTAATCGAAGGAGCCACGCGAAAGCTGGGTTTTATCGCCAGAGATTCCAGAGAAAGACCAGCCGCCGATGATATATCCGCCGTCATTGGTTTGCTTGACGCTGTAGGGGCGTTCTTCTCCATTTCCACCATAGCGATCGTCCCATTCTACATTACCATCTCGATCCATTTTGACGACCCAAAAATCGCCGAGTCCTTCGGTAGGATCAGTGATGTCTCCATTACTACTCGAAGAAGAGTAACCGGCCATGATATACCCTTCGTCGGCCGTCTGTTGGATGCTATTGAGTTCTTCCCAATTGCTTCCTCCAAGGCCACGATCCCATTCTGCTATTGGTTGTGCAGTAAGAACCACCGTCGTCAACAGCAGTGCAGCAATAGGCACGATTGCTCTAAGGTGAGGTAAGATGCTAAGGTGAAAGCGAGAGACGTTCATAGTTAGCTCGGTCGCTAGATGTTTGTTTACGAAAAATTTATTAGTTGCTTAGAGAACCCTTATACTCAGTTTTGGAGGCTGTACGCCAATATTTTCAGGAAAATGCAGTGGAGGCGGTACTGTGAATGTGCGTTTGCAAAAGGGTGTATTCGGACGAGGGGTCAAGGGACCGAAAGATAAGTTTCATTATTCTTTGTTCACTGTTTTTCCCAGCATTTCAAAAATACAAACTTTAGGTCTAAAAAGAAACTTCCGAAAGGTAAAATCCTAGACCTTTACCTATTAATACCCTATTTGGTGTAGACTAAATAATAAGGAGAAAGCTGTTATATTTGCAGCGCCAAAAGCACGAATAATACGATTTTAAGGCCCTATTTGACAATATGCAATTCCATTGATTATATTAACAGTGGAATCATCCACAAGCTAAAAACAATTGACCAATGCTCATAGAACAGATATACACTGGCTGTCTGGCCCAAGGTGCTTATTACATCGAAAGTCAGGGGCAGGCTGCCATTATCGATCCACTACGCGAGACCCAACCTTACATCCAAAAAGCTACCGAAAGAGGAGCAAGTATCCAATATATTTTTGAAACCCATTTCCATGCTGACTTTGTCTCTGGCCATCTGGATCTGGCCAAGAAAACGGGTGCTAAAATCATCTACGGCCCCAATGCAGAGACCAGCTACGAAAAATACTTGGCCAAGGATGGCGAAGAATTCCAACTTGGCCAACTGACCTTACGGGTGCTACACACGCCTGGACATACCCTGGAAAGTACAACCTATTTATTGTTGGATGAACAGGGTAAACCTCATGCTTTGTTCACCGGCGATACCCTTTTCATCGGCGACGTCGGCCGGCCGGACCTGGCCCAGAAGAAGGGCAGCTTGACCAAGGAAGACCTGGCGGGCATGCTCTACGACAGCCTGCGCAGCAAAATTATGCCCCTGCCCGATGAGGTTATCGTCTATCCTGCCCACGGTGCGGGCTCGGCCTGTGGAAAAAATATGAGTTCAGAAACCTGGAGTACACTGGGTATTCAAAAAGCCACCAACTATGCCCTCCGGGCCAATATGAGCCGTACCGAATTTATACGCGAAGTAACCGAGGGGCTGATGGCTCCTCCACAATACTTTGCTAAAAATGCCCTGCTGAATAAAACGGGCTATGAAAGCATCGACTCGGTTATGGAGCGGGGGGCCCGCGCCCTCTCTCCCGACGAATTTGAGGCTATGGCCAATGCCACCAATGCGCTGATCCTAGATGTACGAGATAAAGCTAGCTTCGTTAAAGGCTTTGTCCCTAACTCCATATTTATTGGCTTAGATGGCAGTTTTGCCCCCTGGGTTGGCGCACTGATCCCCGACCTGCAGCAGCCTATTCTGATGGTTACGCCCCAAGGCAGAGGCGAGGAGGCGGTTAGGCGATTGGCCCGGGTTGGCTATGATCATTCTATCGGCTACCTTGACGGTGGCTTCCCCAGCTGGCTGGCGGCAGAAAAAGAGATCGATCGCATCGAAACCATCGATACGCCAACATTTGTCAAACACTACCAACTCAATAAATCGCTCTCTATTCTGGATGTCCGCAGGCCGGGCGAATGGGAAGCCGAGCGCATCAAAACGGCCCAAAACTTCGCCCTGGATTTCATCAACGATAACATGTCCGCCATTCAACCTCAACAGCAATACTACTTGCATTGCCGCAGTGGCTA
This sequence comes from Bacteroidota bacterium, assembly GCA_038750655.1. Lineage (GTDB taxonomy): Bacteria > Bacteroidota > Bacteroidia > Chitinophagales > Saprospiraceae > JBCDGZ01. Next base: position 54,636 of record JBCDGZ010000019.1, on the reverse strand, counting down.
CCGGTCGACCATCGCTGCTTCCATCCTCAAATCAAGAGGTTTTGAGCACTTGATCAACGTGCAGGCTCCTTTTTCCAGTATCGTCGAATCTGCTATTCCAACGACTACATTTGCCTGTTCCTCTACAAAGGTTTCTGGATAGACAAAACCAAAAGTTGGACGCTCGGCTTACGGAAATTTTGAGTCAAAATGTGGAGGGATAGGTATCTACTCTGGTAGTATACCGTAGATTTTTATGTAGTACTTAGTGATGAAGGTCACTGAGTATCTCGAGATTTTACAAGAATTTTGGGGATAATAAGATAGAAGAGAAGGTAGTGGGTAGGCTAGAGGATTGACGAGCAGTAGCAGTAGAGATAGCAGTAGCAGTAGCAAGGTAGATGTAGTTTGCCCAAAGTGGGTGGGACCCGCCCACTAAGCCACCGCCGCCAATCCGCTCCACAATTGCCTACCCCTGACCACAAGCGGCCAGGTTTTGCAATTGCAGTTGGGATCGCCTGCCTGCCGGCAGGCAGGCAAAACTTCCTTCTGGAAGATGGCATCCTTTTCCCTTCTAGGCCTGTGAAAGAAAAAGGCGGTATGTCAATAAGGAATTGCCAGAGTGATCGGAATGAAATAAATGGTCGTACAAAACTGTGGCAATGATCAGAACCAGAACAATATAACACAATTTGTTTTCAAATTCCAAAAATCAGGTGATTTTTTGTAACTTTTCATGCGATCACAAAAGGAGGGTACCTTAAATCTGAGCAGAATGAATAACAATCTTAAACAATACATCCCGGCGCTCAGCTGGTTGGCCAACTACAATAAGGGCCAGCTCAAGGGCGATTTGGTTGCCGGGCTTACCGTCGGCGTCATGCTCATTCCGCAGGGGATGGCCTATGCGATGATCGCCGGTCTGCCACCGATTTATGGGCTCTATGCCTCCACGATTCCCTTGATCATCTACGCTCTGCTGGGGACTTCCCGCCAACTGGCCGTTGGCCCCGTAGCGATGGTTTCGCTGCTCACCGCCGCTGGCATCGGTACCCTGGCCGATGGCGGCACCGAACTGTACATTAGCCTAGCCATCGCCCTGGCCCTGATGGTCGGACTGATCCAACTGCTGCTGGGGCTATTCCGCCTTGGTTTTCTAGTCAACTTCCTCTCCCACCCCGTCATCAGCGGCTTCACCTCCGCCGCCGCTCTCATCATTGGGCTAAGTCAGCTCAAGCATTTACTGGGGGTAGACATCGCCCGTAGCCATCACATCCACGAAATCCTGATCCAGGCGGCCCAGCAAGTTGGACAAATCAACTGGGCAACCTTCGGCATCGGCATTGCGGGGATTGTGCTGATCAAAGGAGCCAGGAAGTACCGCCCCTCGCTCCCCGGCCCATTGCTGGCTGTGGCCTTTGGTATCTTGGCGGTCTGGGGCTTGGGTCTGACAGAACAGGGGGTCAAGATCGTAGGGACAGTGCCGGGAGGCCTCCCCGCCTTCAGTATCCCTGCTTTTGACAGCAGCCAATTGCAGAATTTACTGCCCATCGCTCTGGCCATTTCGCTGGTCAGCTTTATGGAGAGTATTGCCGTGGCCAAAGCCATCCAAAGTAAGCACAAAAACTACAAAGTCATTCCCAATCAGGAGTTGATTGCGCTGGGAGCGGCCAACATCGCAGGGTCTTTTTTCCAATCCTATACGACGACTGGTGGCTTCTCAAGAACGGCCGTCAATGATCAAGCGGGGGCGCAGAGCGGGATGGCCTCGATCATCAGCGCGGTCCTCATCGTACTGACCCTGCTTTTCCTGACGCCACTTTTTTATTTTCTACCCAAAGCCATTTTGGCTTCCGTCATCATGGTTGCCGTTTTTGGGCTAATCGACATCAAAGAGGCACGGCACCTCTGGAAGGCCGACCGCTCCGATTTTTGGATGCTCATCGTTACCTTTGTCGCTACGCTGAGCCTGGGTATCGAGCAGGGTATTGGCATCGGCGTGATCCTTTCGTTGGCGATGATTATCTTTCGCAGCACACGGCCACATATCGCCGAATTGGGCAATATTCCTGGGACGTATTTTTACCGCAATGTCAACCGATTTCAGCAGGTGCGCAGCTTGGAAGACTTGCTGATTGTCCGCTTCGACGCTCAGCTGTATTTTGCCAACATCAATTATTTCACCGACAAAACGGAAGAGTTGATTCAGGCCAAAGGTCAGAATTTGCAAACGATTATCCTCAGTGCAGAAAGCATCAACAGTGTAGATAGCAGCGCGGTGCATGCACTGGAAGAATGGGTCAATGGGCTAAAGGGGGAAGGCATTACCGTCTATTTTTCTGGGGTCAAAGGCCCGGTACGCGATGCCTTGGCAAAGGGACATTTGTTGGAAAAATTAGGGGAAGAGGCTTTCTATATGAGTGTGCAAGAGGCCGCTGATGCCCATAAAAATCGGATGGCCAAACGGGAAGGCCGCTCGGATTTCAGCGACTACACCTTGCAGGCCAACCTTTAGAATTTACCAAACATAATGAAACGTATTATTCTCTTGCTGCTACTGCTTGAGCCGCTAGGGCTTTGGGCGCAATCGAAGACGGTGAAGAACTGGATGGAGAAGGATAATTATTCCCTTCAACCCGTGCTCGGCTTACAGCTATGGAGCAGCTATACGATGGGCGCTAAAGTTTACGATGAGCCGCTAGGGCAGTATGTTGCGGTTGACAATCGCTTTAACACCCAGCTTCGGCGCAGTCGGTTGGGGGTGAAAGGAACGGCTTTTGAACGACTGCGCTTCAACTTTACTGCGGCGATGGATTTGGTGGGTCGGGATGTTTTTGGGGGAACGGAAGGGGGGATGAATAATGGCGGCTCGCCGGCTTTCCGGCTCTGGAATGCCTATATACAGTGGCAGCTCTGCTCCAAACGGGAAATCTTGTACCTCACCGTAGGCTATCAGGTACCACAGATTGGCCGGGAGAGCACGAATGCGGCGCTGCGCAGCAGTTCGATGGAAAAGTCCTGGTCGCAAAACTACCTGCGCCGTCATCTGGTGGGGACGGGGCCAGGACGGACGATGGGGGTGAATCTTGGCGGGTTGTTGTATAAAAATAATCGACGGCTCAACTGGACGTACCACCTTGGAGTTTTTAATGCGATGACGGCTCAGCAGCGCAATTCTACCGGGCGGGCTCATGCCCCCTTGCTAGTAGGGCGGCTGATTACACACTGGGGAGCACCCGTATCTAAGCGGTACCGATTAGGGGGGAAAACGAATTTTCGGGGGCAGCGAAAGGGCTTATCACTGGGAGTCGCCGGAGCGAGGCAGGGAGCGACAGATATTTACTTGGCCAACCATGCGGCCAGCCTTGATCTGCTCTTTAACTGGGGGCCGCTCAACTTAGATGGGGAATGGACTTTTTTGTGGAGAAAAGGGGCTTCTACTGAACCTTATGAAGTTTCACCCTCTTTCACTGTACGCGCTCAAACTGGGTATTTGCGGCTGAGTTATAATATTTTCCTACAAAATCAAACCGTCCTCGAACCCGTCTTGATGTGGATGCTATTTACCGGTGAAGACAGTCAAATCGGGCAGGCCCACGCCACTCAGGTACACTCCTTATCCGGTCGAGAGCAATCCTTCGCCGGGGGCCTCAATTGGCATTTACAGGATGGTCTTTTTCTTTCGCTGCACTATACCCATCGTTTTGCCGATGCCGGCTTTGCGGACCTCGGCGCGACCGTCAACAACTACTTTTACCAGGCAGGAGCCGGCGCCATTCATCGCGGCAACTGGGTCGGGCTGGGAATGGTCTTTATCCTTTAAATTTAACGATACCTCAAAAAGGAAGCACCGATCCGCTTGCGTACTTCATCCGGCGCTATCATATCGCTGCTGATTCCTTCAATAAGTACGGCATCTGCTCCTTCCCGCTTGGCCCGCTCAATCATTTTATCTTTCACCCCATCCATACTGACTCCTTCACCAATCGCCTTCCCAATAACTTCATAGTCTCGATCGATGTCTCTTTCGTCAAAAAAAACATCTACTTTTTTGGTGGGCGTATAGGAATTACCAACATAATCAATTGTAGTGCAGGCAGCGACAAGCAGCAATAAGTTGATCCAGAGCAGTTGTTTCAGTTTTGTCATAATAATAAAAAGTTAGGTCGTAGAAATTTGCATGGGTGGACGCCAATGGTAATCAACAAGCGCCAAAGCGCCACAAGATAACCTGTTTTTAATAAAAATCATTCTGCTTTGTGATCCGGATCACTGAGGATGTGGAAGGGCTATTTTAATTTTGTGCTGTTAACATCATCATTTCAACTCATTCAGCCAAGTTGCGATGAACGAGAGTCAACCTGCTCACCGGTAGCAGGTAAGGAGAATTTACTCTTCCAAAGCACATTGCAACTTGCATTAACTCAAAGCACTTTATGGAAAATACCTCAGAAAAATCAACTATGCCTCGCATTGGTGATCAGGCTCCTGATTTTACCGCCCAAACCACCTGGGGCGAATTGACCCTTTCCGATTATGCCCAGGACAGCTGGGTGATTATGTTCTCTCATCCAGCAGATTTCACCCCCGTGTGTACTACCGAACTTACCGGCTTCGCCACCAACAAATCCTGGTTTACCGAACACAACTGCCAGCTCATCGGACTAAGCATCGACAGCGTCCACTCTCATCTGGCCTGGGTGAATAATGTCCGGGAAAAAACGGGCATCTACATGGACTTTCCCATCATCGCCGACCTCGATATGAGCGTTGCTCAGCTCTACGGTATGCTGCACCCCGGGGAGAGCCAAACCGCCGCTGTCCGCGCGGTATTCTTCATGGACCCTGCAATGAAGATACGTCTCATCATGTATTATCCACTGAATGTAGGTCGGAATATGGAAGAAATTCAGCGTACCCTGGTCGCCCTACAAACCTCTGATGCCAATGCCTGCGCAATGCCCCTCAACTGGCGCAAAGGCGATAAGGTGATCGTTCCTCCTCCCAAAAATCTCCAAGAGATGGACGAGCGTATCGCCAATACCAGCTACGAGAAGGTCGACTTTTATCTAGCCAAGAAAGAGCTGAAAGAACAAGCCCTCACCACCTAAACCCACCTGCCAATGGAAACCAATACGAATGGAACGACAACTTGGGCCAATACACCTGCGGGAAAGCAAGTGCAGGCCCGGCTCGCCGAGGAGCCTACCCTCCGGGCCATTGATCATCTACTGAGTCGCATCGATACCCTCGATAAAGCCGTCGGGCAGCTGACGGCGGTTATGCAGCAGGGGCCAGGAATGGTAGCGATGGTGAGCGACATTACCGACGAGACTTACCGAAAGGCCCATGCTCAGGGCATCGACATCGAGCAGCGCCTTGGCAATGCCCTGCACATCGCGGAAAAACTTACCGCCCCCGCTATGGTCGAAAAGATCGATCAGCTGGTGCAGCTCAGCGAGCAGGTGCCGGGGCTCCTTGCGATGGCCGCCGATATGTACGACGAGGGGATGCGCAAGGCGATGGATCAGGGCTTTAATCCTCAGGTGTTAATCGAGGTGGCTGGTACGGCCAATACGGCGCTGACCAAGGCGAAGGAGGAAGCACCGGCTAAGGTCGGCGGTATTTTTGGCCTGCTTCGCACTTTGAGGGACCCCGACCGACAGCGTGGTTTGGGTTTTCTCATGAATTTCCTCAAACACTTTGGACGCAATATCTGATGTACAGCTGCATACGGCATGCTATTGAATTTCTAATCTTTTACCAACTCTAAAATCTTATTCTTTATGCCACATCATGAAGTACTCATCATAGGCGGCGGCACGGCTGGATTAACCGTAGGGGCCATGCTGCGCAACAAACCCAATCCCCCCGCTGTCACCATCGTTGACCCCAGCACCAAGCATTACTACCAGCCCATCTGGACGCTGGTCGGCGCTGGTGTTTTCCCCAAAGAAGTCTCCGAAAGAAATGAAGTGGACTATATCCCTCCCGGCGCAAACTGGATCAAAGACGCCGTCGCTACCTTCGATCCGGAGCACAACAGCGTCACCCTGGCCTCCGGTGAAACCCATACCTACGATGTGCTGGTTGTTGCCGCCGGCATTCAGATCAACTGGGAGGCTATTCCCGGTCTGAAGGAAAGTGTAGGAAAGCTGGGAACCGGGGTTTGCAGCAATTATTCTTACGATACCGTTGACAGTACTTGGGCCAATATCAAGCAGCTCAAGCAAGGGACCGCCCTCTTTACGCATCCCTCTACACCGATCAAATGCGGGGGAGCGCCCATCAAGATTTGCTACCTGGCCTCTGATCATTGGCGGAAAAATGGCTCGGGGCATAAGGTAAAAAAGAAGTTCATCAAGGGCGGACCGGGAATATTTGCGGTCAAAAAATACGTTGATCCTTTGACCAAAGTCGCGGATCGCTACGGTATTGAGCGGGTCTGGAAAACCGATTTGGTGGCGCTGCATCCAGAGAAAAAAGAAGCGGTCTTCCGCCATATGGAAAGCGGAGAGGAATGGACAGAGGCATACGATATGATACACGTTACGCCACCGATGAGTGTCCCGGATTTCATCAAAAATAGCCCGCTAGCCTCTGCTGCCGGATGGGTAGAAGTCGACAAAGAGACCACTCAGCACACTCGCTATACCAATGTCTTTTCCCTTGGCGATTGCAGCAATCTACCTACTTCCAAGACGGGTGCAGCCATTCGCAAGCAGGCCCCAGCCACGGCAGAGAATATCATGGCCTTCCTCACTGGATTAGATTTGCCCAAACAGTATGATGGCTACACCTCCTGTCCTTTGGTAACGGGCTATGGCCGCCTCATTCTCGCCGAATTTGATTATGATAAACAACCCAGGGAAAGCTTTCCGTTCAATCAGGCGGAGGAACGCTACAGTATGTACGCGCTCAAAGCCTACGGCTTGCCGAAGATGTACTGGCACGGTATGCTGAGAGGAAGAGAATTTTAACTCAACAAAGTATAAGCGACAAATGCCGCAGCGTAGGCCAAAAATAACATAAAGACAAACTGAGCGATGACGTATTTCCAGTTTCTCGTCTCTTTGTGAACAATGGCCAATGTACTCATGCACTGCATGGCAAATACATAAAAGAGCAGCAGGGAGATCGACGTTGCCCAGCCGTAGCGCGGGTTTCCTTGCTCATCTTTTTCTTGCCGCAATCGCTCCACGATCGTCGCATTTTGCTTCTCCTCATCGTCCGCGTTCTCATCACCGATGCTGTAAATAATGGCAATAGTACCGACAAAGACTTCCCGGGCAGCAAAGGAGCTGAGCAGAGCGATGCCAATTTGCCAGTCGTAGCCCAGCGGGCGAATGACCGGTTCAATGGTCCTGCCGGCATAGCCAAGGTAGGAATACTCCATCAAGACGGCATCTTCCAACTTACCAGTTTCTTGCTGCTTTTGCTGCAAAAAATCCTCATCGTGGGGGCTGTAGGAACCCAGCAACCAAAGGATAATGGAAATGGCAAAGATGATCTTCCCGGCTTGTACAACGAAGGATTTGGTCTTGTTATAAACGGTAATAAAGATGCTTCGCCACACTGGGGGACGAAAAACGGGCAGTTCGAGCACCCAGCTGTTGTTGGCGGGCACGCTGCTGTAGCGGTGGATCAGCCAGGATACCAGCAATGTCGCGATCAAGCCCAGCAGGTACAGACCGAGTAAAAGTAGCCCCTGAATACCAAAAAATTGATCAGAAGTCTCAGGGATCAATACGGTGATTAGAATGGTATAAACGGGCAAGCGAGCACTACAGGTCATTAGCGGAGAGGCCAGAATGATGGCCAGCCGCTCTCTGGGATTTTTGATAATACGCGCACTCATAATGGCCGGAATGGCACAAGCCCAGCTGGAAAGCAAAGGGATGACGCTGTGACCGCTCAGTCCAAATTTTCGCAAAAAAGCATCCGATATAAAGGAAATTCGCGATAGATAGCCGATTTGCTCCAGGAGGCCGATGAGGAAAAAGAGAATGGCAATTTGTGGGATAAAAACGACGACACCAGCGAGGCCAGGAATGATGGCCTCCGCAAACAAGGTGGCCAGCCATTCGATACCAATTTTCTCTTGACAAAAGGTTGCCAAGGCATCCATCCCCGCCTCTATCCAATCCATGGGGTAACCGGAGAGGAAAAATACAGATTGGAAGACCAAATAAAGGGTCAGCAAAAAGATGAGGAGGCCCCAGAAAGGATGCAGCAGTATCTTGTCCCAGCGCTGGCTTTGGACCATGTAGTTCGACTGGCTCGGATAGGTGACGCAATCTTTGAGAATGCGGTCGATGAGTTGTTTGCGCTGGTTGTAATCTTTTTCCCACTCCTGATGATCCGCCGCAGCATCTATTTGTTGTTGGTAATGGTTTTGGTAATCGCCGGTTCTGAAATCATCGTAGAGGCTTCGGCAGAAGGTGTTGGGGGTTTGAAAGTTTCCCTCATCGATGAATTTTTTGAGCTGCGGTAGGCCCTCTCCTGTCCGGGAATTGAGCATAACGACGGGGCAGCCAAGCTTTTCGCTGAGGATTTTTTGATCAATATTTAAGCCATTGGATTTGATCTCATCAGCAAAATTGATGGCCACCAACAGCGGGATTTGCAAATCAGCAATCTGTGAAAAGAGCAGGAGGCTATCAAAGAGTTGCATGCCATTGACTACAAAAATCAGCTCGCGCTGTTGGTTGGCCGCCTCCAACAGCTGTCTCCGGGAGATCAGCTCCTCCGGCGAAGTCGTATTCAAGGATTGTAAACCCGGAATGTCAACAATCTGTCTTTGGTGGTAGGTCCCTTTTTTGATTTCCGTTGTCACCCCAGAAAAATTCCCCACCTTCTGATTGAGTCCAGTTAGTAAATTAAAGAGGCTGGTTTTTCCTGAGTTGGGCTTACCAGCGAGTAGAATATTGCTCATGATACCACCTCCCATACAATTTGATTGAAGTCTTGCTTGCGCAAAGACAGGGTTTTGTCGCTTACATTAATACTTACCAACTTAAAAAGAGGAGGGCTGTAGTTGACACTGAAAATGGTGCCTACAGCAATATTGTAGCCCAGCAAAAAGGACTTGAACTCATCACTGCCGTTAATCGCGGTAATTCTATAGTTTTCTCGTTCCATGAATTGCACTACAATTATAGATCATGAACTGACCTGTGTTTATTCTGGTAATTTTTACGCAAGCCTTACTTGCTACAAATATAAATAATTGAATGGACAACTTTCTTATCTGGTCTAGGTATAGATAGTACACCTCAAGGACCGTTTCGTTCTACGTACTCCAACCAATCAAAATCCGCATAAAGCCGCTGCCCGCTCAAATCCTGGCAACAAAGCCCAATAAAAGCGCCGGTAAAGGCCGGGCGGTACCGATCGCTCCCCTCTTGAATGTAATCATCAGAAAGTCGGCTGCCGTCCAAAACCGGGCCTACGGGCTGCCACTGCCCCTCTTGCAAAGCATAATAAAACTGCAAGTGCTCTCGATCTATCTTCACTTTCAAGTAAAGCCGGGTAGCGCCGTTGAGGGCTATTGGGGGGTCAAAAATTTCGCTGTACGCAAAATGATCACAGCAGCTGATCTGTAGGCTGGTTTGTCCCTCGGCCTTCTCCCCCGACATATAGAGGTAATACCAATGGGAAGTGTTGTAGTAGCAGACCAGTCCCGCCATTTGCTGAAAACTGTTGGGCAAGAAGGTCAGGGCGGTTGCAGCGTCGACATGAAAATGCTGTAGCCTGCGGGCAATTAAGCTTTGGCGATGGAAGGACGAAAGAGATTCCTGGCCATAGAGGCGGCAAAAGCCGGGGCGCTCTTTGAGGGTACACCAATCTTCCGTAATTGGAATCCTTAAGGATTGAAAATGGAGGTCCAATTCTTCCTCATCAAAATCAGTATGGTGCACAAATAGCCTTGGTGCCTCCGGGCTTTCGGTGTTAGGATCGGCCAGCGCCAGAATATCCAAGGGGGGCAGCTTATCCCTGCCCTCCAAATATAGCCAATCGTCCTCCTTCCAAATCATCCGGGCAATCGCCGTTTCTCTACCCAGCGGGCAGCGCCCGCGCTGGCGGAGTGGACGACCCACCAAAAACACCGCATACCACTGATTATCAGCGGTGTGCAGCAAGTCAGCATGCCCGGCCTTTTGCAGCGGATGCGCTGGATGCTCCCGGGCCGTCAGGATGGGATTATCTGGATGTAGTTCGTAAGGCCCTGTGATGGCTTTGGAACGGGCCAAGCTCACTGCGTGGCCGTATTCGGTGCCGCCTTCGGCCGTGAGCAGGTAGTAATAGCCCCTTCGTTTGTACAAATGCGGCCCCTCGGTAATGCCTAGCTCGGAGCCCTCGAAGATGTGATGAACGGGGCCGACCAGCTGCTGCCGCGCTGAATCATATTCTTGTAAAATAATCCCCCCAAAGAGCTTTCCCTTTCGGTGGTCAACAATCAGGCTGGTGTACCATTTTTTTCCGTCCTCATCGTGAAAAAGGGAGGCATCAAATCCATAGGAGCCGAGAAAAACCGGGTCGGACCATTCGCCGCTGATTTCCTGCGTTGTCACCAAATAATTCGGCGTATCCTTCCAGACTCCATCAAAGGAGCGAACATTGGAATAGACCAGATAAAACGTTCCCTGATCATAACTCAGACAGGGCGCCCAAACACCACAGGAGTCAGGATTACCGATCAGGTTCAACTGCGAGAGTCGATTGAGCGGGCGGCAGCAAAGGGTCCAGTTTTTCAAGTCTCGAGAGTGGTGAATCTGCACGCCGGGAAACCATTCGAAAGTAGAGGTCGCGATGTAATAATCCTCTCCCACACGAATGATCGACGGATCAGGATTGAAGCCTCGAAGGATGGGATTATAAATCTTACTCATCCAATCAACTCTCTTTCTAACTCCTCCAGCGAACGCCCTTTGGTTTCGGGCAATAGGCGATAAAGCAGGACAAAGGCGACGATGGCCGCCCCCGCGTAGATCAAAAAGGTCAGCGTACTGCCCAGATTGTCCGTCTGCCAGGGGAAAAATTGCACCACAAAATAAGAGGTCAGACTATTGATAAAGCCGACCGCAGAGATGGCCACCCCTCGGATGCGGTTGGGGAAAATCTCGGAGAGCAGCACCCACATCACCGGCCCCAGGGAAAAGGCGAAGAAGGCGACAAAGCCCAGGATGCCAACCAACAGCAATACCGCGTCGAGGTTACCCGCTGCCTTGATCAGTTGGCCTTTGTAAGTTGCCGTTTCTTTATTGGTAAAATTGGCTTTGATGGCATTGATAAAGTCAACATCGTTGTCGTACAGCACGCCAATCATCGGCTCTAGCTTGGCCCGGTCGATCTCCGAGTCGAGCTGTTGTACTTTTTCGGGCGTCAGCTGGTAGGTGGCTTTGCTGAAGCCGTAGGCGACGAGAAGGAGGTTGAGAGCGACGCCGACCAGTCCGATTAAAAGCAGGGGGCGACGCCCCAGGCGGTCGATCAGCAGGATGGCCAGGACGGTGAATAGGACATTGATGATGCCGACCCAGACCGATTGGACGAAGGCAGCATCGGTGCCGATTCCGGTCAGTTCAAAGATATTGGTGGCGTAAAAAAAGACGGCGTTAATCCCCACGCTCATCTGGGCGATACCGACAATCAGGGCGACGGTCATGACCAGCTTCAGGCGGGGCTGGAACAGCTCGCTGATGCTGGTTTTGGCTTTATTCTTCCCCTCTTCGATGCTTTGCTGGATGGTTTGGAGAATGGTCTTGCCTCGGGTGGGGCCATTTACTTTGGACAGAATCCCCAGGGCTTCGTCTTCGCGGCCTTTCATCACCAGCCAGCGGGGGCTGTTGGGGACGAAGAAGAGCAGGCCGAAATAGAGGAGCGCGGGCAGGGCTTCCAGGCCCAGCATCCAACGCCAGGTATGCTGATCGATGCCCCACTCGCGGACGAAGGCGGTGTCCGATTGGCTGAGCTGCAGGAAGTAGTAATTGCTGAAGTAGGCGGCGGAGAAGCCGACGACGATGGCCAGTTGGTTGATAGAGACCATGCTGCCGCGCATTTCGGCGGGTACGGTTTCGGCGATATAGACGGGGACTAGGACCAGTGCGGCGCCGAAGGCGATGCCGCCAATCAACCGCGCCATAACCAAGGTGCCGTAGGAGGGCGCCAACGCAGAGCAAATCGCAGAGAGGGAGTAGAGAAAGGCCACAAAGATCAAGACTTTCTTTCGCCCCAGTCGATCGCTCACCGCCCCGGCCACCAGCATGGACGCCGCCGAGCTGATGGTCACCGAAGAGACGACCCAACCCAATTGCAAGCTCGTCAGGTCAAATGTGGTGGTGATGTAATTATTGACTCCAGAGATGACCGCAGCATCGAAACCGAATAGGAAGCCTCCTAGCGAGACGATGGCAGCCAGAAAAATGGCGTAGCTGTTGTTTTTCATTTTGTTGTGTTATAAACGATTCCTCCTAGCAGATCAGGGCATGACCCTGTAAGATAACCAATGTTCCCTTTTTGGGCCTTAATCCCTCTTTTTTTTCCAAAATTCCTCGGCATCCTCCACAATTCTAACAAAAGTAGTCGCCCCAGCAGAACAATCTGCTTCGTTTGACGCTTTAAGTTGACAAGTGTAATTTTACCATTCAGACAAAAGTCTCCCTTTATGTTAGCCTATAATCTCATTCTCTACGGAACCCTATTCCTTATTTTATATGCCTATAGGACCATACACATCGTGACTAAGGAAGGGAAGCCCAGAACGAAATGGCTGACCAGAGTTGCCTTTTTGGTCCTCACCCTCTTTGTGTATTTCACCACGGCCTACTTCGCCGTCAACCGAGATCAGTACGAAGGTATTGAGTGGATCAGAAGCTATACCATCATAGGCTCTATTACCCTCTCGGTATCCCTACTGACCGTTTGTATCTTCCAACTTTTGGCCGATTTGGTGCTGCTGGGGAGGTATACCGCTCATCAATTTTCTGCCTCCAAATCTGCTGGCGAGCCGATGAAGCGGCGGACCTTTATGAATAAGCTGGCGCTGGGCGTTGGCAGCGTCATCCTGGGTTCCTTCCTCTGGGGAACTACGAGAGGAAAGTATGGGTGGAGAATTTTAACCAACCAACTGTCTTTCAACAATCTGCCCAAGGCCTTCGACGGCCTGAAGATCGTACAAATCTCCGATCTGCATTTGGGGAGTTTTGAAAAAAACTTTGACCCTATCAGAGAAGCTATTGAGATGATCAATGAGTTGGAGCCTGATTACATTTTTTTTACGGGTGATCTGGTCAACGAATCTCCCGAGGAGGCCGAATCCTGGGTGAGTATTCTTCAGGGCCTAAAGGCTAAGTACGGCAAATACTCGGTTCTCGGCAATCACGACTATGGCTGGGGAAGAACGACGGAAGAGCAAAAGCTGGCCAACAGTAAAGGCGTAGCCGAAATCAATAGGCGTATGGGCTTCAATATCTTGTTGAATGAGCATCAAGTCATTGAAAAAGAAGGGGAAAAAATTGGCTTGATAGGGGTAGAAAACTGGGGGTTCTCGGAGCAGAACTGGTTTCCAACCAAGGGAGATTACAAAAAATCTACAGCGGGCATGGAAGAAGTGCCCTTCAAAATCCTGCTCAGCCATGACCCTTCGCACTGGGATCACCACATCCTGGGCAAAGAGCAGGTCGACCTGACCCTCTCTGGACATACGCACGGCGGCCAAGTAGGCTTCCGAATTCCTGGGCTGGTGGAGGTCAGTGCGGCGAAGTTATTTTACAAAAGATACGCTGGGCACTACCAAGAGGGCCAACAGCATCTGTACATCAATCGCGGAATGGGCTTTTTGATCTTTCCCGGTCGGGTGGGCATGCCGCCGGAGATTACGCTGCATGTGTTGAATACGGCTTGAGGAAGAAAAAACTAATCACAGCAAGCCCAGTTTCTAACGCTATGGTCATTGCTCTCGCAGCTCACCGAGCATTGAGTTCCATTCGGGCCGTAGGCCCCTGAGCAAGACGAAGATCCCGGACCACCAGAGTCGCAGTCTTTAGTGATGATACTGGTGCAGCTGCATCCCGCTACTGGAGGAGGATCACCCGGAATGCCAAAACCGGCGCGGGATGTCACCTCGTTAACTGGTGGGAAATAGAGGGCCCTGGACAATCCGAATCCTAAATATGGTATGGTGTTATCCTTTAACTGAAGTTGAGGCTGCGCACTTGAAAGTTGAAAGGCATACATCGCGTCCGTTACTGTTGAATTAACCACCAAGCTATTGCGAAAGAAAAGCACCTGCGCCTGTTTCAACGCTACACTTAAATCGGTGGCCGTCAACTCCTCCAGTTGCAATTGATAGACAATGGTAGTATCAGCTAGCGCTTTATTATTGACCATAATGACGATCGTATTCTCCGATGCTGCTCTGATGTAAACGGCTCCTTCTACTAATTCTGCTTGCTGGTGTGCCAGCCGACCGATGTTGTATTGATCGATAAGTTCGGGGGCATTTGGTAATTTGTGTTGATCTGAGGTCTTTTCCTTGTCTTTGGTACAGGAAAAGGACAGTAGGAGCAGGCTCGCGATCATTAATGAGTTGCGTAAGAATCTGGAGACGACTTTTATGGTTAAAAGACGCTGTTTGAAATGGTAATCCATCATTATTAGATTTATTGAAATTTGATGAGTCGCAACTAGTATTGCAAATATAGTGTTTTATATTTAAAAAAACGCCGTGTCCCTTAGCAGAAGACACGGCAAATTATCCCCTTACACATAATCATTAGCATTGAAGATCACCGGATTTAAGTTGCTGATACTATCCCAGGGATGGAAGCTGTTACTCGCTTTGGTGGTAATGCCGTGTCTATGAAAGTTCAGGCCATTGGGAAAAGATAATCCATCGAAGCCTTTAAAGCAGTAGGGACATCCGCACCTCCGGCGAAATAGTCCGGGTATTTTACTCTTGGGTCTATGGTATACTTTCTCTTGCTGTAGCTTCTTTTCAGTGGATCATTTGTCGAACCAAAACCATATGTTGACAGATTGGTCCGTTCTAAGTCAGCTGCGACAATGTAATCGGTGTACTGGTACTGGTTAAGCATGTTATGTAGACTTCCCATATTGCAGTTGCTGTTCCAATCTAGGAAGTCTATTTTTCTTCCGAGCATGGTGTTGATCGCTCTTAATATTCTGCACTGATGATAGCCAAATGCATACATGCCAAACATGGAATTAGGCCCTCCGTGACCGGAATATCGCACCCCGTAAATATCCGAGGGGAAACGCTGGAATATTTCGAAAAATACCAGTGGCAGAATTTGATCAAAAGCAACCTGATCTGGCAGTGGATTGAGGTAATCTGGACCAATCAAATCCTTGACCGAAAAGGCCCGGAGGAGCGGTTTGTATCCACTTTTCAGGGTACCACCTGCTAGTATCTTGTATTGCTCCTCCTCAGAGGGTAATTCGATGAATTCCTGATTCAACTTGTACAAGTAAATGGTGTGCGCAGTTTGATCGTAATAGAATTCAATGAGCTGAAAATCCTTGGTTTCCTTGGTAGGAATGGCGTTACACCAGCCTGAATTTACCGAAGAGCCATAGACGAAGCGCATGAGGGTCACCCGTTTGTGGGGGGCAGCGGTGGTTTTGCCGGGGAGTTCTACGCTGGAGGTAGCAGCGGTAGCACCAGATAAATAATAAGGATAGTAGCTCGGGTGGAAAGTAAACGAATGGCCTTCGATCAATTTAACAAAGGGGATTTTTTGAAAGGCAGCTTGTGTTGGAGCATCTGAATACTTGCCGGTGAAGGAAGTAAGGTCATCATTAAAAGTCAGTACACAGGTGCCTTCAAAACCGTTGACATACGTTGGTGTATTGCCGACCATGTACGCCATACTTCCCGATAGTTTGCCCGTTAGGGTATTGCCGTTCCAAGTAATGTTTTCGATAATGCCATTGCCGGCACTGCCGCTGGTGGGCTTTAGGAGTTGGAAGCGGCCATCTTCGGAGGGCTTGTTTTGGGTATCAAAAAAGATTTCTCCTTTGAATCCCAGGAATTCAAAATTAAACTGTGTGGTACTCATTTGGGGGTGTGTGTTTTGGAGTTTATTAAATACTTTCTATGTTCTCCGCCTACTGCTTAACGAGCTTACCCTGCTGAATAATTTGCCCCGCTTGGCGCAGCTGATAAAAATAAATGCCGCTGCCCCAGGCTTGGCAGGAGACCACTTCTTCGCTTTGATTGATTAAGCCTGTATGGATCAGTTGCCCTTGGGCATTGAAGATTTCGTACGATAGTCTTTTGCCGTTCGCATCCGGACTTTTAATGGTGAAAAACTCCGCGCTGGGATTGGGATAGATAGTGAAGGATTCCTGTGGATCGCTTTGATCTTTGGTACTCGTCATGAGCAGGGAATTAGGATACCAGGCTATTTTTCCATCGACATCAGAGCCGACGAGGACATCAATGTCGCCATCGTTGTCGAAGTCGCCTGCGCGCAAGGAGGCCAGCAACACAGCACTGGGCGCTAAGACCAAGTTAGTATCAATAAGCTGTTGATCTCCGAATCCCAGGCTCCCGTCATTTTCGTACCAGGCGACTTCGCCGGTGATGGTGGAGGCGGAGAGCATGTCGAGGTCGCCATCGTTGTCTAAATCGCTGGGAAAGACCGCTTGGAGGGCATTCACTTCTGTCTTGAGTACCTGCCGATCACCAAAATTACCCGCGCCATCATTCTCATACCAGACGATCTCGTTATCCGAAAGCGCAGCAACAAGGACATCCAGGTCGCCATCCGCATCCATATCGATAATGCTTAGCTCTTGCTTATTTTCAGAAAATAAGCCCCCTATAGAGGCGATTTCTTTCTCCTCTCCAAAATTACCGCTCCCATCATTTTCACGCCATTCTATACTGCCAGAAAAAGCAAATGTAGTGCGATACATATAAATCATATCCTGATCGCCATCGCCATCCAGATCATGGGCGTAAACGACCTGAGCCCCTCTGGTAATTCTTTGCCCCAAGCTAAAGTTTTCCTCCCCATCATTTTCAAACCAAAGCAGTTCATTCTCAAAAGCAGCCAGAACATCCATATCATTATCGCCATCCAAATCACCGGTGTGAACAAACTGAGCATCGAACCGACTGAAAATAACTTGTTGTTCGCTCCATGTGCCACCGCCCTCATTCTCATACCAGGCAATTTTACCATCATCAGCTGAGGCCGAGAGTATATCATTATCGCCATCGCCATCTACATCTGCGGCATATACGGTCGTCGTCCCGTCCACCTCTTCGCTCACCACCTTTTGGCTGTCGAATTGGCCATTGCCCAGATTTTCAATCCAAGTAACCTTAGCTTCAAAGAAGGAAGAGATCGAACCGCAGAGAACATCCAGATCGCCATCGCCGTCTAAGTCATTGGTAATCATGGTTTTGATAAATCCTTGATTGGATACGATAATTTCTTTCGTTGCAAAATTTCCATTTCCATCATTTTCAAACCAGGCCGCCTCACTATCTCTCGAAGAAATAAAAAAAACATCCAGGTCATTATCCTGACCTATATCTACGAGGTAGGCAGATACAGGATCAATTGAACTACTCTCGAGCACCTGCTGGGCACCAAAGTTTCCGTTTCCGTTATTTTTAGACCATACGATCTGATTTTCCTGGGGAAAAACAATGACTAAATCGGCAAGACCATCACCATCCAAATCCCCCGCATTGATCGTATTCGCTGTAGTTACTACATTCAGAATGCTGCCTTGATCTTCAAAACTCCCGTCTCCGTTATTGGTCAACAGGGATACTTGAGACGCGCCTCTCACTTGATAAACCACATCATTATCGCCATCACTATCCAGATCGCCGACATACAAGCCTATTGCTCCTAATACTGGCCAAAAGGTCTCCACAAGCAATTGTAGCTCCCCAAAATTACCCGCTCCGTCGTTCGCAAACCAACCCACGGCTCTCCAATCAAACGAGGCATATACAATGTCCAAATCATTATCCCCATCCATGTCCTTGGCATATATCGCGGTAGGCGTATCAAGACCAACACTACCCAATAAGACACGAGCGGTACCGAAGCTACCCGCTCCATCATTCTCCAACCAAAAGATTTGGCCAGACGCGCTCAGGTATACATCCGAATCTCCATCGCCGTCTATATCTGCAATATCGATCAGTCGAATCCCGTATGCATTATCGAGAATGACTATAGGATCGCTGAAGTTACCCTCGCCATCATTCTCATACCAGGCCACTTTACGATCGTCAAGAGAGGCAGAAAGCACATCTAGATCACCATCTCCATCAAAGTCTGCGGTTTTCACAGCTTGAACGTTGAAAGCACTGGTTGTAATGATTTGCGGGGGACCGAGTTCAGCATTCCCCAGGTTCTCGTACCAGGCGACCTTGTTATCTCTCTGGGAAGCCAATAAGACATCTAGCTCTCCATCACCATTGAGGTCTGCAAAATCCATTGCTCGGGCGCCATTTGCATCCGATTTAATCAGTATCTCGGTGCCAAAAGAAGTTTGTGCAGAGCTGGGTAGGGTATAGCTCCACAGCAGGCCAACTGCCAGGATTAGTTTTAATCTCATCGTTATAATTTAGGTTGTTAGAATATTCAAAAAATGTACCTAAGGATGAGGCTTTTTTTTGTAATCTCTACCTACTCATGCTTGTGGTACACTTTGGCGACAATCCGCCATCCGCTATCGAATTTCAGTAAGGACAAATAATCAGTAAAGATGTGCTTACCGTCTTTGGACAGCTCAATTTTTACGGCTGCCGATCCTCCCGTCACATCAATAGAAGCAAAGCGGTGGTCCCATTTATTTTTGGCGGGATCAAATTTGGCATCGCTCTTTTGCGCGGCGGTTCTATCGGCCCACTTGGCAATGGGATACTTTCGGATGTCTTCTCCATTGGCCGAAAAGATGGCAAAGTCGGGGTGGAAGCCCTTTCTCATCTCCTCTGGATTCAGCTCATTGAATGCGCCGTGAACGTAACTTTTGAGGATCAGGTCTTTGATGGCCTGCTCGGCATCGGCATTCTCCTGATGGCTATTGGTAAAGGCGAGAACGGCTGCGCCGCATAAGAATAAACCTACGTAGAATAAAAGTTTCTTTGACATGGTTTGGTGTTTTGAAATGGAGGAATGATCTTTTTATCTACGAAAAATTGGCTATTTTTCCTGGCAATCAGCAATTCGTAAGCATTTTTATGAAAATATTAACCATTAGCGGCTCTGCGCGAAAGGATTCTGCCAATGTACGGCTATTGGAGGGGCTGCCGCTTCTTTTTCCGGAACACCAGATTCAGCGGTATACCCAATTGCCGCAACTGCCGCTGTTTCATGCGGACTGGCAAGACCAGCCGGCTCCAGCTGCGGTGGAGGATTGGAAAGCGGCACTGAGGAATGCGGAAGGTCTAGTGATCTGTACCCCTGAATACCTGCACAACCTCCCCGCGCTGCTCAAAAATGCCCTGGAATGGGTGACCGCTTCGGGGGAGTTGGCGGGTAAAAAAGTATTGGCGATCAGCTTTACGCCTCATGCCCCGAGAGGAGAAAAGGCGATGCAAAGCTTGCTCTGGTCTTTGCAGGCCTTGGACGCGCAGGTGCTTGCCCAATTGCCTTTGTATCAAAAAGAAGTTGCCTTCCATGAAGGGCAGGGCCTGGTAGACGGAGCAACGACAGAGCTGCTGAGCGCCGCTTTTGAGCTTTTCTTATAATTTTTCTTCGCCCCCTACTTCAAATACACATCAAAGGCGACCCGTCGGTTCAGGCTTTTCCCGGCCTTGGTGTTGTTATCGGCGATGG
The DNA here is from genome assembly GCA_038750655.1 of Bacteroidota bacterium. GTDB lineage: Bacteria > Bacteroidota > Bacteroidia > Chitinophagales > Saprospiraceae > JBCDGZ01. The sequence continues at coordinate 34,825 of JBCDGZ010000019.1, read as the reverse complement.
GTCGGGTTTCGCCGTAGCCGACGGAGGTGATTCGGCTGGGTTCGATGCCTTTTGTGAGGAGGTAATCCCGGCAGGCCGCCGCGCGCTGCTCGGAGAGCCGCAGGTTGTTAGCGGCCTTACCGTCGGAGTCGGTATGGCCTTCGATGCGGAGGCGGTAGTCGGGGTATTTGTTCAGGATGTTGGCGATTTTGTCGAGAACGTCGAAGGAGGCGGTGAGGAGCTGGGCCCGCCCACTGCGGAAGTTGACATTCTGCATGGCAAAGGCCAAGGTATCTCGATCTTCTTTCTTGATCTCTGGACAGCCATCGTTGTTGGCGGGGCCTGAGCGGTTTGGGCAGAGGTCCTTGGGATCGGGTACGCCATCGCCGTCGCTATCTGGGCAGCCTTGGTAGCGGGCCAAGCCAGCGCGCTTCGGGCATTGGTCATCCTTGTCAGCAACGCCGTCGCCGTCGCCATCCGGGCAGCCCTTGAGTTGAGCCGAGCCAGGCTGATCGGGGCAATTGTCTACGCTGTCCGGGACGCCGTCATCATCCGCATCATTTTCTGGACAGCCCCTATTGCTCAGCTCACCAGCTTTGTTGGGGCAACGATCCTCGTCGTCCCCTACTCCATCGCCATCGGTATCCGGGCAACCTCTAAAGCGAGCACTTCCTTTTTGCTCGGGGCATCGATCCCGGCGGTCGATGACGCCGTCGCCATCCGTATCCGGACAGCCCTTGAACTGCGCCAAGCCCGCTACTCCCGGACAATCGTCCTCCTCATCTTTCACCCCATCCCCATCCGTATCCGGGCAACCGGCAAACTGGGCCAGCCCCGCAATGTTAGGACAGTCATCGTCCTTATCCGCTACCCCATCGGTATCCGTATCCGGGCAGCCCGCCATCTCGGGCAGCCCCGCGACGTCTGGACATTCGTCTTTTTTATCATTCACAGAATCATTATCCGAATCCTTCACCAAGCTCATCCGCTTAGAGATGGTCAAGCCACCGAAGAAGTAAGAGTCGTCATTGTCTGGATTTCCCGCTTGGCTAATGCCATCCAGGTAGTCCGTGAAGGCCCAACGGTAGCCCAGCTCGATGCCGAAGTTGAGGCCGTTTTTCAAATTATTTTTAATGCCAATCCCCAAAGGAATAGCCACCGCCTGCTGAGCGTCTAGGTTCATTTTATCCTCTGCTACCCATCCCTGAGCGAACTCCGCCGTTTCGTACAAACCATAATCTGTGCTCGGCTCGAACACCGTCAGGCCAAGACCAACAAATCCATAAGGCGACCAGCCAATATGTTCCTTCTTAGTATCTCCAATCGCATCGACCTCCAAGCGAAGGGACAGCTCCTGTAGCGAAGTGGTGAAGCGAGCAAAGCGTTCATCGCGCACATCGAATTGCTCATCGTCGCCGCTGATTTCTCCGTTGTAATAAGAAAGACGAAGCCCAGCGTAGGGATTGAAATACTTTTTGACAAAAAGACCGTAGGCGAAGCTATTGGCCTGAAAGGTGTAGAATTGGGCGGGGACCACATCTCCTTGAGAGTTTCCTAAACCTAAAAAGACGCCCGCCTCAAAATCCCGGTACGATTGGGCTTGTACAAAAGCGAACAAGAAGAAGGTCAGAACGATAGTGCAAATACCTTTAGAGAGGAATGGAGTGCGCATGATTTTAAGTTAAATTTCTCTGGCTAATTAATTACGATGGTCTTCAGCGTTTTTACCCCATATCGACTGACCAGATGGATATAGTAGATACCGTTATCTTGTAAAGTCAGCGATTGCGATAACTGGGTAATATTTTCGAAGCTTTGGCTGGCCACCAAGGCCCCGTTGAAGTTGTAAATCTGTAGATCGAGATCACTGGGGGTGCCTATTTTTGCCTGTATTTCAAACTGCCCCTGATTGAAGGTTGGATTGACGCTAGCTGTTACAATACCTAGCTGACCATTCCGTTGGAAGCAATCGATGATGGTTACATTCTTAGACATGGAGATCATGGGGCAATCGTCGGTAGAGACTTCTAGATTGACCTCGTAACTGCCCGAATTGCCGTAGGCGTAGACCGGGTCGCGGTCGGTGCTGGTATCGCCGTTGCCGAAATCCCAGAAGAAGGTGGCGGTGGCCAGATCGTTGGAATCGATGACGCTGTAATCGATGAATTGGATGGACTCACCAGCGCAGGCATCGGCGGTAGTCAAGAAATTGGTTTCTAGTGTGGCCAGGCTGGTGATAGCGATGCTGAAGAGGTCGGTGCAGTTGTTGATGAGGTCGGTAACGGTGAGGGCGTAATTGCCCGCCGAATTGACCAGAAGAACGGGGTCGGTTTCCCCAGTCGACCAGCTGTAGGCCAGGGATTGGCCGGTGCTGCCGCTAGCATCCAAGGTGATTTCTTGTACATCGCAGGCTAAAATGGCCGCAGGGCTTGTCGTTACCACCGCAGTAGGCGCTACTTTATCTTCAAAAATCTCTAGATCGGCAGAATCTACACAACCATTGACCCCATCGGTCAGGGTCAGCGTATAAAGCGCCGCGCTGTTGACAATAATCTCGGCATCCGATGCGCCAGTCGACCAGTCATAGACCAGCGATTGACCAACCGAGCCGCTGGCATCTATAGTAATTTCATCCGTCGCACAGTCCAGCAAGTTACCAGCGGAAGTCGTCAAAATGGGCTGTGGCAGCGTACGATCTTCTATAATCTCTATTTCTAGAGAATCTACACAACCGTTCACCCCGTCAGTAACTATTACCTTGTAAAAATCAGGGCTGAAAATGGTAATGCTTCTAGTTGTATCTCCCGTAGACCAAGCGTACTCCAAGGCTGAACCCGTAGAGCCGCTGGCATCCAAGGTGATTTGATCAGTGATACAAGAGAGCAAGGTACCCGCAGCAGTATTCACATTCACGCCAGGCAGCGTCTGGTCCTCAATGACTTCAATCTCTGCCGAATCCACACAGCCGATGACGGCCGTAGGAACAGTGATGGTGACAGCATAAATATCCGGGGTAGTGACATTAATAAAAGGATCTATCGATCCAGTTGACCAAGAGTAGGCCAATGCCGTGGAGGGACTGGTAGACAAACTGGCATCCAGATCAACCGAGGTATTGTTGCAACCGAATGCCGAAATGGGAGCATCGATAATGGCCTCGGGCGACAGGCCTACGGCCACCGCCGAAGCTCCTGATCCATTGTTCTCATCAATGAATCCAACCGCCGCTTCGTTATTCCACTCCAACAAGATGCAAGAGTTGCCGCCCCCTGTACCGATCGCAGGAGCGACGACATCCTCCCATACCCCTTCATCCGGATTAAATTGTTTCAAGGCAACTGCATCTCCTAAGCCTTCGTCAATGTAACTGACATAGGGCGAAAAATTAACGAGCCGTATTTCTGGGGAGCGAGCGGCTCCGACAGAAAAACCATTAGGATAAGGAGAATCCCAGCTGGTACCATCATAGGTTTGTACCGATACCCGACCGTTGTTCGAAGCATCCTGATAGGCAAAGTAAAGAATGCCGTTCTCGACATAAATACTGTGTTGCTGTTCTAGAGTGGATGGCATAAGAGCCGGGCTCAATTGTGCCCACGGTATCCAACCCATAGGATTATTGAAATCAAAGCGGAATACAGTGAAAATATCAAATCGACTATCGTGATAGGACAGGTAAAGTACATTATTCGGCCTATCCAGAAATAGATCATGGTTACTTACAAGCGAATCAGCAAAAGGAAAGAATTCCACCCAATTGTTATTAAGCTCATCGTACAGGAAGCCAGTAACAGAAAAACCGCCTCCGTCCGAAAAGTCTTGACTCACAAAGGGCGTATCTCCGATGAATTCTAATTCTATAGTAAAGTTTGCGGTCAAAAAATTAATAAAGGTCGAACTACCAATAAAATTCCAGCTCGTGCCGTCGAAAATTTGAACCAAAGGCCCAATAGCAGCAGCATCTTGATAGGCAACAGCGACGGCACCCGAGCTATTGAAAGATAGACTTGGGGGGATGCTGATGGCTCCATTGCTGACCCCGGGCGTCCCAACGTAAATCCAGTCCGTCCCGTCGTAGCGCATCACCGACAGTCGATTGCCGACGCTGGCGTCGGAGAAGGCGGCGTAGAGCTCTCCGAATTCGTTGGTAGCCATATCCAGCTGAGCGGCGTCGGGGCCGGAGAAGGCGGCGTCTCCTATGGTGTAGGCGCATTGCCCCTGGGCCGTCGAGGTTACTAGCAGCAGGAGGGCGGCTAGCAAGGTTATTGAGTGAAAGTTCTTTATCGTATCCATATCAAAGGGGATTGTCTGATTAATTTTGCTCGATTAAAAGGGATTGGACCTCGCTTAGATCGCCGATCCAGCCGTTGTCGAAACGGACGCGGACGGAATAGTTGTAGAGGACATTGGATTGAAGATCGAAATCGGTAAAGCTTTCCTGATCTGCATCTATTGATTTGTAAAACTGAGGATTCCCGGAGGCCTTGGAGCGATAGATGTGAAACTCGTAATACTGTTTTTTCAAATGGGGAAGCGTGGGTTCGAATGACCAATTCAACTGAGCTGCACTCCCCTCTTTCGTATCTAAATTGGCCTCAAAATTCGCTACCACTGCCGAGGCCGGATCAAAGGGTTTGTAACCAAAGACGACCGCTGATCTTTCGGAATAGAGTCTTGCATCATCGATAGCGTATAAGGCATAATCGTAGTTTTGACCAATTTCTATATCCCGATCTATATATTTAGTAGCATTAGGAGGAACCGTGTCCAAGACGCTGAAAGCCGTACCCGCTCCTTTTCGCTCTCGCTTGAAGATGACTTGCATCTCGGTGTCGGGACTGGTCCCTGGCACCCATCTTATTTCTAGGCCTTCCTCGACGGGATCGACCGCTTTGGCGATAGGTGGTAGAGGGGGAACGAAATCGGGGCGTCGGACTTCGACAATTTCCGAAGGCTCGCTGAGGTTATAGCTATCGTCCTGCGCTCTTACACAGACATACATGCGCTCATTCAAAGATTCCAATTTTACTTCCCACGCAAATTCAGTGACCAGCAAGCGCTCTGCGTTGGCCTTTACCATGACCTCATCTGGGAAATTGGACCAGTAAATCCAGTAGCCCGTAACGTCCTTAGCCTCACTATCCTTCCATTCCATCCGCACAATCCCTGCGGTATCAATATAGCCCGTCAGCTCCGTGGGGCTATCCGGCGCCACTTTATCCGGAACAATAACCGATTTCACATTGGAGGAAGCCAAATTGCCGCGCTCATCCTGCGCATCCAAGCGGAAGTAAAACCCGCGATCAGTGTCCAAGTCCCCGACATCCAAGGTATAGCTAAACTGATCTTTGGATAATATCTCACTGACTGCGCTAAAGTTGCCTTTGGGGTTGTCGCTGAGCATAAGCTGATAGCTTTTTAGATCGTCTTGCTGCGCTTGAGTGTCGGTCCAGCTGAAACTAAATTGCTTGAGCTGTTCATCAAATTCAGCAGTCGTTATTTCGGGAGGAACGGGCGGGGTGAAGTCGAGCGCTGTAGCTTCGACCTCGGCATAGGGGCTCCATTCGCCAAAAGCATTTTTACCTTTTAGTCGGTAATAAAATGTTTTATTGTTATCTACTGTAGTATCTCGCTGTCTGAAATCGTCTAAGGGCAGCTCATTACTTTCTGCAATTAATATGGGGGCTTTGTTCAAGCTCACATAAGATACCTTATCTTCTGAACGCTCCAATTGATAACTGCTGAATCGTTCATTGGCTCCGAACTTATCCCATACTAACATCAATTCTTCATCGCCCGCTAAAACCTGAAAACCTGTAGGGGCAGCCTCTTCAATAGGTTCGTTGACAACAATGGAGTATCCTTTAGAAAAGGGATCACTTACGGTTTCGGAAGTGATCATATAACTGTACCTCATTCCCGGATCAACATTTTTATCTGTATACCTCAAGCCCAGGATTTCGGCAGCCAACGCAGACTGGTCTGCCGACCATAATAAAATACCGAATAAATTATTCATCATCACTGCTCCCTGAAAGGTTGCTCCGGGAGGTGGAGTAGCATTTTCAACATTATCGTGGAGTATGCTTGCTGCAATCATCGCGGAGGTATCTTCGAGAATGCGCTGCGGTAAATTTTCTTCCTTTACCGGCATTACTTCGGCAATTAATTCCTTGGCAGCATTACTCCCATCCTCCTTTGTTCGGTATAATTTAAAGCCATCTTTTTTGACCGCCTCCCAAAGTCTTGGGCTAGTCACCACCCAACGCAATACGATGCTATCTCCGTAGGGCTTAGAGGTCAGTCGAATGGCATAAGCGGGCTCTTGCTTTCCTTCATCCCGCATCGCAGAAAGCGAACGGCCATTTTGGAATCGGAACTCGTGGTAGGTATTCTCCGGGCTTCTTTTAAATATCGTCTCACCCATCTCTACGATAATGGATTGCTCATAGCTGGTGCCGTTAGCCGATACAGTATATTTATAGCGCTTTCCGTCGGCGACCGCTTTATCTATATATCCAAGGCCAAGTGCCTCTGCTACTACAGCCGAGCGAATGGATTCATAGGCCAAATAGTTAAATTTTACTCCAGCTTCATTGAGCAATTCATTCTCTTCAAACTGATAAGTCGTATCGTACAACAAAGCAGCAATGGGTTGGGCCAATCCTCCAAAAGCATTCTGATTGGTGTTGAACCATTCTGCTGTATAAGGGAGGAGTTGTTTTGAAAGTAAGGTGGTGCTTCCAATGGCATTCCCACTAGCGTCGACCTCTGTTCTACGGAGCTGGTACCCTGCCTGAAGCTGTTGTAGGAATACACTCGAATCGGTTGGATGGTAAGATATGGCGACAACTTTACCGTCCGTATAGGCATTCATATGTATTTCCACTTGTGCTTGCAAAGACAGACTAAAACCAACCAATAGAACAGCAAGTAGCAGCTGAATAGAAGCGTGTAAGTGCAGGTTTATTTTCTTGAACATGGTTACTTGATTCTCCATTTTAATTAATGTAATTGATGAGCACTATTTTTCTTCAAAACTGTAATAACTCTCAAAAGAAGGGTTAAAATCATACGTCCGCTCGTGGGCTTTGAAGACAAATTTTCGACCTTCTCCCATAATCAGCTTAAACGCTTTATGCTCTCCCAGTCGACTCCCTCCTAACATGTAAAAACCATCAAGCCACTTGAGAACGGCATAAAGTTTACTCCCCCTATTATCCATGGCCATCGTTGTACTCACCAAATGAAAGTCGCCATCAATCCATCTGATTTTCCAAGGGATGGCTTCCGCTTTGGTATCTACCATATGCTTCAACAGTCCTCTTTTTTTCCGAGTGAGTCCTTTCTGCTCATTAATAGTTACTCTCATCGACAAGTACTTACCTTCCGAGCTTATGTAGTATTCCTTATTCTCTGATAGTCCATACCGCCTCAATATCTCCGAAGCATTGACCCGCTCCAATTTGTACAGATACTTGGACTCCTCATGGGCCGTAATTGGATTGGCTTCATCACTAATCCCTAAATACTTTTTAGATTTGGGGAGGTAGAAATTATAAAGATCAGAACTGGCCTGTCCCTGGGTAATGCTTAGCACCCTGTCCTGAACTGGGCGAGGCTCCCATTCTCCTCCTCGCCGTCTTGTTTTTGGCATGTAGGAATATTCCAGCGGCATATAGGTAAGATAGCTTTGAATTTCATATTCGGTTTCTGAAACGGAGCCATCTCTATCTACTGCATGGTTCACTTCCCAAAGAAAACCGAAGGGATCAGCCGTTTCATCTAGCCTTGCTAATTGAGGGTTCCTACTTTGGAAGTCTTCCATTCTTAAATAGCCCAAAGGGCTGCTGGGATTTTGCTGATCATATACTGCAATTCTATAGGCTCCTTTGAAATTTCGATCTTTTTCAAATAATTCAGAATCACTATTTTTTTCATTCTCTACATTAATTTTATGCTTATTGGCAGGGTGATTAGGATGACTAACGGCAATAGTCAATTTGTCTTGCTTTTGTGTCCAAGTCAAATAGCCCCCAGAAAAACGATTCCTGAATAGATAGTTGCCTTGATCTTGCCCATCAAGGGAAATAATTTCCCAAAGTTGACGCTGAGTTTCTTCCTGTCTTTCTGGATTTCCAGCTCCGAACCAATTATCAATTTTAATGTAGGGTTCTGTTCCAATTTCAAATCCATCTCCCTTTTTCCTACTGACTATGGAAACAGAATTAACTTTTCCGTCTTTATCTGGATAATTAAATACAATCTGGTTAAACTTTTGGGCAGCAGGAAGCTGGAATTTTCTATCCTTTTTGGATTGATCACAATCTGCAATAGAGAAAGTAAACTCGCCATCTTTGTCGCCTTCTAAGTCATCGATTGTCAAACATTGGTTATCTTCTTGAAAGGAAATATAATTGTCAATTAGGCTTTCGAATGTACTGGGTAAGTTTCGCTTGCGGAAAACAATTCGTTCAATTTTATTACTGCCGCTACTGGATACGGTTATCAACTGGCTCCCAGCTTGTTGGAATGAAATAAGGGCGCGATAAGTAGACTCCTTGCCTTCCTCTGGCTTGGGCAATTCGATAAGCACTTTTTCACTAGCCGCCATTACTCTGAGTACAGAAGGAGCTGAAAGAGCCGTATTGGATATTTTTTCTGCTACCTCTTCCCCGTTATTATCTTTGCCAATGGTTAAGTCGAGTTGCTCACTGCTGTATTTAATATCCATGACATATACTCCTGGGCTTTCAACATTGACCGTATACTTATTGGCCCAATGGGGAGGAAAATCCAAATAGGTAGGTGGAACAGGAGTTTCGCCTTCTTGAACAGGAGCCCCGCTGAACAAAGGTCCGCCCCAATCTTTATTTTCTAAATCTAAGGTACCAGGAATTGCAGTTGCCGAAACACGAGGTAAACGTATTCCTCGAACAGGCCTAATATTAAAGGGCCATTCAATACCAGTCAAAGCCTCTTCTTTCCAATTGATCTCTTTGAAAGTGGAGGTGTTCTCACTATTATCCGCTCGATAAATTCTGCCTTCATCATCTACGATGTGTACAATCTGTCTGTCGTTCCGAGACCTCTTTCCAAATAACTCATTCAAGGAAACACTCTTTTGCAGCACATCAACATTCCAGTCTACATCATTGTATACTTTCCGAGACTTTCCATCATCAACATAGGCCGTCCTCAAGTCCCGTGACCAGAAGACTGGATGGTGTCTTGGAGACATCGTAGTATGCATATAAATGTAGGCAGGAGGAGTAGTCTGAAATAGATTTTTCAGGGAGCACTCTCCTCTAATATTTTCAAAAACCACTTTCTCCCAGGAACTAGCTTCCAAATCAGCAGTAAGCATTTCTGAGGGTTCTAAAGTAAAGACGGTTTCTTTAGTATAATCAGCGCCGTTCTGTTCGATAACGATCAATTTTTCGTTGTCCTGATCGTATTTCAGAAACATCATTTTTGCTCCCGATTCTACTGGCGCAATTGCATACAGAACACATTCTAGAACGCCCTCATCATTGGGAATGGGTAAGATGCCCCAATTCAGTTTGGTACTTTTGGAGAAAGACACTATACCTTCTCTATCGTAGTTCAGGTAGTTTTGCTGGCCATCACTAATATAAAATGCATTGTACTCCTCATCAGACACCTTTTCAAATGCAAATAATTGATGGGGACTGTAAGCATCCCCTCCTAATTGCTTTACGGGGTATACATTGCGCTGAGGGAGTAAGTTGAATAAAACGTTTTCAATATCAGAGAAGGTCGGAATCTTAATATACTCTATATTATACAAGCGAGTGTCACGCCCTCCATTAGTATCCCAGTTGATTCTCAATTTCCCTATCTTATTAGCGTCCTTAATAAAGGTCGTGAAATAAGCGTATTGAATGCCCGAAGCAGAGGCCTGAAGCGTTGCATCAAGTTGTTGATTATCGAGAAAATTGGTTGACAATCGAGGGCTCTTTTTGTCCCCTCCTACCGCGTACTTGATTCGTATGATGTAAGGGCCAGCCTGCTCAAATTTTACCGTATAATCAATTTGGCATTTTCCTTTTTCCGCTAAATAGATTTGCCCATCTCCATTATCATATAAATCAACATCCTCACTTTTTCTCAGGGAATAGTTTCCATTATTTCCGGCGGGAGCAACGTAAGAAACGCCTTGCCCACCCATATCAAAATACCCTAATTGTAGCACCCCGGGCATTGATTGAGGTCGATTTTCAAACGGAAGTACCGTCTGGTTATCAAAATCGCAATTCTCCCCTTCACAGGGTTTAAAATCCGTTGGAGCGAATTTATCTTTATCCTTATCCACGAACCATTTAGAGCCATCTTCCAATACGATAATCACTTTATAATCACGCCACCATCCTATTTGTCTTTTCTCAAATCCATCTGGATATTCCCCAGATTGGAGGAGTAGATCATTGGCAGCTTCTGTTTTAAAGATGGTATAACTGGAAGCACTAAACTTAAGTCCTTTCATCTCTCCTCCTTGAAAATCATCATCTGTGATCTTTTCTTGGAGCAGTTGGTCTTTTATGAATAAAGGTGCTTTATCCTTTGGGAAAAGCATGGCACTTTTTTGTCTATTATTCGCCATGAGGACCAGACGATTATCGTCATCAAGGAAGTACACCAGCTCTACAGGTGTGCTATACTCTGGCAGCAAATAGCCTTCAATAGCTCCCTTTGTTTGATTGATCGGTGCCCACTGAGGAGTGGTGGCTACATCATCTTTTATCTCAGGAGGATACTTACGTTCGAGATCATTAAGCCCACTAAATGTAAGAAATTTTGGCACTTCAAAACGAATATAATTTGCCGATCCACGGTCTGCATCATCCAAGGTCTCCCAGTTATTACTAATGGGATATTTCAATTCCAATTTACCAGTGTAGTTAAGCCGAGATCCCTCTTCACCAAATTCATTCAAGGAATACCCTTCGGGGGTAGTATAGCTATCACTACTTGATCTTTTACCAGCTGCCCAAAGCGTAAAATCAGGGAGTCCAATACCTCTAAAAAAACTTGCCCCTTTTTCATCTACTTTCATCTGCTCAACGGAAGCTTTATCGAGTATATTTTTATCGACGTAGTAGTCCTCATTTTCACCAACCACATGACAGAGGTAGGACCAAAGTCTGGACTGGCGAATACGAATTCTGCTTCGATAATCCTCTAATTTTAAAGTATAAGTAGAGCTACTTACTTCTGGTATCTTTGTGTCTGTAATACTCTCCTTGTATACTCCCTGTGCAATTTCGGTGTCCTCTAAGAGATTAAAAGGATTATCGAGAGAGTGATAATACGCAGGGATAAAATCAAAATATCGACCTGGCCGCTCTAAACCTGTGTAGGATTTACTTTTATAATCTTTGGATAAAAATGTTTTATACTTTTTGGTATCATCTGAATTAATAGGGCCTCCGCTCAAGCTTGAAGCGCCATTTTGTAAGGCATAGAAAAAACTGTACATTTCGGGCGGCTCTCTAAGAAACGGAGGATTCTTATACAACATGGGTACAAGTACTCGCTCTAAAGGATATTCTTCCTTATAACTGACCTGCATATTTCTGTCAATCCGATTGAGGTCATAATAGTCAAAGAAGTAGTCTTCCTTCTCCGTTAAGTCATCAGGAAGTATCCAATAGTAATTGCCGTCTTTCACTTTTATAGCATCTTTTATGCTAGTTGCCGCACTCTCATTGGGAAAAAGGTTCCTTTTGGGTTTTCCAACAGCAGAATTAAAATCTGACCGTCCTTCCTTCTTTGGAAAGACGGGAAGCAGTTGTACATTTAATTTCTCTTCTATGGTCTTTTCTCCTACACCAAAGTGAATGGTGTATATTTCTTCCGTATACAGGTCTCTTATTCTCTTTTGCTCCAAAGAAAGTTTCTCTCCTCCCTTCGAATTAAGTAGGGGGCGCTTGAGTATGCTTAGGCGATAGATTTTTTTAGGGGTTAAATCTACATTATCAAGGGCACTAAAACGAACTTCCCTACCTTCCTCCGGTGGGCCATAAGTGATGACTGGCAGGCTAAAGCTCCCTACCGTATTCGTTGCTATTTTCCTTTCTAAAACATCCGTCTTTCTAGGATAATAATCAATGTTGATGTATTCTATCTTGATGTTGGCAGGGTCAGGATCCAACTGGACCAGCTTGACAACATATTCATTGTCGACGTCCTTTTGTTGAATCTTTGACGTTGGAGGAAATAACTTATGGGCATGATTCGCCATTTTAGGAACAAACTTCAATACAGGATCCGCGTAACCTTTCGTCCAAAAGCGTTGTCGATCTCCAGGAGCAGCATAGCGCAGCATCACAGGCTCTATGGTTCTACCCAGGCTGCCCGTGGTAAATTTCGCTATTCCTTTATCAATAAACTTCTTTCCAGTATCCTCGTCTACCGCATCCTCATATACCCCATTTACCAACTTCTGCCAAATAAATTCATAGTGTAACTCATATTCTCCATTATCTGCAAGTAGGTCTGACATCAACAACTCGATCTTTTTTCCGGAGGGTTCTATTCTGCGGTTAAACTTCACTTGGCCTAGCGTAACATCAGCATTCCCTCCCTCTGGCAGCTTTACTAATTTAAGCTCTAGTTTTTTGATCGTCGGAAGGTATTTTTCAAATCCCTTTTCTTCCCCGTCTGAATTATAAATTGGAATTTCAATGTGCTGATTGAGCGAAAAGCGAGTGGTGATCTCTGGATTTGTAAATACCCCTACTTCGGTATCCTCATTGGCAGGATTACAACTGTCAAAGACTTGAATATTGGCAATTGGATTAGGTCTTCTAAAATCCTCATTGAGCGGTTTTCCACAGGGCTTCTGGCCCAGCTCTATATATTCTCTAAAGTCATCCTTGTACAGTCCTCCCGCTACATCATAGTACACATGGACTTCTCCAGCAAAATAAGAAGGATTGGGGAATTGAGCTTGAGCTATGACGGAGGCCCTCATGTCAAATACATCGAAGGTTTTTCCGATTCCAAAGACTTTTGCATCAAGTTTTAAGGTACTACTGAAATAAGCGTAGGCTTGCCCCTGGATATACCAATTTTTCAAGCCAATATCTGGATCACAAGCTGGTGGTTTCACCTTCCGGAGAGTGGCATCAAAACCGATACCTGCTTTTAATTCTCCATAAAGTACGAGTAAATTGATTTCCTCTTTAACAGAGATTTTCGCCCCCATTACAATACCCTGTCCAGAGCGGTACAGGCCCGAGGCTGGCCGTTCTGAATTCTCAGGTCCCCTTCCTCTGTAATCAGGAATGAGATTGCTTAGCGGGGGGATCGGATCTACATTCATACCAGCCTGTAGATAAGCATCAATATTGACCCCTATCCCCGGAATAACGGTTACTTTATGGCTATTGTAAGGTAATCCCGAAGGAGGAGATTGTCTTCCCCTCCCTTGGCCATTAGAGGATGGATCATCCCAGGAGCCGAACTTGAGGTCCCAATCTCCTTTCTTGAAATCCATAAATAATTGGCCCCTGTTGTATTTATCGTCTCCAATTTCCGATAGGTCCTTGGGCGCGCGGAAGATGGGGTATTCTTTTGGCCCCAACAAAGCTTTATAATTGAACTCCCCTGTCAATAGCTTATCCGAGAAATTATACGCCAATTTTGATTCTATAACGGCAGCATGCTCGGTGCGGTAAGTAGCAATTTCCTTGTAGAGGAAATAGGCGTTACCGAGTATCGTGAGTTTTTCGAATTTTATACCGTCATCGTTACTAATAGCAATGTCAAAACCAAGGTTCCCCATATAGGCTTGGCTGGGGCTGGGAGAACCAACCAAAACATAGAACTTCCCTCCATATTGACTTTTCTTGGGGGCGTATACTGCACCGGTCAAAGATACACCGGCGGCCAGATAGGCGTCATCAAGCTTACAAAAATCGTTATTATCTGGTGGGCTGGTATAATTGGTTTTTTCCGGAAATTCCTCTTCCCTCATATTATAACGGATGCCTCCACCTAGTCCATAGAAACTAGCAACCGGTGTATTTGGGGTAATCGGGAAGCCCTTACCAAAGTAGCCTTCGGCATCCACGAAGAAGTAGGTAAACTCCTCTCCCCCCTGACGGACAGAACCAAACTGCCCAACGGCCGTAACCCCCAGGCCTTTGAAAGCATCAAAATCCAGTTTTATAAAGCCTTTAAAGCCCTTGCCGTATTTTGCAGAATCGTCGTCGTCATCTGTCGTTTTATCATCCTTCTCGTCCATCACAACACTTCTAAGAATATTGACTCCCCCGGATAATTTGGCAGGTCCATATTCGGCTTCGATAGCAAAACAGCCCAGCTCGACCCTTGTAAAATCAAGTTTCTGCCCATCAGATTCACACACAAAATTGAGCTGCCCCGAAGCGGTGAAGTTAGCGGTTTTGGCCTTCTTCTTGGGTCGGGGTTGCTGCGGCCGGGGAGGAGGAGTTTGCTGTGCCGGCGGTACGCCTATGGCATCCGTTGAATAGGCTTTGTATTCACCAGGCAAACTGGTATTCCTGATCCCGACTGGTGGCGGAATATCAGGAGAAAAATAACTACTCCAAGCGGCACCATAGTCATTGGTCGGCGGTGGAATGTACTCATAGGTCACATTTCCGGTTGGTCTAGGATAACCGGGGCCGTAGGTAGATGTAGCATTTTGGCCTTGCCCAGCAGTGCTGGTATTGCTACTAGTCGGGCTATCGTCGTTCTCATCATCTTTTTTCAACTCAATATTAACGGTGAGGGTAAATTTGTATTCCTTCTCTCCTTCGCAGTGGAAGGTCGGTACATCGATTGAGATGGGGATGTCTTGAAAGCCCGGTTTGATCTTATCCTGGTTGGCCGCAACTAGACTTTGTCGTTGTTGCTGGCTAGCACCAGCGTTGGCCTGACCACCTTGGCCACCGCCACCAGCATTGCTTAAGCCCTTCAGCTTACTCGCCACCATTTCCGGCAGTACTCCCCAGGTTCCAAAATTCAAGGATTGTATCCCTCGGAAAGGCTTCCCACAACTTTCCTCCTCCATATTAATGGTCAATCCATTAAAAGAGAAAAAGGGAAACACAAAGTCAATAAAATCCAGTTGTTCCCTGGTGTCCTGATCAGAGCCCAGTAAGTTAAAATCTGCTAAGACTTCGGGGGTGACGACCAGTAGGGAGATGCCGTTAAACGCAGCCTTGGATTCAAACTCTCCCTTGGCTACATCGAATAGGAAATCGATTTGAGAGCTATTATTAAGTCGAAAGCCCAGCCCTGGGATAAATTCAGAATAGAATATTTTGTGAGCGGTCTTATCTACCTGAGAGCGCAACAGCACCCTTTGATCGTACAGGATTTCTCCTTTAAAAGGCACATAGCCCTCTGCAAAAGTGACATCTGCTACTTTCTGCGGAGGGTCCGCCGCAAACAAGGGGATATGCGTGCTGCCTTCAAAAAGTACGCCTTCGCTTCCAAAAAATACATTATTGCGAATTTCAAATTGGAGCTTTTCGAGGGTGTAGCCCCATTTGGCGAAACTGGCCTTATCTGCTTTTTTGACTAGTGGTTCTTCATTTTCATATTTTGCAAAAAAGCCCTGATTCGCCGCAAAATCGAAAAGCGCATTACTCACCATTGGCGACAAGGCTTCCCCATCCCCTCCATTCAAATCAATAACCTCAAAATGAATCCTATTGAATACCAAACCAATGAACTCCGGTTTAGTAGCCCTTTCAAGTATCTCCGAAGTTTGAGCAACGGAAACTACTTTATCTGCTCTTAAATCCAGATAGCCCAGAAAATTTTCTCCCGGCACAAAGGTCAGCTGTCTGCCCTCGAAGGTAGAAAAGCCCCATTCTTCATCCGATAGCCCATCGGTCTTCTCTAGTCCAGCAATAAACTGGCTTAAGGAGTGATTGGCTCCTCTATTAAAATCATCCCCAGAGTCCAGCACAAAACGAATACTGGCCTGCCCGCTGGCTTCTACAAAACGTTCTTGCTTGGTTCCATTGATGGTTCCTGATTCTGACTCAATATCATATTTGAGGAGTTGGGTAACTTTGCTTTCTGCATCTTCCTCATAGCGGAATTTGATTACGCCTTCTAAGTGGTAGTTCACAAATCCATCATCGCAGGTAATTCTGGCAAAGCTGCCTTTTGCACCATTGGCACTGTAGGGCTTTTTTTGGAAAATGATGTCATTGCCTCCATGCACCTGAGTAACTGTGGTTTGTAGTTCCAGCGGGATGTCGGGGCTGCCCAGTTGGGCGATCACCTCATTGGCATCCGCAGCACTTTTTTGGTCCGTGACCGTGATTGGCTTACTTAAAAAACGTAAGTATTTTTTCTCGTCATCTATTTCAATTTCTTGCAATAAGGTAAGGACCATTTTTCCTTGACTCACCGCTCTATCCTTTTTACTTTCCACAAAAAAGTCAGTAATCAACAAGCGACTGCTAGCTGGTAAGTCTCCGGAGCTGGCTGTTCCATCGGCCTTATTATTGATCCCCAAATAATGAAGCTTATCGGTCACATCAATAGGCAGCTGCTGTTGCTCACTTCTCGCGTCTATCTTTGCAAAAGTCAATTCCGTATCTTCAATTTCTTTGACCCCTTTAGTAACAATATTCATATCTTCATCCATCCCATCTTCCACCTCAAGTTGGAAGCCATTGGCACCAAGCCAGGGGATCAGCAAGGTTCCTTCGTCCAGCATCGGGAAGCCTGCTATGGTATTGGCGACTAAGGTCGCTCGGATGGTACTTTTCAGTGTAGCAGGATCAAAATCGATAGAAGAGCCTCCAATGCTGTTGGATAAGGTTCCCTCCTGAATCAGCTGCTGGTATTTTTGCTCGGCCAGCCGATCATAGAGTTGATCATAATCAATGATAGAGGAGAATTTCTCATTTTCCACACATTCACATCTTACTTCAATGACTTCCACTTCTATACCTTGATAATCAAATCGATCACCGTTGGCCTTGGCCCAGAAGATAAATTTCAAACGGTTGTTCCCTTCAACGATGTCGAAGGCCAGCCCCAATCGCTCGGGCTTTCCCTCCTCGGCTGCTTCATATCTCAACTGTACGGCAGCTATTTCTAGCGCCTTCCCACCCATACTCATTTTCGCCTTTTCAGAATCAAAACCACCGAGTAGGTAGCGCTCTGCTGGCTCCATGTAAGGATCGATCTTGAACGCATTCAAGGACAGATCGCTGAGGGTGAAGTCCAACTTGCTAATGCCCAATATCGATTGGACAGAACTGATCGTAGTTGCCGCATTACCCAACAACTCTTGCTGAACTTCTTCATTGGTACGGGCCATATTGAGTTGTCCCGAAAATTCTCCTCGGGGGTAAAGCTTGCGTTTATCATTGATCAATTTGAGTTGTGCAGCAACTGTACTTTCTTCGTTTAGTTGAAAATTAGCTTTCCATAAGCCCATCGTCCGCTTGTCGGCAGGAAGCTTCGTATCTAAAATAGTCGTCCCCGAAAAGCCTTCTCTCAACGAAGACTCGTATTGGAAGCTTTCCTCAAATATCGGCGTCTTCAATTGTCCATTAATCGAAAACTTACTTTCGAGATTTTCGGGAATCTCAAAACGCAACTGATCCACGCTGTAAGCCCACTTCTCGATCCGTCCTTCGGATAAACTTAGTAAGTTATTCTTAGTAAATAAACCATAGGCCAACTGCTCTTCATTAATAAACAGCTCTCCACTCTCTAATTGGAGCGGCTCATTCTTTCCCGTTAAGTTATAGCTAGGAGGTAATTCCAAAGCGACGTTCTTCATCGCCAAGCCTCGCCATTCGATATTCTGTGGCGAGTTATAACGCTCCATGACATTAGA
Organism: Bacteroidota bacterium; assembly: GCA_038750655.1. Lineage (GTDB taxonomy): Bacteria > Bacteroidota > Bacteroidia > Chitinophagales > Saprospiraceae > JBCDGZ01. Next base: position 16,983 of record JBCDGZ010000019.1, on the reverse strand, counting down.
ATTGAGATTTGCCTTTTCATTCGTACGCAGGTCCAATTTTCCACCCCGAGGTTGGAACACAAAATCAGGCAATGCGGCAAACTTGAACTCCGGTAATTCCTGGACATCACCCAGATAGGTCTCGATGTCTCCTTTTTTACGTTTCAAATCCAACACCACTGGTGCCCCATTATCTGCTCTGGCAATCACCTTCGGTGCGATCCGAATCCCTTTTTCCAAGTCCTGCTCCTTGTATCCTTTGCAATCACAATACATGCGGGAATCTCCGCTGTAGGTAATCTCGAATGCCTCTGTAATCTTCTCCGTCCTTCCGTCTATGTTGGCTGTTCCCAGCGCTACCAGATGGGCTTTGCTCTTCATCCCGTGAGGAGTCGCCGGCACGGCCGTCGCCGCAAACCGGATGGGCGTTCCCTGGCCTATTACGCTCCAGGAGGCCAGATGTAGGTAGGCACTCCGCGGCGTAAACTCTATACCAATGACGGCCACCGTCGGCTGCTTATCCTGATCGAGACCGATAGGTAAACGTTGGGTGACAGGATCAGAAAGGTTGAGGCCAGAGACCAGGCGGCGCTGCCCTTTTCCCCCCGTAAAGTAATTGTATAAATCGTCAATGTAATCGTCCGTAATGGCAGAGCGAATATTGGCTGCCGCCAGTTGATCAGCGTATAATTTAAGCTCTGGCTCAACGACGGCCTCTACTTTTTCTGCTTCAAAAACGCGTTTGTCCTCATTAACCCGCAAGCCAGAGAAGGTAACCGCTATTTTAGATTGCAGCAGGGGAAAAGTAATTTCGCCTTCGCCGGAATAGCCCGAAGGGCTCCCAGAGATCGGTCCAAGCTCCAAGTTGAAATAGCCCAATTTGACAATATCTGACTGGGCAAGGGGGACAGATTCTGCTATGGTGCTGGTGACTGGACCGTAGTCGGTGTTGAAGACGCTACAGCCGACTGGCGAAGGATTATCCACTACCGTAATCCGCTGATCAATAGGCTCATCCTTGTACAAACGGAAGGTACAGATTTCACTAATTCCGTCGTTGTTAAACAGCTTGCTCGTCGGGTGGAGGGCCGAGAAGGCCCGCACGCGCCAGGCGTAGAGCTTACCCGCTTCGAGTAGCGGCTCGGCCTGCGTGTAGAGCAAATTGGGCATCATAGTGCGGGTCTGAAAAATCCTCAAGGACCTTTCAAAAGCGTCGTTGGCGTTGAAGTAGCCATCGGGCAGTTGGACCAATTCAAATTCGTACTCTACCGGCTGTGGCGAGTTGGCGCTGGCCAGGTGCTGGGGCTGCCAGTTGAAAAGCATATTTTGGGTCTCTTGCATTTGCAGCTGCTCTCCGCAGGCCGGAAAAATCAGCTGCGGAGCCTGGTTCAACTGGAAGTTGCCGGAGACACAAAACTTATTGGAGACCGGCACGTTTCTTTCCACACCAGATAGTTGCAGACAAATCTGGATGAAGCCTTCGGGCACCTCTACGGCTCCTCCCCCATTGGCATTAGCGCCCAGGAGATTTTCGGCCCGTAGGTAGGGCTGCAGGTCAGCCCCATCGATCATCTGCATATCAAATTGGCTGAGGGTAATGGGAGTACCAAAGAAATTAGGATCGGTCTGATAAATGATTTGCCCGCTGCGCTCCACGCTCAATCGAGGGTAGACCTGTAGCGTTGGCTCTACGGGGTCGTTGAGGACGGCATTGAAAAATAAATCCTGCGCTCTTTCATTGCCATACACACGGAGGTCGAGCGAACGCGGAGGAGTGGTGGCTCCGGTCAGACGTACCGGAAATACCTGTGCATAAAGCGATTGAACCGCGAATAAAAATCCGACTAAAAAGATAATTCTTGCCATGGAGAGTGGTCGTGTTTTCATCAAATTGTTTTTTCTTGCATCTACTAATGAAGAGACGCTTGTCTTTTTATCTGAGTGATTAGTTATTCGATTGCTCTTGTTCTTCCTTTTTCTTCTTAGGGTTGTAATTGAAATTATATTGGATACCTAAGTTACCAGTCAGTTCACTGAAATCAGGAGTGTTATCCTTGGTAGTGCGGAGCAAGCCCCAGTTCATATTAGCAGATAAGCCCTCTGCCAGTTGGTAGCTCCAACGCAGCTGGCTATTGATATTGGTTCCGTTTTGATCGAGCTCATTGGTGTTCCAGAAGTGATTAAAATCCAGGCCAATTTGCATCTTGTTTTCCAGCAAACTTTTAGCAACTCCGAAGCCCACTCCGTAGCGATCGATCTGCATTTGGGCCAATTCATTTTGATTGTAATTGGCTCGAAAGGCAAAGCGCCATTTGCTTTCTGTAAGCATATAATTGTAGACAAACTGGCCGACCAATAATCGGGTCTCGGCACTTTGTAGGGGGTCCTCAATATCGTCGGTGACCTGTTGAATATTTCCGCCCAAACTAAAGGCGTGTTGATTGCTGTTGCCATCGCTCAGCGAGTAGCTGAAATTGACGCCTGCATTTTCAGAGATAAAAACGGCATTCAAAGAATCCAATCCCTGATTGAGGACATAGCCGACATCGGTGGTATTATTGGAGTAATCCGCACTGGCACTGAAGGCATTTTTGCTCAAGGCCACCCCGGCGTTGTAGACAAAGCGGCGGGTGGTGCTGGGTCGGAGTAATTCGAGGTTGTTGGACTGGGCACCAGCACTCAGATTGACATTGATCATGCCATCGAGTAGCCCGAATCCGAGATTACCTAATAGATCAACAATATCATTATTGAAGAAATAAGCGCCGTGAGTGCGGTAATTGGGATCGACTCTCAAGAGCTGAACGCCAGCCGTATAGTTTTCTCCTTCGTAATCAAAGGAGACATCCAAAGCGGTATTGACTTCGGTGGTATTTCTTTCGGTAAATAAAAACTCGGGGAAGGCACTAGAGGCGGCTGCCTCATCTAAAGCATTTGGAGATAGGGCACTAATTCCCAGCTCCATCCGAAAGCGAAATTTTTCGAAAAAGAGTTGATGTAGATTGAGGCCCAACGCTAAGTTTTCTTCCGGGAGCGGCAGCGCAGCGTCGCTATTCGGTATCCCAATGGAGTTGACATCATCGTGGGATTCAAAGAGGGAAAACAGCACACCGGCCTGCTCCGATTCGTAGCCAAATTTGACACCCCAGCCGACTCTTTGATAGACGGGGAGGTTGGGGGTATTCAAGGACAGATCGATGGGTTCGGCTTGGGCTAGGCGGCCGTACATGGCGGCCAGTCTTAGGTTACCCGGCTCCAGCTCTGCCCCTACGCCGTAGAAATTGAGGTTGGCTAGGGTGAAGCGGGAGAAGTTCATCGCCCGGTGGCCCAGGTGGAGGGTGGCCCATTTGTAGCGCGGGCTCATTCCGATGCGGACGAAGCGGTCGCGCTGGTTGCGGATGTTATCTCTGAAGGCATCGGCCAGCTCGCCCAGATTGGGGTAGGAAGAATCTTGATTGCGAGCAGTGATCAATAAAGAGAAGGGAAGGTTGAGTTTGTAGATGCGCACATTGAGGTTGGTATTGAGCGAATAGAAAAAGGGGTCCTGGCGGGGATCGCCACCGTTGGCACTGTAGGATCGCAAATTCAGGCCTACCCCTCCGCCGAGGGTGAAGGGGTCGCCGAAATCTTTGAAGTCCTTGAACATGTTGGAGAAATGAGTTTTGAAAAAACCTTTTTTCGAAACGGCTTCCAGATCTTCTACCGACTCCAACTGGCCAAAAGCGGCGAAGGGAATCAACAATAATAAACTGATAAGAAAGCGTAAGTCTTTTTGGTATTTCATGATATTTTGTATTCAATTCACCGAAAGAAGTTACAAGCCTTAGGTGGTGTCAATTCACCTAGGCATCTAAATGTACTTCGGGTATTCTTAAATTATTGGAGCTTAGTTACGTTCCCCCTCCTATCAAATGGAAAAGGTATTTTTTTGAAGACTTTCTTTCTTTGATTTCCTTAACGGAACAACGATAAAATAAATAGATCGTGTTACAAAGAGTGTTTACTATTTTTTTAATATTCCCGAAAAATTTTCTCACAAAAACCTCATCCTAAGGCAGCGCCATTGTCGTTACCTTATGGTTGAGGCTGGCATCAAGCGTATTCATCAAAATGTTAACCCCATCGTAGGTGGCCCAGACCACCTTACCATTTTGAACATGAAGATCATCCCAACTATTGAGGGGGTGATTGCCAAGGCTTTTGCTGCCCAGCACATTACCCATTTTATCAATCACGACGGCCTCTGTACTCTGGTAATTCCAAACAGCGCTTACTTCTCCCCACGAATCTCTTTCCTCTCCGACCTTCGCCCATTTTTCCCACACCACGACAAACTTGTTCCCAATGGCGACAATATCCGTATTATTGGCAAAGCCATTTTCTAAACTGTTGTAATTGCTCAACCATTTTACCTTCCGTTTGTAATTGACCGGTTCGGTATTCATCCGTTCGCTGTAGACCGTCACCTGATCTGTTGCACCAGCATTTAATAAATTGCCAGTAGGGTCAATCGTAGTATCGCTTGATTTTCTGCGAGGAGTAGATTCAAAATCTTTCTTTACGTATACATAGCCTACGTTTTGGGGCAGATTAGCCGGAGCTGTTTTCATTTTAGGATTATTGAAGACCACTCCATAACCATTTCCGTCGTGAGCAATTCCTCCCAACCCGGTGTAGAAATAATTCATCTGGCCGTGAGCAGCGTCTCCTTCTCCAGGCTCCGCCCATCGTTGCGGAGAACTGAATAATACCGCTTTTTGCCCACTGCCTACTTTGTCGATAAACACGCCAGGGTGACGCAAGGAATAATCGCCATCGGTAGAGTACAGAGAAATCCAATCGGTCCCATTGTGCAAGGCATCCATACCGAAAGTATGGGAAGTCTGCCACTGTCGGTTGTCAGCAGAACCATCTTCTTTTATCTTCAAGCGAAAACTTCCGGAGTGTAAATTGTAATTGTATTGGGGTTCCCACATGTGAATATAGAACTGTAGGAGATATTCCCCATTAGCATAATCCAAGGTAGGATAGGGTCGATCCTTCAGTAAGTCTTGTGGATGCTCATCCCAAAGTTTTAGTTTTTTGGGGACAATCCCATCACTAGCCCCTTGGAAAAAGTGCATATTGGTATTAGTGGCCTTACCATCAGAAGTGACGATACAGTATTTATTATCTCCTCCTTTGGAAAAGGCGACCAAATCCTCATCAACGTCAAGAGATCGCACCTTATTCAGTTGACCATTTTGTACTTTAAAAGTATGAATCTTGCCTACCCCTAAACAAAGAGAGAGTTCATTATTGCCGGAAACATTGAGCTTTAACTTCGGGCCAGAACCACTAAAAATACCGTCCAGATTCGTCTTCACCCACTTAGTCAAATTACTTGGTGGATTTTGAGGATTCAGATTTTCAGCTTTTATAATGACAAATCCATCCCGATGACTGCCCCTCAGTTGGTTTCCAGGTCGAGGCAAGGAGGAGGAGCCGTTCTTGATCATACCCGCCCTGGTCGGATTGTAGGAATCATCCGATGGATTCATCATTTCTGTGTTTCGATAATCCGAGACCATCATCAATTCTCCCACCCTATCGCTGTACCTTAACTTCACCGCATAAACCTTAGACCCCATGTCCGCAAGCGTATAAGCATTAGGGAAAATAGTCCCTTTTCCCAGCTTCTCATCCTCTTTAAGCCTTTCCTCTATTTTGCTGATAAAAGTCTTGGCCTTCTCACGATCTAGTTCAACAAAGCGGGGATTTGCAAAATTCTCGATTCTATAATAGGCAGCGGTATTGCTTGCCTCTTCGGTCTTATCCGTTTCATCAGTATTACCGGTATTGCTAGTATTGCCCGTATTGTTAGGACTGTTGGTGTTACCAGTGTTGCCGCTGTTTCCTTTATTATCATTACCCGCAACTCCGGTATCATCGGGAGCAGTTGAAGAACCGACACAACCACATTCTCCGGGGCAATCAGACATTCTCGATACATCAGGGGTAAGGGAGGTCACGTGGATGCGATTTCTGTAGTATCTAACCTTATGCTTATTCTCCACTTGGTCAAATCCTAAATAAGTGGCCTTACGCCATAAGTCGTTAAAACTATCATAATAGCAAATTTTGGCATTGACCTCGTAATTGACAGCTCCTTTATTACTCGTACCGGTATTACCAGTCGTATTGGGATTCCCTGTAGTGGTGGCAGTAGCCGAAGAGCCGCTACAACCACACTTCCTTGAGCAGGGGGAGATTCTATCTTCATAGGGCATCTTTGTAGTGACTGTCACCCCTCTCCTTTCAAAGGTAATTTCGTGCTGTTTTTTGCTTTTAATAAATCTTACATAGGTCGCATTGCGCCATTGATCATAACTCTTATCATAATAGCAAATCGAAGAATTGGCTTCATAACTCGTACTCCCTCCGCTATTTGCAGTTGATGTATTGCTGGTGTTGCTAGAAATGGGAACGGAGCCACTACAGCCGCATCGGCTGGAGCAATCTACGACATAGCTTGCTTTATAAAAACTGGCGGTGACTTCGGTGCCTCTCTTATTATATTTGACGGTATGCCAAGCATTATCTACATCCCACTCGATGTAGGTTCCAGAATACCATTGCTTTGAGCGATCATCATAAAAACAGACGGGAGAATTGCGCTGGTATTTTGCTTGTGCAGAAAGGGTGGCACTATTGACGATTGAAAAAAAGATGGACAATAAAATAAACTGAATGAGCTGTTTCACAGTTCTTGTTTTAGTGAATATTTGTTGCCTGAAACTATATATATTTCCATAGGATTTTGAGGACAAATTTTCATAAAAGTTCTAAATTAAATGACCTATTTTGATCAAAAAAACCTACAATATACTGACTGTCAAACATTTAAAAAATTATTTACCCTCAATTTTGTTCCAATATTAATAGAATACATTTTCTTCTTTTCCTGCTGCACTACGCCATCAACAAAAGGCTTGCAAGCCTAACATTTGATAGCCTCATTAAAGCTCGATTATGAAAAACAGTAAGCTCCTCGAACTGCTCCGACATCTACAGCCACAAGAAATCCGGTCCTACCTCAAATTTCTGAGATCCCCCTTTTATGCCTCCAATAATCTCCCGGAGCAATTGTTTCAGTTCATCTACAAATACGCCCCCGACTATACGTCGCCAAAGCTCAATAAGGAGCAGGCCTTCAAGAAGCTCTTTCCCCATAAGGAAAAGTACAGTGATCATCAGATGCGCAAGCTCATTCACGAGTTGCGGGTACTGACGGAGGAGTACTTCATCGCCAAACAAGTCCAAGGTCATTCCTACACCAAAAAGCAGTTGTTGCTGGCGGAATACCGAGAGCGCAATATGTATACCCACTTCCAGAAAACCAGCCAGGAGTTGTTGGCGGATCAGGCGGCGAAGCCTCACCGCGATATTTCTTACTACAAAGAACTGCACCTACTTCATGAAGGCTTCTACGACCATCCGCAGACCCACAAGGAGAAAGATAATATCTCCTACCTCCTGGCGGCTATCGAAAACCTGGATTACTATTACCTATTGCAACGGCAACGACTCAGCTACGCACTGACCTGGATCAAAAAATTATTTCAAGTCAACCTTACGCCGAGATCGTTAAAAGAACATACGGCAGAGATCAAGGCCACTCCTATCTTTCAGGTCTACGACTTGATCAATCAGATGCTGGAAGCCCCCAGAGAGGACTCATTGTTTGAGCAGGCCGAACAGCTCTTTAGGGATCGACTGGGGCAGCTGACCAAAAAAGATCAAGAGGAAATCTTCCGCATTCTAATCAACCATTTATCCAATCAATACAACTCTGGCCGAAAGGAACTGCAGACCAAATTATTTGAGCTCTACCAATTTGGGATGGAGCATCAGCTGTTTATCAGCGATCACCAAATGGAACCCCATCTTTTTTCTAATGTGGTCACTCTGGGTGTTTTGGAAAAGCAGTTTGATTGGGTACAGCAATTTATTGACCAGTACACCACTTATCTGTCGGAGGCGGTCCGAGCCGATACGGTTTGTTTGAATCAGGCGCTCTTGGCTTTGCATACACAGCAGTACCAAAGCTGTATTGAATTGCTAAGGGACTACAATTTTCCGGAGGTCTTTCTCCTACTGCGATCAAAAACGATTCTGCTTCGCGCCTATTTCGAGCTGTGTATCCAGGACTACAGTTATCACGATATATTAATGGCCAAAATTGAGGCGTTTCGAAAATTTATAGCCCGCCACCGATTTATCTCCGAGGCAAAGCAACAAACCTATTTACAGTTTCTATCCTTTAGCCAAAAAATAGTGAATCAGTATTTTAAGGGGACGATTGGCCAGCCCCTTTACGATGAAATTGAAGCCAGCCAATCGGTCATTCTCAAAAGCTGGCTACTCAGCCAGTGCAGCTTGTTAGCTCAACAAAAGAAATAGCTGCATGAAGCTGAGCAGCTTCGACCTTATCCTTCAATAACTTCAACGACGATGATACCGTCATCTCCGCCTTTTACTTTTTGCTGTTGAACTTTGCTTAAGGCCACAGCAGAGAACTTAGAAAATGGATGGATCGCAGGACTTGATTTTTTGCATGACTTTTTCATTTGACAATAGATTTAAGGGCCTTATGTGATACAAGACATAAGGCTGTGAGTAAAGATGTTTTGAGCAATCAGCACCTCTGATACAAGCCTGCGCTAGCTTTCAGAATCGTACGATCGATGCTTTACGTTTAAATATTTTGAAAAAGTATGAAGACTGATGTGTTGACTATACCTTTATGAAAAAGGTTGATACAAAGATGGAAAGAAATGCTATACAAAGGCTAATAATTTGAGCCCAGAAATAGGTAATTTCAGCTCTCTTGATGGAAAAAAGCAGGTAATTTCAGCTCTCTACAAAATATAGTATATTGATTATCAGCCCTTTACTGTACTTGGAGCAATACCATACTCTTTTTGGAAGACTTTGGTGAAATAAGAAGGATTTTTGAAGCCGACGGCGTAGGCGACCTCGGCCACATTGTGATCAGTATGCTCCAAAAGGTAGCGGGCTTGCCTCATCCTGTAGGCTCGAATGTAGTCGGAAGGCGTAGTATTGGTCAGGGCTTTCATCTTGCGAAAGAAGGGGGAGCGCGTCATCCCTACTGCTCGGCGCAGCTCGACCAGCCCAAAATTTTCGTCCTCAATATTATCTTGCAGAATGGCATTTACTTTTTGAATAAAAGCATCTTCGATTTGGGTATCTTCATTAGGGCTTTCCGTTGATGGATTTGTCGTAGGATGAGGAGTAGCCTGAAGATAGTGCGCCGAGAAATAGTCCTGCATCTTTTGGCGACCTTCCAAAAGATTTTGTAAACGAATAGCTAGCTCCTGTTCCTGGAAAGGCTTGGCCAGGTAGGCGTCTGCTCCCCGCTCCAGGCCCTCCAGCTTAGAAGACAAATCCGCCTTCGCCGTTAAGAGCACAATGGGAATGTGGCTGGTCCGCTCATCGGTCTTCAGCACATTGCAAACTTCAAAGCCATCCTTACCCGGCATCATCACATCGCTGATGATCAAGTCGGGAACGGAGTTGATCGCCTTTTCAATCCCAATATCTCCATTGTAAGCCACCTCCAACTGATAGTCCTTTTCCAGACAGCTTTTGAGGTAGACTACAACATCAGGATTATCTTCGATGATCAACACTCTTGGCAATTCCCCGTTAGTAGGAGCAGTCTCGATTAATAGGGGGACGGCCTCTTGCGGAATGGCCTTGGCCACATCAGGTAAAAGAGAAGTTTCTGTTAAAGACGCATTATTTTGGATGGGCAAAACAACGCTAAAAGTGCTGCCTGACTTTTCCTCCGCCCCCCCTTTTTCCAGAATACTTTCTACGCTAATCTGTCCGCCCATCAAATTCACCAGCTCCTTCACATGAGTCAGTCCGATCCCAGTGCCTTCGTAAGCGCGGGTAGCAGAATCATCGACCTGATAAAAGCGAGCGAAAATCTGCGGCAGCGCCTCCTTGGGAATGCCAATCCCATCGTCCTGGACATCAATCTGCAAGCGCCCCTCCTTTTTTAGTACCCGAACTTTGACTTCGCCCCCCGAAGGCGTAAACTTGATGGCATTGGCAATCAAGTTGGTCATTACCTGCTTGATTTGCTCTGGATCATAATCCATTACTAAATGCTCCACATTAGAAAAGAAGCGAAGGGAGAGGTTTTTACCATTGGCATAGGAGTGAAAGGATTCCGTGATGTAATTCAGATAAGGGATGATGTCGTTTTGCTGCAAATGAAGTTTCAAGGAGTGGTTTTCCAACTTGGATAAATCGAGCAGTTGGTTGATGATCCGCAATAAATTATTCCCATTGCGTTCGATGATGAGTGTGCCTTCGGCCAGAAATTTCTGAGGGGCAGTTCTGATCTTTTCCGTCATCCCCAACATAACAGTCAGAGGCGTACGGAATTCGTGGGTCAGATTGGTATACAGTTTCGTCTTCAGCTGATCCAGCTCTTTAAGCCGCTGGGCCTCCTGCTGCTCCTGCTCCAATCTAGCTTGCAGTGCCTTCCTTCTTCGATAAAATAGGAAGGCAGAAAGCAAGAGTAAAGCCAGTAGCCCTACGCCAATAAAAATACTCTGCTGCCGCTGTTGGAGGTTGGAAGCTTTCTGGGCGGATAGCTGCGCTTCGGCTAGCTTTTGGGCCTCTGCGTTCTTGAGGCTGTCCGCAAGGGCCTGTTGATCGTACTGATATTTGTACTCCTGACGAATCACCGCCCGCTGATTTTCCTCCCGTTCCAAACTATCGCGGGCATTGAGATATTGCTCATGCATACGTAGGGCCAGGGCAGGCTGATTGGTCGCTTTGTAGCTTTTGTAAAGCAGCTCACTAGATTCTTTCACATAGATCAATTGGCCCACTTCCTCCGCTTTAGCCAGTGCCCGCTGAGCGTATTCAATGGATGTTGTATAGTCCTTTTGTCGATAATGATACCATCCAATATTGTATAGGAGAAGCGCCGTATTCCCCAGGTCTTCTAGTTGTTCGTAAATGTTCAAGCTCCGAGAGTAATAATCTATAGCGGCGGCACTTTTCCCTTCCTCCCGATAAATACTAGCCATACTATTGTAGGCCGCAGCTATACCATATTGATTTTTCGTTTCTTCACAAATCTTCAGACTTCTCGTGTAATAATCCAATGCCTTTACCCGGTCTCCTTGGTCCTGATGCACCCATCCGATATTCTTCAATAAGATAGCTTCTTCATTTTTATTATTTGTTTCTTGGTAAGCCTTCAAGCTCCGCATAAAATAGCGCAGGGCCTTTGCCTCTTCCCCCTGTTGCTTATAAATCAGTCCAATGCTATTTAAGACCGAAGCCACACCGGGTTTATTCTCCATCTCTTCATATTTCTTCAAGCTCTGAATGTGATAATCAATAGCTTTTTCAATATTTCCCTGTGCTTTATAAATACTCCCAATGCTATTCAAGGTTCGAGCGATGCCAGCCGAATCGCCTATTTGTCTCCTGATTTTTAGCGCATGTTCATAATAAGATAAAGCATCCAGATGATCCCCCTGTTCTTGATAAATCGACCCAATCCTCGTCAGTACCGAAGCAATCCCCCGCTGATAATCCAAGGCTTCAAATCTTTCCATCGCCTGATTATAGTAGTCCTTGGCGCGGGCCAAGTCTCCGGTATCATGATAGATGAGGCCAAGATTAAACATGGAACGGGCCGCCCCGCCCTTATCCCCCAATGCTTCTTTGATGTCCAAGCTGCGCGTATAAAAGTCGATAGCTTTCTCATTATCCCCTAACTGCTTATAAACAGTAGCAATGCTGTTGAGAGAAGCAGCAATTCGCTCCTGATCATCAATCTCTTCCCCGATGCTAAGGCTGCGCTTGAAGTGCTCCAGCGCCTTATTCTGATCCCCATATTTGAGGTAAATCGCCCCGATATTATTCAGCGTTTTAGCCATTCCCAATTGATGCCCTATCGCCTCATTAATTTGCAGGCTACGCGAATAGTAGTCCAGTGCTTTTTTGTGGTCTTTAAAATGATAAATCACGCCCAGCTTATGCAATGCTGCTGCCTGCTTGAGCGGATAAACGCGGAGTGCTTTACTGATCGATGGTAATTGTTGAGGAGAAAAATATTGCCCCGTGAGGGCTACGATGTTTTCCCAAAGCTCAATCGCTGTCTGCTTATCTGTTTTTTTAACGATCTCCGCCCAGGCGTCCCAGGCGTTCACCTTAACCGTATCCTGTTGGGCATTGGCAATCACCTGCTGCAACGAATCAATCTGTGCTTTTGCCTCCTGGCTCAACTGCCCGAAGCCCAATAGCGGGCTTGCCCCCAAGAGAAGAAGGGGAAGAAATCGAAAGTAACCCATGTATATATCTGTGCGTTGGTATGTAATTCTCCATTAATTTAAGGAGAAAAGCTTAGTTGGCCATAGATAACAAGACTTACATTTGGCGCAGTACAAATAGGCTACGGATAGGCATAAAAAAACCCTTTACAAGCCATTGACTCACAAAGGGTTAAATTCCTACTTGGTGGAGCTGGAGGGAGTCGAACCCTCGTCCAGAGAAAGCACCAGAAGGCTTTCTACATGCTTAGTTTCCAGTTGAATTTGTCGGGATCAGGGGAGGTCTGGAAACCCACCCGTGCCTTCACCTTAGCTTCTGAGTGTCCCCGATTAGCGAAGCGAATAATCGAGCGAGTCTGAATCCCCGGTTAAGGGGAGGGTCGATATGCGGCATGATGTATATCAGACATCAACCATACGGCACAAAGGCGTTCTAATTCCTAGAATTAGGCAGCCATGGCGAACTTAGAGTTGCCAATTAAAATTGTTCGATTACCATAGTTAACGGAGTGAGCAATCTTTCCCCGGCATGCTTACCAGCTGAAAATCAATCCTGTCGATTCCAGTCAGCCCCAGTTGTCAAATGTGTTATCGATCGCTTTTGACCGATCATCCAATGCATAAACCCAAAGATAGGGACAAAAGTTCGATTCCTCACCCATTTCAATAAAAAACGCCCGGCATCAGTAGATACCGGGCGATGGCGTCGATTTTCAATTTTTAGTGTCCTTAACCCAAGTTGACGCTCGTTCGTCGCAACTTGAATTACTTAATAACTTTTACTCGATCGTGATTTCTTTGTGAATCTTGATGTCCTTGTCGGTCACCAATTCTATGGTGTAGGTTCCACTGCGGAAAACCTCCAAGTTCAGTTCGTAAATCGTATTCGCGGGTAAATCTGTAACATCGTCCTGTAGCATCAGTCCTTGCCCCTTGAGAATGTTCAATTGGACAATACCATCTCCAATGGCCTCAAAATCAATAAACAGCAATTCGCCCTCTATATCTTCAAAAAAGATAGCGGACAGCGATACTGTTCCGTCCCCAATGCCCTCCATAGGAGGATCGTACGGGCCGACTACACCAGTATTAGCGTATCCGGGCAGCACCGCCATTAGGGTCATCACAACGTAAAGAGAAAGTACTTTCATGGTTAAATAGCTTCTTCGGTTGGTTATTAGAATATACTTGGTTGATCATTCAATGGGGAGCATTGAGCGGGGAGAACATTCGGGAGGTATTGGGAGTCGATACAGATGGGGAAATCATATTTTTTTGACCAACTACCATGCCAAAGCCCGCTCTAATCGCGGTGATAGGACGCTTTAACACATCAAAATAATCGTCAGCTGTTTTCGACAAAATTGAGCGCCACTTCCAGATTTTTAGGCTATTTTTAAGGCATGAAAATAGGCATTATCAAAGAGGGGAAGACCCCACCAGATTCTAGAGTCCCGATGACTCCGGCGCAGTGTCAACAAGTCCTGCAACAATATCCCGTAGAACTGATCGTCGCCCCCTCCCCCGGCCGCTGCTTCACCGATCAAGAATACCAAGAAGCCAAGGTCCCCCTATCCGACGATATGGCCAGCTGCGATGTCCTCATGGGCGTCAAAGAAGTCCCCATCGATCAGCTGATTCCTCACAAAACCTACTTCTTTTTCTCCCATACGATCAAGGAACAGCCCTACAACCGCGCCCTCCTGCAAGCCGTCCTCCAACACCACATTCGCCTGATCGACTACGAGGTGCTGACCGATGAGCTGGGCCGCCGCCTCATCGCCTTCGGCCGCTTTGCTGGCATGGTCGGCGCACACAATGGCCTCCTGACCTACGGCCGCCGCACCGGCCACTTCAACCTCAAGCGTATGAAAGACTGCCGCGACTACGCCGAAGCCACCCGCCTCTACCAAAGCCTACAGCTCCCGCCAATGAAGATCGTCCTAACCGGCACTGGCCGGGTCGCTAATGGCGCTGCGCAGGTACTCAAAGATATGGGCATCCGCCAGGTTCCACCAGCGCAATACCTCCAAGAGGAATTCCAGGAAGCCGTTTTTACGCAATTAGATTGCGAGCACTATGCTGAACACAAGGAGGGACAAGCCTACTCTCAAGAAGAATTCTTCGCCCACCCCCAACGCTACCGCAGCAGCTTCGCCCCCTACACCAAAGTCAGCGATATTATGATCAATGGCATCTACTGGGACAACGCCGCCCCGGCCTTCTTCACCCGCGAAGAGGCCCAAGCCGATGATTTCCGTATCCAAGTCATCGCCGATGTCACCTGCGATATTGCGCCCGTCTCCTCCATCCCCTCCACCCTCCGCGCCAGCACCATCGCCGATCCCATCTTCGGCTATGCTCCGGCCAGCGGAACGGAGGTCGCCCCCCACTCCCCCAACAGTATCGACATGATGACCATTGATAACCTCCCCAACGAACTTCCCCGCGACGCCTCCAAGGCATTCGGCGAGCAGTTCATGGAGCATATCCTGGAGGAGCTGCTGCAAGCCGACAGCAAGGTCATTGAGCGGGCAACGGTGGCGGTGAATGGGCTGCTGGGGCCGCACTTTGGCTATTTAGCCGGGTATGTAGCCGGAGGCCAGGATGAAGCATAGGGAGGCGCTCAACCATCAACCAAAAGCACCAGAGCATATGAAACCATCAATCCTACCCTTACTCCTCTTAGCCCTAAGCCTACTGGCCTGCCAACCCCAGGCTCCAAGCACCACGACTACTGCTCCCCCCGCCCAAACCGAAGCCTTCCAAGCCATCCTAGACTCCATGCTGCAACAGCACCCAGGAATGACGGGATTAATGGCCCACGTTGAAGCACCGGAGCAGGGCATCTCTTGGAGTGGCGCTGCGGGCAAGCAGGGGCCTGAGAAGGGCCAGCCGCTGCGGGCTGACCAGCCCGTTTTGATTGCCAGCAATACCAAGACCTATGTATCGGTGAGCATACTACGATTGGTGGAGATGGGGAAAGTGAAGCTTGATCAACCCATTGGGGCGCTGCTGTCGGATCAGACGCGGGAGCTGTTGATAACTGATGGCTATGACCTCGAGGGGATTACGGTGGCGCACTTGCTCTCGCATACCGGCGGGGTGTTTAATTATGTAGATGCAGAGGATTTCTTTGGTAGGATGGAGAAAAATCCTAAGCATCGCTGGACGCGGGACGAGCAGATTGCCCTGGCCATCAGCGCGGGAGAGCCGCTGGGCAAGGCGGGCGCCCTATTCAAATACGCCGATACCAATTACTTGCTGTTGACGGAGATTATTGAGCAGCTGACGGGACAGCCCTTTTATGAGGCGATGAAGGAGTTGATGGCGTATGAGCGACACGGATTGACGGCCACCTGGTTTCATACGCTAGAGCCGGCCCCGCAGGGGGTAAAGCCGCTGGCCTATCAGTATGTTGGCAGTTTGTCTATCAACAGCTACCAGCTTGATGCTTCCTATGATTTGTACGGCGGCGGGGGCCTAGCCGCTACCTCGAAGGACCTGGCCCGCTTTTCCCAGCTTTTGTTTGAAGGGAAATTCTTCGAAAAACCAGAAACCCTGGATTTGATCTACACCAAAATGCCCACAGAAGATCAACAGGACAGTAACTACCTCCTGGGGCTATCCTCTTCCAAGGTGAAAGCAATGCAAAGTTATGGGCACGGTGGCTATTGGGGCACAACGGTGAAATATATCCCCGAGCTTAATGCCTCCATCGCTATCTTTATTTTGGAGCGCGATGAGCGGAAATACCGGCCTGTGGTGATGGAAGCTATTGTTGGCCAGCTCTAGCTTAGCCTTTTGCAATGAAGAGAGCCACTGGTAGTAAAGCAGCGGCGCTCTCCTTAATTAGACTTCTTTAGAAACATTCATAGTAAGTAGGCTCCTCGAATACTGCCGGAACCGCAATAACGTGCTCATTGCCTTCTCCGGGAACATACAGAAAGTTCGCATCAAATGGGGCTTGAGTAGCAGCGTACTCATAAGCTGAAAATTGGCTTGTACCACAGGTACAATTACCATTCTTAAATTTTGATACAGGATATAGGTTGCCTTCCGTGTCGAATACACTACCAGATGGCCCCCCCTTCTCATATCTTATCACACGGAAGACCTCCCCTGATACAGGATGTGTAAGCTCATATATTTTGGGCTTAGTAAATCTTATACATTGATGAATTTCGCCACCATAGTTGGGAATGTATCGGTATTCAAAACCTGGATAGCGCAATATAAATGATGTTGCAAGCCCCTCTGTACTGAAGTAATCTGGGGAGGAAGGGTACCATGCATCATTAAAGTAAAAAGACACTCCAATAAGCAAAAAGATAGCGGAAGGGTCAGCTGAAACTGCGGCTTGCGTAAGCTCTGTAGGAATTAGATCACTAGCAGACAGAGGTCCGGCCTCTCCGGGTAGCGTACTGATGGCATTAGGCTGCGGAACACTTTGAGCGACTTTAGAGTCCAGTTCAGTATCTTTATTACACGAAGAAAAGCTGATACCGAGCATGAGCAATAAAACGAGAGGAAGCATAAAATTTTTCATAGTCGTATAGATTTATGTGTGTTAAAATCACGGAATGGATAATCAGGTGATTATCTGTAGATAGTCCTTTCAATACGGAAATATCAGGTG
>JBCDGZ010000018.1:0-68002 GCA_038750655.1 Bacteroidota bacterium | reverse complement strand
GATGGCGCCTACATGCATCGCTTTTATAAGACCAAACCAGAGAAGCTGATCCGTGAAGCATCGTTCTTCACCAGCCCGAGGGTACGGTGGCAAGCCAATTATATGTACCGCTTATCCTGCTCCATCAACTACCAACTCTAAACTCAGTCCCTACATCCTTCCTTTTCCCCCACCAAGATCGTACCTTAGCAGCCTAAATTACTCGGCATGAATTACCTGGAAAGTTTCAGCGATATTACCACCTTCATCTTTGACGTAGATGGCGTGATGACCAACAGCGAGTTGATCATTATGGAAAATGGGCAGCTGCTGCGCAAAATGAACGTACGGGATGGCTATGGCATCAAGCGGGCGCTGGCCGCAGGCTACAACGTTTGTGTGATCACGGGGGGGAAGTCTGCGGGAGTGGTGCAGCGCTTAAAGGCTCTAGGCATTCGGGATATTCACGCGGGCATTGAGGATAAGCTGGATGCTTTTGAAGAGTATATTTATACCTACGATATTGACCCAGGAAATGTCCTTTATATGGGGGATGATATGCCGGATTACTTGCCGATGCGTCGGGTATTGATGCCGGTCTGCCCGGCGGATGCGGCTCCGGAGATCATCAAAATCGCCAAGTACATCTCCCCGCTGAAGGGGGGCAAGGGATGTGTGCGGGATGTAATCGAAAAGGTCATGCGCGTACAGCTGAAATGGGAAACCGAGAACAAGAGCGTCGAAGAGTTGGAAAGTGATTAAACCCGCTACCTTGGCCTACCTCCGACTTATCCGACTGCCCAACCTCCTCATCGTCGTACTGACCCAGTACCTCCTCCAATACTGTATCCTCCTCCCGGCCTTCCGGGCCCAGAGCCTCCAACCCGCACTAGACCACCTCCACTTCGCCCTCTTCGTCCTCAGCACCCTCATCATCGCCGCCGGAGGCTACATCATCAACGACCTGGAAGACATCGAGATCGATCGCATCAATAAGCCCGAGCGCATGGTCATCGGCAAGGTGATCAGCGAGCAGGCTGGCCGCCGGGGCTACTACGGCCTCAACGCCCTCGGCCTGGCCCTGGCCATCTACCTGGCCATTCACGTCGGCCAGCTGGGCCTAGCCCTCCTCTTTCCGGCGGCGGTGGGCCTGTTGTGGTGGTACTCGGTGCAGCTCAAGCGGCTGCCCCTCTGGGGCAACCTGACGGTGGCCATCTTCTGCGCCTTCGTCGCCGGCATCGTCCTCTTCGCCGAGCGCAGCGCTTTCGCCCAGCTCCAACAGCTAAGCCCCGAACGCGCCGCCCCCATCGCGCAGCTCTTCGCCGCCTACCTCGCCTTCGCCCTCCTCTCTACCCTCTTCCGCGAACTGATCAAGGACATCGAAGACCGCAGCGGCGATCAGCAGCTCGACTGCCGGACCCTCCCCATTCTAATCGGGATTCGATGGGCGAAAATTGTGTCCTTTCTGTTGGGCTGCTTACTTTTGCTGGCAGTGCTGTATTGGAGCCTTCGGCTTTGGCAAATTCAAGGCTGGACGCAACTGGGCTACACCGCTTTAGGCATCATTTGCCCGCTCTGCCTCTCCCTTTGGTGGCTTCAGAAAGCGGAGAGAAAAGCGGATTTTAGCCGCCTTAGCCTGCTGGCTAAATACATCATGTTCTCGGGTATTTTATACCTGATTCTACACAGTACACAATAGAAAACACTAAGCGTTTAAACGAAATGAAAATGCTCACAAAGAAACTCATCCTCGCCTCTAAGTCGCCCCGCCGTAGTCAGCTGCTGACCGAGGCCGGCATTCCCTTCACCATCCGCACCCAGGACGTGGAAGAAAGCTTTCCCTCGGATTTAGCCCCCGAAAAGGTCTCGACTTTTTTGGCCGAGAAGAAAGCAGCGGCGATGGAAGGCCAAATCGGAGAAGGCGAGATCATCCTAACGGCAGACAGTGTGGTCATTCTGGATCAAACCATTTTCAATAAGCCCGAAAATTATGAAGATGCCTTTCGGATGTTGCGGGAATTGTCGGGTAAAATGCATCGAGTCATCACCGGGGTTTGTTTGATGAGCGAGGATAAAAAGCAGACCTTTGCCGGTAGCTCTAAAGTCTATTTTGACGACTTGAGTGATGCAGAAATTGAGTATTACATCAACAATTTTCAACCCTACGATAAAGCCGGCGCTTACGCGATTCAGGAATGGATTGGCTGGTGTAAAATCAAACATATCGAAGGCAGCTATTCCAATATCATGGGGCTTCCGGTCCGTCTAGTCTACGAAGCACTGAAGCATTTTTAGGCCAACACCAATTAGAGGGCTATCAAAAATTACGACCATACGATTTGTAAAACATCCTTAGAATACTTACCTTTAATAAGTCGCAGCCTTTTTCAACATAAAACATACCACGCGATTTTACCTAGGAATTCCTCCTGTATAGATTGATAGTATAAAGATTTTTGCTTGGAATATTAGTGCTTGTCCGCAAGGAAAAGCTGCTTTTTTATTGTTCATCTTTATAAATCAATACCAGGATGGTGCGCCGAAGATTACTCTCCTACCTCTTGCTTTTGTTGCTCTTTCCCCTTGCCCATTCCAGCTCTGCGCAAACGGAGCAGTGGGATTTAGAAGTCCGGCTGGGAGCCAATATCAACCTGAACTTCTCGCTGGGAGAAAAACAAAAATTCCCCGGTGTCCGGGTGTTCGCCAGTGGCATCGTCAATCGTAATTTTTTTAATGCTCACTGGATTTTTAACTACGGGGCCACCGTAGCACTATACACCAGATCGCTGGGTAATGACCTCAATCCACTCAGCAGTGATTTCCAGTTCGATTTTACCAATTCCATATCTCTAGGGGGAGCATGGGGCGGCGATTCATTGAGCTATACCAAATACCTGCGCACCATCAACAGTGCGCCCTTTTACAACCTCAAGCATAATCGTAGAAATGCGATTTACCTATCGACTATCTTCATTCTCAACAACCACCGACGAAACCAAACCATTGGCTCCGCTTCCATGAGCTTCGGCGACTTTTCCTTTACTTACTATAATGACGGAGGCCCGTTCTTCGGTGATGTTGGTATTGCCGACAGCTTTGACCGCTGGTGGACGGGAGGGCTTTGCTTGTTTTTTCACAATAATAAAAGCTACAATGTTGCCGAGTTCAGCTTTGACCAGTTCACTGGCTACTCTCCGCTGATCTACGAGTTGACCTCAATATTTGGGATGAATGTACCCCGCTATAATTTTAACGATGGCAATGGCCCTTACTCCCCTATTTCTTTCAATTCTGCGGCCTACAATTTGAAGATATTTCTGGATGATAACAATGCTATAGATTTGGGGATGATCGGCTCATTAAAATTTCCAACCAAGCACCAGGAGGAAGTCTATCGTCACTATTCTTTGCAGGATATGCTGCACATCGCTCGTGGTAGCGCCTTGCATCCCAATAAAGACATCAACCGCATCTTCTTTGGCGTCACCAGTCATCAATCTGTTCATCAGCAAATTCTGGAATAATATGAGAGCACTAATTTCTCCCCTACTCCTCCTGCTGTTCTTATCAGCCTGCACAGAAAAGGTTTATCACCTGGACCTTAGTGATCCTGACAATTGGGAAAACATATTTGGGTATAATAATTATGAAATGTTGGGCAAGGACTCGCTCGATACCTTTGACGAAGTCAAAATTTTCTCCTTCGAACTTTGTGATTGTGAGATTGAGGAAAATGGCATATTTGTGAGGATGCTCGATCTTCCCAGCAATTGTCAAGGTCGAGTGTACGGCAAGCACGAATTCTATCTTTTTGAATTCAATCAAGATGGCTCCGAGGGAGGCGATCCCTCTTATAAAGTTGTATTATTTTCAGCAGAAAAAATTTCTACCAACCTCGGTAACAATTACAAAAATGTTGGGCCAATCCTGATTTACTCGGGTGTGGAAGATACGTATACAGAAAATCCTATTGGTACGGAGCAAAGCCTGTACAGCCTGGATTGTAAATACCAACTTCGCCCCCGATCAGTGGCCGACTCTATCGATTTTGATTGGTCCAGAAGATTTAAAACCAAAACTGATCAAAAATTTCTCAAGCGAAACAGAGGGGAAGCCCTGGAACTCGTCAAAGCGAAAAATCAGCAGGATAGCTTCGATATTGTGCAAGGCAGGGCCATCGCTATTGACCGAGTGGTGGTACGCATTCGTAACCAAGTTGGGGGAAAACGTCCCATATCTTTTGACTTGGACAGCCTCTTTGGAGGGAACATTGTCTTTCAACAGGTCAATCCAGATTCTACTATCGATATGAGGCGCTTATTTAATTCCGAAGAAGAAGGACAAGAGCAGTAGTAGCCCGTAGCCCCAATACCACCCAAAATCGGTGTAGGCACTCGGAGCTATGCCGAATTTGATCTTTAGCCAGCCAATCATCGCTAGTTTTTCGAACAGATAGGCGATAACGGTGGCCAAGGCAATGCCGGGCAGTCCAAAAACCTGAACCAGCCAGAGGCTCAAACCGATATTGACCAGCATTTCCAAGATGGAAATAAGGAGAATGGGACGGGTTTGTTTGAGGCCCATCATCAGGGTGTAGGGCAAAAGGGCGCGGCTGATCAGGGCGAGTAGATAGACTTTGAAGATGGTGGCGCTTTCGGCAAAATCAGGATTGAAAATGAGGGGAAATAGGTAGTCGCTGCTGAGCATCAGCAAGATGGAGACGGGAAATAGCCAGTGATACATCCGTCGCGATTTTTCTTTGATCATCCCCATCGCTCGCTCCAAATTGACGGCGACCTCCGGAACCATAGCCGTATACAATCCGCCAACCAAAGCTGTCGCCAAAGGCAGCTCCCGCGCCCCGTAGCGAAACACCGCAAAAGCCTCCTCCTCCGCAAAGCTCCACCCCACCAGCCAGCTATCAAAGATATTGGCAAAGCCCCCCACCATCGCATACGCCACCAAGGGTACTCCCAGGGCCAAGTAGGCCCGAAAGCCCTCCCACTCCCACTTTACCTTCGCATAACGCAGTAACAACACCAATAACCAAAGCAACTTCGCCGCTCCCACCAGCACCATCCCCTGCAAGCTCTTCTCCAAACCCCAGCCCGCAAATATCGGCAGCAGCACCGCCACCAAATACCCTCCAAAAGCCAAAGCTCCATAAAGCAAAATCGCCTGTGACTGCTTGCGCAACAGATAAATATATTCAATTAATACTGTAGGTAAGTTGAAGAGCAAAAAGAGTAAATAATAATGAAAGAAAGGCAAATCCGAACGGCCCGTCAGCAACGGGAGTGCCCACGCCTGCACCCCCCAAAGCAAGCCCACCAACAAGAGACTCATCCCCCCAAACCAACAAAAGGCCTGGAAAAATAACACCCGCTGGCCTTCGGCATCCCGCTCTGGATAAAGCGGCAGCAAAGCCTCCAAAAAGGCATTGACCCAAAAAAAACTGAGCGCCGTTCCAATAAACAGCAGCCATTCATAAACCGCAATCTCGGCCGTCGTCAGGCTGCTCTTGGTCAGCAAAATACTGATCAAAATGGCGGTACCAAAGCGAAACAGCTGGAAAAACTGCATCGCATTAACCGTATTGATGTAGCGATTGAGTCCTTGCAATAGGCTTGACGGCATCCCCCAAAAGTAGGGAATAAGTCGCACAATCTAAACCCCAAACACCTTGCGCCAAAGCACAAAACCCGCATACTTAAACAGTCGGTAATTCTCCTGCGGGCGATCCAGCTTCAGCAACTGATCCAGGCGGCGCAGCAGCTCCGCTTTACGGAATACTTGCTCGTCCTGCGCACTGATCAGCTGCCGGAGGTCGTCCAGCAGCAGTCCCAGCCAGCGGTTATTCGGACTGGCCAAGGCCATTTTATCACTCCGATCCACAATGGCCGGCGGCAGCGAAGCCCGGAAGGCCTCCCGCAAGAGCCGCTTGCTGACGCCCTCCCGCACCTTGTACGGCCCCGGAATCTCAAACAGCCGGGTCATCAAATCCAGGTCATCAGCGTAGGGCGTGAGGGCCTCCACGCCGTGCCACATCGAGGAGCGGTCCACGCATTTGAGCAAATATTGCATCCCCGCGCCAAAGTAGGCCTGCCCCAGCATACTGTTCAAATCGGCCATCCCATTGTCGCGGTACTGGTCGTAGCGATGGGATTGCTGCTCGATAAAATCGGGCTGAAACAGCGATAATTCCCCAAAATAGCGCTGGTCGAAGAAACGCTTGATGGCCATCGGCATGGCGGGGAGTACGCTGTACTTGGCCAGGTTGCGGGCCAGATAGCGCAGCCCCTTGCCCAAGCCACCAAACTGCTGGAACTCCTTCAGCAGCTGCCGCAGGCGAAATCGAGAAATGAGGCCCAGCCAGGCGGCCGACTGATGCGGTAGGTGGCCCGCAAAGAGGGCATCTGCCCCCTGGCCATCCAGCACATAGGCCATACCCTGCTCGGCAGCCAGCTGCATGGCGCTGAATTGAGCAAAGGTGCCCGTTGAAGTCAGCGGGCTGTCCTGGCAGTAGGCTAATGTTTCCAGGCTATCGCGGAATTGCTCAAAGCTGGGGCTGGTGCGCTGCCAGTCGGCACGGACGGCCTCGGCCATCTGCTTGGCCCAGGGGCTCTCGTCCAGGCCCGGCTCGTCGAACCAGGTGGTGAAGGCTTGGATGGGGGCCGAAGGCTGTAGGCGACGGTAGCAGTCGATGAGTACGGAGCTGTCCAGCCCGCCGCTGAGTAAGGCACCAGTGCGCTGCGGATTGCGCAGGCGTAGGGCGACGGCCCGTTCGACCAATGCTTTGACTTCGTGGACATGATTTTGGAAGTCGGCTTCTTTGTAGGGTGGGATGTCGCGGTTAATGGTGGATTGGAAATAGGGCTGGATGTCCAGTTGCAGGGTGTTTAGGTCCAGGGTGAAGTAATGGGCGGGGGGTAAGACTTTTATGTTGGCGAAGAAGTCGGGGGCGGAGGGGACGGTGTTGAGCACTAGGAGGTCAAAGGCGGCGGAAGGGTCAAGCTGGGCATCGACGAAGGGCAGCTTGAGCAGGGCTTTTTGCTCGGAGGCGAAGGCCCACTGATGGTTTCTTTGGTAATAGTAGAAGGGTTTGACGCCGGTGCGGTCTCGACTGCCGAAGAGTTGTTGTTGCTGGCGATCCCAGATGACGAAGGCCCAGCGGCCGTTAAGGCGACGTAGGCAGTCGGGCCCCCATTGGAGGTAAGCCTGTAGGAGCATTTCGGCGTCTTGCTCGCAAGGGCCTACGGTCCGCTGAGGCTGTAGCTCGGTTTTGATGGCAGCAGCATTGTAGATGGCCCCATCTAGTACAATCCAGTAATTTTGACTAGGATCACTATAAATTTGATAGGTCTGTTGGGTGGAGCGATAAACTTGCCCCAAGGCCAATTTAGAGGCCGAAAGATCATGAGCGGGTTGAAAATCAACCAGTTGCCGGGGCCCTCCCTCCTTTTGCTCCAAAAGTATCCTCCGCGCTGCTCTCCCTCGGTGACGAAGGGCCTTCAGCATTTTCTCCACTCCCTCACACAAAGCCGTCGAATCCCGGCGCTCACTGCTCACTATGCCCGCAATCCCGGACATCCTATCCGGCGCTATTGACGATCTCCTGCTCCTTAAAAACCACGTCGAATTCCTTCAATTCTTCTAAAACGGGATCGTAGACATCTTTCATTACCGGAATATTCACTCCGGTAGTCGTGATCTGACCATTCATTACCAGCTTGACAAAAATTCCCATCGGCAGGCCGACAAGGCGGGCCATCGCCGTATCGTCTTCCCCATTCCCTTTAAGCACCAAGGTAGACGTCAGCTCGTGCTGATTGCCGTCTAATTCGTACTCAAATTCGTGCTGCATAACGATCATATCATTGTCGTCAGGCTTTAGCTGCCACTTTTCGAGCAGTAGGCGCTCCAAAATCAGCGCAGGCGTAGCCTGTTGGAAATTGATGCGGCGCTTGCTGAACAGGCCCAGCCAGTCCAGCTGCTGCATAATGATCGAATCTTTTTCTTCCCCCAAAAAATTGGCCGCCCGATCCCGTACCGAATTGCCGGGAATATCGGAGCTCAAATAAGCGTCCAGCAGAGAGTGGTAGGTCAAAGCCTTGGACTCCAGGATGGGGAAAGAGCCATCGGTCAGGCCAATTTTGACCAAAGCATCCCAAGCCTTACAGAAACCCGGATAGCGCAGGGTCCCTCGGATGAGATTGGGAATATCTTGTAGACCGTAGAGATTACGGTACAGCAAAGAGTCGCGGTTGGCATACATTTCAAAAGGCCCCAGGCCTTCAATATTCACCGTTTTGAAAGAGCTGAATAAACGGTTGTAGGGAATGTATTTGTATTTGCCATTTTCCAGGTATTGCGCCGTTCCTTGCCCAGCCAGCACCACATTGCGAGGGTTCCAGGTGAATTTATAATTCCAGGGATTATTATTGGATTCGGGAGCAATCAGGCCACCAGTATAGGATCGAAAAGCCGTCAGACGCCCCCCCTTGGCCTTAATTTCATCGATTTTTTGCTTGGCAGACATGTGGTCGATACCGGGGTCGAGGCCCATCTCGCCCATAAAGATCAGCTCGCGGTCGCGGGCCTCATCACCAAGTCGGTACATTTCCTTAGAGACATAGGAAGCCGTGATCAAGTGTTTTTTGAGTTCAATGCAATCGTGGGCCACTTCCAAGTGCAGGTGAGCGGGTAACAGGGAGACCACCAGCCCTGATCGTTCAATCAGCACACGACGATCGTTGCGCTTGGTTACATCCAGCCAAGTACTTCGCCCGCAGGGATGGTTGTTGACTTTGCGGGCCGCCAAATCAGGATCAGCGTCCGCTACTGTAACAAACCAGCCATTTTTAGCGGCCTGGTTAAGTACGTAATTGATTAATGCCGTAGAAGAGCGTCCTGCTCCAATGATCAATATATTCTTCATGCGTATGGGTACGGTTTCTTAAGCGGCAAATTTATTGTAAATTTTATTTAAATGTCGATTTTCAAAATTAATTAATCGCAACGAAATGTTTAAGTGGAGCGTTGAAAAGTTGGACACAGATGCAGATAAAATCTTACATTTATAAATAATTTATGAAAAAATTGGAGATCAACACCAAAATCGAGGTCTACCAAAACCTGGACGAACTCCCCGGCGAGGACCGCCAGCTCCTGCTGGCCGCCACCCAAGCCTTGGCCCATTCTTACTCTCCTTACTCCAATTTCAAGGTGGCGGCGGCCCTGCGCCTCAACAATGGACAGATCGTCACCGGCAGCAACCAAGAAAATGCCTCCTACCCGCTCTGCCTTTGCGCCGAAAGGGTGGCCCTGGCCGCAGCAGATGCAACCTACAACGGCATTCCTATACAAGCCATCGCCATTACCGCCCGCCATCCCGAGCGCATTATGGAGCAGCCTGCGGCCCCCTGCGGGGCCTGCCGCCAAGTGATGTGCGAAAGCGAACAAAAGCTGGGGCAGCCCATGCGGGTCCTCCTACGGGGTGAAAGGGGCATTATCTACGCGCTGGACTCCGCCAGCGACTTACTTCCGCTGGCCTTCGCCCCCGATCAATTACTCGGCTAAGGCGCTGTAATGCTGTTTTTCCATCCTTAAGGTAATACAAGTTCCCTCCCCCTTGACCGCTTTGATGGTCAACTGCGCGGTGATTCTTTCGGCCCGTTCTTCCATGTTTTTCAATCCATAGCCTTGAGTTGCCTTTGTCAAATCGAAGCCCTGACCATCGTCTTTGAAGATAATTAAAATGTGGCCATTATGCACCTGGGTTTGCAGAAGTGCTTTTTCAGCGTAGGAATACTTGAGGGTATTGTTCATGGCCTCTTTGAAAATCATCAACACCTGTTTGCGGGTATCCGGCTCTAGCTCAATCTGTTCTAGCGAGGAGTCGATGCGGTCCAACTGAAAGCGAATATCCGAGAATTCAAATAAACGATCACCAAATTCTTGTAGCCGAGTGAGGGTTTGGAAAAGGCTGTCCTTTTGGGGGTCGAGGCTCCAAATCAGATCGCGGATACCTTCGGAGAGTCCCGTGGTATTACTTTTGATTTTGGTCAGAAATTTTTTCAGCTTGGTATTATTAGGTGCTTCGCGCTCGGCCAGTTCGAGGAACAAAGAAACTTTGGTCAGGCGGTGCCCCAGCTCATCGTGAAAGTCCGCAGCATTATTTTTGCGCAGTGCCTCGCGTTCTTCGTAGCGAGCGGCCTGAATCTGGGCCTGCTGTTCGATTTTGCGGATACGTCGGCGAACGCGCCAGCGGATGAGCAGGTAGAGACTGGTGGTGAAGAGGAGGAGGTAGCCGCCGTAGGCCCACCAGGTTTTCCACCAAGGGGGTAATATGTGGATGTGTAGCATCCGGGGATTTTCATTCCACAAACCATCATTATTGGCTGCTCGAACTTTGAATACAAAAGCTCCTGGCGGCAAATTGGTGTACGTCGCAATATTATTATGCGCATTAAAAATCCAATCCTTATTGTAATTTTCTAGCTGGTATTCGTACTGATTAGTAGAGGGATTTGCGTAATCCAAGGCGGCAAAGGCCAAAGTAATATCGTTTTGATCATGTTTTAAAATCAGGGTATCTGTTAAGCTAATCGTTTTTTTGAGAATCGCTCCATCCGTATTTTCGGGCCTAACCTCTTGGTTGGAAATCGTAAGATGGGTAAGCCTGACTTCGGGGAGATTGGGATTATCTTTAAGTTGCAACGGGTTAAAGTAAATCAGCCCTTCGGCAGTCCCTAAACATAGAGTATCCTGATTGATCTTCGTGGCTGATCGATATACCAAACCTCGACTCAACAAACCATCATCCTCTTTCAACACCCGTAGCACAGCAGGTTGATTATTCAGCGCCGCCTCCGGATCAAATTGAATCAGCCCGTTGTTGGTCCCCAGCCATAATCGCCCTTGCTGATCTTCCTCAATAGATTGAATCACATCATTGGGAAAACCGTGAGCCCTACCAAAGCTCTTGAATCTTACTCGCTCCTCTTTATTATTCCGTATTGCCAAGTTCAGCCCATTCCGAGTCCCAATCCACAAGCGCCCCTTTTTATCCGAATGTATACAGATGATCGAATTGCTACTCAAACTGCTGTTGTCTCGCCGGTCCAATTTATAGTTATCAAAGTAGTCCTTCCCCTCTTTCTGATAATGCCGACTGAGGCCCATAAAGGTAGCAATCCAGTATTCCCCAAACCGATCTTTGCACAGCTGAAAATTCATAGAGTTGACCAGCGCATCATTGCGTTGAGTATCCATCTCAAAAATTTCCAGCCGAGCTTCCCTATCTTTCCGTGGATCAAAATGCATCCTCACCAAACCTCCATAGGTAGAAATCCAATATTGGCCTTTCTGGATTTCCAAAATATTGTAGACCCAGGTATGTGGCTTATCATCTGGAAAGGGCAGGGTTCGAAAAACGGGGCGATCCGGCAGGGAGTTAAGATCGATGTAATTTAAGCCATTATAAGTACCCAACCACAAGAACCCCAGGCTATCCTCCTGCATACCGAAAATGTTATCGTGAGAAATGGTAGCGGGATCATTTTTATCGTGATGAAAAACCTGAAACTCAAAATTTTTCTTCTCCCAATTTTCTTTCGACAAAAAATTTAAGCCTTTCAGCGTTCCGACCCAAAGGTTACCTCGACGGTCTTGAAGTACCGACTTGACGATGTTATGGCTAAGGCTCCGAAGATCATTTTTGATAGGAGTAACGGTAGCAACCTTCCAGTTGCTCTCCACTACTTTGTCTAAGCCACTCTTCGTTCCGACCCAGAGAATACCAGAGCGGTCGCGAAAGGAGCAGTTGACTTTATTCAGATTGAGGGAAAGGGGGTTGGTTGGATCGTGTTGATGGTGAATAAACCGCAAATCCTGCCCTTCCGCCTTCGGCAACCAAATTTCATCCAATCCACCAGCCCAAGTGGAAACCCAAAGCCGCTCATTGCCCTCGGCCCAAAAGCTTTCAATAAAATCATAGCTGAGACTATTATCGTTTTGGGGGTCATGGAAATAGCGCTTAAATTTAAATCGTCCTTCCATCTCCATGACCCGGTAGAGTCCAAAATGCGAGGACACCCAAAGGGTCCCATCCTCCTGCTCCGTAAAATCAAAAATATAATCATGGGTCAAACCATCTGGATGTCCTTTTTGAGCAATGATGCGCTCAAATTCGAAAGAACCGTCATTCTTATAGAGGACAATGCCCTTTTTATTGGCAAACCAAAGGCGCTTTTTCTGATCCTCATAAATCGCCCAGGTCAGATCCTCAAGAAAAGAATTCTCCTCCTTTTCGGGCGTCAGCGCAATGCTTATATGTTCTCCACTTACTGGATCAAGACGGTAAACCCCACTATACGTTGCATACCAAATGTATCCCATATGATCACCGCGAATGCCCAGAACATAATTGCTGTTTTCCGGCTGATCGAGCTCTTCAAAATAATAGCGCCGAAACTGCGCCGTCTGTGGATCATAGCAATTCAGCCCCCCTCCAGTACCGATCCAGATTTCACCACCCGGCGCCAGCCAGAAGTTCTTAATGTTGTTGTTGCTAATGGTGGTAGCATCATTTCTATCGCTGCGGTACTCCACCACCTCTACCCCATCATAACGGCCCAAGCCATCGGGGGTAGCGATCCAAAGAAATCCCTGCTCATCTTGTAAAATATCATTTACTGCATTGCCCAAAAAGCCATGTTTTTCAGCCATATGCTCGAAGCGTAGTGGCTGTGCTTGCAGTGGTTGGCCGAAGAATAGGGATAAACTGCTACAGAGGGCCAACAGGCAATAAAAATCGGCGAGCGAATAAGGAGACAATGGCAATACTTTCATAAAATATAAAGACAGTGCACTAATCTAAGGTAAGTAAACCTTTAGAGACTTGCACTGTCACGTTCCGAAAAGGAATCTTGTATCCCTAAAAGTCAGCTTCAAACCGACCTTCGGTAACGCTAAAACTTGTGGTCATTGTAAAATCTTGTATATCGAAAAAAGTGCCACTAAAAGTGCCCATAGCTTTACTGTTACTCAGCTCCGTCACGGTCACCGTACCGTTTCGAATCACAATTTGTTTATTGTCGTTAAGCCGTAAGAAGATAACGATATTTGGTGCCGTAGTAGGATTATTAACAGGGTCTACGGTGAACGTCCCTGGCGCAGTAATGGGGTCTATCTGCAAGAAAAAATCGCCGGAAGTACCCGCGATTAGCGAGCTGAGGTTGAGGGTACTATCGATGTAGAGACAGCCTGCCATTTCGTCGTCTGAATAGTTGGTACCATCTACTTTCCAGGAGGCGTTGCAGCCGTCGCCACCGACATTAATGCCGTCATTATCATCATCGTTGTTGCAGGCGGTTTGGAGGAGGGTTAAGCCCAGTAAGGCGAGACCAAGGAATACTTTAAAATGCTTCATTTCTAATTGCTTTTTATTGTTCAAAAATGATAGGATTATCCACTTACGTTAAAAAGGTGTTTGTACTTAGTGGCTGATTATGATTTTTTGGGAAATGCGCTGACCGTCGGCACTAAGACGGAGCAGGTAAGACCCCGCGGGCAGATCTTGAATGTTGATTCGGGCCGATCCCCCAGAAACAGGCTTTGCCAGATGAAGTCGCCCCTGCAAATCAAATAGCTCTAACTGCCCTGCGCTCTGCCCTGCGGGCCAAGTCAAATAAAGCGTCTCCGCAACCGGGTTGGGCCAGGCCCGAAAGGCCAAAGCATGGAACGGACTTTCCGTAGCTGTTGACATCAGCTCGCCATCCATTTTCACCAAATAAATATTAGATTGGACTTCCATCGGTGGATTGACATCGGTGATCGACAGCTCGCCAAGGTCAAGGGTATCTCTGAATACACCGGTGAAGACAACTTTCTCTTCACCGCCTGCAGCCGCCAAATCAGTAAGCGAGAAGTTGCAATTGGGCCCCAGGCAGCGGAGCTTTTGCGTCCACCCTAGCACACCATCGCTGCTGTACCTCACTATAAAGCCCAATCCATCAAACCCAAACTCCACCTCATTGGCTCCCTCACCAAGCAGGGCCAGCCCCGGAGAATGCTGCGCTCCAATGAAGATGCCGCCGTCGGGGGCCAGATCGATTTGATGATTAGCGATGCGAGCTACCTGCACGCCTGGTGCCGGCGGCGGTGTCCGGCTGGACTGCAACCATTGCAGTTGCCCCTGGGCATCAAATTTAGCCACGTACATCAAAGCCGGCACAAAAGCGACATTGTCCACCAACTCTACCCCTTCGAGCTTCAGCCGTTCTCCCCACTGCCCTACGATATAGACAGCCCCACTTTGCGGCTCCACCACCAGTCCCCCTGCCCGGTTCGGCAACGCCTGCCCACTACCAGAGGTCCTCGTCCAGACCACTTCTCCCTCCACATCATATTTAATAAATACCATCACCGTCCCCATCGGTGCGATGATCGTTGAGCTGCCCACTAGCGTCGAATCTGCGGGGAAATCGACGTTGGTGCTGAGGTAGAGGTTACCCGTTGAATCGGTATCGATCTCTCCCGGTTCTAGGCCCGTCGGTCGGGTCCAGTTGATGCTTCCATCTTCAGGGTCCAGGCTAGCGACGAAGGCCGGCTGCTCGGCGTTGAGGATGGTACCGCTCATGGTCAATTCTACGCTGGCAGAGCCAGTCAGGTAGACTGCATCGCGATGGATTGCCAGGTTGCCAATGGTTGCTAAGCCGGTGCGGGGAATGGTATAGCTTTGCTGCCATTCCAAGTCCAGAGTAGTATTCAGCTTAGCCAGCACTACCCCCTCCTCGCCCATTGTCGTACTGCCATTGACCTCAACGCTTTCTAAAAATCGGATAAGCAGGTAGAGGTTTCCCTGCTCATCGAGTTCTACATCATGGACAAAGCTGCCGAAGGTGGAAGGGAAGGTTTTCACCCAGCAGAAGCTACCATCGGGAGCATACTTGGCGACAAAGGCATCGTCGTTGGGAATGTTTTGAAAGGCGAAGGTTTGGGAAGTCAGGGTGCTATCACCAAATTTCTGGGTGCCTACGAAATTACCAACCATGTAGCTATTGCCTTCTGCATCGACCGCTACCTCGCGGGAGGTGAAGCCCAGGGAGGCCACTAGGTCAAATGCTACGATTTCCACTTGGTTGGCCCACTCGAAACCTTGAGCAAAGGACTGTAAAGGCGTAAAGAAAAGGATCAAGATGTAAAGTATAATCGTCTTGTTCATGCCTAATTTTTAGATCAAAGAGGTACGGACACGTTAGGGGGTCCTGGATGTCGATCACAAAATTAGTGGCGAAGGCAGGGGCGATCAATCGCGCATTTGGGGTAAAATACCCAATGGCTACAGCAGCTTGTCGTTAATGGCCTTCTTGACGGCTTCTGCACGGGAGTGGACATGCAGTTTTTTGTAGATGTTTTTAATGTGGGAGCGTACGGTGTGGGAGCTGAGGAATAATTTTTCGGCGATAGAGCGGTAATTCATCCCCTCGCAGAGTAGTTGCAGGATTTCTGTTTCCCGAGCGGAAAGTGGTGAGGGGCTAGGATTTTGGTGGAAAGAAAAAATGACCTTCCGAGCGATATTGGTACTCATGGGCGAACCGCCTTTGTAGACTTCTTCTATGCTGCGCAGCAGGTCGCTGGGAGGCGTATCTTTGAGTAGATAGCCCGATGCGCCCGCGCAGAGCGAATCGAAGATCGACTTGTCGTCATGCTTCACCGTCAGCATAATAAAATCAGTATCTGGCAACTGTGGCTTAAGTCGTTTAATGGCTTCTATTCCGTTGATCCCCGGCAGTTCAATATCCATCAAAACCACATTGACATACAAATTCGGCAGCTCCTTGACCGCCGATTCCGCGTCGACAAAAGTATGCTTACAAAAATAACCCGGCGTTCCTCTGATAATGAGCGCCAGGACCTGACGGATTTCTTCATCATCCTCAACGATGGCTACGTGAATGATTTCTTTCACTTCTTAAAATTCTTATTCTCTACAAATTACGGAATTTTGACGGGAAATAGCTGTACCGCATATGAGGGGTTTTGGCTAAGGTATATGCAGCAAGCGCAGGGTCTTTTGCTGGCTTCGCCCCTGACTTTCTACACTAACTTTCAAAAATAACAATTGGGAAGAGGGCTCCGAACCTAGTTGAGGTTGAACATGATAGACCTGAGCGTCCCCGTGGTAATACTCGCCCTGCTGATGATAGAGGGTTCGCCCGAGCGTATCGTGCAGCAGCAATTCAAAGGTTCCCGATTGCTCGGGATGGAGTTGTAAGTGGAAAGACGACTGGAAGGGGTTGGGAAAAACTTGCAGCGTCAGGTCCTCTCCAATCAAGGCTTCCTGAAAACCAACAGATGTAAAGTCGCAGATCTGATCAATGATATTCTCCTTCAACACCTGCTCGTATAGGTGTCGATGGCCCAGGTCATTGAGGTGCACGCCGTCGCCAGAGTCGAACTGCGGCTGGATGCGGCCTGTAGAATCGGCCGTTCCCGTCCAAAAATCGATGGCCCTTTCTCCGAAGACCGCCAAAATGGAATCGCGAGCATCTAGCTGAATCTGGATTTTATTAGGGGCGCCGAAATTCCTCGGTTGGGTAGTGCAGACCCAGGTTTTCACGCCCTGCTGGGCCGCCACGTCGACCATGAGGTTGAAATTGGTCATTTGATCTTCAACGGGAAAGGAGTTGGCGGCATCGTTGGAGGGTAGGTTGATGATGACACCGGCGGGGTTTAAGGATAAGGCTTGGGTGATGTTTCTCAGTGTATCTATGGTAATGCCGACGCCCGTGGCCGAAGGGTCTCCGCTAGGCAGCAGGTGATAGGTCGTGTAGCCGCCTCGGGCCAGATTGAAAACTTCGTAGCGGGTATCATTTTGATAAATTTCCTCTCGGTAGCGATTGACCCAAGCACTATCGGGGATCGAAGCGCCGGTTCCGGCGGCCGTCGACGAGCCGATGACGACAATTCGACAGGAGTCTTCACTCGCCGAAATTTCGAAGACGCCCGCCGTCTGATCCTGGAGGCTATCTGAGTTGATGCGCAGCAAGCACTGCTTGGAGGCTCCACCAGCCACCTCCCATTCATAAGCGTTCTGAAAAGCCGGTACCGTCTCAATCAGCTCCCAGTTGGCTCCACCATCCGTAGAATACTCAATCGATGTCGCCGCCCCCGTCGTACTCTCCCAAACCATCCTCACCGGCTTTCCCAACTGCCAAAACTCTCCCCCGTCCGGCTGCCGCAGGCTCAGGCTGGG
The DNA here is from genome assembly GCA_038750655.1 of Bacteroidota bacterium. GTDB lineage: Bacteria > Bacteroidota > Bacteroidia > Chitinophagales > Saprospiraceae > JBCDGZ01. Next base: position 50,763 of record JBCDGZ010000018.1, on the reverse strand, counting down.
CGGTGGAAGGCTATCCACCGCATACGTCATTTTCAGTGCGCCCAGATAGAAAAAGCCAAAAGTATTGTTGTTATTAGGACCTTTTGAGGCGATGACTTCAATAGTGCCGTCGGCAGCGGGGAAAGTGGTAAATTCAACTATATCGCTAATGTTACCTGCAACATTGAGATAAGCCGTATCGCGACTTTGGCCGGTCCAGACGTACTGGGTTTCACGGTTATCGCTAGCCAGCCGGGAGGCGAACAGACTGATGGTGTATTCCCTATCCAGTGCTAAATTGGACAGGCGGATACCGCCCGTTGGTTGGATTTCGCCGGAAAAGAGGGCGGGATTACCGTAGAAGCTGTCGCCGGAGGCTGTGCCCGGCAAGCCCAGCGCGGGGTCAGGCGATTGGGTACCGCTGGTGTTGATGGAGGTGAAAGAGTCGATGACTTCAAGCGCAATGTTGGTCGGCAGGCCCAGCGAGTGGACCAGCGCGTCGATGCGGCCATTGTTGGGGTTGGACAGGTTATTCCAAGGAGCAGGAGACGCAGTGTTGCCAAAGTCGACCAAGATAGTTTGCTGCTGGGCACTTACGGAGGCCGTACTCAACAAAAATAGAAGAGAGAGAGACTGGAGTAATTGGTTCATAATCAGCGATTAAAATATAAAGTCCTTATTTTTTACGAAAACCTCCTACATGCACCTGACGAATGCCCGCTTTACGATCTTCAAAGAATCGCCGCAGGGTGAAAACAGAAGAACCGAAGGCAATTTCTTCCCAGGGAATATCCTCTTCGCGAAACAGCTGGACTTCCAGACTTTCGATGCCCGGAGCAAAGTCAAGCTGCTTTAAATCTCCCAAAAAGTGCATATAAACCTGATTGATGTGCGGAATACTGTAGACCATGTGCAACCCTGTAATATCAACATGGGTACAAGCTTCCTCCATCACTTCACGGACGGCCCCTTCTTCAACCGACTCGCCATTTTCCAAATACCCTCCCGGAACATTCCAGAACCCAAGCCGAGGCTCAATGGCGCGTCGGCAAAGCAGCACCTTGTCCTCCCATAGGGGCAGACAGCCAGCGACAACATTAGGATTTTGGTAGTGAATGGTATTACAGGACTCACAGACAAATCGCATATGGGTATCTCCGGGGACAGCTTTGAAGACGACAGGATGACCACAGTTCGAACAAAATTTCATTGCGATGAAGATAAGGAATCCTGTTGATCCAACCAATCTTCAAGCCGCCGGAGGTCCTCGGGGGTATCGATGCTAATGCTTTGGTGCTCGCTTAGAGCGACAGAGATGGAATAGCCGTTTTCGAGCCAGCGCAGTTGCTCCAGCGCCTCGGCCTGCTCTAGCGAACTAGATGGCAACTTACTGATAGCCAGTAGTGTAGCGCGACGAAAGCCGTAGAGACCAATATGGCGCAGGTATTGCCCCGACCAGTTGGCCAGCTCTACATCTCGGCGAAAAGGGATGGGATGACGGCTGAAATAAAGGGCCTGATCATGGCTACTTTTTACCAGTTTTACTACATTAGTATTGGTAATATCTTCTAGTTTGTGAATAGGCTGAGCTAGTGTTGCGATGGAAGCGGCTTCATTGTGGATCAATTGATGAAGCAGGCGCTCGATTTGGGCGGGCTGGATATAGGGCTCATCGCCTTGGATGTTGAGGATAATGTCGGTATTGGGGAGCTGGGCGGCCACTTCGGCACAGCGATCGGTGCCGCTGCGATGGTCCCTACGGGTCATGACGACGCGAGCAGCGGCGGCTTCAAGGTGTTCGAAAATGCGATGATCATCAGTGGCAACAATCACTTCACTCAGTCCTTTGACCTGGCAAGCTTGTTCGTATACCCGACGAATCATCGATTTTCCGCGTATCATGGTCAGGGCCTTAGCGGGAAAACGCGAGGAGGCATAGCGGGCCGGAATGATGGCTACAGCCTTCATAAACCTATGATTTTTGTGTTTTGATGCTTAATTTGCTGAATTTTTTGCAGGAACATATATAACTTTGGGAGTACAAAAAATGCTAAAGAGCAAAACTATGAGATGGCTATTGTTGTTTTGTTTCATTACTACAGGCTGGACAAAGGTCCAGGCAACCGGTGATAGTATCCAATATCTCACGCCTAAAGATACCATATTTCTAGAGCTGAGTGCTTTTGGAGAAAAAATATTTGAACATCAGATTGCCTACAAGCAAACGCTGTTTTCGCTGGCCCGATTCTACGGCCTGAGTCTCGCTGAGCTTTTCTCCTACAATCCAGAGCTGCGAGATCAAGCACTGTCGATCGATCAGTATGTCAAAATTCCGATCCCCAATCGAGCCATTAAGCGTTACAAAAGTAAAGATTACGATCCACAGACGCACATCCCGGTATGTTATCGGGTCAAGAGAGGGGATACACTTTACCGCATTGCCAAGGTGAATTTCAAGATGCCCGTGGATACCATCGCACAGCGCAACCAGCTGATCGGCTACGCCATCAGCCCCGGCGATGTGCTGACCATTGGCTGGATGAACATCGAGGGCATACCAGAACATTATCGGGTGAGCCGAGGCAGCCCAGAGTTGAAAAAGAGTCGTTACTTAGGGAAAAAATACTTTCAAGCTAGTCAGATTAAGCGGGAATACAACGAGCAGGGTGTTGCATTCTGGCAGAAAGATGGGAAGCAAAAAACCGATCTTTATGCGCTGCACCGCAAGGCCCCTGTCAATTCTATTATCGCAGTAACTAATCCGATGAAAAAACGTACGGTATATGCGAAGGTCATCGGAAGAATACCGGAAAATGTTTACGGCAGTAACGTGGTCATTGTGATCTCCTCTCGAACCGCCCAATTGCTGGGTGCTAGAGATGCTCGTTTCTTCTGTAAGGTACGCTATTTGAAATGATCATTACTTGTAGTTATCTATAATTCATCTTAAACCATCAATTTTGGTTCTAATAATAATTTAACTCATGTACTATCAAAATATCCTGGAAACCATCGGCCATACGCCTCTGGTGAAAATCAATAATGTAATCGGAGATACTCCAGCCTTGGTGCTCTGCAAAGTCGAAACCTTCAACCCCGGCCATTCTATCAAAGATCGTATGGCCCTGAAAATGCTGGAAGACGCCGAAAAAAGGGGCGACATCAAAGCTGGAGGAACCATCATCGAATGTACCTCGGGTAATACCGGTATGGGGCTGGCCATCGCCGCTGCGGTAAAGGGCTATCGCTGTATTTTTACCACCAGCGACAAACAGTCTAAAGAAAAAATCGACTTGCTCAAGGCCGTTGGAGCCGAGGTTATCGTTTGCCCAACGAATGTTGAACCTACTGACCCTCGCTCCTACTACTCCGTTGCCGAGCGCCTGAGCAAGGAAATTCCCAACTCCTACTGGTGCAATCAATACGACAACCTCTCCAATCGCAAGGCGCACTACGAAAGTACTGGCCCAGAAATTTGGGAGCAGACCGAAGGTAAAATCACCCACCTAGTAGCCGGTGTAGGAACGGGCGGTACCATCTCAGGTACAGGTCGTTACCTCAAAGAAAAAAATCCCAATCTAAAAATCTGGGGCATCGATACCTATGGCTCAGTATTCAAAAAATACCACGAAACAGGGGTCTTTGACGAGAAAGAAATCTATCCCTATATCACTGAAGGCATCGGCGAAGATATTCTACCCAAAAATGTGGACTTCGACATTATTGACCTCTTCGAAAAGGTGACGGATAAAGACGGAGCGATCATGGCGCGACGGCTGGCCCGCGAGGAAGGCATCCTGCTGGGCTATTCCGCCGGCTCGGCCTTTGCTGGCGTTGTACAGCTCAAAGACCAGCTGACCAAAGACGATGTCGTCGTCGTCGTTATTCACGATCACGGAAGTCGCTACGTCGGTAAGATTTATAACGACGACTGGATGCGTGAGCGCGGCTTTCTGGACGATGCCCTGAAGGTAAGCGATCTGATCAACCGCAAAAAAGATAAAGGGTTTATTTCTGTAAAAACAGACGACACCGTACGGGAGGTCTTCCAACTGATGAAGAACAACGACATTTCCCAGCTTCCCGTGATGCAAAACGGCGATATTGTTGGCTCGGTCACCGAAAGTGCCGTACTAACCCATCTGCTGGAAAACCCTCTACACAATACCGAGAGCGCCGTACAGGCCATTATGGGCAATGCTTTCCCTACGGTGACGGAGGATACGCCTTGCAAAAATCTATCTCGTTACATCAGCAAACAAATCCCTGCGGTTATCGCCAAGGATAAGGCTGGAGAGATGCATATTTTAACCCAATACGATATTATCCAGGCAGTATAAATCCCGGTAAATCCTTTCCTGACCATGAAAAAGTTTTTTAAAATACTGGGCATTCTCATTGCCACCATTTTAATTCTCATTGGATTTCTGTGGCTCTATGCTCACGAGCCAGAACCTACTGGTAAAGTCAGTCCAGAGGCGGACCGAATGGCGGAGGCCATGATGGCGGCGGTCAATAAGCCTGCCTGGGATACGACTCATTACGTTCATTGGACTTTCGCTGGTCGCGAGACTTTTCTTTGGGATCGCCAGCGCAACTACATCGATGTCAAGTGGCAGAACAAGCGGGTTTTGCTCGACATTAATACGCTGAGTGGCATAGCCTGGCAGGAAGATCAAAAGATGGAAGGCGAAGCCGCCGAGCAGCTGATCCAAAAAGCATGGGCGCATTTCTGTAACGATAGCTTCTGGCTCAATGCCGTTGTTAAGGCCGATGACTCAGGTACGCAGCGCAGTATTGTCCAACTGGACGATGGTCGAGAAGGCCTCAAGGTCGATTACTCTCAGGGGGGCGTCACTCCCGGTGATGCCTATGTCTGGATTTTGGATAAAAATAAGCGTCCTGTAGCCTGGAAGATGTGGGTGAAGATCATCCCCGTTGGCGGTTTGGAATTCAGTTGGAGCGATTGGACAACCCTTTCGACGGGTGCCCAGATTGCCACTTCGCACATCGGTCCTATGGGGGTTAATATCGCCATCACGGATTTGAAGGCGGGCAGCAGCTGGAAAGATATGGGGCTGTCTACAGATCCCTTTTCAGCTTTAGAGCAAAAGCATTAAATAATGATTTATCATAATAAATCGAGTAGCGACAATCGTTGAACCTATTTAACTAAAACCTAAAGCAACCTTATCATGAAAAAAGTAACTTTCCAACTCCGCTCCATAAAGTCACTCCAAGTCATCTCCAAGCAACAGATCAAGCAGGTTAAAGGAGGGACAGAACTTATGAATGAAGCGGGGGAAGATGTGATGAGCTGGGGCTAGGTCCTCTGCAAGGAAAGACACTGCCTTGACGAATAGCATAAAGTCCAAGCCGTGTTTCCTGAGAATAGACACGGCAAATCCAATCAAAACAATTCTGGTAAATTTTCCTTTTCCGTAACCGTGCTTGCAGCTTTGGCGGGCACGTTTAGGGCCTCATTGGGTAGGATGCGCTTGATGACGCGGAGGCGGTGCGAGTAGCGTTGGGTATCCACGTTGAAGATGCCGTAGTGATCGATTTGATCGACCCGTACGCGGCCGGAGGCGTGGATGATTTTACCTTCGGGCATAATCAGCCCGACGTGGGTAATTCTGCCCTTCTTATTGTCGAAAAAAGCGAGGTCGCCGGGGCGGGCCTGCTCGATGAAGTCAATCAGCTCGCCACGGCTTACCTGATCAGCAGCGTCGCGCGGCAGGGCCAGACCGACCATCTTGAAGACAATCTGCGTAAAGCCAGAGCAGTCGATGCCCATCGGAGAGCGACCGCCCCAGAGATAAGGAGCGTAGAGGTAGCGGCGAGCAATCTTAAGGACCAGCTCGGCAGTGGGCTTGAAATCCAGCGGCGTAATGGCCTGCCCGCTAAAGGTAAAGCTGCTACCATTGATGTGGAATTTAATGCCGTCAAAGTTGGGCAGCGTCGCGCCGATGGTAATAGGTAAGTAATAGCCCTCGGCCATAGCACCTTGCACCAATTCGAGGCTGTAGGCATAATTGCCGCTATAGGCTTCATAATCTTCCTGAGAAAGCGCCTTAACCTGTTTGGTATCGGACCAACCGATGTAGTTATCCCAGGTGCAACGCACCTTGCTCCACTTGCCCTTGCGCTCCAAAATTTCCACCATTTCCCCAAATAGCAATTGAGAAACCATCTCGCTCTTATCAGAGGGACTGTTTCTTAAAGGAACAACACTTAGTGGACAAATTCCGAAGTTCATACCGATCGGTTATACTGGAATAGCTTTTGATTAATGCACTCTATATCTAGGATGAAAACACCTTCAATACCATTCAACTCTCGGGCCAAAAATGATTTCGCAAAATAATAAATATTCTATAAACGCCGTTCAGGTAGTGCAAAATAGTTATGCTCAGAATCAAATTAATTGCGCCGAACTTTTAACTTTGCATCCTGACTTTCTCCCTAGAACAGATTTTATGAAAAAGATCACTTTACTCTTCCTTGCTTTTTTGATCTGGAATAGCGCCGAGGCGCAGGATAAGCAGTTTACGCAGTTCTACGCGTCGCCGCTGACCCTCAACCCCGCCTTAACCGGGGCCTACAATGGTCGCTTTCGGGTTTCTGGTATCTATCGGGAACAATGGCGGGGAGCCTTGGAGAGCCCCTACGAAACCTTTGCAGCGGCCGTCGATGTACGTTTTGATGCAGAGTTGGACTCCAGATACAAGGACGCTTTTGCTATTGGACTGCTGTTCTTCAACGATAAAGTTGGCGGCATCGATTTTAGTACCAACCAGATTGCGATCTCGGGTGCTTTTCACAAAGGACTGGATTTTGATAAAAAACAATTCCTATCAGTAGGCTTCCAAGCGGGCATCCTTCAGCGTAATATCAACTACGAAGACCTGTTTTTCGATGATCAGTTCAACGACCTCAATGGCTTCGACCGTCCAACGGGGGAGGATTTGCCGGAAAACAATTTCTCCTTTTCCGACCTCTCGGTAGGCCTCAACTATACTTTTACGCCGAAAAAGCGGACGACCTTCTTTGCTGGGTTCGCCCTCCATCACATTCTGACGCCAGATGTCTCCTTTTTCAGCCCAGAAGACGGTGGCAATAGTCAGCTCTTCACCAAACTTTCTGCTCAACTCAGCGCCGATCTTCCTCTAACAGATCGTCTGTCATTGCAACCTCGCTTCCTCTACGCCCAGCAAGGTCCACATATGCAGGTCAATACAGGGACCAATCTGCGCATCAGGGTCAATGATTACAATAGCAACTCATTGCACATCGGCAGTTGGGTGCGGCCGGTGAGCAACGAACAGGACGAAATTACCTTGGATGCGGTGATTGTACTGGTGGGCTTCGAATTCAATAATGTCCTTTTCGGCTTGAGCTACGATGTCAACATTGATTCCTACCGTACTTTCGATCAAGGGCAAAATGCGATTGAATTCTCAGCAACCTATCTCGGTAGCTTCGAGGATGAGTCTATTCTGTGTCCGAAGTTCTAATATCAGGCAAATAAATCAACCCCAGTAACGTACTTCGAACTTTTCGTTTGACGGAAAGGGATGTATTGGCGGATTTCCTCAGCGGCCTCATCTAACTCTGCGGCATATTTTAACTCCACAATAACCACCGGCTCACTGATTTGAAAGCGCGTAAAGCGGCGCGCTTGGAGCAGCGAGAAAAATCGCAGTTGATGGTCAATCGTTATCCGATATTGGCCATTTGCCGTACCGTAGTAGGAGCGCCGATAGGCATTCATCAGTACCGGCTGTAAGGGCTCCATTTTTTTAGTCATTCGCCCTACCCTGCGGGCCAGCTCCATCAAATTATTCCAGTCAAAGCCTTCCATTTGCTGGCTTTCTTTCCAGCCCAGCTCATTATTCTTAATCTTCACTTCTAATACGGGCTGCTGCACCTCCAGCGGATCATCGCCGTACCAGCGCACGCGGTATTTCTTGCGTTCAGCAATGCCCATGACATTATCTTTATAAGCCGTCAAACCGGGGGTATCAAAGTAAATATTATTGATCTGCCGGTCCGGGAAAATCGTTCGGAACGACCCTGGATGCTGGCGCAATACCTCGTGTACAACCGGCAGGTGCAGGGGATCAATTTTGTATTTCCGCTCGTGGCGCATCAAAGGGTGACGTATTCAACGATCTCCAAGCCATAGCCATCTAGGGCAATGCGGCGCTTAGGATTTTTGGTAATCAAGCGCAGCCGCCGAACGCCCATATCGTGGATAATCTGCGCTCCAACGCCAAAATCGCGCTGGTCCATGCCTCCGGGTGTGCTAGGGGTGTCCTTATTGTCCTCCATATAGGTTTTCAGCTTATTGAGGATGTTGTTGCCCTTCTCCCCGTGGTGGATGTAAAGCAGCAAGCCCTTACCCTCTTCGTCCATCGTTTGCATGGCCTTATGCATCTGCTGGCCGTAGCCTTCGAGCAAGGTACCGAGAATATCCCCTGTTTCTGTAGAGGAATGGACCCGTACGAGCACCGGCTCATCAGGTTTCCAGTCCCCCCGTTTGATTGCCAGGTGAATATCTCCGGTAGTGATTTGGGAATAGGCCGTCAGTTGAAGCGGACCGTAGGGGCTATCGACTTCGACCGTCAGTTCTTTTTTGATGATTCGCTCGTTGCGCATCCGATACTCGACCAAATCTTTGATGGAAATCAGCTTGAGGTTGTGCTTTTCGGCCAACTTGCCGAGCTGAGGAAGGCGGGCCATCGTACCATCCTCGTTGAGGATTTCTACAAGGACTCCGGCGGGATAATAGCCGGCCATCTTAGCTAGGTCAATAGCGGCTTCCGTATGGCCAGTTCGGCGGAGCACCCCACCGGATTTGGCTCGCAGGGGAAAGATGTGCCCAGGACGAGCAAAGTCATTAGCCTTAGTTTTGGGGTTCACCAGGGCCTTAATACCCGTAGCACGATCGTAGGCAGAGATGCCCGTCGTACAGCCGTGCCCAATCAGATCGATAGAGACCGTAAAGGCCGTCTCGTGCAGGGCGGTATTATCAGTCACCATCATGTGGAGTTTCAGCTCATCGGCGCGCCCTTCATCGATGGGTGTACAAATCAGGCCGCGGCCGTGCGTAGCCATAAAGTTGATAATTTCCGGTGTGATGCACTCTGCGGCACAGATAAAATCGCCTTCATTTTCGCGATCCTCATCGTCGACGACGATGATAACTTCTCCGGCGCGGATGGCATCGACAGCTTCTTCGATGGTATTGAGCTGTAGTTCATTAGTTACGCTTAGGTGGCTCCCAGACATTGTTTTTTATCCCTTTAATGTATTTAAAAAATCCTTCCAGCAGCGCCACATTCATCATATTAAAATAGGTGATGTTGCGGAACAGCTGTAGGTGAATGTTCATTTTCTTTAATATGGTATCAAACAGCGGTATCAACAGCAGGATTACCAACTGTAAAAGTAACAATATGCTGTAAATTATGTTGCTTTGCAGGAATAAAATCAAGCTACTCACTAAGGCCCCGATGATAAAGAAGGGCCCTAGCCAACGCAGGACCTTGTGCGAAAAGAAGGCGAAGCCCAAGCTATCGAAGGGCAATTTGAGCAAATGGCGAAAGGTATGGAGGTTCTGGAAATTGCCCGCCGAGATGCGCTTCTTGCGGCGGTATTCCTCCCAGATGTCGTGTGAGACGCCTTCGTAGCAGAAGGCTTCCAGATCGTTGATGGCTTTGCCTCCTTGCTCGAAAGCTTTGAGGGTAATGTAAAAATCATCGACCAGAAAGCGGGGGGGCACGTCGTGGTAGTGGGTGGAGCGCAGGCTATAGCAGCCGCCGAAGGGGCCGATCATCCGCCCCCAAACCAGGCCTTCGCGATGCTTGAGTTGGACTTCGGAGGAAACGTAGCGGTCCTCGGATTTGGAGATGCCTTCGGCTCGGGTGCCAGTGCTGATCATGTTGGCGTCGACGAGCATGACTTCGGGGTCTTTGTAGTGCCGCACCAACTGTCGGAGGGTGTTTTCGGCGAGAATCACGTTGGCATCGGTAAGCAGGTAGATGTGATTAGAGGCGGGCGGACGGTGGTCCTTCATCCGGTGAACCAGCTCGTTGATCACGCCGGGCTTGCCCCTGCGCTGGGTGAACGGGAAGAAGTGAATCCGCGCATCTTGCTCGGCAAAGCGACTGATAATGGCATTGGTCTGATCGGAGGAGCAGTCCGAACCGATATACAGATGCAATTTTTCTTTGGGATAATCCAGGGCCAGCAGGCATTCCATTTTCTTTTCCATCACCTGCTCCTCATTGTACACCGACATCACAACTGTCACCTCGGGCCATTCTTCCTCGTTTTGGAAGTAAAGAGATTTCGATTGCTTTCCACGGGCTAGCCATTTCATCAGAAGTGGATAAAAAAGATAGGAATGAAAAAGACCCAGTACACATCCCCAAAAAATGACTTGCAAGAATAAATTCATCAGCTGCGGTTAGGCTTCACAATCTGAGTGCAAACTTAAACAATTCAGCCCGAATAACATTCTGCCTTTGCCGGCTTTATTTGGTGCTTTTCTCGACCTTCCAACCGACAATGGATTTATAGGCCTCCAACAGGTGCTGAGCGATGTGCAGATTGTCGTAATTGGTACTGATGAATTGGCGGGCATTATGGCCAATTTGCGAGAGCTGACCATTGCTGCGGTAGCAAAAATCGATGCAATCAATAAATTCTTCTACCGTATCTGCAATCAAAACCTCCTCTTTATGCCGCGCATCCACTCCTTCTAAGCCCATACTGGTCGTCAACACCACCTTCCCCAGTGCCATTCCCTCCAAGACCTTAGCTCGCATTCCACTTCCCGAGAGCAGAGGGACTACCATGATAGAGTGCTTGTTGATGAATTCTGAAGCATCCGGCACCTCACCGTACACACTTACATTTTGCTCTTTGATCTTTTTGATCCAGTCCGGCGTATTGCGCCCGGCAACATGCAAGCTGAGCTGCGGATAGCGTCGCAGCAATTTTTCCCAAATATTTTCCAAAAACCAGCGCAAGCCCTCCTGGTTGGGCATCCAATCCAGCGATCCGATAAAGGAGAGCGAGAGGTCCTTCTTGTAGCTCTGATTATCCGGTGGATATTCCCGGTGATCCAGACCAATGGGTACTACGACAGCGTCCTTCTTATACCCTAAACCTCTAAAGTAGTCCAAATCCTTTTGGGTAATGGAGACCATTAAATCATACTCGAACAATTGGGCAATTTCAAAGCGCCTGAGCTTCGTACTAAGATGTTTGAGGTACCATTTTTTGGGCTGCAAACGAGTATTTTGGTTGATACGATCCCATATTTCGTGTTCTACATTGTGGGCCCGCATAGCAATTTTTGCTTTAGAATGGCGACGAATACATGGAATATAAGGGGCCAGATAAAGCGTTTCCAGCTGAATAATATCGTATTCATTATGACGCAGTAAGTCCGTCAATTTTTGCTCAAATGCTTGGGAAACAAAGCGTTGAATATGGTAAGATTTATCGGAAAAGAGGTTGGCGATTGCCGCACCCAATTTAACATCCGTATCGACTTCAACGGCGTGGATCTCCTTGTAGTGGTTGAAATCCTGGGGTAAATCGTTTTTATCAAAATAGTGCTTCCGGGTATTCATGCAAAGGAGGGTCACCTCACAGCCCAGGGCATCTAGAGAACGGCTCAAATGGCTCACCGCTATGGCTTCACCATCTTTCAAGGGGTAGGGAAATTTTTTGCAAAGTTGAAGAATCCGCATACGAAGTTGTTTAAAGTTTACCACACTCGCCACAGACCTACAGCAGCCTACGACTACATTCACACTAATTTTATTTTCGTCTTGAGTTGGAGTAGAATGATGCTATAAACGAAAGGGTTTGAGGTTAATACAATAAAACTTTAAACAAATTTCTACCCCAAATATAGTTTTTTTTATGATCAAATGTAAAAAGCCGGAAATTTTAACCTCCAATATGGCGTCCGCCTTCCAAAACCTCCTCGTCCAGCTCCGCCCAAGGCGGATCGACAATGCACAAAAACTGTAGTTCTAACGTCCCAGTATTAACAATGTGCTGCTTGGCACCCGCCGGAATGTACACCAATTGGCCGGTCTTCAGCGGAGCCGTCTCTCCATCAATGTGCATTTCCCCCTCTCCTTGCAGGATTACATAGACCTCCGAGCTGCGCTTGAGGATATGAGGCAAGGAGGCCTCTCCCGCCCCAACGCTAGCATGAGCCAGGCTGTAATTCAGCGGCACAGTGTCCTTATTTGGATGCAATAACTCTCGGATTTGGGTGTGATCGCCGGCCAGAAAGGCCGGGCAGTCCTGGAAAGATTTAAGGTACATGGCTTGTTGATGATTGATTGCTGCTTATGGAGTGCAAAGCAAAGGGATTTTGGGGAAACGGCCAAATGCTTTGAAAAAATTGAAAAAAATCTCAAAATTATCAGCTGAATCTTTATTTTTGGTAAGCCCTACTGAAGCAACTAGTAGTAACGGACGCTTGCTTGTCGATAATTGATTGCTCTAAGAATGAATCACAATCATAGAATAAGTATAGCATAAAATTAGTATGAACAGTATAATCCACTTCCCTAAGCCAATAAGACAATCACAAACGATCCTCTTTTTGCTTTGCCTTGTTCTTTTCGCTTCCTGCTCGAAAACGGAGAAAAAGGTCCTTATTTTTTCAAAGACTGCTGAGTTTCGACACGCCTCTATTGAAGCAGGAGTACAATCCATCAGACAATTGATGGAATCCGAAGGCATCCAGGTTACAGCCACTGAAGAGGCCGTTTATTTTACCGAAGATTCTTTAAGGCAATACGCGGCAGTCATTTTCCTAAATACAACGGGAGATGTTCTGAACAACATACAACAGGCTGATTTTGAGCGATATATTCAGGCTGGAGGAGGTTTTGTGGGGATTCACGCAGCCACCGATACCGAATACCACTGGGCCTGGTACAATCAACTGGTAGGGGCCTATTTTGACGGTCATCCAGCGATTCAAGATGCGAAGCTAAGCTGTACTAGCAAAGGGGAAGTTTGCTGTAAGGGGCTCCCCGAAGTTTGGTCGTTCAATGAGGAGTGGTACAACTTCAGATCCATTAATCCAAACATTGAAGTCTTGGTAGCCGTTGATGAATCTTCTTACGAGGGAGGTACGAACGGAAAAAATCATCCCGTGGTCTGGAAACATCAATTTGATGGCGGGCGAGCTTTTTACACGGCATTAGGACACAAGGAGGAAACCTACCAAGATCCTTTGTTTTTAAAACAAATTGGGGCAGGTATTGAATATGCAATAGGGCCAAACAGTCTAGATTACACCAAAGCCTCAACCTTGAGAATACCCGAGGAAAATCGTTTCAATAAAAGGGTGCTGGATTTTAATCTGGACGAACCTATGGAATTGGATGAGCTGGCTTCAAGAGGTATTATCTACATCGAGCGAAGAGGCGTCATTAAGCTTTTTGATTATGCAACGGAGCGAGTCACTATCCTGGACACGCTGGACGTACATTACGACAATGAAGATGGCTTATTGGGAATAGCCGTTGATCCAAATTACCAAGATAATAGCTGGATTTATTTGTTCTACTCGCCTAACATTACAGAGGCTACCCAGCATATTTCTCGATTTACCCTGAAGGAAGATAAATTATCGGATGAAAAAATACTTTTTAAAATACCCCTGGTCAGAGAATGTTGCCATAGTGGGGGCTCTTTAGAATTTGGACCAGACGGTCTGCTGTATATTGGGGTGGGCGATAATACCAATCCTTTTGAGTCCTCCGGCTTTGCTCCCATAGACGAAAGGCCCAATCGGGAGCACTTTGATGCGCAGGGAACAGCGGCTAACACCAATGATTTGAGAGGTAAAATCTTAAGAATCCAACCTACGGAGGATGGAAGTTACACCATCCCCGCCGGTAACCTTTTCCCGGAGGGGACCGCCAACTGCCGCCCAGAAATTTACGTAATGGGGTGCCGAAATCCCTTTCGATTATCTATTGATGCTAAAACTAAGTATTTGTACTGGGGGGATGTCGGGCCGGATGCGGGGCTAGCCGATAGCTTGCGAGGGCCCGTTGGGATGGGCGAGTTCAACCAAGCCAGAGCAGCCGGCTTTTATGGCTGGCCGTACAGTCGTGGTAACAATCAAATGTACACTGATTATGACTTTGCAAGAGAAAAATCCGGGGCGGTCTTTGACCCCGAAAATATTGTCAACAATTCCCCTAATAATACAGGCATACAAAAGTTGCCAGCGATAAAGGAGTCTATGATTTGGTACAGTTATGAAAAGTCTGAGGAATTTCCGTGGCTCGGCTTGGGCGGCGTCAATCCCATGTCTGGCCCTATCTACCACAAAGAAGATTATCCGGCATCGGAGCATGCCTTTCCGGATTATTTTGATGGCAAATGGTTGGTCTACGAATGGATGAGAGACTGGATATATGTGGTCCATTTAGATAAAGATCAACAAATGATTCAAGCCGATCCTTTTCTGCCCAATACGGAATTCTCTCATCCGATGGATATGCTGTTTTCTAAAGATGGTAAACTGTATGTTCTGGAATATGGCCAAAAATGGAATAGCCGAAATTTAGATGCCCGACTGTCCGTGATTACCTACAATCCAGGTAATCGTCCCCCTCTTGCTCAATTTGAGGTGGATAAAGAAGTCGGTTCAGCCCCCTTGGCCGTCAACTTTTCTGCGGCAAAATCTATGGATTATGACCAAGATAGAATCTCCTACACTTGGTCTTTAGACGGTAAACTAATCATCGAAAAGAATGTCCCTGATTTTGATTATGTTTTTGAAAATCCAGGAATATACGATGTAGAGTTGACGGTAAAGGATCACGAAGGCGAAAGTGCCAGTACGAATAAAAAGATAATGGTGGGGAATGAACCGCCAAAAATCAGCATCGATCTCAGCAGTGACAATACGATCTATTGGACCAACAAAAAGGTAAATTATCAAGTCAAAGTGATGGATAAGGAAGATGGTAATTCCGCCGACGGGACCGTAGATATTTCTAAAGTGAAAATCACCTTCGATTATATCCCCCAGGGAGAAGACCTCATCCTAGCCAGTGTGGGCCACCAGCAAAATGTATCGCCCCGGGGACTGCAATTAATTAATGCCTCGGACTGTAGTGCTTGCCATCACAAGGATAAGAAAGTGGCGGGACCGAGCTATTCCGCTATTGCTCAGCGGTATGACAAAAAGGACAAAGAGACCCTTATCCACCGCATTATCACGGGAAGTCAAGGGATATGGGGGGAGCAAATGATGGCCCCTCACCCCCAGCTATCCGTTGAGGAAGTAGATGAAATCGTTAGTTATATCCTTTCTCTAAACCCTGAAAAGAAGACAAAAGAACAGCTGCTTCCCCTGGCTGGTAGTCTTGAATTTAATCAACATCTAAAAGACGAGGAGGCTGGTAAATACGTGCTCATTGCCTCTTATTTGGATGATGGACACCCCGATGTCGAAGGCTCTGCGCTATCGGTGATCGAAGAATTCACTTTTATCCCGCCCAAAATTGAGCTGGAGCACGCCGTTGATTTGGATAAGGCATTGGGGGTTTGGGAAACACAGGGGCGGAAAGTCGTGGGGTCTATTAGAGCCGGCAAACAGATCAAAATTAATCCCATCGATTTTGATAACCTGGGCAGTATCAGCATTGGGGCCGCCTTCAACAAGGAATACGCTTACCAAGGCATCGTAGAGGTGAGAAAAGGCCAATCAACGGGAGAACTTCTGGGCAGTAAAACGATCGAATACTTTGACAAGGATAAGGAAGCCTTCAAAGTTTTTGAAACCGCTATCAACCCCGCTCAGGGCTTGGATACGCTCTTTTTGGTCTTTAAAAATGCGGCAAATGAAGGTCAGTATATTATGAATGGAGATTGGATTCAGTTGAATTATTACGAGTAGAAATAAAAAATTACGATCTGAATCTTTATTTTTGGTGCTTTCTATTAAAACAACTGATAACGCCGTATAAAATCGCCGAGTGCTAATGATCAAAGCAAGTAATATCCACAAGTCCTATGGGAGCCTTCATGTCCTTAAGGGAGTCAACCTGGAGGTCGGAAAAGGCGAGATCGTATCAATCGTTGGCAAGTCGGGAGCGGGGAAAAGCACCCTGCTGCATATCCTTGGGACCCTCGACCGGGCCGACGGCGGCGAGCTGCTCATCGACAGCACCAAGGCCAACGCCCTGTCTCAGAAGCAACTGGCGGTCTTTCGCAATACACACATCGGCTTCATCTTTCAGTTTCATCACCTCCTGCCGGAATTTACCGCCTTGGAGAATGTATGCATCCCCGCTTTTATTGGCGGACAGTCGGAGCCGCAGGCGCGCGCGCGAGCCAAGGAACTATTGAACTACCTGGGCCTCTCCGAACGCAGCACCCACAAGCCCACCGAGCTTTCTGGCGGTGAACAACAACGCGTCGCAGTGGCCCGCGCACTGATGAACAAACCAGCGATCGTCTTCGCCGATGAGCCTTCCGGTAACCTGGACTCCGCCTCCTCGCAAGAGCTGCACCAACTGCTGTTCCGCCTGCGCGACGATTTTCAACAAACCTTCATCATCGTCACCCACAATCAAGAACTCGCCAACATGAGCGACCGCATTCTGGTGATGGAGGATGGACAACTGATCAATTCCTCCAATTAGCCCTCAATTTATCAACGATTAGCCAAGATGTCGACTACGCCCAATAACAATAGCAAGCAGCCACAAGAAAAGATCAGCCGAGGACTGGGAGACATTTTTAGTGGGATCAGAGACTTCTTCCACGATCTAATCGACCTGAAGGATGGATTGGACAAAGAAGGCACCATCATCAACATTCGCAATAACAAGCGCATGAATGGCGCCAACGCCTGGCTGCTGATGTGCTCGATCATGATCGCCTCGCTGGGCCTGGACCTCAACTCGGAGGCGGTGATCATCGGCGCGATGTTGATTTCGCCGCTAATGGCGCCCATTTTGGGCGTCGGTATGGCCGTTGGCATCAATGATTACAATGGGCTTTACATCTCGCTGCGCCACTTTATGATTGCCATCGGCATTGCGCTGTTTACCAGTACCATCTACTTTCTCTTTACCCCCTTCGGAGACATCACCCCGCAGATCAGCGCCAGGACCCGCCCCACCTTGCTGGATGCTATGGTCGCCCTCTTTGGAGGAATTGCTGGCATCATCTCGGGCTCCCGCAAGGACAAATCCAACGCCATTCCGGGGGTAGCCATCGCCACTGCCTTGATGCCTCCACTCTGCGTAACGGGCTTCGGTATCGCCAGCCTGATTCGCTACGGAACGGCCAAAAAAGCTACTTTCGACATCCTAACCGACCTCAACAACTGGCAAATTGCCCTCAATTCTTTCTATTTATTTTTTCTCAACGCCACACTGGTTGCTCTGGCCACCTTTGCCATCGTCCGCTTTTTGGATTTCCCCTCGGTACAGCACCAGGATAAAACCAGCAGCCAACGGGCCAACAGCATCATCTTGATCTTTTGTATCCTCGTTTTGGTACCCAGCTTTTTCATTTTAAGAGGGGTGCTGAGAAATATCAATGAAGAAAATGCCGTCAAAGCAGCCGTGCTGAAAAGCTTTAAAAAGGAAATGAAGTACGTCGATGCCCTGGAAAGTGTACACACAGATTCGACGCTGGACATCACCATCAAGGTCTACGCCCCGCTCCTCTCCAAGAGCCTCGATGCCTATAAAGATAGCATTCGACGCTATATTCCAAACGCTCAGGTAGAACTGCTGCCCACTTCAGAGATCAATTTGAAGAAGTTTACCAGCATCGAGACGAAGGTATCTACCCGGATCGATAGTATTGTGGAGGCGATGAATCAGCCCTACATTGAGCGAAATGAAGAAATTGTACGGCTAGAAAAACGCATTGATATGCTCACGGGCGATAGTTTATTGGAACGATCGGTCGAGCGGGAAATCATGGCGCTCTACGGCGATGTTATTGATTCGGTGAAATACTATCACATTGATTCCACCGACTCCCCTAAATCTCCGATGCTCTCGATTGCCTGGAAAAGGGTACGGGATAGAAGGAAGATCGAAGAGCGGCTCAGAGGCTTTTTAAGCTCGAAAACCGGTCAGCAGCCCCAGCTAAGTGAAATGGGGAAATGAGGACCAGTGGAGGCCGCCGAAGGTCCCCGAACTCATCAGAAGCAGGTTACGGTCGGTCCAGTCGGTCTGGTTGAGCTGCGCGGCCAAAGCCTCTTTGTCGGTGATGACCTGTAGGTTGGGGTGGCCGAAGGCCGTTTGGATGTCTTGGGCAGAAATGGGCGGCATTCGCTTCATTTCCAGGGTGTGAGGGCTATAGAATACGATGGCCTGATCCGCCTTATTCATCTTTTCGCGGTATTCTTTCAGAAATTTTTGATTCAAACTACTAAAGGTGTGCAGCTCCAAACAGGCCAGCAACTGCCGCTGCGGATATTGTTCTTGGAGCGCATGGATGGTGGCTTCTACTTTAGAGGGCGCATGGGCAAAATCCAGGTAAGCGATGCTGTCGGGCAATTCCTTGATCAGCTGTAGCCGCTTGGCGGCCCCTCGGAAGCTAGGGATGGCTTCGAAGAAGGCCTCTTCGCTGATCTCTAGTTGACGGCAGGCCAGGAAAGCGGCCCGTAGGTTGGCCAGATTGTGTTGCCCGAAGACCGAAAGCGGAACTGGCGCTCCATTCTCCCGACGCAGCACTGTCTGCCCCTCCTTCAACTCCGCAGCAAAAGCACGGTAGCCAGTAGCGTCTAAGTGCTGGCCGTGCTGGGCAACAATCGCCTCCAACTGTTCATCGGCGGCAAAGTACATCAGCTGAGCGCCCGCCGGCATACTTTGACAGAAGAGGGCAAACTGTTCACAGTAATTCTCGAAGGTAGGAAAGACATTGATGTGGTCCCAGGCGATTCCGGTGATAATGGCGATCTGGGGGCGATAATGCAGCATTTTGGGCCGGCGATCCAAAGCCGACGAAAGGTATTCATCGCCCTCTATCACCATCAACGGCGCATCAGAAAGTCGTACCATATTGTCAAAACCTTCCAACTGCGCACCGACCAGGTAGTCATAATCCTGATTATGGTACTGCAAAACGTGCATGATCATAGAGGTCGTGGTGGTCTTACCGTGACTGCCGGCGACGACAACGCGGGTTTTGTGCTGCGCCTGATTATATAAAAACTCGGGATAGGACTGAATGGGGATGTTAAGTTCGCGGGCGCGGGCCAGCTCGGGGTTGTCCGGGCGCGCGTGCATCCCCAGGATGATGAGGTCAATGTCGGCGTGAATACGGCCCGCATCCCAGCCCATCTGAGCGGGCAATAGGCCGTGGTGGGCCAGACGATCGCGAGCAGGATTATAGATTTCATCATCCGAACCAGAAACGGTATAATGATTGATATGTAATGCAATAGCGAGATTATGCATCGCGCTCCCTCCTATAGCAATCAGGTGTATTCGCATGGACAATTAATGTTTGGCGACAAATATACCTAAAAACCTTAAGCTGTATTTTTTTGTTAAACAATAAGAATCGAAAGTCGGGCGTTAGACTGAAAATTATTAATTTTAGCGTTTCTTAAAAGAAAAGGCTTCGTATTTTCGTTCCCTCAAATTTCAAACTGAAGTATTACCATGACTAAGAAAATCAAAAAGTTAATCCCTTTCATCGCATTTCTTGCACTGATGGCCAGCCTTAGCTCTTGCAACCGAGGCATGGGATGTCCTACTTTTTCTGTCGGTGATGTTGTCACCGAAGTTGTCGATCAACTGCCTGCGATCATAAAGGACTAAGTATGATCAACTGGATTCCGTTGACTGCCGCTCATCAGGTCGAAGAGATTCGCTCCCGATCAGCTACCGTACCCTGCGCTATTTTCAAACACAGCACCCGATGTTCCATCAGTAGTATGGCTAAATACCGCCTGGAAGAAAGTTGGGACTTCAGGGAAAATGAACTAGAAATGTACTATCTCGATCTGATTGCCCATCGAGACATTTCCACGCTAATCGCTGAGACCTTTTCCGTTTACCACGAATCTCCACAGCTCATCCTGATCCGCGATGGAGAGAGCACTTATGATGCCTCTCATTTGGATATTACGGTGGATGAATTGCGGGAGTGTTTCGAGGATACTTTCTAAAGAATATAGTCTGGCAATCCCTTTTCTAATCGTATGTCGTTCCGGCATGCTTGATTTATATGTGTTCATATGAAAGGTTTCCTATTTATCACCGATGATGGCTCTCATTCCATACATTCTGAACAATTCGGGGTCAGCTATCACTCTCGACACGGCGCTATTCAAGAAACCCAACACGTTTTTATCGAACGCGCTCTTCTATTCAAGGCCCAGGCTCAGCAACAACTTCAGCTTCTCGAAATCGGCTTTGGAACGGGTCTCAATGCGCTGATGAGCCTGATGGCTGCCGAGCAACACCAATTGCAACTCCACTACACCAGCATCGAGGCCTACCCCATCCCTGTCGAACAAGCAAAAACCCTCAACTTCTGCGCCCAGCTGCAAAGCCCACAATTCGAGGATCACTTTCTCCAAATGCACCAATGTGCCTGGGAGCAGCCCCATCCATTACATCCCAATTTCACTTTCCTGAAAAGTCAACAGCACTTTGAAGCCCTCCGCTACCAGCAAACCTTCGACATCATTTACTTCGATGCCTTTGCCCCCAACGCACAGCCGGAGCTTTGGGAGCGGCCGATGCTGCAAAAAATGTACGATGCCCTGCGGCCAGGTGGCGTTTTGACGACCTACTGCGCCAAGGGGGTAGTTAAGCGCATCTTGAAAGCCATCGGCTTCGAGCTGGAATCCCTGCCGGGGCCGCCCGGTAAGCGGGAAATGACCCGGGTAATCCGCCCGGAGTAGCGCAAAATTGGTTTTATTTACTATTTTGTGCCCCACAGCTTAACCTAAAATCCCTTACGCATGAGAAAGATAGCCCTGCATTGGCAAATCCTCATCGGTATGTTCGCCGGTGTTATATTTGGCATCCTCGTTTCTGGTACCAGCTGGGGGGGCGACCTCGTCAGAGATTGGATCAAACCCATCGGTACCATCTTCATTAATCTTCTCAAACTCATCGCTATCCCCCTCATCATCGCCTCTTTGATCAAGGGTATTGCTGACCTTAAAGACATTTCGAAATTCTCACAAATCGGTGGGCGCACCATCGGTCTGTATATCCTCACCACTATTATTGCCATCACCATCGGCCTGCTGATCGTCAATATTGTACAACCTGGAGAGAAAGTCAGCCCAGAAACCCTGACCGAACTTTCTGAGGCCTACTCTAGCCAAGGCGCAGCACGGGTCGAAAGCGCCCAAAAGCAAAAAAGCAAAGGCCCCTTGCAGTTTGTCGTCGACATGGTGCCGTCCAACATCTTCCACGCCGCCAGCGACAATCGCTCGATGCTGCAAGTCATTTTCTTTGTCATCTTCTTCGGCATCAGCTTACTCCTGATAGACCCCGGCCGGGCAGCCCCTGTGAAAGCCTTTTTCGACGGCCTCAACGATGTCATCCTCAAAATGGTCGACCTGATCATGCTCATCGCGCCCCTGGCCGTCTTTGCCCTACTGGCCTCCCTTATCGTAGAAACTAATAATCCAGATTTATACATCGCCTTGCTGTGGTACTTCATGAGCGTATTGGGGGGATTATTACTCATGGTCGCCATTTATGTAAGCGCCGTGTACATCTTTACCCGCCGATCGCCCCGCGAATTTCTCAATGGCATCAGTCCTGCCCAATTATTAGCCTTTTCCACCAGTTCCAGCGCCGCCACTTTGCCGGTGACGATGGAACGAGTAGAGGAGCACCTCGGCGTCGAAAAAGAAGTGACCAGCTTCGTCTGCCCCGTCGGTGCCACCATCAATATGGACGGAACCAGCCTCTACCAAGCCGTAGCCGCTGTTTTCATTTGCCAGGCGCTAGACCACGACTTGACGCTGGGAGGACAGCTGTCCATTATCCTCACAGCCCTAATGGCCTCCATCGGCTCGGCCGCCGTTCCCGGCGCTGGAATGGTGATGCTGGTAATTGTACTGGAAACAATAGGTCTTCCCGCCGAGAAAATGGCGATCGGTTTGGCCCTCATCTTCGCCGTGGATCGACCATTAGATATGTGCCGGACCACGATCAATGTCACAGGAGATGCCACTGTGGCCATGCTGGTAGGTAAAAGTGTAGGTAAATTGGGACGACCCAAGGTGCAAAATTGGGACGACAACCTTGCTGATGTGATCTAGATGACCTTTCAATCTATTATTTGTCTGAAAGCTGACAGCAAAGCCCCTTTTTTGTGTAGGTAAATACCTATCTTTATAGGTAGGAAAAGAACGTCCGTATTCCCCATTGATTTAGGATAATTGATCAAACAAGCAATAACTGACAACCTCGGTTACCGAGGCTAGTGTCAACTTACTACTCACTAATCAAAGCTATGTAAATATTTAAAAAGTACACTTAAATGAAAACCAGATACGCACTACTCACTCTCGCACTATTGGCCATTGCCGCTGCCAGCTATTTTATCATCACTCCTTCTACAACGCCCTTGCCTGCCAAAGCCTATCCTGCTCCTACGGATGGCCGGACGGAGGTTTTCACGGATGCTGATGAGGGGGAAGACAACCAGAGCAAGCGCGAAGCTTGGCTGGAAATGATGCACAAAGCGGCACCTGGTGTCGATTGGCGAACCATTGAATACCAAACGCGCTTTGAGCGGCATCGCCGCCGCGCCGCCGCCGGCAGCAGTGTCAGTAGCCGGGGAGGCGACGAAATCATCGCTGATGGCTATTTGACCGGAACTTGGAAGGAGCGCGGCAGCAGCAATCAGGCCGGCAGCGTCATCGCTACGGCCTATGATGCCGAAGAAGACCAGATTTACTTGATCTCCGACGGGGGAACCTTCTGGAAAGGAGCCCGCGATGGTTCTGGATGGGAAGTCATTAACCAGGACCTTCAGTTCGATGAGGGCTTTTTGGCCCAAGTTCAGACGGATGAAGGACGTCGTTGGTTGGCTGTTACTGCTGGTCGGCCCCACTATTCTGATGACGAAGGGGTGACTTGGAATCAATCCGGCGGTATATTTCTGGCCAATTCTACCGGCGGTAGCTCGCAGGGCTTGGTCCTCGACGATGAAAACCAAACTGTTTTCATGCTCGCCAGACCAACTGGCCAAGGCAATATTCGGGTGTATCGCTCGGATAACCAAGGCAAGAATTACATTGCCGTTCAAACGATGGAAGGTGGCAATTTCAACGATTACAAACTTTGTAATCCACACGGAACCAATGATGTCTATCTCGTTGAAAAGGTGAGTGGTACAAGCACCCGTTTTTATATCTATCTAGAGTCAACGGGCAGGATGGAGTTGATTATCAATAATGGCGGCTTTGGCTTCAAGTCGGCAAGGGCCAATCTTGCTGCTATCCAAGTTGATGAAAATACCCGCCGTTTTATCGCTTACGATTTTGAATATGATAGAGCCAATGAGGTTGATAGCGTATATGTCTATGCCTCCGAAAATGAAGGGATTGACTGGGAAAGAATTGGAAGACTAGAAAAAAATCCCTGGAGGGTCGGCATTTATATTTCGCCTTCTAACCCAGACTTTATGCTGATGGGCGAAGTGGAGCCTTACCGATCTGTGGATGGTGGGGTGACTTGGAATAAAATCAACGGCTGGTGGGAATACTACGGTGATGTGGAATTCAAGCTCCACGCTGACATGATGTATTTCAATGAATTTAAGGACCGCCAGGGCGATCCCTTCTTGCTGATCTCTAATCACGGAGGACTTAGCGTTACCTATGATGAGGCGCGGAATAATCAGAATATTGCCATGTCGGGGCTTAATGTAGGCCAGTTTTATGATGTGCGCACTGATCCAACCAACTCCGCTTACATCTATGGTGGTACACAGGATCAGGGCTTCCAACGAGGCTTCACCTCCGATAATGATGAAATCATGTCTATGGATCAAGTGATTTCTGGAGATTATGGCCATATTGTTTTTACAGAAAATGGAACAAGACTTTGGACCGTCTATCCCTGGGGAACAGTCAATTATTATGATTTTCCCCAAACGGAAGGCCGCTCGGCGACCTACAGAATTGACTCTAATAACGAATCGGTCTGGATTCCACCGATGATTGCCGATCCCGACCCTACACAGAATATCATTTATGTAGCCGGAGGTAGTGCTGAGCAGGATGGCAACGGTTCTTACCTAATCCGTATGCAAGTGCAAAATGGATTCGACATAGAAGTAGAAAATATGCCTTTTGACTTCCGTTCCGAAACCAATGGTGAAGTATCTGCCCTTGGTATCTCGGAGGTCAATACTAATAATTGGTACGCCGCCACTACCAACGGCCGCTTTTTTACTTCTACAGATCGCGGGTTGAGCTGGGAGCAAAGCCTGGACTTCGTTCCGACCGGCCAGTATCTCTATGGTGCCGCCATCCTTCCTTCTAAAGTAGACGCTAATACCGTTTATTTCGGTGGAAGTGGCTACTCCAATCCTGCGATTTATAAGACGACGGATAATGGTTTCTCTTTCACTCCGATGAACGAAGGACTGCCACCAACGCTGGTGATCGGCCTGGCCTCCAACGAAGATGAAAGCCTAATTTTTGCGGCTACCGAGGCAGGACCTTACGTCTACATCGCCGAAGAGGAACGCTGGTTCGACATGTCCGGAATGAATGCACCAACCCAGACTTATTGGTCGGTAGAATACTTACCTGAATTAGAAATTGTGAGATTTGGCACCTACGGACGCGGTATCTGGGACTTCCAGATCGGTGACCTCACTTCGGTTAAAAATACGTTGGTAGAAGAAGGTAAATTCAAAGCCTTCCCCAATCCAAGTACAGGCTTGGTCAATGTTGAATTGCAGGGAGAAGGCCTGGACGATACGCGCCTTCAAGTGCTGGACATCAACGGTCGTCTGCTGCAGGAACTTCCCTGGGCGGTCAACCCTACGGGCTTGACCCGAGAGCAAATCGACCTGAGCAATTACCCAGCGGGGAACTACATTGTCCGGCTAACTTCAAATACAGAAACAGCTAGCTTGAAGCTCATCAAGCAATAGATAGACAAGTTAGATAATTAAAAGGTCTTACAAATCGGTACTGGGCATGTCTCGGTATCGATTTGTTGTTTTTGACCAATTGGCTTACCTTTCTGCTATGAAAAGTCCCTACTATTCGCCCTTTCAATCCCTCAATACCCGGCAAGAGCGAACATTGAAGAGGGTGAGCCTCCCCGCAGTTGTGTTTATTATGACGACCATGATAGTGATCGAAGGGCAGCTTGGTGCCGAAGGCATCGTCGCCTTTGAATTTGCGGGCAGCCTTTCCCGCGCCGAAGAGCTTATGGGAAACTGGGGACCCATTGGTCAGATTAAGGCGGCCTTTTTGATCGGCCTTGATTTTTTGTTCATCCCCGCTTATTGCACGGCAATTGGCTTTTTCTGCTACAAACTGGCTCCTCATTTCAATAACACTGCTTTAAAAGCGACGGGCTATCGCCTGAGTTGGCTCATTTTCTTGGCTGGCCTACTGGATATTATCGAAAATACAGGCCTCTATCAGTTACTGGCGGGTACGAAATCAGATTTTTGGGCAAAAATTGCGCTTTGGTGTGCTATTCCTAAATTTGGCATCGTTATAATGGGTATTGTATATGTCGTAGCTGCCTACGGCTATTCAAGATTCAAAAACAAATAAACTGACCAAGATGTACGCCTTAAGACTGATTGCCATTGCGGCCCTCCTCCTGCTGAATTGCCATAGTGAAGCGCAGAGCGACGCTGCGATGAGTCGTTTTAAAATTACGGAGGAGGCGCAGCCTGATGGCTCGGTACAACTCTATGTGCTCCACCAGGGCTTTTGCCCGTTGACCATTTTGCTTGAATTTCCGGAATTACAGAATTTTGAGCCTTCCAAGCCCTTGCCACTGCATCAAGTCATTCATCCCAAAGAAAGCAAGCAGCCGCTTCTCCAACTGCGTCGCAGCTCGAATAAGGCAGCCGGCTACCGCTACAGCTACTCACTGGGGATGGGTAATGAAATCGACACCAAACACGATGATCAATATGCCTACTGGCTACCCTACCCTAGTGGCAGTAAGCACATGATGGGGCAGGGCAATAACGGCCGTTTTTCGCATAATGGCATCAATGCCGTTGATTTCAATATGGACGTGGGCTCAAAGGTCTGCGCGGCCAGAGGCGGGGTGATCGTGGATTTCAAGGAAAGCTCCAACCAGGGGTGCAAGTCCGCCAGCTGTCAGGAAATGGCCAATTTTTTACTCATCTACCACGATGATGGTTCCTTTGGGCATTATGGTCATTTGAAACAAAACGGCGTATTGGTGGAACTGGGACAGCGGGTAAAAGCGGGCGAGGCCATCGCCCTGAGCGGTAACACCGGCTGGTCCAGCGGGCCTCACCTCCATTTTGAAGTTTACATTCCCAAAGGGACACAGCAAATGACGCTGCCCATTAAGTTTTTGCTCTCCAATGGCAAGCGAAGTTGGCTTGAAGAGGGAGAATACTATACCGCCAATCATGGTAAAAAGTAAGGCCCAAAATCGAAACAATCTACCTAAATTTTCCGTTTTCTGATTGGTATTAGCAACACACTTTTACACCAAAAAAGAACGCTTACTGCATGGAAGAAGTCAGCACACAAACACTGGGCATTGGCTCAAGAGTAAAACATCCAGCCTACGGCGACGGCGTCGTTATCCGTCTACACAAAGCCGCCTACGAAGTCTGTTTTATGGTCTACGGTATCAAACTGGTCGGTAAAGAATACAGCAACTGGGAAATCATCGACGCAGTGGCTCCCGAAACCACGGTCAGTTACTCCGAAGCAGAGAAATCCTTGATCAAAATCCTCCGCAACTGGCTGGACATCAGCGAAACGATCGACCTCGGGGAACGCTGGAAAAACGGCACGCTCATTCTTAAACCTGATGACGACAGCGTTAAAGCCAAAGAAATTCCCATCGAGACCTTTTTCCACAAAATCGTTATGGTTCGGGATCGGCTCAGAGTGATGGAGCAACGCATCAATAGCAGCAAATTGAGTGATGAAGAAAAGGTCAATCTACAGCAATACATCACCCGAATCTATGGCAGCTTGACTACCTTTAACGTCCTCTT
Organism: Bacteroidota bacterium; assembly: GCA_038750655.1. Taxonomy (GTDB): domain Bacteria; phylum Bacteroidota; class Bacteroidia; order Chitinophagales; family Saprospiraceae; genus JBCDGZ01. The sequence goes on along the minus strand of JBCDGZ010000018.1, from coordinate 23,523 downwards.
CAAATACAAAGAAGACCAATTCAAAGGCGAAAGAGGAGGTAAAAGTTAGTCCAATCATCCACTCGCTACAAGGCCGGACAGTAGTAATCTCACAAATCTATAGACCGTGATATATGGACTATCGCTCAGTTATTATTAACTTGTAGCCTAATTTTTAAATGCTTGACAATCAAATAAATTTAGCACTACTTATGCCCAATCGACTGTATCGCCTCCCTCTTTATCTGCTCTTGATTCTGCCCCTGTTCCAGTCTGCTTGTTTTGTCATGCAGGACCCCTATACCAGCGTCGCTCCCGGCATTTGGCGAGGCAATCTGCAACTGGAAGCCCAGAAGATTGCGCTCGACGAAGACGGTAAGCCGATCAATCCTTCGCTAGATGAAATCATCCCCGGACGCCTACCCTTCCACTTTGAAGTCATCTACGATAATGAAACCGATTTCCATATCGAAATCATCAATGCGGAAGAACGCATCCGCATCGATGATATTCAACTGTTCCGCAGCCGCTCCACCGCCAAAGACACCATGATCATCAACATCCCCATCTACGAATCTTTTATCAAAGCCGGCTACACCGCCAACGTGATCTCCGGCTATTGGGAAGTGACGACCCGCGATAATTACCGCGTCCCCTTTGTCGCCCGACAGGGCAAAAAGGACCGCTTTACCACCCTCAAGGAAACACCGATAATGGACATCAGCGGAGCCTGGGAATCGACCTTCGGTACCGACGGTGACGATCCCTATAAAGCCATTGGTGAGTTTAAGCAAAAGGATAATCACCTCACTGGCACCTTCCTGACCGAGACGGGCGATTATCGATTCTTGGAAGGTACGGTGCAAGGCAATAAATTCTACCTCTCTTGCTTCGATGGTGCGCACGCCTTTTTGTTTGAAGGAAAAATCCTGGAGGACAGCAGTCTCATCGGCAGCTTCCGCTCTGGCACCCACTATCTGACGACTTGGGAAGCCCAACGTAACCTCGATTTCAAACTGGCCGATCCAGATACCTTGACGCGCGTTGCTAGCGAGAATCAGACCTTTAACTTTGCCTTTGAAAATACGGAGGGAAAGATGGTTAGCCTGGATGATCCCCAATACCAAAACAAAGTTAAGATCATCCAAATCCTCGGAACCTGGTGCCCCAACTGCCGAGACGAAACCCGCTTTTTAACTAAATACCTCAAAGAAAATCCTAACGATCAGTTGGCCGTGATTGGGCTGGCTTTTGAGAAGCACAGAGACAAAACGAAGGCAAAGAAAGCCATCCAAATCTACAAAGAGAAAGCTGAAATCCCCTATGAAGTGCTGCTGGCAGGCTACTATAATAAAAAAGAAGCCGCCCAATCCCTACCCATGCTCAACCACGTCCTCTCCTACCCTACGATGATCTTTTTAGACCGCGACAACAATGTTAAACGCATCCATACCGGATTTTCGGGGCCAGCAACTAGCAAATACAAGCCCTTTACAAGAGATTTTAAAGCCTATGTCAAAACTTTAGTCGAAGAAGGCACGTAAAATTTTACAAAACCAGACGATCAAAGCATATGAGAAATATAATTCTGGCTTACTGCAAAGACAATCAAAATACCGCCAAGGACATGATGGAGCGGCTCAACGGCTCGGGGCTGCCAATCGAGGATATTGGCTGTGATGGCGCCAAGTCTGATAACAGCCTGGGCGAATTGCTAAAAAATAAGCCCGGCCACGTGGTCTTGCTGATCAGTGATAACTTCCTGCGCTCCAGCCAGTGCATGTACAAGGCCCTGTTGATGGTTCAAAACCTGAATAGCGCCGGACGATTGCTGCCCGTGATCACTAATGGACAGTATATTGATCCGCTCACCAAGAAAGTTAGTATTGTCAAGACCTCCTTTGAGCGGGTTAGCAGCGTCATCCAGTATATGAATTTCTGGCAGGAGCAGTATCTGGAAATGCGTAAGCAAAAGCGCCATTTGAAACAAGAGGAGGAGGCCGATTTTAATGAACGCCTCAAGGTTATTCGCAGCATCTCAACAGAAATTGGCGAATTTCTCCGCTTCCTACGGGGCCTCGACTACCTGACCTTTGATCAATTGGCCCATAACCGCTTCGAACAACTCTTCAATCGGACGGATAACCTGGGGCTTTATTTGGATTATAAAAATAATGGCGCCCTACAGCCGGAGTTGGTACACGAGGTCGCCGCAGAGGAAACCTCAGTAAGTGGCAATCCTGGTGCGGTGTCGGATATTCCGGGAATGGATTTGCTCTCTAAAGCCGAACCGATCATCAATGAATTGAACAATGAATCGGAACGCAGTCAACTCATTGAGGAGAATGAGCAAGCTGAAGAGGAAGAAGAACTGGAAGAGATTGAGGAAGAAATCGAAGAACTGAGTCTGGATATTGACATCGAGGGAAACGCTGGACCAGATGCCATTAGTGATCATCCCCTTGAGGAGCAAGTCAATGAGGAATCACCTACTCCACCGAGCCAGGATTCGCTGACGCCACCAACAGAAGAAAATAGCAAGGAAAGCTCTTATGAACTCTTACAATCGCTGTTCGACGATGAGGAGGAGGAGGACGAGGAAGGCGAACAGGAGGAAGCAGCTGAATCATCATCTGTGGAAGCGGAAGAAGAGCACATCGATGAAATCGTAGCTGAAATCCCCCAACGTCCCAGTGTCGATCAGATATTGGCCGCCGCAGAGGTTCACTTTGATGATCACGAGTTAGAAAGAGGACTGGACGTCCTAAAGACCGCCATCAACCACCAGCCGGAGAGCCCTCGACTCCGCTATCGCTATGCCGAAGCACTATTGGAACAGGATGCGCAGAGTGAGGCGGCAGTAACAGAGCTGCGCACGCTGCTGGAAAAGCATCCCAAGCATATTAGTGCTCACTTGCGGCTTGCCGAAGTCGCTGAATTCCAGCAAGAATTTATCGAGGCCCACAAGCATTACGAGCAGGTCTACAACATCGATAATGCCATCCCTGGTTTGGCTTATAAATTGGGCTTACTGACCACCAACTTCTTCGAAAGTGAAGCGGAGAAGGCTGGGGACTACCTCAAGAAAGCGATCAAGGAAGATCCTGATCATTCGGATGCCCGCTACGTTTACGGCGTACTGCTCTACGAGCGCCTCAACAAGCCACAAAAGGCCATCAAGCAGCTCGAAAAGACCCTAAAGATGAAACCAGACCACCCCTTCGCTAATTATGATCTAGCTTTGATCTACCACGGCGAAGGCAACCGCAAAGCGGCCTCCGAATACTATCAACAATCTTATCTCATCAACCCCGAGCTGCGTACGCCGGAGAACGATGAGGCCTTCCGCTACGAAGCCCTTAAGGCCGCTAGCTCCGTACCGGCAACCACCTCTACGGTCCTGATCACCGGAGCGACGGCCGGCATCGGCCGCGCCACCGCTGAGGAATTCGCCAAGAACGGCTATCGCCTCATCCTCACCGGCCGTCGGCAGGAGAAGCTGGAAGCCCTACAGCTGGCATTTAAAACTCGCTACAATACGGAATGCGAGTGCCTGACCTTCGATGTACGCGATCTCGACGCCGCCAAGGCGGCGCTCAATGAGCTGCCGGAGGCTTTTAAGCAGGTGGACATCCTGATCAATAATGCTGGGCTGGCCAAAGGCTATGCGCCCATCCACGAAGGGCAGTTGGAACATTGGGAAACCATGATCGATACGAACATCAAGGGCCTGCTCTACATCACCCGTATCATTAGCCCGCAGATGGTGAAGCGCCAGAAAGGACACATCATCAATGTTTGCTCTACCGCTGGCCATGAGGTTTACCCCAACGGTAATGTCTATTGCGCTACTAAGTATGCAGTCGATGCACTGACCAAGTCGATACGATTGGACCTGCACAAGCACAACATCAGGGTGAGCCAGGTAAGCCCTGGCCACGTCGAAGAAACAGAGTTTGCTCGGGTACGCTTCGATGGAGATACCGACCGCGCCAAAATCTATGAGGATTTTAATCCCCTGAAATCAAAGGATGTGGCCGAAGTCATTTACTTTATGGCTACTCGTCCTGCCTACGTCAATATCCAGAACGTACTGATGATGGGGACTCAGCAAGCGAGTAGCAATCACATTCACCGCAGTGGTAGAATCTTCGATGAGTAGTAGGCCTGAAACCCGACCTAGAGCTTAATGAATTGACTGCTCATTATGTCGTGGCGTACTTTGACTTTTACAAAGTAATTTCCTGAAGGTAATGAGGAGATGTCGAAAGTTTCTCTGACCTCCCGGGTATTGATTCCTCTCCGGCTCAACACCAAACGGCCTGTGGCATCGATGACCACAATCTCTGATGCCTTCCCCGGCTCGATATTGAAGTAACTTACCTCGATAAAATCTCTAGCAGGGTTCGGACTGATTTTAATCCGATCCCGGAATGCCAGGCTCGGTTCGCTAGAAGTTGAAGTCGTCATTTCACTACTCACTCCAATAGAGTCTAACGGGAAAGTCATAATCGAACGGGCGAAGGTGCCCGCTACTAGCTCATTGCGATCAGGATTAAGGTCCAGGTCGAAGACTGGAATGCTCGGCATATTGCTGCCCAGACGAGCCCAGGAATTGCCACCATTTTTTGTCCCGTATACCCCACCATCCGTAGCGGCAAAGATGACAGAATCCATGTTATTAGGTAGAATATAAATGGCATTAACAGCTAACTGCGGCAGATCGGAAGAAATGTCTTCCCAAGTAGCACCGGCATCTTTAGAGAGGTGAACATGTGGAATGTTGATGTTGTCGCGATAGCCCGAGTGGCTGACAAAAACATGATCGCCAAAGGTCGGAGAAGCCTTGATGTCGGTTACATAGCGTTCGGGCAGCCCCGCCGTGATATTGATCCAGGCCCCTGTCGTAGGATTCTGGGTATGGACATAACCATTGGCCGTACCTGCATACAGGCGCCCCTCCACAACCGGTGATTCATCAAGCGCACTGATATTGCGATTGCGGCCACTGGGCTGTACCGTCAGCTCCTCAGAAATCGCCTCCCATTCCAGAATAGCAAAGGAGTCAATCGAAATACCGGCATAGACTTTATCGGTTCCAGTATAAAGCGTACTTCGGGAATGCGGGCTAATTAGATAAGGCATATCCCAGTTTTGTCGATCATCAGGGTCGATACCAATAGTACCATTTTGAAAGTAGTAGCCTCCGTCAAAAGTGACATAAATACCACCATTCTGGGTTTCCGCATAAAAAACATTGGGATTTTCCGGATCAAAATTGGGTTGGAAGCCGTCGCCACCAAAAATACGGGGCCATTGATTGATGTCCTCCTTGTTACCTCCAGTGGTTCCATTATCCTGCGCTCCACCGTAGTAGAATGCTGGAGTATGGGGATTATGGGCCACACGATAGAATTGAGTCGTGGCAATATCTTCAATGTCTTCCCAATTCTGCGCATCATCACTAGTACGGTATAAACCACCATCAGTGGCAATGACGATGTCATCAGAAGGAGCAAAGACCAGATCATGCTTATCGGCGTGAACTTCGTATTCCCACCATTCGGGAGCAGCCAACTCCCAAGTTAAACCGCTGTTTTGAGTACGCCAAAGGTCGATACCGAGCAGAAACAGGTCATCATCATTGTTTGGATTGACCCTCAATTTACCAAAATACCAACCAAAACCGCCTAATGCATTATCGCTCAGACCAGTAGCATAATCGGTGGGAACGGGTGACCAATTGGCCCCGGCATTCTCCGATTTGTAGATGCCTTCCAGCTGATAGCCCCCTTGCAGATGGACAAACATCGCATAAACCACATCAGGATTTTGGCCGGACATGGCCAGTCCAATCCGGCTCATGTCTCCACTAGGGAGGCCATTTTGCAGCATCGTCCAGGTCGCTCCACCATCCACACTTTTGTGAATGCGCCCTCCTTCGCCCAGAAGCAAGGAGCGACCGCTATTACGAATACGATCCCAGCCCGCAGCGTAAAGCACATCAGGGTCTTGAGGGTTGATCAACATATCAATAACTCCGGTAGTATCGCTCAAGTACAACACTTGGTCCCAAGTATCTCCACCGTCTATCGTTTTGTACACTCCACGATCACTATTGGGCTGAAAAGGCAAGCCCATCGCCGAAACGTAGATGATGTCGGGATTGGTAGGGTGCAGCTCAATTTTGGAAATAATACGCGTTTCCTCTAGTCCGATATACGTCCAATTATCACCGCCGTCAATACTACGGTAAAGACCGTTTCCAATGCTGGGCAGGCCCGATATATTAGGATCACCTGTTCCGACGTAAACCGTCTCTGGATTACTGGGATCGACTACAATATCCCCAATGGCCAGAAAGGGCTGTTCATCGAAGATAGGTGCCCAATTTAGGCCGCCATCTTCTGTCTTAAATACCCCTCCATCCGCAAATCCAGCGTACATTATATCTTCATTGCTAGGATGTAAAGCTACCGTATTGGAACGTCCACCAATATTACCAGGCCCTTGTACGGTCCATTCAGCGTCAAAGCCTGCTCCGTTGCGCCAATTGGCGGCATAGGCAGCTTGCTTTCTGGCATCGACATAGGCATCCACATCAAAGAAATCATCTGGATAAGAACGCGAGAGCAAAAAGTGCTCGGCCGGTTCGTACTTGGCATCCAAACGGTCGTTGATTTCGGGAGCAGTGGAGGAAGAAGAAAAAGAGAGATAACCGATGCCCAATAGCAGCACCGCAGGGAGGAGTAGAAGTAATGATCGCATAAGAGTCAGCTTAGTTCTGGATAGTATATAAAATTCGATCAGGTAACACCATAAGGTTCAATAGTGTTGAAGGGAAGGTATAAAGAAATCCTCGCCAGATGGGTGCTAAGCGACTTATTGCCAATTACTTTACAAAGTGAGGCTAATGTCCTAAATAGAGCATTTTGCCCGTAAAGGTCTCATTATGAAGACGAAGCGTATAATAATAAATCCCGGCGGCTTCCAAGTCGTCTCCGCTGATTCGGAAGTAGTTCTCGCCGGGCACTACGCTGCGGCGCTCTCTTCGTAGCAGGATACCCTGCACATTTCTTACCTCCAACACTCCATCGGTACTTTGGGTCGTACGGAAATTAATGATCGTTTGCTCTCGGAAGGGGTTGGGCTGAGGAGGAGCAACAAAAGCGGTGCTCGATGGACTTGCGGTGGTAGAAGTCAGCAGGCCATATTCGAGTGTTACATCGAAAATTTCTCCGGCTTCATTATAGGCCTCTGCCAGCACATAGCGGGAGCTGATGGCTAGTGCCTCACTGAGCTTACCATCTACTGCTGCTCTAATCTCAAAGCTGAACAGCGGCTGATCACTAGAAACACTATTAGGGGTGGCATTGCTCCAACTGAAAGGCAGTGCACCAAACTCCCGAAGCGCCCAGTTGAAATTATCAAAATTGACCGCCAGCCCTTCGGGGGCCAACTCCCGGATGATCTTAATGCGCTCTTTATCAAAATCAAAGGTGAACTGACAACCTACCATTTCCTCAAAATTATCTGCATAGAAATGAAGCTGGTACCGCTCCAGGGCCTTCATGTCCAAATCCTCTCTCAGGCGAATGACCAAATCCTTCCCTCCTCGGGTTTGAATTTCGTTGAAATTGGCGGGATTGGCACTTTGATTGACATCGCCGACCTTCACTCCGGTGAAAAACACATTATTATCGCCGCTCTGGTTGCCAGCGCATTCGTAAATTTCTGGAAAATCTTCTTCAAAGGGATCTTCGGGGTTCGGGAAGATGTAATTGGAGGGAATAAAGCGCCAACTGCTGTTTTGGGCAAAGGCCGTATCGACTTGCAGGATCAATTTGCGCAGCAAGACGACATCGAAGGTAGTCACTGAATTGGAGCCGTTGGCGTCGGCAGCGATGATCTTGTAGGGCGAATCCAGGGTGTCAACGGCCAGGATGTGTTTTTGAATCAAAACGATGTCGAAGGTGGTGAGGCCATTGGTTGGATTCGTATTGTTCACCGGCCGGATTCTGCAATCAGGGCTGTAGGGGACATTGTTGATACTAAAATCGCCGTTACTCTCCGCTGGGATGCTCTGGATATTGGCCCCTCCTCGGTAGTTGATGGTAACATTGTTGATTCCTTCCCCGGCAAGGGTCTTTACGCTACCGGCATAGTTCGCCAAGCTGGGTGCATCGATAGAAACGCCGATACTATCTAGGGAAAAACTGAAAATGGAGCGGCCGAAGGTGCCCGCGATAACTCGCTCCTGCTCGACATTTAATTCTAAATCATAAACGGGAACAATGGGCATATTTCCCCCTAGCCGATGCCAACTGCTGCCTTCATCCAGTGTTGCATAGACCCCGCCGTCTGTAGCTGCAAACAAGACCAAGTCCAAATTATTCGGAGCAACGAGCAAGTCATTAACCGCCAGATCGGGCAAATCGCCATTCAGCGGAAACCAGCTGTCTCCTCGATCCCAAGAGCGGTAGACTAGAGCGGTATTGTCATTATCCCGATAACCAGAAAAAGTAACGTAGACGAAATCAGCCAGATCGGGAGAAGCTGTAATTGAGCTGACATAGCGATCAGGTAAGCCCGTATTAATGAGACTCCAACTGCCTCCGGCATCCTCACTCCGCCAAACCTGCCCGTCCGAAGTCCCCGCGTACAGCAGTCCACTCTGTACCGGCGACTCGGCCAGCGCACTCACCGTCTTAAATCGCCCCGGAATCGCGCTTGCCCCCGTCAGCGGCGGGCTGATCGCTGACCAAGGGGCCAAGGTGGATGGGTCCACGGCGCTGTACACCCGGTCCGTCGCCGTATACACCCGCCCCGTATCGTGCTGGCTCAGTATCACTGGCGCATCCCAGTTCCGGTCCTCCGATGGAGAGATGCCGAAGGTGGCCAGCTGATAAGTTACCCCAGCGTTGGAAGTCGAAAAAATCCGCCCAAACTGGAATTGGATATAATGCCTGCGAAGATCATCTTCTCGAAACAGGGTCCGAAAGCCATCTCCCCCCATAATCAAATCCCAATTATCAGGATCGGCAGCACTGCCCGAAGAGATACCATTGTCCTGCGCCCCTCCGTAAAATAAATTCGGCCTAAAGGGATTATAGCCTACCCGGTAAAATTGGGTCGTTGGAATATTATCAATATCCAACCAGACCGACTGCCCAGCATCCTGCCGGTACAGCCCGCCGTCGGTCCCCAGAATAATATTTTGATTGAGGGTGAAGACCAGGTCGTGGTTGTCCACATGGGGCTGAATCGTACCCGGCGGAGCAACCACACGCGTCCAAACCGTCCCCCCACTCGTCGTGCGCCAAAGATCGACGCCCAGCAAGTAAATCGTATTGTCATTATTAGGATGCACCCTAATCTTACTGTTGTACCAGCCCTGACCACCGAGCGCATTGGCCAGCTGTGTTCCTGGTCCCCCCTGTGTAATCCTCGCCCAAGTACCTCCGGCATCCATACTTTTATAAATCGCGTGTACCTGATAGGTCGTATCCACATAAATGGCGAAAATATGATTGGGATTAATGTGGGACATGGCCAGATTGACGCGAGAGAACTTCCCCGTCGGCAAGCCACCGCCCAACTGCGTCCAATTATCCCCACCATCAATGGTCTTATAGATACCCGCGCCAAAGCCGTAGGCAATTGACTCCTGGTTATTGCGAATCCGGTCCCAGCTTGAAGCGTAGAGAACATCGGGATTGTTGGGGTTGATCAGCATATCAATGATTCCGGTAGAATCACTGATGTAGAGCGATTGCTCCCAGCTTTGCCCAGCATCCCTGGAGCGGTACAGGCCACGATTAGCATTGCGCTCGAAGGGCAGGCCCATCGTAGCGACATAGAGATTGTTGAAATTAGAGGGGTCAACGATGACCTTGGAGATGATGCGCTGTTGTTCTAGGCCCAGGTGCTGCCAGGTGGCACCGCCATCAGGACTGCGGTACAGCCCATTGCCAATGAAAGGATAGCCGGAGATATTGGGGTCCCCCGTGCCAACATAGATGACATCCGGGAAAGTGGGATCGATGGTAATGTGGCCGATAGAAAGGTAAGCCTGTTCGTCAAAAATAGGTGTCCAGTCCTGGCCACCGTTGGTAGTTTTGTACAGCCCGCCGGTGGAGAAACCTGCATAGATAATTTGCTCATCGAAGGGATGAACGGCGATGGTATTGACCCTTGCACCAAGGTTGCCGGGGCCTTCCAGCTGCCAGTCGCCATCAAAGCCAGCGGGCTGGTTGCGATGCTGGACCCGATGCTGTAGGCCCTGCATGGTCTGGAAGTAGGTCTCCAAGTCTATGGCCGATTCGGGATAGGCCCGTTGCATAAAAAAATGGTCGTAGGCCTGCATTTTGGTCTCTACGGAGCTGAGTACGGGAATAGGCGGAGGATTGGTGGGCAGGAAAAAATAGCAACAAAGGGCTGCAATAAGCAGGATTACCCCTGTGCACAGGATTGTTTTTGTAGGGCTGTTCATGGAATGAAGTTTTTCGACCAATTAAAAGTAGTTCCTTCAATGGCGAAGTGGTCAAAAAATAAGCATTTTCTATGGGTTCACAAAAACCCGGCCCTTAATTTTTTATTTCTCTTTGAAGATCATCCGCAGGTTCATAAAGCTCAGCAATAGGGCGATAAACAACCAGATGTACATCCAGACCGTGGCGGGTATGACGACAAAGAGCTTGGCGTATTCATTCAAATCGGAGGAGGGGCCAACGTTGAAATCCTGGATGATGTAGAGGATACTGACCAGGCCGAGGAACATCAGCACTTCGCGGGCGTAGCTGGTACGGCTGGTGATGATGTAGATGCCGATGGCAAAAGCAATTAGAAAACCGGAGGTATATAAGGAATTGAACCAAAAGAGACTAGAGAAGATCATCAAGCCGGCCAAAATGTTGAGGGTCCAGCCGGCCCAGCGTTCTTTTCGGGCACCAATGTAAAACAAGAGATTGCCAAACAGCGCACTGCCAATATAGCCCCCCATGAGTACGATGCCTCGGTTACCGCCACGGGTAATGGTGAAACCACTGCCATCCTCATTGACCTGCAGGGCTTCTACGGAGCCACCGGTGAGAATAGCACCGAGGGCATGGCCAAATTCGTGGAGGAAGGTCACCAATTGATTAATGGGATAAAGAACGGTACGACCAAAGGAACCGCCGAAATATTCGAGTGCGAAGTAGACGATCAGCATACCGATCATACGGGTCAGGATGGAGTTTTTCATAAGCTTATTGCATCTGCTTTGTAGTTCTTAAGATAGCTAAAATCCACAGTTAGGGCCTGCAAAATAGATAGATGTCCTCAAATTTAATACGAACACCCCCTCCGCTTAGCCCTCGGCGAACAAGTTTTTGATCGCGGCGGCCTGTTCAGGTTTAAGCCGCCCGGAGAGGACCAGGCGCAGCTCGCGGCGGCGGGCCGCTCCATCGTAGAGCTGCTGCTGCTCGCGGGTCAAAGGCAATAGCGGTGGGACGACCTTCGGTTTTTGCTTCTTATCGTCCAGCGCAACAAAAGTAAAGTAAGCATGGTTACTCCGGCGATTATTCTTACCTTTAACATCTGCGGCAAAGACTTCTACGTAAACCTCAAGGGAGGTGTTAAACGCTCGGGTGACCGTAGCCTCCAAGGTAATGACATCACCGACATGAATGGGTTTTTGGAAAGAAACATGGTCCACAGAGGCGGTGACAACGTAAGCCTCACAGTGCCTACCAGCACAAATACCGGCCACAATATCCATCCAGCGCATCAGATTGCCTCCCATTAAATTCCCTAGGGGATTAGTATCATTAGGCATGATCATTTCAGTCATCACCGTTGCGGATTCGCTGACCTTTTTAGCCTCTAGTTGCTTTGCCATATTTTGTATTAATTTTGAAGCGCAAATTTAGGGTTATTGCTGCACTTCTGCCCTGCTTGAGCAAGAATTTTAACACCTTATGTCAATTTTTTCGGATCGCAAAAGAGAACGAATTAGTAACTTAAAAAAGGTCGCCTACGAGCTGGACCTCAACTTCACAGCATCCGACGAATACGGTTTGATTGCCCTATTGCGCGATTTTGCCTTATTCCGTAGAGGGCACAGCAAGAAAATCTACAATATCCTACACCAAAAAGATGAATGGCACCAATCCAAACTCCATCTGTTTGACTATAAGTACGTTATTGGTGGCGGAAATAACACCAGGGTGTTGCGCCAAACGGTATTCTTCCTGCAATCCAAGCAACTGGGATTACCTCAATTTTTAATGAAGCCTGAACATTTTTTTCACCGAATAGGCAATTATCTAGGTTGGAAGCAGGATATTGATTTTGCAGAATTTCCCGAATTTTCCAAGCAGTACCTTTTGCAAGGAGAAGATGAAGAAATGGTCCGTTACGTCATGACCAACGATATGCTCAACTTCTTCACGGTCGAAAAAGACTGGTCACTGGAAGGCATCAACTACTTCCTCATCTTTTATGCCCACAATAGGCTGCTATCGCCTAAGGCAATCATCGATTTTTACAATAAGGGAATGTACTTGTTTGATCTACTGCGTCAGGAGCCGTCCGACGAATTCCTTTAACTGTCCTTCAACGGTTTGGCAAATATTGCCATTGTGATAAGCCTTTAGGCAGACATTGGTACGGCCGTCTTGCCAGTTGATATTGATTGTAAAGCCATCGTATTCCTGCTTGATCGTGCGCTCTACGGGGTTCTGGCCTTTATGGTAAAAAGTGAAGCTGCCATTGGCCAAAAAGCGTTGCAGGCCCATTCGAAAGCCCTGCTGGGCCACAGAGCGCTGGATACGAGCACTGAGTCCTGCCTCTTTTTTCAAACTCAACGAAATCTTACTTGCGCCGGGCGATTGGATACAGTTGATGCGGCCTTCCTCGTCGGTGAGGTAATAATAAGTAGCAAAAGGATTGAAAACAGCACTGCTGCGCTCGTGGAATTTGAGGATACTGAGCACATTTTCCTTACAGTAAATGTCCAGTAGTTCATTATTAGAAAGGTTAAACAAAACCAGTTTTTCCTCCATTCTTTTCAGTAAATCTTTCCGCATTTCTTCCAGGCGGTCGAAATAGAGCATTTCTCCGGTTTCGTGGGCGGGGATATAGTTATTGGGATCAAAAATGCAGATAGTAGAACCTGCTTCGCCAAAAATACTACAGAGTAGTCTAAGATCACTCGTCCTTAAATCCTTCATGTCAAATAGGCATTAGTTAGTTCAAATTGCGACTCGAATCTCGTTCATCGCAGTTTTGGTTGTTCTGCTCGAAATGCGGCAAAAATTATGCCTTTCAGCTTAATTTCGACAGGATGGGCTTGGATTTTAACGGATCATCACCCCCCGTTTGTCGAGGAAAGGGATGGGAGTAAAGTGCAGCTCATCGATGCTGCCTTTGACAAAAACGTACTTCTTATCGTACATGTAGCCTCCATATTGGAAGCTGACCCAGTACTCATTGGTTAGCTTGAAAAGATTGATCGGCACCGGTTCTATCTTGTGGATTTGCAGGGGACCAATTTGCTCAAAGAAGTGGCGCAAGGTGGTCGTTTTGATCTGTTCTCCCTCTACTTCTCCGTAGCCCTTCGAGTTGATCAACACGCTGCTGATGGGTTCATCTTTGAGGTTAATGATATAGGATTCCCACATCTCTTCGTCCTCACTGGGAACAATGGCGATGGCCAAGTCTTCAACTTTATATTCAGGAATATCTTTTTTCATCTTAACAACGACTTTGAGAATAGGTTGCTCAGGCTTATTGGATGCGCCGCAAATTTAGGAAGTTTGGAGTTCAAAATCAAAAAGCTCGGCAAAATGTCCTTTAAGCCTCTGTTTCACTTCTTCCAGATCAATAGTTGTGCCCAATTCTCGTTCCAGTGAAGTAACCACCTTGTCCTTATCGGTTATTCCACAAGGAACTATGTAGTCAAAATATTTAAGATCAGTGTTGATGTTAAAAGCAAAACCATGCATGCTCACCCAGCGGCTCAGGTGCACCCCGATGGCACAAATCTTCCGCTTGGGCTGCCCCTCCGACGCCTCCAACCACACCCCAGTGAAGCCCTTGATCCGTTTCCCGGCTAAGCCATAATCCCCCAAAGTCCGAATGACCGCCTCCTCAATAAAGCGCACATACTTATGAACGTCAGTAAAAAAGCCATCCAAATCAAAAATCGGATACCCGACGATTTGCCCCGGCCCGTGGTAGGTAATATCCCCGCCCCGGTTGATTTTGAAAAAGGTCACCCCCTTTTCCTTCAACCCCAATTCATTGAGCAGCAAATGATCTGCTGAGCCACTTTTGCCCAGGGTATAGACATGAGGATGCTCACAAAATAGCAGGTGGTGCTTGCGCTGTTGCTCGGCCCGCGCCGCTTCCTCCAGCTTCCGCAGGGCTAGCTTGTGGGCAATCGAGGCCTGTTGCAGCTCGGTCTGCAAGTTCCAGGCTTCTTGGTAGGGCATATTGCCGAGATCTTTGAAATTTACTTTTTGCTTCATTGTGTATAGTTAACGCACCGTTGGCGCTTTGGTTGACGGGTGGCACCTTTGGTGCTTGGGGTGGACGGTGGACGGTGGACGGTTACCTTCGAACGAACGCCTGCCGACGGGTGGTGAGACGCAGGTAGAAAAGTGCGGAGCTGCGTACTATTCGCGCAACGCTACAAACTACAACGTCTGGCCGTCCACCGTCGACCGTCAACCAAAATGCCAAAGGCCCCGAAGGGATGGCTATGCCACATCCCACCGTTCCCCCCCTCGCTGCCAAAAGGTCTGCAAGCCGCCGAAGGCCCAAAGATAAGCCCAAAATACTGGACATTATGGCCGTACTTTGCTAAATTGTAGAAGATTTTAGCCAAAACAACAAACAGAAAACCCATGAAACGGCCCATTATTGCACTCGTAGCCTCCCTATGGCTATCCCTAGCCACGTTTGCCCAACCTGCTCCCGACTTTACTGTAACCGCTTCTGATGGCACCAGCCACTCGCTTTATGCTGATTACCTCAACCAAGGGAAGACGGTGATGATTGAGATTTTCTTTGTCGCCTGTCCACCCTGCAGGGTACATGCGCCGTTTTTGGAGGAGCTTTACCAGGATTGGGGAGCCGGTAGTGGAGATGTGGAGTTTATTGCGCTGAGTAGTATGGGGGGAGACAGCAATGCGGATGTAGCGCAGTACAAGCAGACACAGGGCTTGAGTTTTCCCGGTGTAGGGCAGGACGGTGGAGCACTAATAGCTTTACAGCCCTATCTCGGTGGCACCTATGGGCCATTTTTTGGGACGCCAACCTTTATTGTCATCTCACCGGATGGAACGGTTAATTACGATGTTTCGGGCGGTGGGGTACAGGGCAACATTGATGCCCTGGATGTGGCAATTGCGGCGACGGGAGCGCAGCGGCCGGGGCAGATTGTTGATTATTCGGTGAGTGGAAATGTCCGGCGGAATGGTGGGAATGCCATCAGTGGTGTCCGCTTGGTTTTTAATGATGCGGCGACGCCTTTTATTACCGATGGGACGGGAGATTTTGAGTTTACGGAGATTGCCGAAGGCACCAGCGCAGTTTTGGAGCCAACGAAGAATAACAACCACCGCAATGGGGTGACCACTTTCGATATTGTACTAGCCCAGCGACATATTCTTCAGATCGATACCCTGGATTCACCTTATAAAATCATTGCGGCCGACATCAATCGTTCCAATTCGGTGACGACCTTTGACGTGGTGCTGCTGCGGCGACTGGTATTACAGATTGATTCCGTTTTTGGGCAGAATACCTCCTGGCGATTCATTCCTAGTGATCATGTTTTTACCAATCCGGTCAATCCTTTTAACGCCAATTTTCCGGAGTCGATTACGGTCAGTTCGCTTGATCAAGACTTGGCGGGGCAGGATTTTAGAGGCTTGAAGGTTGGTGACTTGAATAATAGTGCGGATGTGCTGGCTCTTGCGGGCGGGCAAGCCCGGGCGGATCAGCGCCTCGATTTGTACGCTAAGGATCAGCGCCTGCTACCGGGTGAGGAATATGTAGTCGAAATTAAAGCAGGGGATTTTGAGGACATTATTGCGCTGCAATCCACCGTGCAGTTTGATCCGAACATATTAGAATTTGTGGATTTGCCATTGGAACTGCGCCATCCTTCGCTGGATTTGCGGGAGGAGCATTTTTATACCGATAAAGGGGCCGAAGGCTGGTTGACCTTGAGCTGGAACGCCCTGACGGGCTTAGCCATCGATGCAGAGGAAACGCTGTTTGCCCTACGCTTCAAAGCCCTAGCAAGCGGACAGTTGAGCGAGATGCTTCAGCTCAACTCTACAAAAACACCCGCAGTAGCCTACAGCACCGAGGGATACGAATTTCCAACTCAACTACAATTTCAAACTCCACCCTCCGCCTCTCCTTCCCTGGCGATCTATCCTAATCCTAATCGTGGGGAAGAAATCTTCTTGAACTACGATCTGCAAGAAGCCGCGACCGTCCAAGTAGCCTTGTATTCTCTGCTAGGCCAACACGTACAAACCTTTAATCTAGGGTTTCAGGGTAAAGGGAGGCTCAACAGCATCCTTCCCACCAAGAACCTAGCCTCTGGGATTTACATTGTCAGTTTGTCAATTGATAATCAACAAGTGTCCAATCAGAAGCTATTCTACAGCAACTAAGAGCGGTAGTGTTCTACACCCTTATTTTTTGACCCGCTTCAAATTCAACAAATTAATGGCGTTGCGGCTCAAGCCCTTGATGCTTTTGTTGGCAAACAAGGCCGTTTCATCATAAAACATAAAGATAAGCGGAGCATCCTCAATCAGCAGTAAATCCATTTGTTGGTACAATTCGTAACGACGCTGATCATTATTTTCAGCAAGGGCTGCCTCGTAGAGTTGGTCAAATTTAGGATTGCTGTAGCGGGTATAATTGGGTGGAGCCGGATTTTTGCTGTAAAACATGGTCAGAAAACTCTCCGCATCGGGATAATCGGCGATCCAGGAAGCCCGGAAAAAAGGGGCTTGCTCTCGACTCATCATTTCTCTCAGCAGGGCTGACTCTCTCATTTCGATATTGACTTTAATACCGATCCACTCTTCCCATTCTTTGGTGATGTAGGTACAGAGATCGAGGTAATCTTTGGTAGTGAGCAGGGTGATCTCGGACAAGCCTTCGCCCCTAGGGAAGCCAGCTTCCTTCAGCAGGCGGTCCGCCTCGACGGTGTTGAAGGTGTAGCCGGGGACTTTCTTGTCATCGAAGGAGGGCAGGCCCCGGGGGGTAATACCGGAAACAGCGGGCTTCCCTACCCCATTTCTCAAGCTGCGCAGCATCTCCTGCCGATCAAAGCCGTAGTTGAGTGCCTGCCGGATTTTCTGATTGGCTAGCGGGCTACTCCCCTCCACCGTTTTGATATTGATCCCCAAATACTCCATATTCAAATAGCTGGTCTTCAAGAATTGCAGACTGTTTTGGTGCTTGGACAATAGATTGCCATCCGCATCCAGCAACTCATTGATATAAGAAGATTCCAAACCAGAGATCAAATCCAGCTTGTTGTTGATCAATTCCAGATAGGCCGTCTTTCGATCATTGATAAAACTGATGCGTACCCCATCTAGGTGAGGCAGCGGCTGCCCATTCTCTGTTTCGAAATATCGAAGATTTTTTTCCAAAAAAAGCGCCTGGTTCTCCAACCAACGCTTCATCTTAAACGGCCCGGTCCCGACGGGCTGACTGCGAAAGTCCCGACCGTATTTATCCACCGCTTCCTTAGGTACGATTGAGCAGTATTGCATGGTCAGGATACTCAGCATCGGGCGAAATGGAGCAGCCAATTGCAGCACAAAAGTAGAGTCATTAGGAGCCTGAAAAGGCGCCTGCGCGGCGACCCGCCCCTTGAATATCCAACTCCCCGGCGAGCCTACAGCCCCATCTATGATCCGCCCAAAGCTATACGCCACATCCGAGGCCACCACCCGACGGCCCTTCCCTCCGGCAAATGCCTCATCATCGTGGAAGTACACATCGTCGCGCAAGGCAAAAGTATAGGTCTTCCCATCCTCCGCAACCGTCCAACGCTTGGCAATACAAGGCTGTACATTCAGCCCATCATCCAACTGCACCAGTCCATTAAACAGATGATTCACCCCCCAAATATTGGTCTGACTGCGCGCAAAAGCAGGATCAAGCGAGGTAATCGGATTGTGTTGATTGTAACGAAAAACTTGGAGGGCATCGCCCTGCGAAGCGGATTTATCTCCACTACAGGCTGCCAATAATAACAGGAAAGAAAGACTGAGGAGCAATTTATTCATGGTGTGTTTTTGGCGCTAAGATAAGGAGTTTTTGCTGCCCCCCTACTTCGTCGGATCAACCTTCTTCCCCTTGATTGCATCCGCAATCGTCACATCCATCGCACGGTGCGCCAGCGGCCCGGTATATTCATTCAGGTCCTCCATCAGCTTATTGATCAAGTCTTTGTCCTCGCCAGCGACGGCAGTGCGAAGCTGGCCCGCCAGCTCAGTCGTCATGGCGATTTCCTCCGAGCTGAGGATAGCCTTGTGTTGGACGAGGAATTTATCGGCGGAGAGCAAGATGTTATTGGCCTCGTTGCGGGCTTCGAGGAGCGCACGAACTTTCATGTCTTGCTCCGCGTTTTGGATGGATTCGAGGAGCATACGGCCCATTTCCTCCTCGCTCAAGCCGTAGGAGGGTTGGATGTCGATTTCCTGCTCGACGCCGGAGCGCAGCTCCTCAGCCTGGACCTTGAGGATGCCATCGGCATTAAGGAGGAAGCGAATTTCGATCTTGGGCAGGCCCGCTGGCATCGGAGGAATACCTTTGAGGACGAATTCTCCGAGCTTGCGGTTGTGTTCGACCAGGTCGCGTTCGCCTTGGTAGACGGCGATTTTGAGGTTTTTCTGGCCATCCACCGAGGTGGTGTACTGGCGGCCCACCCGGCTGGGCACCTTGGAATTGCGGGCGATGATGACGTCCATCAGCCCTCCGACCGTTTCAATGCCCAAAGAGAGGGGAGTAATATCCAGCAGCAGCAGGTCTTTTTGGTTGCCCGCCAGAACATCGGCCTGGATGGCAGCGCCCAGTGCGACTACTTCGTCGGGGTCGAGGTCGGCGAAGACGCGGCCACCGAAAAATTGGGTGACGGCCTGGCGCACCTTCAGTACCCGCGTTGAACCGCCGACTAGCACGACGTGCTGGATGTCCTCGGGTTTCAGATTGGCATCTTTGAGGGCATTTCGGCAGGCAGCGAGGGTTCTTTCAACCAGCGGTTGGATTAGCTGGGCGAAGGTTTCGGTAGTAATCTGGCAGTTGATGCTTTGATGGATAGTTTCTTTGAAGGCCGCCTGGGTACCCAGTGCTTTTTTGGCCTTTTCGGCCAGAAGGCGCAGCTCCTGGCTGAGTTCTTTATTGGTTTTCAGCAACTCAATGCTGAGGTCATTGATTTCAATCCAGTAGTCGACAATGACGCGGTCGAAGTCATCGCCACCGAGGAAAGTATCACCGTTCGTAGAGAGGACTTCGAAAATGCCGTCCTGGATTTGCAGGATGGAGATGTCGAAGGTGCCGCCTCCGAGATCGTATACAGCGATGGTTTGGGCCTCTTCGCTGATGCGGTCGATGCCGTAGGCCAGGCTGGCGGCGGTCGGTTCGTTGACGATGCGCAGGACGTCGAGGCCAGCCAGACGGCCAGCATCGCGGGTGGCCTGGCGTTGAGCGTCGTTGAAATAGGCTGGGACGGTGATCACCGCCTTACTAATCGGCTGCCCCAGTTCTTGCTCGATGCGCTTTTTGAGAGCCTTTAGGATTTCGGCAGACAGCTCAATGGGCGTATAGAAACGATCCTGTACACGTACTTTGACCAGGCTATCCGTATCCTCATCGATGATTTGGTAACCAAAATACTGTTCGAAATTTTCTACATCATGGTAGGATTTACCCATCAGCCGCTTGACAGAATAAATAGTATTGGCGGGGTCAATCACCAGCTTGCGGCGAGCAGCATCGCCGACCAGTGTCTGACCGTCAGGTGTAAAATGCAAGATAGAAGGGACCAAAGTACTCTTACCCTCTTTATCTTTCACCGCGCGGGGCTGGCCATCATCAATATAGGCAACCAGGCTATTGGTGGTCCCGAGGTCAATCCCAACGATGATGTCTTTAGCTTCGTTGAGGGTTCCGTCTTTGAGGTTAATTGAAATTTTAGCCATTTATTGCTAGCATTTATAGTTTTTATATTAGCCGGACAAAGATACACATTCAACATGAAGTGAGTAGAAATGTTGGTATAATCTGACTGTACAGCTAGGATTACTACTCATTTTTTTGTGATATTTATTGGATACTGTTAATTTTCCAAAAAACACACACGCCTACTTGATATGAAAAATACGCTTGATGATAAACGGGTCAGACTATTCGTTGTTCTGGCAGGTTTCTTTGTGACCAATGCCTTAATCGCTGAATTTGTCGGCGTCAAAATATTCGCCCTCGAAGATACCCTGGGGCTTCCGCCGCTCAACTGGAATTTGTTTGGCCAGGAAGGCTCCCTGATGTTTACTGCGGGGGTATTACTTTGGCCCATTGTTTTTATTATGACCGATGTAATTAATGAGTATTTCGGGATGAAAGGCGTCCGAATGCTCTCCTACCTAGTCGTCGGGTTGATCATCTACGGGTTCGTTATGATTTACTTTTCGATCTCCCTCTCTCCGGCAGAATTTTGGGTCAGCCAGGGGAAATCAATGGGGATTGACAATATGCAAGCGGCCTTTGCAGGTATATATGGCCAGAGTAACTGGATCATCATCGGATCAGTAGTGGCCTTTTTAGTCGGACAGGTATTAGACGCCTATATTTTTTACCGTATCCGAAAAATGGTAGGGGAAGGACGGATTTGGCTGCGCGCTACCGTTTCGACACTGGTTTCTCAATGTATCGATAGTTTTGTTGTGCTGTATATCGCCTTTGTTCTAGGCCCGGCCAAGTGGGAAATGTCGCTATTTTGGGCCGTTGGTACGGTCAACTACTCCTATAAATTCGTAGTCGCCATCTTGTTGATTCCGACCTTATACCTAGCCCATTACGTAATTGACGGTTATTTGGGTAAGGAGCAGGCGGACGAAATGAGAAGAGTGGCGGTATTGGGTAAGTAGGTCTCCACCTACCGCCGCTCTCGGTCACTAAGCCGGCGTTGAATCATCCTCGTCGAGAATGACGTCGAAGGCAGCATCGATAATCAGGTTAAATACTGACTTTTTAAAGGCATCGGCCCGGATCGTCGCCAATCCAGCTCTTTCGAGCGCAGACATCTTGATAGAATCAGTCTGGCTATTGACGAGCCATTCAAAATCGGTGGGCGTCAGGGCACCCTGATCCAGCAGGTCCGTCCAGCGCTTCAAGTCTTTTTTCATAGCCGTGAGCATGCGTTTGCCATCGCGTGCAGCTTGCTTGCGGTACTTGCGGACGGTCAGTCCAGCGAGGGCTTCAATTTGCGTTCGCAGACCTCGCATGATGTGGTTGAACTCTTTATTAGAGGGCATAAAAACGGTTTTTTAGAATATGTTAGGAGGTGGTGCTTTAGAAGCGAAAAATTTAAATTTAGGGTTCTAGCAAGGCTTCTTTTTTCGTGCGTAGCCGCGCTACGCACGAAAAAACCTGCCTGCCGGAAGTGAGCCGCAGCTAGGTTCCAAAAGTTGGATTTTGCTCCGAAGGAGTCCCTACGGGGCAGCCTGAATGACTGCCTCCAAACATATTCTTGGTGATAAAAAGCCAAGGGTTCCATTAGGCTTTACGGAAATTACTTCTTTTTGTTATTCTCCAAATTGATGATCTTATCAAAATTACTAGAGATTTGCTTCTTAGCTTCGTCGACAAAAAAGGAACTCAATTGACCTTCGGCTTTCCAGCGATTGAGGAAGCCCCCCAAAAGATTTTTTTCTGGATTCATCATCAGCTTATACATCTCAACCGTTTGCTTGTTATTGGCTCCACGAGCTTCCTCCGTCTTGATCTGATCATTGACCTGGGTCGTTAGCGCACTGATATCTGCAGCGTGGGCGCTGTAGTCATTCGTTGCATTACCAATCAACTTGACCGCGGCCATTTTGATATTCTTAGCGGCATTAAGGGATTCGGCACTAAAGGGGACAGAAAGAGAACTGCAACTCTGGGTGCCTAGGCCCGTACTGAAGAGTAAGAGCAGGAAAGTCAGCACTCCTAAACGCGAGGAAGTAAAGATTCGGGTATTTGCAATAATACTCGTCATTTTTTTTGTTTTAAGTTTATGGAATCTGGTGTTTTAAATCGTATGTTGACTTAAACTGAGCATTTGGCTTAAAAAGTCTAATTTCAAAATTAAAACCTCTTTTTGATAAATAAAAGTAGCCAAAAGATATTAGAGTTTGTTCGGATTTTGTTCATTGAGCCGAAAATTAGTCAATTTTTTGCTGAGTCAAGGCGCAGGTTCGGGATCGTAGCCGCGCTACGAAGCCCGGTTCTGTAACGCAGCATCAGCAGAAAAGTGACATTTGCAGGCCGATTAATAATTTCCAAACAAACTCTCAGTTAAACAAATGATATTAGTTGGACAGCAATGAAAATTCAATACCAAGATAAGCACTGTATCGTCTTCGAAAGTGCCCTTTTTCGTACCACTAGCACCCTAATTATCACCCCTTCTTTTCTCCTCTTAGTCGACCCTAACTGGCTCCCCCTCGAAGTCGCCTTCATTCGTCAACACCTGGAGCAACAATCCAAGGGCCAGCCCCTCTACCTGCTCTTCACCCATTCCGACTATGACCACATCATCGGTTGGCAAGCCTTCCCCGAAGCTCAGGTCATCGCCTCCGCTGCCTTTGTCCACAACAGCAGCAAAACAAAAATCATCGAGCAAATCAACAACTTCGATGATGAATATTATATCCAGCGAACCTATCCCATCGCCTATCCCACAGTCGACCTCATCATTGCCGAAGCGGAACAACAGCTAGACATCGGGGATTTTCGCCTCTCTTTTTACCAAGCGCCCGGTCACAATGCCGACGGCCTCTTCACTTTCCTTGCCCCCTTGGGCATCTGGATCGCCGGTGATTACCTGAGCAATATCGAATTTCCCTACATCTACCACAGCAGCCACGATTACCTCAACACCCTCGACAAGGCGCAGCGGATACTGGATAACCAGTCTCCACAACTCCTCATCCCTGGTCATGGCGACGCCACTACGGATCATCAGGAAATGCAGCGAAGAATCAAGGACAGCTACCGCTACCTCCATCAACTGCAGGAGAGCGTAGCGAACAATCAGCCTTTTGATCTGGAAAAACTTTGGCAGCAGTACCAATTCCCGAAGGTCATGCAAGGCTTTCACGAAGCCAATGTAGAATTGGTCAGGAAGGAAAAAAGGGGGGAATAGGAGGCTTAGGGGATGGAGGCCAGAAGGAAAAAAATGGGGGGCCAATCAAAATACATAATCAGAACTGGGGGGTAAAAAACATCGGTTTTGGGATGTTGGGGTAGTTTTTT
>JBCDGZ010000017.1:0-69202 GCA_038750655.1 Bacteroidota bacterium | reverse complement strand
TGCCGACCAATCGGAGAAAATCTATTGTGTCAATACCTATTTGGGGTATCACATAGACCGCAACGATCGCCGCATTTTTTATGACAATATTCTGGGGAAGTTTGATGAAATTACTCGATTATTGAAGGACGATAGCCAGTTTTTTAATATCTTGAAAGACAATGGCTTCCGTTATATTCTCTACGAATTGAGTACCCCCGGGATCGACCAGACACCGGAGCAATCGCTGCGAGAGAAAGGGCTTCGCCTGATCAATCTGCTGATTAAATCGCCGAAGGTGAAACTGGTGGCTACCGATAATTATGTTAAAGACTCCAAAGCTCCGCTGCTACTGCTGCCCGATGGGCAGACGGTGCAGGCGCGTCCTGGACTGGTCGGTAAAGTGGCCTACCTGGGTAGTTTTGGGCTGTTTGAGATACAATAATTTATGATTCCACTCCATGACATATGGGTCGTTCTGCCGGCCTACAACGAGGAGACCGTCATCTGTAAGGTGATTGAGACGATTCAGACTTGTGGGTTCCGTCGGATTATCGTGATCGACGATGGGAGTGAGGATCAAACGGCGTCGAAGGCCGAGAGCTGTGGCGCTATGGTGGTGCAGCATCTGGTCAATCGAGGGGCAGGAGCCTCTACGCAGACGGGTATTGAGCTGGCTCGGATGAAGGGATGTCAATACCTCGCCTTTATGGATGCCGATGGGCAGCACGACCCGGCGGATTTGTTGAAGTTGTGGGAAAAAATGGAGGCTACCCAATGCGACATCGTGATCGGCAGCCGTTTTCTGCAAACCAGCGGCAAGATTCCTGTGACTCGTATCATTTTTAACGGGATTGCTAATACCTTAACCAACGTTTTCTGTAAAGGCCGATACACCGATACCCAATCCGGCCTGCGGCTGCTCAACAGAAAAGCCATCGAAAAGCTGGAGCTAGAGATCGATGGCTTTGGCTACTGTAGCGAGATGCTGATTGTCGCCGAGCAAGAACAGCTCAAAATCGAAGAAGCCGCATCCACCGTCCGCTATTCCGCCTATTCCATCAGCAAAGGGCAGGACTTTCAAATCGGCATTACAACGGCTCTCAATTTCATCTGGAATACAATTTTCAAATAAAATGGAAATTCGCATCTTTCAAATTCTGGTGCCGCTCTTTGCCCTGGTGTTCATCATCAGCCAAATCACCCGGCACCTCAAGTCCAAGGCCACTAACGTCGAAACCATCGTCAGCATTGGCTTTTGGTTGTCGGTAGGCATCTTCGCCATTTTTCCCGATGCCATCTCCAATTCCATCGCCGCCGCCTTCGGCATCAAAAGCAATATCAATGCGGTGCTCTTTCTCAGTATCGGCATCATATTTTTTGTACAATTCAAAATGTACAGCCTGATCAAAAAACAGGAAAACGCCATCACCGTCCTGACCCGAAAAATAGCACTAAAAGAACAGGAAAAGCAGCAGCAATGAGCATCCTCTTCGTGCTGGAGCATTACCATCCTTACATTGGAGGAGCCGAAAAGTTGTTCCAAAGTCTGGCCGAAGCCTTGGCCGCTAGAGGTCATCAGGTGAGCGTACTCACCACGCGCTTCGATCCCCATCTGGCCCGCAAGGAACGCCTCAACGGAGTCCAAATCCATCGCATTGATTGTCGAAATCGCTACCTCTTCACCTTCCTCAGCCTGCGCAGCGCCATCCGCCACACTCGCCAAAGCGATCTGGTGCACACCACCACCTACAATGCGGCCCTGCCCGCCTGGCTCGCCGCCCGCCTCTGCCGCCGCCCCATTCTCGTCACTTTCCACGAAGCCTGGGGCCCCCTGTGGAAGCGGCTCCCCTTCGCCTCCCGCCTGGCCAAGACGGCCTTTTACTACTACGAACAACTCCTTTTGCGCCTCGGCTTCGACCGCTTTATCGCCGTCTCCGACTTCACCCGCAAAGCATTGATCCAGCAGGGCATCGCCCCGTCGAGAATCACCAGAATTTACAATGGATTGGATTATCAAGAATTGAAAAGCTACACCCACCAGCCACCTCCTACCTTTACCTACACCTACTTCGGCCGCCTCGGCATCTCCAAAGGTCTGGACCTCCTGCTGCCCGCCGCCCAACAGTTTCGCCAGCAATACCCCGACAGCCGCCTAGTGCTGATCCTGCCCCGGCAACCCCGCGCGATGTACCACAACATCCTACAACTCATCACAGATTTGGACTTGAAGGATTATATTGACTTGAGACATGAGCTGAGCCGGGACGAGCTATACACCCAAATTTGCCAGTCCTCCTGCGTGGTCATTCCCTCCTACAGCGAGGGCTTTTGTTTCGTGGCCGCTGAGACGGTCGGGCTGGGCGTACCTATTATCTCCTCTGCCCAGGGCGCTTTGCCAGAGGTGGTCAGCGGTACGTATCTTGAAATGGAAGACATGACGAAAGAAGGTCTTTCTCGTACATTGGAGAAAGCCTATCGGAAGCAGTGGTCAATCATTCCACGGCGTTTATTCGAACTCGAAAAGGCCGTAGAGACCTACCTCGGTCTTTACGAAAATCTTTGAAAAAGGCATAAAAATGAAACCTTCATGCCGGGCATAAAGTAAAAAAGAAAACCGATTAGAGAGACCAAGGTCCCTGCATAATCGGTTTTCTTTTTTATAAAACGTGGGGAAATGAATGTGCTTAGTTCCCCTTTTAGTTCAAGACTATTGGCCTTTTTGGGCCTTCAAAGAAGTAATCTGATCGGCAGTCAATACCTCATCGATTACCTTCTTTCTGAATTCCTTGCGCTTCTGCTTAAGTGGTGCTCCACTGAGGCCATCAAAGTTGAAATCTGAAGCAATGTTTTTGATCTCTTGCTCTTGGCTCGTGGTCAAAGTAATTTTGGCGTTGAGCTTGCTGACCATGCGATCACCTGGATCATCAGTCAAATCCATGCTAATGGTAACAGGAGCAGTAGTTGCCGGTGTGGCACTGTAAGCAGCAGTGCTGAAACTCACAAATAACAGTAGGATAAGTAGTTTATACATGGGAATCAAGTTTAATATGTATAAAAATCGTATATAACTGAATAAAGATACTATTTTTAGCGCGATTTTTCAACGATTTGGACCTATTCTTTTTGCTTCCGGGTCCGCCCCTCGTACTGCTGTCTTTGCTCTTCGGTCAGCACTGATTCAAGAACTTGGCTGCGAAAGGCTTTGCGCTTGGCCCGTATTTCCTTCCGGCTGCTGCCCTTGAAATCATACTCGGCAGCCAGCTTTTCGATACTGCTGATCTGCTCCTCACTCAGCTCCAGGTGCTTGTTCATCCGATTGATGATAGATGTCGCGGGGTTGCGTTGTCTAGGCGCCGCTTTTTGCTGCTTTTGGAAGGTCGGTTTTGCTGCGGGCTCGCTGCTAGTTGCACTTTGTTGGTTGGCTTCCTGCTGTTCGCAGGAAGAAAGCAGCAGTAGGCCGAGCAGGAATAGGCAGAGGGTAGGGATGAATCTAAGCATAAATTGGTGGTTTTGAAATGGCTTCGATAATGGCATAAACGGCCGGGATATAAATCGGGCTTCCGTCGCTGAAGTTAAGGTTGGTCAGCAGGCGGCCCGGGCCGGATTGCAAAATACGGAATTGATCCTCAGGGAAAAAGGAAGATAGGCCCTCTAGTGAGAGGCCGCGGGGCGGCAGGTCGCTGAGAAAAACTTGGCGCATCCGTTCCGGCAGCTGGCTGAAATCATCGGCGCTGGCATCGAAATGAGCGCGGATTTGGTCCGAGACTTCCATGCAGTACAGCCGCCCTTTCTGGCCCAGCAAGGTACGCAGGGTTTGGATCAGCGCCTCGTAGTCGTTTTTCAGCAATTGGTGCAGCACACCTCGCGAGTAGATGTGGGCATCTCCCAGCTCTTGGTGGATGGCTTGGGCAGCTTTGGGGTCGGTGGCATCCAGGATGCCGAATTGGTGGCTGTCGCCGCCGTAGGCTTCGCGGGCAATTTGGATGGCTTCTTCTGAGGCGTCAACGCCCAGCACTGCGGGGTAGTGTTGGGCCAAAAAGACGGTTTGTACGCCCGTACCACAGCCCAGATCGATGATGGGCAGGGTAGTGGGCAGCTCTTTTTCAAACACCTCCAAATCCCTCTCCGCCGCCCGATCGGCAGGCACATCCCAGAGGGCCTTCCCGTTCGACTCGCGGTAGGTGCGCTGGTAGTAGCGATCCCAATTTTTTCCGTAGGTAATGATAGACATCGGTCTAAGAATTATCTTTTAAATACTAGTCCACAACACAAGTATCGTTGGCGTGATGAACCTCAGGGTGGCCGATCAGATTGCGGTATTTATCGATCATCTCCTCATCCTTCAACAGCTGAATGGCCTTTAGGTATTTGTCGTAATTGGTGAAAAAATCACCCGCCAATACTAAGTGTAAAATAGAGTACGCCGCTTCAAATTTTTCGTAACTAAAATCTAGGACTTTATCGACTTCGGCAAAGCGAATCGAGCCCGGTTCGTAGAACGTAACGATCAATTCTTCAACCAAACGATAGGCCCCCGAAATGTCCACATAAGCTTTGTCCAGCTTTTCGCGCTTTCCGGTATTTAGCAATTGGCTGACCCCTTCGCCGACCAACTGCCCACCGCGCATGCCCAGGTAGATACCGCTGGAAAAGATGGGATCCAAAAAGGCAGAAGCATCGCCGACGGTGGCGTAGCGCTCATTGTATTTGTGCTCGGTGTAGTACGAAAAGTCGCCGTTGACGTTCAAGCCGTGCAGCATATTAGCACCTTCGATAATGGAGGCGACGGCCGGAGACGATTGAATCACCTGGAGGTAGAAGGCCGTTTGCCAGTCCTTGTGTTGCTCCGATAATTGTTTTTTCTGTGCTTTGAGAAAGGCCATATCGACAGCCAGGCCGATACTTAGGCGGTTTTCTGTGATGGGAATGAGCCAAAACCAGCCCTTATGTTCCCCTTCGAGGTGAACAATTTTGATGTTGCCCGTTTTCAGGCTAGGGTCCAGCTTCGCGTTCTCCCAATGGTTCGACAAGGCGACGCGGCGCTCTAGCCGATCGAAGGGCTTTTTGCAGCCCAACTGCTTGGCCAAAACCGTGGCTTGCCCACTAGCGTCGATCACATAGCGCGCCGTGATGTCCATGTTTTCACCAGAAGGGCCTACCGCCCGCACTACCGTCTCCTCCTCCCCAAAGTCGACCTTGAGGACCTTGGTTTCTTCCATTACCTCTGCTCCGTGCCGACGGCTGTTCTTGAGCAGCAGATCATCGAAGGTGGCGCGGTGAACGTGGAAAGACAATTGGCTGGGATCATCGATGACGTGGTGAAAGCACCAGTTGGAAAAATGACTGCCATCGGTATTCGAAAAGGTGACGCCGGGCTTGCGGAGAAAGCGGGTCTTCATTTCTTCCAAAACGCCCAACTCCTCAAAAATTTGGTAGCAAAAAGGCAGCAAAGATTCGCCGACGTGTTCTCTGGGAAATTTCTGCTTTTCCAATACTAAAACCTGGTGGCCCGCCTTGGCCAGGACGCTAGCGACCGAGGAACCCGCAGGGCCTCCGCCAATGACTACGACATCGTATGTTATCTGCTTCATGAGATTATAAAATTATGGGTACAAATTATATTATATTCGTTAGTTGTTGATAATCAATTTTGTGTGTGCTAGTTTTGGGAAAATTATCCAAGTATTGGAATTGATCGGGCAACATGTAGGCCGGCAAATGTTCCAGACAGTGCGCCATCAGCTGAAGGTTGTTCATCGGTGTGGCCTGGCCAGCATTGAGGAGAAAAGCTTTGATCCTCAGCTCCTCTTTGTGGTCGCGGTAGGCCACTACGCCAGCGTCGCTAATATCGGGATGCCGGTGCAAGGCCGCCTCGATTTCGTCCAACTCAATCCGATAGGCCCTTCGCTTCACCATGCGATCCATACGACCGACAAAGACAAAGTTTCCGTCCTCATCCAATTCTACAATATCCCCCGTTCGGTACCAACGCTCCTCTCCCAAAAGAAGGTAAGCCTCCTCGTTTTTCTCGGGTGAATTCAAATAGCCTTCGGCCACCGACGGTCCCTTGACAATCAGCTCACCGCGCCGGCTATCGCCCGGCTCCTCTGTATGGATTTTGCACTGCACATGATCGCAGCTTTTTCCGATGGGAAAGGGCTGGGTGCGACCATCCGGGATGGTATCGGGGATAGGGTGCCAGGTGACGACGTTGGTCTCTGTAGGGCCGTAGAGGTTGTAAAAACGAGCGGTCGACCAGCGGGCTTGGAGCCGTTTGAGCGGGAGAATGGGAAAGACCTCTCCAGCAAACAACACCTGCCGCAATGCGCTGTGGTCCTGCTGCTCAATGCGTCCGAAGCGCAGCATGATTTTGAGCAGCGTGGGCGTGGCGTAGAGAACAGAGATGCGGTGTGCGGCGATCAGCTCGGCCAGCAGCATAGGATTCTTGCTGTTGTTTTGATCGAACAAGACCACTTTTGCTCCACCGCTCAGGCCCACATACAGATCGAAGATAGACAAGTCGAAATGAAAGGGCGCGATGGAGGAAAAGACATCCTGCTCGCTGGGATGGAATTGACGAATACACCAGTCGACGAAGCTCCAGGCGTTCTGATGGCTGATCATCACCCCCTTCGGTACGCCAGTCGAGCCAGAGGTGTACAGTAAATACGCCAGTTCCTTGGGAAGTTCCAGTGGCGTGGGCTCGGCGTAGTGGCAAAGCAGCAGGCAGCTGCCTTCCAGCTCGATGTCGAGCGTTTGTCCTTCGAAGCCTTCCGTGGCCAGGATCTGTTCGGCCATCTCCTGCGTACAGATGATGGTGCGGACTTGAGCGTCGGCAAAAATCAATAGGTTGCGTCGGAGGGGGGCCTGTACGTCTACCGGAATATAGGTGGCTCCAGCGTAGAGGCTACCGAAGATAGCGGCGACGCTTTGGATGGACTTAGGCAGCAGGATGCCGATGCGATCGCCCTCGCCGATGGCTTGGGCCGTTAGCTGTGCGGCCAGCTTGGCTGCCAACTGCTCCAAGGCAGCGTAGGAGAGGGTCGTCCCGCCGGGCTCTTCGAGAGCCAGGTTGGTCGGGTAGGCCTCCGCCGAATGCTTAAGTATGTCCGACAGCCTTTGCACTAAACCTGAATTTTCGCGAGAATAAAAGACACAATTTTATCGATGGTGTTCAAATTGTCGCGGTCCACTTCGTGCGCCTTAAATTTGAAGCTAAAGGTTTGTTCCAGGAAATAGACCAGCTGTAGGGCCGAGATCGAATCGATCAGTCCACTGGTCAGCAGTGGCGTGTCGTCGTCGATTGGGCCGACATTGTCTTTTCCGTTTAATTCCTCTAAAATGTATCCTCGTACTCTTTGTTTGATATGGTCCATGAGTAGATGGTTTGAAAAATGATAAATTGTACGTTTTTATCGGATACTAGGGCTTGCCTACGTAGTAGGTGTAGCTGTCCCAGTCCTCTCCGGCGGCATTGTCTTTTTCGATACGCAAAATTTGGCCTCCTTGAGCCGTTAGCAGGTTCACCACTTCGCCAATCGGAATCCAGTACATTTCCATGACTGGTTGGGTGTTCTCTGACGGAGCAGAGGGGGCGGTGCTGCTTTGTAATTTACCTAAGGCATTGTGATAGTTTAGCGTGCCTTGGTCCGGTTTGGAGGGGATTTGAAAAATAAGCATTCCGCCCTTTTTCAAGACCCGTAGAAACTCAGCGAGGTAGTTCTTTGCGTATCGGGGCTGCATGTGTTGCAGGGTAATGACCGAAAATACCAGATCGAACTGTTCTGCTTTGAAGAGGGAAAGATCGTTCTTTTCGTTCAAAAAATAATGACAATTGGACTTTTTATTCAATTCTTTGGCCAATTTAATCATTGAAGGGGCAATATCTACGCCATTAGCCGCTTCGAAATGATCGGCCAGGGCTTGGGTGATGCGTCCAACGCCGCAGCCAAAATCCAGTGCGGATTGGAAGCGGAAGTTAGGCAGCAGGCGGTTGATCTTCTTGGTGACCTTCCGCGCGCGGCCCTGCCCCGTAGCGAAGAAGGCCTCCTCCTCCCATTTATTGCCCTTCATCTCCGGACGGGTGATGATGGCCCAGAAGGGATCCTCCTTTCCAAACTGATCCCAGTTGCGTTGTAAATCATTTAAATTCATCTCTAAATAATATAGTGAGCCAAAATATTGCCATATTTTCTATCTTGGTGTAGTTTTTGGGCAATTTCTTTTGTCTTTTTTATTCTCTAAACCGATCCGATGCCCTCATCCACCCAAGGTAGCTTATTGCAGTCCTGGCGAAGCCTTCGCGCCAACATTTACGCCTATCGCTTCTTTATCCGCCAGTTGATTCGCATCAGCATTCTGGCCGACTTCCGTCGCTCTTTCATTGGCATCCTCTGGTTGTTCATCATGCCTATTTTATCGGTCATTGTATGGATTTTGCTCAATGGGGCGGGCATCATTGAGCCGGGTGAAGTAGGGATTCCCTATCCGGCCTACGTCCTGCTTAGTACCTCCATCTGGGGCTTTTTTTTCGAGATGTACAAATCAGCCAGCACCGTCATCACCGGCCACGGGAAGATGATGATTATGACCAAGTTTCCCCACGAAGTGCTGATTATCCAGCGCATTATCGTCCACCTGATTCGCTTCGTCATTCCTTTTGCGGTCAATATTGTCGTTTTGCTCTTCTTCGGTGTCCGCTTCACCTGGCTGAGCCTGCTCTTTCCGATCACCCTACTGCCCCTACTGCTATTGGGGGTAGCCATTGGCCTGGTCGTCGCCCTACTACGGGTGGTGGCCGTAGACATCAGCAATCTGATCGATGAAGGTATGCGTTTTTTGATGTTTCTCACCCCCATCATTTACACCCCGAAAATCGAACTCGGCTGGTTATCAGATATTATTTACCTCAATCCGCTGACCTACCTGATTGGTTTTAGCAGGGACGTGCTGACCCAGGGGACATTTTATGAACCCCAGAGCTATTTACTGTGTAGTGGCGTGACTTTGGTGGTACTCATCATCGGCATTCGGGTTTTTCTGCTAGCAGAACCCAAAGTGCTGGAACGATTGATTAATGTGTAAACTGTCCGACTATGAATGAGGCCCAACGACTGCTCAGCGTCCGCAATATCTACAAGAAATTCAGCAAGGACATCAAGTTCAACCTTTACTATGGTATACAGGATTTACTGATTCAGACCCTGAGCCTACGGCATAATTATATGAAGCTGCGCAAAAAGGAATTTTGGTCCTTGCAAAATATCAACCTGGATTTGTATGAAGGAGAAATACTCGGTGTGGTTGGCGCTAATGGATCGGGCAAAACCACTTTGATGCGCGTCATTTCTAATATCTATCCGACTGATGTCGGAGCGGTGCAGATGGAAGAGGACTTGACCATTACGCCCGTTTTTGCCCTTCGGGCGGGTATGCAATCGCTCTTTACGGGTAGAGAAAATATTTTTATCAAAGGATCGATGTACGGGATGACTGAGGAGGAGCTGTACGAGAAAATGGATTTCATCAATGAATTTTCTGAGCTGGGAGATAAGCTGGAACGCCCCTTTGGAAATTATTCTTCGGGGATGCGCGCCCGGCTGGCCTACGCCATCGCCGTAGCCACCGAGCCCAATGTCTTCATCATCGACGAGGCGCTGGCTGTAGGGGATTCGGTGTTCAAAGCCAAGTGTTTTGAGCACCTAAAAGAGTATGTCAAACAACCCAAGAAGGCCGTCCTCTTCGTGTCCAATAACATCCGCAAGGTGCTCAAAGTCGCCACTCGGGTGCTGGTCATGGACCAGGGGGTGATCATCTACGAATCTAAAGACATTCGCGAGGCGCTGATTTACTACCTGAACAACTGCCTCAAGAACATCAGTGAGCGAGAGCGCAAGCATAAGCTGAAGAAAATTATTGAATACGATATGTGATGAGTAGGAACGGCCCAGATCAAGAGCAGGTGGCGATCAAGGACTATCCTTTTTTTCGAGAGGGCAGTCGGGCCTCTGTTTTTATCCATATCCCTAAAACGGCTGGTACTAGTATCGCTCACGCTTTGCAGTTGCCTTCGCCCGAACGGTTGCGGGGCATCAAAAAGCACTACAGTGCGGCTGAGATCATTCCGTTGATGGGACCGCAGGCTTGGGAGCAGGCTTACTGTTTTTGCTTTGTCCGCAATCCTTGGGATCGCTTGTTTTCCCATTACCGCTTTAGAAGACGTAAGGGGAAGTTGCCCGACCAAAAGCATCATTTGGATTTTAGGGAATGGGCCAGGTATGAATTGGAGGAGCGGCCGCCTCGGCAGCGCCAACGCTCTAATTTGAAGCCGCAGTCGGATTGGCTGAAGGTAGGGCAGGAAGTGGCAGCCATGGATTTCATTGGAAGATTTGAACAGCTGGAAGCAGATTTTGCGAAAATCTGCGCATCCTTGCAAGTCCAAGCCCAGTTGCCCCATTTGTTGGCCGGCAGCGATTACGAGGATTATCGACCCCAATATGATGCTTACACCGTTGATTTAGCTGCCAATTATTACCGAGAAGATATTGAACGCTGGGCGTATCGATTTGAATAAAAGAATTTATGATCATCAACCACCAACATCGCTTTTGTTTTTTCGCCATTCCGCGTACGGCCTCCAAGTCGGTGGCCAAGCTCTTGATTGAAGCCTACGGCAGCCAGGGTATTTTGAAGCGGCACAGCTCCTACGGGGAGTTTATAGCGCAGGCGAAGCCCGAAGAGCGAGACTATTTTACCTTTACTACAGTCCGCAATCCGATGGATTCGGTAGTGAGTGAATATTTTAAAAAGAAATCGGACCACCGAGGGCGATTTTCCAGAGGCAGCTATCGAGATGGTCGGCCCATCGCTCCGGCGGCCCTCCGCCGCTACCGCTTCATCGTGGAGAACGACGCCTCCTTCGCCGAATACTTCGCCGAGTTTTACCAAGAACCCTACCGCCTGCCGCGCCACGAGGAGACCGCCCAAAAGGCCGATGTCGTGATGCGCTATGAACAGTTGGAAGAAGATTTCGAAAAGCTCCTGAAAAAGTTGAATTTACCCCTTCACCCCCTACCCAAAATCAATGCTACGGCCGGTAAGCGCGGCCACTTCCTCGACTACTACACACCGGAGATTGTCCCGCAAGCCCTTTCGGTCTTTACACCACTGATGCAGCAATGGGGCTACTCCTTCCCCGAGCATTGGCCCACCCGCTAAGTGTAAAGGTAGTTATCCTAAGCCGTCTTGATCTGCTTCAATACTTGGCGCACGTCCTCCTTTGAGTAGTATTTCCAGTAGGCTCCCTCAGAGGCTAGGAGGCGTTCCGCCACCTCTTCGAAGGACTTAGAAGAATAGATTTTCCGATGGTTTTTGCTCTCCAAAGGCTTAATGAAACTTTGAGCCTCCGGTACAATCACCTCTAGAGCGCGGCCTGCCGTTTCGACGATGGACTCGTAGCGGATGAGCTGCTGTTCGCTGAGCATATCGTACTGCTCGAAGTACCAGGAGAGCAGCAGCAGTTGCCGCTCGTATACGTTTTCGATGCTATCTAGGCGGTCCTGCAATTCGGGCATCAGCTTGCGGGCAGCTCGGATTTGTCCTCTGGAAACTGGCACATCCACGGTATTCCAGGAGCCCAAAATGGCGATAGGGTTGCGGATGATGGCGTAGGTAGGGTAGCGGTCTTTGAGCAGAGGAAGCAGGAGGGTGAACAGCGCGTTGTGCTTGATGATGAGGGTGAAGTCGGGCTGTAGCGATTTATCAATTTTGATGGTCTGCTTTTGTACCAGTTTGGTGCGCTGGCCCTGTTTGACGGCGAAGTTGTTGTCGGTCATTTTGCCATCGAGGGTAGCGCGGGCGCGGGCTTCGCCTTTTTCGAGTACGCTTTGGCGGGTCTCGGCGTAGAATTGGTCGATGAGTTGGACGGCCGAAGGCCGGTCGTGCGAGCCTTTGAGCGACATCGGCTCATTGAGGGCCAGGGTTTCGGGCAGCTGACTGAGTAGGAAGCAGGCCAGGGTGGTTCCAGAACGGGGGACGCCCGTGAGGATGATATTGTTGGGTTTTTCTGATCCATTCAGCATACGCTTCAGTTTTGAGAACAGAGATGGTGACATATTGATAATTACTTTTGCTCTTGGGCTTATCGAATTGATTCAATCATTTGCACAAGGTCTTCTTGTGTCTTTAATATTTCCAGCATTTTTTGCGCGATCAACTGATGGCCCAGCGCATTGGGATGCTGATCCCATTCGGCCAGCTGAATGGAGGCGACGGGTTGATCGCTATAGGCTCCAGACAGATCGATGATCAGGTAGCCTAATTCAGAGACGGTGCGCATGGCAAATTCCAGCTCCTCGGTGGCCTCCTTGCGCGTACGCGGCCAGTAGACAAAAATGGGCTGGATGTTCCGCTTGCGGCATTCCTCCGCGAGGTATTCATAGGCCCCTCGAACCATTTCTTTAACCATTGGCTCCATCCGACCGAAGTTGGCGCGCCGGTCTTGCAAAGTGTCGACTTGCCATTTTTCCAAAATCTTTTCCATAAAACCAAAAGGCAGCCGCTCTTCCTCTTCCAAGATTTTATTCACCGTTTTGTAGGCCCGGCCCAGATCAACCGAATGAGAAAAAAGCATGACGGCGTCTAGGTCAAAATCGGCTGCTTTGCGATCAAAACGATCGAGGCAGTGCAGCAGGTGGTAGCCCGGCACTGAGAAATTGAGCAGTTCGTATTGCCTGCCCCGGAAGGCGCTGCGATTGAGGTCTTTTTCCACCACTGAATCAAAAACTTCCTCATCGTTTACTCCTGATCCCATCACATAAGAGCCGCCCAAGATGCCAATCCGAACCTTACCTTCCGGCTTTTGCTTCGAGTAGGACTGATCCCGCATGCCCCATTCGTTGGTACTCAGCTGCCCGCCTTTGAACGTCGTCGTTACCGAGCTTTCGATCTCTTGTTTCCGCCAATCATCGGTGGCCTTCGCCGCTGGTGTTTGCGCAAAAGGCAGCCATTCTGTAGGTTTATTTTGTAAATCTGACAATGGAGTCGCCAAGTTATTGGTGATTAAAATATCTTCGTAGTAGGCCGTTAGCATCATGGCTTCGTCCTGCTCGTTGAGCCGTTGCTCCAAAAGGTGGGCGATGGGCTTACTGGTCCACCCCTCCATCTGCTGATGCACCGCCGGCTGGCTGAAGAGCAGAAAAGGCACCAAGGTGCAGGCACTCCAAAAGACGCTGCCCCAGCCACCAGGATCGGGCTCTACCCAGGCTTGCACCGCCGGCCGTTGAAAATAAGCCAAAAGCAAACTGCCTACTCCAATGCCGAAGGCGATTCCTGCTAGCAATTTCCCCCAATCCAACAGCTCCGCCGTCCCACAAACCCCGATCATTTCCCACCAAGCGGTCAGCGTCGGGCTGGTCCACAAGGACCAAAGTACGCACATAAAGCTAAACATGCCCGCAATCTGCAGCGCATTAATCAATGGCCCCGGTAATCCCTTTTTTTCCCCACCCTTCTTCCGATTCATCAAAGCGCGCTGCCGATAAACGGCATTGAAAGAGACCAGCAGTCCAAAAATCCCCCAAAAAACGGCATCGACGCTGCGCAGCGGGAAGCTGCCTTTGAGCCAAAACCATTGGTAGGAGTGCAGCAGCCAGGTGATGGCAAAGGCAATCCAGATGGTCAGCACCATCCCGCTAGTATTGCCGATTGAGCGGATTTGGAAGAAGATGGGATAGTAAAAGATTTTCATCACATAATCCCGCCAGTAGGTGTTGATGCGTTTCCACAAATCCCCAAAGCCCGAGGCTAGGAAGTAATTGTCAAAAACCGGGGGCAGGTTCCAGCCAAAAAGGCACAGTACACCCACCGAGAAGTGAAAGAGTCCGGAGAGGCGCAGGATCAGCAAGTAATTGGTCACCGCAAAGATCACGAAGCTCCACAGGTCCTGCACCTCGGTGTAGGGGGGGAGCCAATAGTAGTAAATGATTCGGTACAGCAGCAGATGAAAAAAGCCGCGCACCATCCAGCGCACGCCTTTTTGGTAGGTATCCAATGGTTCTTTCTCGTAGTAGGACTCATTATAAATTTTGTAATCGACTACCGGGAAGAGGGTGAAGACCAGGTTGGGAAGCATCAGGAAATAGCCCAGTCGCTGCAAAAGGCTGCGCGGCTCTTTGACGAATTGTTGCTCGTACAGAAAGAGGGAGGCGCGGAACATGAATATAGCGCCCAGGATGGGGAAGACCTTCCAGTCACCCGGAATCAGCGATTTGTGCCAGCCCCAGATATAGGCCAAGGCGGCGGCGGTGAGGCCCAGCAGCAGGCTTCTGTTGAGCACCGAAAAGGGCAGTACGCAGATGCCAAAAAGCAGGGCAATCAAAGCGGCCAGGACCAAGGCAAATTGGAATTCCAAAAGCACAAAAATCCCTACGGCCCCCAATGCGATAAAAAATGGCAGGCGCCAGCGCAGCGGCAGGAGGCTATGCACCACAAAGCCAATGGTGATCACGGGCATCAGATGAATGATTCCCAGGGTCTGTTCGACATTGTAGAGCGCGATCAGGCACCACAGCACAACCAGTTGAATCAGTATGCTGGCATATTTTAGTGGATGTTGTTGCAGGGCTTCCATTTACTGTACAGGTTTGGGTAATTGCTCTAGTTCGTCCAATACACCGTTCCAGTAGCGTAGCCATTGGTCGTAGGATCGTCGGTAGTGCTTGATGCGGAAGGCGGCGCGCAGGACTTGCTCGCTGCGCCAGGGTTTGCGTTTGGAGGTAAAATGTAAAACGCTGGCCTCCTCAAAGCTGATCCCATCCTTCTCCCGAATGGCCTGGCCGACGCCGAAGCGATAGTTGTATTTACTGGACAATAGGGTAAATTTTTTTCGAAAATAGACATTAAAAATGAGCTGGTCAGAGTGATTGGTGGAAACACTGCTGAAATAATCGTCGTTGATCATCCCCACGGCTTCTTCAAATGCTTGATCGGTCAATAGGCTTTGGTTGACCATCATAAAACCAGAGTTGAAGGTATCTAGCCAAAGCTCCCGCCCCAGCTGCACCTCCTCCGGCAACACCTTCTCATAGGTCTTCGCATCGCGGTACCACCCCTTGTAGTAAAACCCATCCGCACAAGCCAAAAACGGCTCCTCCCGCTCAAAAACTGGCCGCAAGTCCCCCACAATCACCATATCACTATCCAAAAACAGCAGCTTATCGTAGCCCCGCAGGCGAAGCAGCTGTAGCGAATAAAACTGGGCGCGCCGCTGCGCAAACTGCTCGTGCTGTTCGCAGAGGCGGTCCGTCCGACTGACAATCTCCGGGTCCACTTCTTCGTAAATCAGCTGCGGAAAAATCTGAAAGTAGCGCGTATAGATCTGCTCCAAGCCCTGAGAAATGAGTATAACATCACCATCAAACCAGGGGTTGTTTTGCAAAAAAGAATGCAGCAGCACCAGAGTGCCCGGAACGAAATCGGGCGTGGTGACCGTGGCGACGCAATATTTGGGTGATGAGGACATAGCCAATCTAGGAATTTAAGAATAAGGATTTATCTGCCCATAATTCCGGGGCCTGATGCAGGAGGTCGAGAAAAGCGGCTCGCTCCTTTTCGATTCGATGCTTATCTACTGTATCTAGCCCCTGTTGGATCAGTTTACGTTTTTTGGGTGCCTTAAGTTGCAGGGCCGTTTTGACGCCGGCGGCCAGCCCGTCGAGGGTAAATTCAGGAACAATGCAATTGTAATCGTGCAGGCAGTGGTCGAGGTTGCCGACGGCGTGCGGGCAGACCACCACACATTCGAGGGCCATGCCTTCCAGCGCCGGCAGATAGAAGCCCTCCGAGCCTTCGGCTACGCTGAGAGGAATGCAGGCGACGATTTTGGCGCGAGCCAGCAGGCGCAGAAAGTCTGCCCGCGTAGGCAGCTTGGGCGGCAGCTGGGCTACGATGTTGAGCTGGCGAAGCCGAAAGCGATTGAGGCTTTGCAGTCGCTGTTCGAGGGCGCGGGCCAGCTCCGGCTGCTTGAGGCCCAGGATGAGGATGTCGATGTCTTTATTCGCCGGTATAGGCGGTAAGCTCTTTAGGTCGATGGCGTCGGGGATGCAGAAGAGAGGGCCGTTGACGCCGTAGGCGCGTAGGATGTCGGCGCCCCTTGGACTCTTGGCGATTCGTATGGCGGGGTAGCGGAGGAAGGCGTGGCGCTTGTCCTCCGGCCGGGTATGCCGGGGTTGGGCGATGTTGATGACGGGGGCCGGCGGTCGGCGGCGGTCCGCCTCGTTGAGCACCAGCCAGTCTGCACCGGAGAAGAAAAGCAGATCGCTGTCCTGGACTTCCCACTTCGGCAGCGCCTCCGCACGCAGACTTTGCCAGACATTGCCCGGATTGTCGTGCCAGATGGTTTCTTCCGAAAAATAAATGTAGGGGGCGTATTGATCCGAGTGATAGACATGATCGAAGTAATCGCGGACCTTGAGGTTCCCGCCGTTGGTGCCCGCCAAAAAGCGTTTGAGGCGACGGTAGAACAGCACCCGCTTGTGTTGTTGTCTACTATTCATTTTCGGCAAAGGAATAACGTTGTAAAAAATCGAACAGTGCGATTTGCTGGGCGACCTGTTGCTTATTTTCTGCGGTCCAAATGTTGATTTCTGAACGGGTGCGGTGCGGCTTGGCCCAGATGATGGAGGCGCAGTCGTGCAGATAGTCCTCCGTAGGCTCCACCTCCAGAAAGCGACAAATTTGAGCCACTTGCGGCTTCGGATCGGCGATGATGTCTTCGAGGTAAACATCGTGTATCGCTAAAGCGCCGGCGGCCTTGAGGCGGCTGACCAGTTGGACTTTTTCGAAGTATTGTCGGATTTTGCGTTGGATAATTTTATCGCTAAGCGGGCAGTTGCGGCGCTTGAGCGTGCGACGGATCATGGTGCTGATGTTGTCGTAGGGATTGCGGATGACATGGACCAGCTTGAGGGGTCTGCTGGCGATGTGCTGGACGCGCTGTAGCAGTTGGTCGGGCGCTTGCCGTAGGCGGCGCGAGCTGCGCCCGCCGCTCTTATCTCCGATGATCTTCAGCTTCCGGTGGCGGCCCTGCCATTGGTTCGGGACGACGTAGCTGTAGCCTGACATACTCCGGCCGGCTTGGCCCTGCCGCCGCGAGTTTTCCAAGATTAAATAAAAAATCTGCTCCTGACTATAGCTTTGGTCAAAGTAATGAAGCGCATCCAATTCGTGGGCAATTACAATATCCGGGTGGGCGTCCAGCAGAGAGCCGACCAGGCTGTGCCCGCTGCGGGGATAGCCCACGAACATCACATAGGCTTCCACTTCGCTAAACAGCTTGCGGTGCTTGCGGCCCTGCCAGAGGGCACGCAGGTATTGCTGGTATTTTTTCAACCCCTGAGGTTCGGTCTCAAAGCGCTTCATAAGGAAGTTCTTCCAAAATTTATTCCAAGTAAGGAACAAGCGTAATCGTATAATTCACAGTCCTTTGCATTCCATTCGGCCAGTTGCCGAAGGGTCGATGTATCGATAGACGTCATGTTTTTTGATTGATTGAGTTGCGGAACAACAACTTCGGGCCAATCCAGCAGTTTACTCAGCCGGTCGACATCCGCCGCAAAATTTTCCAACAAACCTACAAAAAAACATTGCGCTAAGTCAAGGCCATCGAGGAAACTGGACATGCGGTTTTGGTTTTCGGCCAAGCGGGCGTAGTCCAGTAGGCTTTCCCCCCTGCGGTGTTTGTTCAGGGCGTAGGAGGCCGGATTACGGCTCGGGTTGTCCAGCCCGGCTTTGAAGAAACGGTAGTTGGAGATTACTCGCTGTACAGGGTCGCGCAGCCAGCAGATCAGTCGGGCCTCTGGTGCCAAATGCTGAATTTCTTTATAGTAAAAATGACCGTGCAGGACGCTGATGTGCTGCGGTAGACTATCGGCAAAGGAGGGATACTGCTCAAGTGTGGTACGTAGGTCTCGCCGTTTGTAGGAAATCGACAATTGTTCGCCGTACACCTGTTGGAGGATGTGGTAGAAAGAGGTGCCCCCGGTTTTGGGGAGGTGTATAGAAATCAGTTCGATCATGTCGAGTGTGTTCTTTGGGCCCGCAATTGCAGCGCCTTTTGGTAGAGCAGCACATCTTTTTGATTGAGTTGGGCGATGGCTTCCTGCTCTTCCGGGCTAACGTTTTTATTAGAGCGGCCAGTGATGTTGTGCTGATGTTCGATGACCTGGGGCCATTGCAGCAAGTCGGCTAGGGCCTTCAGATCGGTGCTGTAGTGTTCTTGAATGCCTACAAAAAAGAGGGCTTCTAGTTCAATGCCTGCGAGAAATTTACTCATTCGGTTGCGGTTGATTTCCCCCTGGGCGTATTCGATTAGGGAACGCTGCATTTTACTCAAAATATTCAAGCCTTTGGCCTCTTCCTGCAATTCTTCCTTGAGGCGTTTTTCCAGATAAAAGTAGTTGGAAATGACGCGTTCAACGGGATCGCGCAGCCAGGTGATAACCGGCGTTTTGGGGGCAATTTTAAAACGTTGATGAAGCAGTTGAGGGGAGAAATGACCGTGCACGACCTTAATCTTCTTGTCCAGCTTTGCGGCCGTGAAGGGCTGCTCGTTGATCCTCAACTGTTCCTGCTGCAGGTCGATGTCCAGCCGCACGACGAGGTCCTCACCGTACACCGCTTTGAGGGTATTGCGGAACGAAGTACCGGCGGTTTTGGGAATGTGCACAGATACGAGTTCGATGCGATTGCGTATGCGCTGGTCATTTTTGGATGAAAAGAATTGGAACATTTTAAAAGGTAAAATCTTGTAAAAAATCAATGGACTTCATGCGTGCTTCGACCCTCGCCGTGCGCTCTTCCGACCAAAAATCGGCCTTATGTCGGCTGTGGTGAGGCTTAGGCCAGATGATGGAGGCACAGTCATCGAGGTAAGCCTCGGTGGCTTCCACTTGTAGGAAATCACAGAGGACTTGCAGCTCTTTTTTTGGTTGGGCGATGAAGTTTTCCAGATAAATATCGCAAATATCGTACTTCCGACTCGATCGTAGGGCCTCAATGGCCTGTGCTCGGAAAAAATAATTGTCGACTTTATCTTGAAAAAGTTCCTCCGTAAATCCTGCCTCAGTAGTCTTCAATCCGCGTCGAACCATCGTCGAAATATTATCAAATGGATTTCTGATGACGTGGATAATTTTCAGTTGGGCTTTGGCAATTTGTGGAACGTTGGTCAGCAGTTCTTCTGGATCATTTTCGTGCAACATTCTTGCCGTACCACCGCCTCTCTTATCTCCCATCACCCGTAAATTCTTAAAACGTCCCTGCCACTGATTGGGCACCGCATAGTCGTAGCCCGAATTTTTTCTACCCGCCTGGCCCAGCTCAGTCGCATTTCTCAGAATCAGGTGGTAAATTTGGTGCCGGAAGTAGCGCTTTTGGAAAAAATAGAGGGCATTGAGTTGATTAGAAATGACCACATTCGGATGGGCATCGAGCAGCGAGCCGATCAAGCTGTGGCCACTACGAGGGTAGCCGACAAACAGCACAAAGGTTTTCACCTCTGCAAATAAAGCCCGCTGTGGCCATCCTTTGACGAAGGAGTGCAGGTAGTAATACCACCAACGAGGCCCGCTCAACTTTTTGAATCTTTCCATACCAAAATGCCGTTCCTCCAAAATAGGCATAATATATGCCAAAGTTTAGATATTTATTTACCTCTATAACTTATACTGGCAACGATGATCTGGTTGGCTTCCTTTCCCCGCTCGGGCAACACCTTCTTCCGCAATGTGTTGCACGAAGTCTATGGAATCTCTTCCAGCACCTTCCACTTGGATGCTCAGCGACCGCTCGATCAACATTATGAGCAGTTTCCAGTAGTCAAAACCCATCTGCTACCTGGCCATCTAAAGCCCAATTCGCAGGACATCAAAAGCGTCTATATCCTCCGCGACGGGCGGGACGCCCTGGTCTCTATTGCTCATCATCGCAAAGATATTGTGCAGCCCGGTAGTGATTTTTACAATAATCTACTGGAAGCCATTTTGGCCCTCGGCGGTAGTCATTTTGGAGGTTGGTCGGAAAATGTGCGGCAATGGACCGAGCGGGCCGACGTCGTAATTCGCTTTGAGGATTTGATTCAAAATCCCATACAGGAAATTGAAAAATTGCGGGGGCTTCTCGATTTACCAACTCCTCAGCTGGATAAACTGCCGACCTTCGAAAGCCTGAAATTCGGTCGCCCGGCCTACGGCGGCGGTAAAGGAAAGGACTTCGACAGCCAACGCCTGCAAAAGCATTTCCGGCGCGGAAA
The DNA here is from genome assembly GCA_038750655.1 of Bacteroidota bacterium. Taxonomy (GTDB): domain Bacteria; phylum Bacteroidota; class Bacteroidia; order Chitinophagales; family Saprospiraceae; genus JBCDGZ01. The sequence continues at coordinate 48,912 of JBCDGZ010000017.1, read as the reverse complement.
AGTAGGAGCCTGGAAGGAAGAAATGCCCCCCGAGTTGGAGCACCTGTTTTGGTGCCAGCACGGGGCGACGATGGAAAAGTGGGGCTATGAGCGATCGGCCGTTTCGCCCCAATCCTCGTTCTTTTTTCAAAAAAAGTCCCCCAAAAAAATCTTGATCGAAGCCTCCAAGTTGTTTACACAAGACAACGATGGCATCCAGCGCTATTTGCTGGAATTGGTAGAACACCTGCCCGCCCTCCTTGAGCATCAAGCCGATTGGCAGATCGATTTGTACCACAATAATCGGGTGCAGCCTTTGCATAGCTTACAAACAGAATTGCAGGAGCGCGGCCTAAAAAAATTTCACCGTCCCAGTCCGGTGGAGGAAGTGAATACCCAGCTAGAGCAGTTAGGTGGGCATCACGACTACGAAAACAGGTTGCTCCAACTCAAAGCCACCATCAAGGAGCGCCTGCCCTCGGGCCTTTACCGCGCCCTCAGCTATTCTTATCGCAAGGGCCCCTTTCGGGCGATGCTCAGACAGTACCAGCGCCACGTAACCCAACAGAAATACACTACCGCAGAAAAAGCGTATCAGCAGTTACTCAATAGTTATGATCTGATCCATGTTCCACTGCCGCAGCATATGAAATTTGTCCAGCATCTGGACGCTCGTTTCTTGGTTACGGTGCACGACTTGACTCCGCAACTTTTTCCAGATTTTCACACGGAGGACAACATCGAAGGAGCCGAGGCGGGCATGCAGCAGCTGCTGAAAAAGGAGGCGCATGTGCTGGCCATCTCCAAAGCTACGAAGTCAGATATGCAGCGTTTGTACAAGCTGCCCGAAGATCGACTGCACTTGGTCTACGAGGCAGCCAATCGGGGACGCTTCCACCGAGCACAGCGGCAAGCCGATTTTGCGCCCATCCGCGCTCGCTATCAACTGCCCGATGTTCCCTTCTTGCTCTGCTTATCGACCATCGAGCCGCGCAAGAATTTGGTTAACACTATCCAGGCTTTCTTGTCTCTTATTGAAGAGCAACCGCAGTTGGACATCCATCTGTTTATTTGCGGAAAGAAGGGGTGGAAATTCGAGCAACTTTTTAGCGAAGCTATGCTACAATCCGAACGCATCCACTTCACTGGATTTGTGGATGATGATCATCTGCCACTCTTTTATGCGCAGGCTTTGGCCTTGTGCTATGTATCTCATTATGAGGGGTTTGGGCTGCCGATATTGGAGGCGATGAGTTGTGGAACTCCCGTGATTTATGGTGATAATAGTTCGATGCCGGAGGTGGTAGGAGAGGGTGGTTTGGCCGCCACTGCCGATGATGTAGCCTCCATCAAGAGACAATTATTGCAGCTGATTAGCAAGGAGGAATTACGGGCCGAAAAGTCGCAAAAAGCCTGGGCGCAGGCCCAGCGTTTTTCTTGGCTCAAAGTCGTTTTAGAGACGCTGGAAGTTTACCGAAAAATTATTCATTCCTAAGTCATGAGAATCGCCATCATTGCTGATCCCTTGGATAATCAACGCGCTGGTGTACATGTTTACACTCGCGAGTTCATCCGGGCATTGTTGCAGGATGATCAAGATCATGAATACCTGCTGATTCGCGAAAAAGTTGACCCCGATTTGGAGGTGCAGCAAATCGCGGTACCTAATGTTCGACTGCCCATTGGCTTTGCTTCCTTTCGCCTTTTCGTTTGGATTCCTCTACTCCTACGGCGCTTAAAAGTCGATGCGGTTCTTGAACCAGCTCACTTTGGCCCCTTCAACCTTCCCTCGCACGTTCGCCGCATTACGGTCATCCACGACCTAACGCCTATTTTATTCCCACAGCACCACCGCTTTCACAGTCAGTTGCTGCAAAGAATTTTTCTCAAGGGCATTCTGCGTCGCGCCCATCTGATTCTAGCCAACTCGGCCCATACCGCCTCTGATCTGCATCAGTATTATCCGTTCACCGAAGGTAAAGTGGCGACTATTCATCTGGGGCGAGAGCGGCATTATCAGCCCACAGATTCTCGTACTTTTTTGCAGAGCCAAAATATCAAGGCTCCTTACTTTCTCTTTGTCGGTACCATTGAGCCGCGCAAAAATTTGGGGGTGCTGTTGCAAGCCTATGCGCAATTTCGTCAGCAGAGCGAGGCAAAGGTGCTCTTGCTTATCGTCGGTCAGAAGGGGTGGAAGTCGGAAAGCTTATTTGAGCAAATAGAAGTACATCCTTATCGAGAGGACATCATTTTGACGGGGTATGTTGACATCGCTTATTTGCCGGAGTTGTACAGTCAGGCTCTGGGTTTTATTTATCCGTCCTTGTACGAGGGGTTTGGCTTTCCAGTCTTGGAGGCTTTGGCCTGCGGTGCGCCGGTGATTTGTTCGCGGCGGGCGAGTTTGCCGGAGGTGGGGGGAGAGGTGGCGTATTACTTTGAGCCGGAGGCGGTGGGGGAGTTGGTGGAGCGAATGTTGGTGGTGGCGGGGTTGCCGGAGGCAGAGCGGGAGCGATTGAGGCAGTGCTGTTTGGAACAGGCCCGGCGATTTAGTTGGGAAAAATACGTGGTTGGTTTTAAAGAAGCATTAAAGCGATTGGAGTCGTAGAGCTAAGAATAATTTTTCGCTTATAAAGCACAATTTCTGAGCATCTTTTAGAAGTGAGCTAAGTATTTTTGAGAAAGCTGCACACCCTGCATTTCAGTTTCCTCCCTAGGTAATATTTCACAATTATCCCAAATCCCGGTCTCTAAAGTCTGGGCATAACTTTCTGGTAGCCCTTGCGCGCGCATCCGCTTCGCGGCCTGTCGATGATCATAAAAAAAAGCCTGATGGGCATACCGCCATTCCCCAGCAGCCTCCGCCTCTAATATCATATACCAAACCCTTACCGTGCCATCATTCGCCGGCATACCGATGACGCCAGGGTTGAGCCAATGACAATTTCCCCGCTGCTGCTGAAAGGGCAAACCACAGTGCCCCGCTAGAATGACTTGGGTATGGGTATCTACAAAATTGCGTTGCTTAACAGCCCAGGGCGTGGAGGCGAAAACATATTCCGAAGTATGGTGAAAAGAACCATGCACCACCATCGCCTCTCGATCCGCAAAGCGAAAGCGAAGGAAATCTGGCAGCTCCTGCATCCATTCGATGGCCGACCTACTGAGTCGAGTCTGTGCATAGGGGTACCATTGGCGAGAGAACGTATCGCAGCGGCTGCCGTCCCGGAAATCACAACCACAGTCGGCCTCCCCCTCCCGCAGCTGAATCTCTACATTGCCCGCAATACAGTGAATGCCCCACTCTCGAATGGCCTGCACAGAGGCCTCCGGCTCCGCACAATAGCCAACGACATCACCCGTACAAAGGATATGACTGGGCGGAATCTGCCAATCTTCGGCTATTTGCTGCAACTGCTCTAGGGCCTGTAAATTGCTGTAAACGCCACCGAAGGCCAGCAGGCGGCCCTTCAATTCTCCGATTGATTTAGTTGTTTTTTTGCGTTCCATAGTTGAACATTAAAGGTAAAATAAAAAGAAGAAAACAACCCAGCAGCCCCCAGACATTGGCCCAAAGTAAGGCCGCATATTTTCCCGTTGTAAAAACCAATCCCTGCGGAAATTGATCGAGCGCCAGTAATATCCCAACGGCCAATCCAAATCCCACCGATAGATGAAAGGACAGCCGGGGTGCTTTAATTTTCCACAACAAAAATACCGGTGCCAGCCCCATCACCATGGTCCCACTAACTGTAGTTGCCGAGAGAATTTCTGGACTGGCGAAAATCGGCAGGGTACCAGCAATAGCCAGCAGGATCATCATCAGGCGTCCACGACGAACCGTATGCCGTTTTTTTTGCTCCAAATCGATAACCACCAGTTTGGCGAAAGAGGAAAAGGTGGAATCCAGCGTAGAGGCAGCGGAGGTGACCATGATAAAATTCATGACCAACATCCCTCCAACACCGAGTAACTGACTGACGGCCACAGCCGCCTGTCCTTCCAGCCCCTCAAATCGCGCGAAAACACCTACAAAGCTGAATACCACCAAGCAAAAGAAGCCGATGAAAGTAGCCGCAACGTAGCTGCGCAGCGTCGTCTTCGCATCGCTGATAAAGCCTCGATCTGTCATTACCGGATCGTGGAAAGGGTAGGAGAACACTTGTAGCAAAGCGGCGAAGAGTAGGTTCAAGCCCGTTGCCATGGTCCAATCACCGGAGTTGACCAATTGGGGAATGCCGCCTTGCGTTTGGGGCAGAATGAAGCGGAGGAGTAGGAAGAGTAAGACCCCGAAGAGGACCATTTGGATAGCGTCGGTCAATAAGGAACTGCGCAGACCACCTTTGAGAACATAGGCTAGGGTAAGAGCGGTGAATACCAGAATAGCGGCATAATAACTGCGGCTGCCCATTGCTCCAAAATAGCTCCCAATGACCATCGTATTGGACCATACTTCATTAAAAAGTCGTATGCCAATGAGCAGGGAAAAGACCACCAAAGCAGCCCGGCCAAAGCGGCGCTGTAAAAACTGATGGATGCTCTTGAATCCTCCCTTAACTCGTAGTTGATAGATCACGATGCCCGCCACTAAAAAAGACAGGTAATAGACGGCATACGCTACTCCACCCACAAAGCCAAATTGCAAGCCCAGATTGGCGGCGTTGGTAATGGACTTGGCAAAAATCCAGGAAATCACCAGGCTGCTGGTCAGCATCCAAAAGCCGGGGCGTCTTCCTTTTTCAGAAAGGGCCGCAAAGAACTCCTCCTTCTGGCGGGCCACTGGGACCAGAAAGAAAAAGCCTATTCCGAAGAGGATCAGTAAGGCCCATTGCCAGACGATTGGTGCTTGCATAGTGCGGTGAATTATCGGTTTACTCGTCCCACCAAACTGGAGTATTGACGCTGTTGTCATTGTCGGCTGTAGCGGCGTTGAAATTAGCTGCATTCAGTGCCGCTTCATCGGTCGGGTAGGGCATTCGCACCGGGATCAGGCCGTTGTTCAAGCTGGCGGCGATGGGTTGGAGTCGGGGGAAGCCGGTGCGGCGGTATTCGATCCAGCCTTCGTAGCCATTAATGGTGTTGGCGATCCATTTTTGGGTGATGATTTGTTCGAGGGGATTGGTGTTATTATTTCCGTAGGCGGCGGGGCCGGTGCTGAGGTAGTTGGCGGGCATGGGCGTTTGCCAGTAGTCGAAGGCCAGTTGGACCCCTTGGTCGTAGAATTGTTGGGCATCGCCGGGAATCAGGTTGCGTTCGGCGGCTTCGGCCAGTAGGAAGTAGGTTTCCCAGGCGGTGATGAAATTGGCATCGAGGTCGCCGGTGCGCTCGCGGAAGAGGGTGCCGGTGAGAGAGAAGTCGGCTACGGAAATTGAGGTTTGTGAAGCATCCGGGCCATTGAGAAAGCCTTGGAATTGCGAAGGGTCGTTGGCTGTGGGTCGGAAAAAGACCTCCTTTCGAGGATCATCGAGTTGCTCCAAAATCTCCTGGCTGGTTGCCGACATGATAAAGAGGTTAAAATCCCCATCGCGCAAGGTAGCCATGCGGAAATTATTGGGTGGCCCATCTGTAAAGTCAAAAGTTGCGTTCTCTTCATTACGGCTGATGAATGCTCCCGCTTCAACAATGTCTTGCAATTGCGCACTTACTTCCACTCTGTCGGCAATGCGCATTAGGTAGCGCAGTTGCAAGGAATTGGCAAAGCGTATCCAGGACTGTAAATCTCCGTCAAATAAAATATCGCCTTCCAAAGGCTGTGCTCCACTGTAGGACCGAAGAGCGTTGGCTCCCTGGATCAGATTTTCTAAAATCCCATTCTCCCCTGTGTAAATATCCTCTTGCGCATCATAGGTCGGCGTCACTTGCCCTTCTCGCCCTTGCAATGCTTCGGAGTAAGGCATATCACCATAAAGATCGGTAAGCGTCGCCGCAAAATAAGCTTTGAGAATCAGCGCTGGCCCTTCGTACACTGCAAATACCGGATTGCTCTGTGCCTGTTGCAAAATGATCTCATTGTCCCGTAAATTACTGTACAAAACCGGCCAGGGATTCCCTCCAAACTGCGGCTCTGTCAAGCTATGCCGATCAAACAAATTAAAATCAATCTGGGTGAAATACTGCCCCAGCAGGTTGCCCGCCACAAAGCCCTCATAGGCCATTTCCTCCCCAAAATCGTAGATCACCTGCCGCAGCAACAAACTAGGCTGCACCTCCGTCGGCGCATTAGGATTGGTATTGATGTCCTCAAAATCATTGGTGCAGCTCCAACTGAGGAGCAAGCAAAGAAAAAAAACAGGACGTACTATTTTCATTTTAAAACTTTTTGTTTATATTGTGTTTTAATCCGATCGATGCCAAAGTGCTAGTAAGTACGACTCCAGATTTGATCGCTTTGGCCATTATTTTTTGATATATCTCCTTTTGCTTACAATGGCCTACTGAGTAAAAGGATGCCATGATTCCTGTGGAATTCTTGCAAGCTTCCTCGCAAGTCCTGACCCTCTGTGGTCGGTATTGAACGGCGAGCGGGGGGCTTGGCGGCGGTGGTGTTGAGGGTGGGCCCTCCCACAATTGTGGAAAGACCATCTGTACATCAATATCCACTTTCATATTTTTCATTTCTTTAAAAATAAAACAATACATTTTCTGGTGTTGCTTCCCTAAAACCCATACCCAATCTTCACCCCAAAACTCCGCGTCGTCGCATAAGACATATCCTCCACACCACTCACAAATCGCTGCCCCTGCACCGCCAACTGTTCCGGATCAAAATGCGGAATGGCACTAAAGGCCAGCAGGTTGCGGCCGATCAAAGCCAGGCTTAGCGTGCGGCCACTTTGCAGCAGCCCCTCCGCCCGCTGCCCCTCGAAGGTGTAGCCGACCGAGAATTGGCGCAGCTTAACATAGCTGGCATCGTAGACATTATTCTCCTCGTGGTTGCGGTCGTAGAACTGGCGGTAGAAGCTCTCGGCGCTAACGGCGGTGGTATTGGGCTGCCAGACCGGGTTCTCTGGGGTTTCGACATTGACGACGCCCTCGGCGATGATGCCGGCTTCGGGGCGGTTTTCCGTTTCGATGAGTTGCCCGCCAACGGCGGCCAGCGAAAGGGTGCGGGAAATCAGCTCGCCGCCCTGGCGCCAGTCGATGAGGAAGCTGAGGTTCCAGTTGCCGTAGGAGAATTGATTGCTGAAGCCCAGCGTGAAATCAGGATTGTAATTGCCCAGTTTCTTTAAGGTATTGTCGACAATGTAGCGGCCATTGTCGTCGATGACAAAATCACCGTTTTCATTTCTCAGATAGCCGGTACCGTAGAGATCGCCGATGCGTCCGCCTTCCTCGACTTGGAACCAGACAGTTTGGTTGACATTATCGTAGACGCGTGAATAGGCCAGGGTCAGGCGGCCCTCCGCCTGCGGCAGCGACTCTACCGTAGCTACATTGCGACTGAAGTTCAGCAGCGCATCCCAGCGGAAAGCCCCCTTGCGTATGGGCGTCAGCCCGGCGATGATTTCTACTCCTTGGGAGCGAATACCGCCGCCGTTGACCACCTGCTGGGTGTAGCCAGAAGAGATGGCCACGGGCAGTGAGATGATCTGGTTTTCCGTCAAGGCATTATAGTAAGTGATGTCAAAGCGGAGCCGATCATCGAACAGGCGAATATCCGCGCCGACTTCGATGGAACGGGTTTTTTCGGGAGACAGATTGGCGTTGGCAATCAGCTCCCCGGCGGTGAAGGTGGGCTGTGAGGCGTAGGGGGTTTGGGCGACAAAGGCCGTTGTGGTTTGGTAGGGATCGGTATCGTTGCCGACTTGCGCCCAGCTGGCCCGTAGCTTGGCGAAAGAGATAACCGAGGGCAGTTCGATGGTGTTGGATAGGATGTAGCTGGCCGAGAAAGAAGGGTAGAAGAAGCCGGTATTGGCGGCCGAGCTGGGCGTCGCCAGCGCGCTGGACCAATCGTTGCGGCCCGTGATGTCGAGATAGAGAAAGTCCTTGTAGCTCAGTTTGATTAGCCCGTAAAGACTGTTGATACGTCTATGGGATTCGAATTGAAAAATCTCTAGTGGAGCGGCAGCGTTGGAGAGCTTGAAAACGCCGGGTTGCGCCAGCGCGACGGCTTGTGTTTGTACCGTCGACGCTCTTTGATCCATGCGGTTGCCGCCGAAGGAAAGATCAACGCTGAAGTTGCGAATGGATTCTTGGTAGTTGAGGAGGAAGTCGGTATTGTTTTCTCGGAAAAAGACGCTGTGCTCGGCGTAGGCGCCGTTGCGAAAGCGATTGGAGCTGAAGGCCCGGCGAAATTGCCGCAGTTCATTCGAGTAATCCATTCCGCTGCGCAGTGTCAGGCTCAGTTTTTCATTGAAGCGATACGTCGCGGCGAGATTGCCAAAAATGCGGTCTCGGTTGAAGCTGTTGCGATTTTCTAGTAAGATAAAATAAGGATTATCGAAGAAGGTGTAGTTGAACGAATATTGCTGTACCTCCTCCAAACCCGGCTGCCAGTAATCGCGTAGGTTATTGATGTTGAGGGAGCGAGGCCCCCAGGCCACTAGGGAATAATTGACATTCTCGGAGCCGTAGCCATTAGCGGGGCGATTGTCACTTTGTGAGTTGACGTAGTTGATGGAAGTGGAAACTTCCAGTTTGCTGGTGGGGGTGAAGGTCAGGCGGGCCGCCGCCGTCTTGCGATCCAGGTTGACGCCGGGGATGATCGACTCGCTGCGCAGGTCGGTAAAAGATAGGCGGTATTGTCCTTGATCAAATCCAGAGGAGATGGCTAGGTTATTAATGGTGGTAACCCCCGTTTCGTAAAAGTCATTGAGGTTATTGGGATGTGCATTGAAGGGCGTTGGTGTAATAGGAGCGCCACCGTGAACGGCGACATCACCACCTCGAACCACGCGGCCGTCGGAGAGCGGGACGGGGCTGTCGAACTGTGGAATCAAAGTCCCTGTATTCAAGGCTGGTCCCCAGCTGTAGGTGATGTTATCATTGGTGCCAGCGCCCAGCCCATCGACAAATTCAAACTGCCCGGAATTGCCCTGGCCGAATCGGTTTTGGAACTCGGGGAGCTGGAAGGCCCTTTCGATGAAGGTCGAGGAATTGAAGGTAATACCAAGGCCCTTATTTTGCTGGCCGTTTTTGGTGGTAATAATAATAACGCCGTTAGAGGCTCGGGTTCCGTACAAAGCTGCTGCGCTAGGTCCTTTGAGTACGCTGACTGAAGCAATATCATCGGCGTTGACCTCCATGGCTCCGTTTCCAAAATCCACTTCCTGAAAGCCTGCGGCGGCCTCGTTCGTAAAATTGAGCACCGAGTTATTATTAATCGGCGTACCATCCACCACAAAAAGCGGATTATTATTGGTCAAAGAGGCCTCCCCACGAATGGTAATCCTAGAAGTTGAGCCGACGCCCGTCGCCCCCTGACTCACCGATACCCCAGCAACTTGCCCCGCTAGGTTGTCCACAAAGTTAGGCGACTTGACCTCCGAAACTGCCCGGGCATCCAGTCGCTGTACGGCGTAGCCCAGGTCCTTAGACGCTCGCTCCAAACCCAGCGCCGTCACCACCACTTCCTCCAAGCCCAATGCCTCCGGCAGCAAACGAACATCGATTGTCGATTGCCCCTGCCGGGCCACCTCCTGCTCCCCGTAGCCAATAAAACTAAAAATCAGCACGGCCTCCGCCTCCCGCAATTCCAGCCGATAGACGCCGTTTTCATCGGTAATCGTACCATTAGAGCTGCCCTTTTCGACAATGCTCACTCCCGGCAAGGCTTCGCCACTCTCCCCATCAATTACCCGCCCACTCAGTGATTGCGCCAGCAGTCCAGTATTGACCATGAGATACATGATCAGTAGTAAATAAATAGATTTCATAAGTTATTTGCCCAACCTCGAAATGCTGCTCCTCTTCTTTCTAGAAGAGAATTAACACCCAAAGATTAGCACTTTTAAGTGATCGTAAAATAGAAATAGAAAAATCGGAAGTTGCTGCTAGAAAAGTGCTGGCGGAGCCCTCAGACCAATAGGTAAATGGAGGAAGGTGGAGCGATGGGGAAGGGCCTTCCTGCTTAAGCGTGGAGTAGGGTTGGTTAGTAGGGGGAGTAGGGATTGCCGTAGGGCATCGTTGATGGCCCTGCTGTTCAGAAAGCGGTGGAAATCCCAAGGATTATCAATATCTGCGCAGAGGCGCAGCCAGAACGGGCGCGCAAGTTGTTGTGCCGTCGCGTAGTGCTGGCAGTGGGCTTGTAGTTGATCGCTCTCCCAGGGCAGCTCGATGAAGGATCGCCGCTGATAGGCGGAGCGATGGAGGCCGATGAGGTAGAGGCCGCCGTCCTTGGCTGGACCCAGCACCAGCGGATGCGATTGCAACTGCCGCTCGGCCTGCCGCAGCAGGTCGGTACAGAGGTCCGGAGTGTCGTTGCCGATGGCGATGACGGCGGTGAAGCCTTGGCGGAATAACTCCTCGATGGCATTGGCCAGCCGCTCACCAAAGTGCTCACCGCGTTGTTGGCTGCTGTAGGACGTAAAAACGGGGAGCTGACTTTGCCGCGCCGTCTCTAAAGTATGGCGGAGCAATCGCCGGGCAATCGCCGTGTTGCCTTTACGGCCAATGCCTGCATCAAAGGTCTTTACCGCAGCCTCCTCCCGAGGAGTCCGAGAGAAAACAAGTAAGGCGGTATTATTCTGACGATTATGCATAGGCTACCTTCGAGCAAGAAACAATTGCTGCGCTACAAAGGTAGGATTTTTGACCATTTGCGATGTCTTGAGCAAGACTTAATTACAGGATAAGGGCAGTAGCTGCGGACTAACAGGGAATTTTATACAGCTTGTCTTGGTCAATAACCGTAATGAGGCCATTGTCAACTTCAATAAGTCCCTCTGTTTTGAACTCTGCCAAGGTACGAATTACTGATTCTTTAGCCGTCCCCACCATACTGGCAAAATCGTCCCGTAAGATAGAAATATTGGCTTGGCCACTATTCCTGGATTGCTCATTCAGCTTGAGCAGTGCCTGTGCTACCCGCTTGCGAATCGAGCTATAAGCTAGGCTGAGTAATTGCTCCTCATGCTCTTCAATATTTTGGGCCAACAGTTTGATAAATTGGTTAGAAAGATGGCGACTGTTGGCTAGCAAAGGAAGAAAGTCTTTCTTGGGGATTAAGGCCACCCTACAATTCTCCATCGCTACCGCAGATTCGTGATAAGGGGTATTCTTGATCAAAGCTTGGTAGCCCAGAAAGTCTCCTGCATTGTAGATATGGGTAATGTAAGTTTTACCAAAATCATTAGTACGGAAGGTCTTGACTTTTCCGCTTTGCAGGTAGTAGAGCTGCCGGGGCAGTTCGTTTTCTTTGTAAATGGCATCCCGCTTGCGAAAGGTGCGGACTTCTCGATTGGCGATTAATTCCTGCAGCTCTCTTCTTCCTTTAGATTCATTGATCAGGCCCAGCGATCCCTTTTTTTCTTGGACCGCAGCTTTGCGCTCATTTTTCTTCAAGCGCATCTCCACGACCTCTAACAGCTCGTGAGGATCAAAAGGCTTAGTGATGTAATCGTCTGCTCCAAGGTTCATCCCTTTACGGAAGTCTGCCTTTTCAGATTTTGCCGTGAGGAAAATAAAGGGGATGTTGGCAGTAACGGGTTTTTTGGATAGAATGTGCAGTACACCAAATCCATCCAGATCGGGCATCATGACATCACAGAGGATGAGATCCGGAGGACTGGTTTGCGCTTTTTCAATTCCGATGATGCCGTTCTCAGCCTCGTCCACTTCGTAGTTGGAAAGGCTGAGAATTTCGACGATGTTATCTCTGACTTCATAGGTGTCTTCGATGATCAGGATTTTTTTCATATACTAGGGCTTGGTTATACTAATACCTTTCGGCGCGTTTTTCTTTGAGTCGGATAAGTTGCACTTTTAATTTATCGTAACACTCTGCTGCTCCTTTCTCAAAACTCTCTTCTCTGGCTTCTGCAAAGAGCGTAGCACCGGGGATTTTCAGTCGGATTTCTAAATTCTTATTGTCAGAATGTTGGTGATTATCCGTTTTGGCCAGGAATACATCAGCGTGTTGGATACTGCTGAAAAAGTGTTCGAGTTTATTCAGTTTCTCTTTGATGATTTCACTCAAGTAGGTGTTGACTTCCCAGGGGGCATGAATTCGAAATTGCATAGTTGAGTTTTTATAGTTGTAAAAATTAGCGCACCAACAAAACCGGCTGTTGATCATTGCGGTTGATGAGTTTTTCAGCCACACTACCCATGAGCAGAAGGGTAACTTTAGAATGCCCTTTGGCACCCATGATGATTAGATCGCTTTGTTCTGTTTTTGCGCATTTCATAATGTGCTCGGCTACATCTCCATCCTTTTGCATCACGATCATGCGTTCAATCTCCTGCTGATCCTGACAAGCACAAGATTCGAGGAAGGCGGTGAAGGCATCGTTGATATTTTGCTCGACAACTGACTTGACTTGAATCCAGGGTTGGTTGATTTTAAAGGTGTTGAAATCGGGGATGCGATAGACATACAAGCAGACGATCCTCAGCGGTTCTTGCAGTTGTTTGCGGATACTTAACGCCATCTCTAAAGCTTTAGCAGAGCTGGCAGAAAAGTCTACCGGGACGAGAATGGTCTTTAGTTGGTTAGGGCTAAACTGTGGTATAATAAGCACATTACCCTTGGTTTTCCTCGCTAAATTTTTGGCCAAAATACCGTGTGATTGCGTATTGGCTTTTTGACCAATAACCAGCAGATCAGCCTTAGTGGCTTCCACCTGATTCAGAACCTGCTCCAGAGGATCGCCGGCGAGTATGTCGAATGAAAGATGCGTATTTCCTTGTCCTATTATTGACTGAGCAATGCTATCCTGCAACTGTTCTTTGAGCTGTCGCTGCGCCTGCTGTTGTTCCTGCACTGGCGGTACGACCTTTTCGAACAGGGCTTGATAAAAATTGAATGGAGGAATCACGTGGACGAATTGCGCCGCCGTTATATTGACCTTTTGAGCCAAAAAGCCAAGGTAGCGGAGAAGAGAATCATCCGTTTCTCCCAACTCAACTGCTACTAACAGTTGCTTGAGGTCGAGCGGAAGAATGGTCTTGCTCTCTTGATGTCCGCTTACTAGGGTTGGCTTCGTCATAATGAGATATTGATTCCTTTTATTAACTGCAAGGTGGATATACTTTGGAGTAAAAGAATTGATAATCGTCATAAATCATACTGACCTTTATCAGTCTGTTACTCAACGAGGATTAGGTCTTGAGGGGATTTCAAAATAGGAGAGAAAGGATTGATGAAAATCATAGCATCTTTTGACTTTTATCAATTTCTACAGCATCGCAATCGAGTACTTTTATTGGAGTAACTGAAAAGAAAATTGAACGATATGTATAATCCAAAATTAAAAGAAATCATGACCCTCAATCCATTTACAGTCGGTCCAGACGATTCAATGGCGAGGGTGGATGAACTCTTCAATACCCATAATTTTCACCACCTCCCGGTGGTCAACAAGGAAAACGAAGTCGTAGGAATGATCAGCAAATCGGATTACCGCCTGTTGTGTGGTCGCCTGACTTTATTTATGAGAGACCGAGAAAGAACCGAAAACCTGGCTTATTTCCGTAGTCTTTTGGTCGAAGAAGTGATGACTACGCCGGTGGCTAAATTGGGGGAAGAGAACGAGGCCTCTATTGCCGTTGGCTTCTTCCGCGAGAATTTGTTCCATGCGGTCCCCGTCGTTAATAAAGACAATAAATTGGTCGGTATTCTCACCCCTCTGGACTTGATCAATTATGCTTTTAACGAAATGAACACCATCTATTAAAGAACGGCACACTACCCACCAAAAATTACACACTATGTCATTGTTCAATCGCCTACTGATTGCCGCTGACCTCTCGGATATGGATGATCACCTCTTCGGCTTCACCCAGCAACTGATTGAAAAAGCAGGCGCAGAAAAAATATATCCCGTACACATCATCCCGGATTTTACCCAACCAGAAAAGCCCATACTCGAATTTCACAAACGCTTTACAATGGGGGCTCCGGTAGATGAGAAAGCTCGGGAATTACTCGAAAAGCAAGTCGAGGGCTACTTCGCAGATATGGATGTAGAGCTTGCTGTAGAAGTCGTCGAAGGGCGGCCTTATCGGAAGCTGCTGCACATGGCCGAAGCCAAAGAAGTCAATCTGGTGGTTGCCGGAGTGAAGCGCAATAGCGAACACAGCGGCATCACCGCCAAACGACTGGCTCGCCACCTGGCCTGCGACCTCCTGCTGGTCCCCGAAAAGCAAAACGGCGCCATCGACCGCCTGGTCGTCCCCATCGACGGCTCCGACAACTCCGCCCGCGCCCTCCAATTCGCCCTGCGGCTACGCCGCTCCTTGAATCTGGAAACCCAAGTCGAAGCCCTCCACGTCGTACACATGCTCCCCGCTGCTCACTATTACGGCATCGGAGAAATGGAGGAGCTGCGCCAGATGGTCAAAGAGGGCGCCGAGAAGACCTGCCAAGATTTTCTCAAGCAATACGAATTCGATGAAAGCGATGTGGCGTTGCAGATCGTCAGCGAGGACAACCACAGCACCGCCGAAATTATCCACAACTACACCCATCTATCCAACACTACACTGCTGATTATCGGCGCACAAGGGCACAGCGCCCTGTCCAGTTTTGTCTTCGGTAGTGTGACCGAAGCCGTTGTTGATCGGATTCGCAAGGTGCCCCTCATGATCATTCGGTAAATAGTTTACGCCTTACATATATACGTAATCGCATCCCTGTGAGAGGTCTCGGCCTTGGCAGGGATTTTCTTTTTAATGCCTGTCCAATAAAATTAAAAAAGCCAGAGCCTCCGGGCGGATAACTCTGGCATGGAATGGTAGTAGTAAAGAAAAGAATAAGGTGTAGTGTTTTTACATTTCGATTTCCTGCGGGATGCGATAGAAATAATCGCATTCCTGGAAAATCAATTGCGTTTGCAGCAGCTCATCAAATTCGATGACCGTAGGAGAGATGCGGTATTGCGTCTGATCCTCGGTAGACAAATCTTCGGCTGGAGTGATCGCTTCAAGCTGCTCAATTTCTTCGGGAAGGGTCGTGATGGAAAGAGCGAGATTGAGGTGCTCGTCTAAACTCAACAGCATCACCTCCCATTTCTCTTTCTCCATTTTACGATTGATCACCATATGACCCCGAAAGTGTTTTAAAACATGGTTCTCATCGAGGTAAATCAAGGTGTCGCGGTGGATGAAATCAGAGTGGTAGATGCTGTCCTTTTCGATGCGGGTAGGCAATTGGCGGCCCCATTCTTCGACATACAGCTGTCCATCTTTGAGACTCAGCCCATCGGTGTTTTCCAATTCCGTCGGGGTGACTTCCAACTGGAAGGCTTTGGCCTTGTAGATGATATTATTTTTAACCACCATTAGTGCACTGTCGGAGTCGCAGAGGAAGCGCCCGCGATAGATGGGGCGAATAAAAGGTTCGGCGTTTAGCCCTTCGGGTTGGGGAGCCGTGAAGACGATCGGTGGCTCCTCGCAGCTCCAAATACCGATGATTAGGAGTAGGGCCAACAGCGGAAGACGAACTATTCTCATGAGTTAGTTTTTCCGCAAGGTAAGTTCAAATTGGACCCAAGGCTTTGATAAAAGTCAACGGTATTACTGATAAAGATCAATGGCTATATGATGAAATTGGAGCTACTTGCGGATAGATTTATTTCTAGATAAAAACGGACCTAACTAATGAAAAAGAGAACTAAAGTTTTATTTCCAACTGATTTTACCCAACCTGCGGCAAGCGCCTTTAAATATACTTTACTCCTGTGCCATGCACTCGATGCCGACCTGGAGGTCATGCACGTCACCTTCCCTCAGTCTGAGCCGCTGGATATTCCAGTGATGGCCGCCCAGGCTACGCAGCAAAAGGTGGACGTTGCTCGGGAGCTGATGGATACCTTTGTTGCCACCGGCCTAAAGGCGGTGGAGGATCAACTGGACCACCAGATTCAAATTGAAACAGCCATTGAGCTGGGAAGCCCGGTGCGGGCCATCGTCCGGATCGCAGAGCGCGACGGGGCAGATTTGATTGTCATGGGCACCCGAGGCGAGCGGACCGGGCTAGGCCGACTGCTGGGGAGTGTCGCCGCGGGCGTGGTCGATAAAGCACATTGTACGGTGATCGTCGTTCCCGAAGAAACGGCCTTTAAAGAGCCTGGAAATGTCGCTTTTGCCACTGATATTACCGATGCCGATCCTTTCGTCATCTGGAAATTAACCCAACTGCTTAGCCCTTTCAAGGTCATTATTCACTGCGTCCATTTTAACATGACGGGTGATATGAGTGATGATTTTGAAAAAATGGAGCAGATGAAAAGCTTCTTTGAAAACCGTACTCCTGCTGTTCAACTCAAATTTTACCACCTACCCGGAAAGAAATTGGAGATCGACATCAACCAGTTTGTCGAAGACTACCACATGGATATGCTGGTCATGGTTCGTCCGCATCGAGGGATGTTGGAGAATTTATTCCACCAAAGTCAGGTCAAAAGAATGGCGGTCAGCAGTAATGTGCCCCTGTTGGTGCAGAGAGAGGAGCGTTAATAGGTTTTTTTTAAAACAAAATCAAAGGTATGCAATGCATCAAAAAAATAGGCTTATTGCTTTTTGGGATACTCCTCCTGATGCCTGCTCAATCGCAGGAAATCTTCACGGGAGAACTGGATAAGCTGGCCAGGAAATATGTCAAAAAGAAAAAGAACAAAGCCCTGATCATCGGTGTCATCATCAATGGCAACTATTATGTCAAGGGATATGGGGAGTTGGGGAAAAATCAACCCCAGGCGCCTACGGCCCAAACCCTCTTCGAAATCGGCACCCTAAGCAGCGTATTCCCCGCCACCTTGATGGTCCAAATGGCGTACGAAGGAGACCTCAACACAGCGATTCCCATCCGACAGTTACTGCCCGAATCGCTGACCTTTCCTGCCTTCCAACCCCAAATTTGCACCGAAGTCGTCATCAACCTCAACCAGCGCGAAGGCTACCCCCTCTATCCCAAACGGGCCATCTCCTGCAAAGATGATCCGCTGGCCAGCCCCGTTGATCCTACCCTCTGCGACCTGGCTACCCACAGCTCGGGCTTGCCCAATCAACTGGGCAAGCAGCAATACGCCTGGCATCCCTTCTATTCGATGAATTTCAAGGCCGAACGCATCAACGATTGGGAGAAGCTGCAATTCTATAATCGATTAGAACAGGCCCCGATCATGGACCATCCCGGTATTAAGTACAGGTTCTCTACGGCAGGTATTGCCCTGCTGGGGCAGCTCCTGGCCGATCAAAAGGGGCTGTCCTACGCTGATCTGCTGCGCAGCAGAATTACCGAACGACTCAATATGCCGCAGACGCGCGCCGAGCTGAACCGCGAGCAAAAAGTACACTTGGCGCCCGGGCATACCGCCAAGGGGAAGCCAGCCTGCTGCTGGTCCTTCGATGCCTTGGAGCCGGCCGTCGGCCTTAAGTCCTCTACTGCGGACCTGCTGAGTTTTCTGGTGGCCAATTTGAATACTAAAGACCCCTACTGGTCTCCGATCTTCGAGCAAACCCACCAGCCCTACCTCGGGATGCGGCGTCAGAAGCTGGGGAAGCCCACTTGGGCGGGCTACGGCTGGCTGAGCAGCACGCTGAGTAAGGAAAGCAACTTGCCGGTGGTTTGGATGAACGGCGGAACGCGGGGCTACAGCAGCTTCATGGGGTTGCAGAAAGATAAGCAAGTAGCAGTAGTCGTACTGTCCAATTCTGCCAATAGTGTAGATGAGATGAGCTTTAAAATACTGGAAATATTAATTGATAGGGAACGGCTGCTAATGGAAACAGCGGCCATTGATAAAGATCAATCCAGCTTTTGATCATTGTCAGTATTTCAGGCTTCTATCCTTCGTACTTTTATAGTGTTGATAAATAAATACGGTATTCGAAAAAATTGTTATCAAGTAAGCTTGTGTTTTTGAATCTTTAAACTGCCTCACATCCCAGCTCCTAAAGCACCCGAAACCCTCGCCTTTCGCCAAGCAAAGAGAAAAATTAGTTTTAGGACTCATATAGGTTATCCGTTTTCGGTTGGGATGTTGGGGCAGCTCTTTTTTACTTACCCTCAAACGGCGTCAAGAAATCCCCAGAAAATACACCGTTCCCGTCAATCGATAGGGCGCCATACCCTCCGGAATCTCTTCATCTATGGTGATCTTCTGTCGGATAAGGCGATAGACGCCATAGAAAAACTCTCCGTTGACGTTCAGCACTCCCTGCTTATCATCGATAGAATCGTTGACACAAAAAACCAGAATAAAGCCGGTCATTCCGTAGGCAGGACGATCAATGAAGGCGCCAGCCTGAATGGCATCAGTCATACCCAGGGGGCGAATGGGGTCCCTGAATTGTGTAGAGTCGGGAGGTTGCTGGGCACTCTTTTTTCCCCCGTCCGTACCATCGGTGACGATAATAGTGAGGCCTTTTTCGGTGGGGGTAAATTGTGCTTGACTAAGAATAGGAAGGAGGAGACAAATTGTAGAGATAATAAATAGTCTCATAGTATTTCAAGATTTGATACAATGAACAATAAACGGCAATTGTTACAAATCTAGTATTCTTCCTGCTATTTTTCACAAAATCTTCCTTAATGAATCCTGTGCATCGCAACTTGGGGGCACTTATTATCTGCTCCTCCCTTATCAAAGAAGATAAACTTTTCCTATTTTTCGGCCATGAATATTGAAAATCTGGCTCAACAACTCGACGAGGCGGCCCTGCGGGCCGAAGCCGTCGACCAAATCAGTCTACAACAGTCCTTCGGCGTCGACGATGCCTACGCCATCCAAGCCGCCTCGCTGCAACGACGCTACGCGCGCGGCGAACACTTCATCGGCCTCAAAATGGGCTTCACCAGCCGAGCCAAAATGCAGCAGATGGGCGTTCACGATATGATCTGGGGGCGGCTCACCGATGCCATGCTGCTGCCTGCCGAAGGCACCCTGAGCCTGCAAAAGCACATCCATCCCCGCGCCGAACCGGAACTCTGCTTCCTGGTCAATCAGCCCATCGACCGAGAGCTGAGCGCCGCAGAGGCTCCTGACTTTGTCTCCGGCATCGCTCCGGCCATCGAGGTGATCGACTCGCGCTACCGCAATTTCAAGTTCTCCCTCGAAGATGTCATTGCCGATAATTGCTCTTCTGCCGCCCTAGCCGTTGGCCCCTGGCAGCCCACCAATACGCCCATCGGCGACCTCCAGATGGAGCTGCTGATCGACGGTGCGGTCGTCCACGAAGGCAACTCCTCCGCTATTTTGGGGGACCCCTGGAAGTCGTTTATGGCGGCGACTCGCCTGGCGGCTCAGTACGGCCAGCCGATTCCCGAAGGGGCGCTGATTATGGCGGGCGCGGCTACCCCCGCCGTTTATCTGCAAGCGGGGCAAAGCGTTGAGGTGCGGGTAGCGCAGTTGGGCGAGGTTGCTTTTGCTGTGCACTAGTCGCCTTGTTCAAGCTGGCTTTTTACTCCTTAATAAAGCGGAATGTCTGCTGTTGATCATCCGTATGCAGCACTAAAAAGTACAGCCCCGTAGGTAGGGCGCTGACCTGCAATTGCCTTTGGTGCTGACCGCTGCCTAGCTTGCCTTCTCGCTGCCAGGCGACCACTTCTCCTAGCGTATTAATCACCCGAAAATCGGTCATGGCGGCCTCCTTTAGGTTGAGCTGAATGTGGAGCTGATCGGTGGTAGGATTGGGGAAAAAGGACAGCGACGCTGGACGGTCGATCTCTTGGCTAGAAACGACAATTTCATTGACCAATTGAATAGAAAAATCGCCCGGAAAATCAGTAGTCAGTCGCGTTTGTATTCGCAGGATGTAGTCAGTGTTTTCTTCGAGGACTGAGAAGGTCGGACGTACTTCGGTTACCCCTTCGTCGCTAAAAACGCAATTGTTGCGGATACGAGAGGAATCCACCCGATCGGAGCAATCGGCCTGCCACAGGTCGAGATAAAAGGCCGCATCGGGGGTTAAAATGCGCATACGGCATTCTATTTCCGTAAAATTGCCCGAATTGAAGCGGTACCAAACCTCGGCAAACTCACCTCCGCTGACATTTTCTAGGCAGTAGGGAAAAATGTAATTATCGGGGTCAAAGGTAGCGTTGAAGGTGGTACCGAGGGTGAGGGTATCCATGGCATTGGCCATTGTTGCGTTGATGAGCGGGACTTCGGTGGCATTGGTGCAAAGGTCGTTGGCCGGAGGCTCGGCGGGGCTGATTTCGATAAGGTCAAATAGGCCATTGCCCTGAGCGCCGTCGAGGCCCCCAAGGCGGAGCAGGTAGCGTTGGTTTGCTTCCACATCAAAACGGAGCAAAGAGCTGTAATTGCTGCAACCCGCTCCATCATCATTACAAGCATACAAATCCCCGTCTACAACTGGACAAGTGCTGCCAGGGCCATATACGGCCAGCCTGGAATCGAAAGAGATTTGATCGCAGGTGGACCACTCCACGGTCCCCGTGAAATTGGGTGTAAAGGTATACCAGATGTCGGCGTTAAGGTTGGTATTGAAAAAGCCAAAGCAGGCCGAATTGCTGGGGTGATTGGGGCCATCGGTCAGGGCGCCTACAGTGGAGAAGGACTGTTCAAGGCCCAGGGTGACCTCTAGGGCATCGATACAGAAATCACCGGGGATGGGTAGGAACTGCTCGACGGTGAAGGTGCCGGTACCGGACTCTCCGGTGTCATCACGGCCGTAGCCAGCTAAACGCAGGAGGTAGCTTTGACCGGGGTTAACTGCGAAGATTACTTCGGAAGTGGCATTATTACAGCCTCGGAAATCCTCGTTGCATTGCAGTAGATCGCCGTCTTGCAGTGGGCAGCTTGCCCCGGCTTGGTACACCGCAATTTTGGTATCGAAGTCGGCCGTACCACAGACCGAGAAGCGAGAATAGCCCTGGTGAGTGGGGCTGTAGAGGTACCAGATGTCGTGGAAGAAGGAATCGAGGGTCCCGCCGCCGGGGCAGGGCGGATTGGGGTGGTAGGGACCATCAGAGTTGGTATCCAGCGTAGAGAAGGCCAGGTCGCTGACCTCATTGATCGGAATGGCGGCTGTGCAGTTATCATTAGCGGGCTGGGCGTAGAGCGTAGGGGAGAGGAGAAGCAGTGCTAAGACTAGCAGGAGGGGAAATTGCTGTGGCATACCATTGATAATTTTGGTGGACAAAAATGGGGATGGGCCTATAAACGGAATAAAAATTGCCCTGATCAGTTTATAAGTAAAAATACTAATACTTACTCACTTGAAAGTATTAAGATTCAGCTTATTTTTGCAGGCTTAAAATTATTCGTTCAAATCATCGCTTTATGCCGCGCACATCAAAAAGAGGAACTGCTTTAGATCATTCGCCGATTCGGGGTTTGATGCCTTATGCTCGTTCTGCTGCTGCCGCAGGCCGTTCGGTCTTTTACCTCAACATTGGTCAGCCGGACATCCCCACACCTCCTCAGGCTCTGGCCTATTTGCGAAGCCAGTCGGAGACCATCATCAAGTACGGTCCTTCGGAAGGCTTGACCCTACTGCGACAGCAGGTTATCAACTATTACCGCCGCTTTGATGCCCAGCTGGCAATGGACGAGGTCTATGTAACTACGGGGGCTTCCGAGGCCATCCACCTGGCCCTTTTTGCCTGCTGCGATCCAGGCGATGAGTTGATCATCCCTGAGCCGTTTTACGCTAACTACCTTGGCTTTTCGCACATCAGCTCCGTTAATATCGTTCCAGTGACTACGTGCTTGGAAGAGCAGTTTGGCTTGCCGGCGCCGGAGGCTTTTGAGGCTTGTATCACAGCCCGCAGCCGTGCTATTTTGCTCTGCAATCCTGGCAATCCTACCGGACAGCTTTACAACCGCAAAGATTTACTCACTTTGTTGGAAGTCGTCAAAAAGCACGATCTGTTTTTGATTGTTGACGAGGTCTACAAGGAATTCTGCTACGATGAGGACTTTACTTCGGTCCTGTCCTTTGCCGAGTATCGGGAGCATGTGATCGTACTGGATTCCATCTCCAAGGTATTCAGTTCCTGCGGAGCGCGGGTGGGCTTTTTGATCAGTGGAAATGAAGAGATTCAAGAAACAGTCTGCAAGCAAGCGCAACTGCGGCTTTGTCCGCCTCACTTCGGACAGCAACTGGCCATCGCCTGCTTTGAGCACGGAAGGGGCTACATCGATGAGGCGATCGAGGAATACCGGCATCGCCGGGAGGTGCTGTATCGGGCCTTGCAGCAAATCGAGGGACTGGGCTGCTATCGGCCGGCCGCCGCCTTTTACAATATGGTCAGCCTCCCCGTTGCGGATGCCACCGACTTCTGCCGCTGGCTGCTCACCGATTTTGAGCATCACGGAAAAACCTTGATGCTGGCTCCCGCCGAGGGCTTCTACTTCAATCGGGAGTTGGGCAAGCAGCAGGTGCGCGTCGCCTACATTCTCAAAGAGCAGGATTTACTCGCTGCCGTTGATTGCCTGAAGTTGGCCTTGGAGCGTTATCCGGTCGCCCTGACCAGTGCTCAAAGGAGTTCGTGAAATGTAAATGTTATTTTTGATTTATGATAAAAAAGAATTATATTTGCATTGCTACGATTTAAAAAATTGCTACAGCAATTAATCTCCATTAATACTCATTCTACATTCAAATAAGTCCCTTTAGGATATAAGCTCTGTCCTCATTTTTGCAAAACATGCTCGGATACTTTAAGGTGTCCCATCAATCATTATGATCTGTAGGTGTTCCTTGATTGAGGACTGATTTTCTGTGAGTTACAGTAATGCTCACTAGAGGTTAGTGCCAGTTTGTGAATACTTCAAGAAAAGGAAAGCAGGTCTCCATAACATCACTTTGATTTGTCAAGGCGGATGCTGAAAAGCCTATGTAATAGAGTAAGCAATCTTCAAAAAAAATATTTTCTATGAAAAAGATCACGTTTTTTGTACTTCTTTGTTTGTCCTTTTGTTTGGGCACTGCGTTGGCTCAAGAGGAAGGTTGTAGCATCAACGAGAATGTCGATGCGACGTACTGTTTGGAGGTTATACAAGGTAATGGTGGGTTCCCCTTAGTAGGAGGGGTGAGTGCCGGGGTAACGACGCACGAATGGGCCATTGTTTCGGTGCCACCGGGTGCTAATATCAACGATTTTACGGTAGCGCAACCTGCTCTGCTTACCACTCAAGTCATCAGTGCCAATAATGATCCTGGCGATTTTGTGGCGGGAGAATACGTCTTGGTGCTGCGCGGCTTTTGTATCATTGAAGGGGAGACCATTGAAGTTTCTGAACCCTTGACGGTCACGCTGACCAATCCGCCGGTGTTAACCATTACGCAGACGGGAGGCCAGGGCAGCAATGGCGTTTATGAGGCTTGCAATGAAATCTTTTTGACGGTTAATGATGACCTGCCGGCGGGTACGACCATCAGCAATTGGACCTGGACGCCTTTTGGTAATCCTTTTATTCAGGTACAAGTTCAAAATCCCCCCAATCAGGTGCGAGTGGTTGTTGCTCCATTTCCTGAAATTTGTAGCGAAATGCCCGTCGAGCTGACATACACTGCCGAAGGAGTAGATGGCTGTATTTCAGAAATCTCAATGACGGTAGATTTTGTCGCCACAACAACACCAGTTGATCCGGTGAGCGTGTTTAACAATATTTGCCGGGATAATTTTAGGGTAAATGCTCCCTTCCCCGGTTGTGGCATCACTGATTACTCCGTTCAACTGGTTTCCTCAACCTCGGCAACTGCCCCCGCCGGAGTACCGGAGTTGGTTGACGGCAACCTGAAATCCTATTTTTTCAGTGGCTTTGAACAACCTGGAACCTACGAGTATCTGTTTACCGCCACCAGCGCTGGTGTTTGCAATCGTACCATCACTAAAACCTGGATATTTAATATTCTGGAGGACTTCCAACCCAGTGTCTTCCCCGATGAGCTGTATTGTGCTGCGATGCCCTCAACCCTGGGCCCTTGGGACATTAACGATATTATGCCCAGCGGGTCTATTCCTACTGACGTAGAATGGATTGTCAATGCAACCCCTGACGATCCGATAGAGGGTACCTACACGGGCAATGTCCTAACATTAAATAATGTATTGAGTACAACCACAACAGTGACCATCAATGCCTTTGTCACCGATGCAGTAACGGGGTGTCGGAAAAATGCCTTCTTTTCTGTCCATACTGCTAACCCCATCACGTTAGAAACTGATTTACTCAGGCTGGATTGCGGTAAGCCTTTTGAAGAATTTATCAAATTCAGCGATTACATGCGTTTCAATAGAAATCCCTTCAGTTCGCCCTGGCACTTCGCTACCGTTGAACTTACTTCTCATCCGGTAGGCTACGTTCCTGCCTGGACGACAGCCGACTGGAGCCAAATCCTTGGCTTTTTTGCGACTGATGTAGGAGAGTATGTCTTTGAAATTACCAGTACCGTAAAGGTCGATGGAGAGCCGCCCTGCGAGCTGACCGAAACCTTCACCGTCGTCGTCGGCCCGGGCGGCGAGCTGGCCAATGCGGGTACCGATTTCATCCCCACCTGCATTGAGGAAACTACCCTGATCGGCAATGTTCCTCAGGACCCCAGCTCGGTAACCGTAGAGTGGGCACAGGTTGACGCCAATCCACCAGTTACCTTCAGCAGTGTCAATGTCCACAACCCGACCATTTCCAACCTGCAAAATGTCGTCTACACTTTCAGCTACACCATCACCAGTATCTTTGATCCCAGCTGTACCTCCACCGATGAGGTTATTTTGGATAATACCAATTGCCTTTGCCCCGATTTTACGCTCAACGAGCTGTGGTCGCCCACGCCGATTTGTTATAAACGCAACGATAACAGCAGCGAATATGCCTTCCGTATCTCGCTCAGCACCTGGCAACTGGATAATTTTGATAATTGCGCGACTCCTGAAGACATCGTCATCAGCGGGACGCCGCTGGGGCCGCTATCCGTTAGTATTGTTGGCGGAGAGCTGGTGGTAGAAGGCTTAATCGAACTACAGGATGGTGAAGAACTTTGTTTAACCGTTCCCATCTGCATCGACGGCTTGAGATGCCCCTACGAACTTTGCTATAATGAACCGCTCCAGGATTGTGAGAAAGAGTGCAGCGACCAGGGCTTTGGTATTGACATCACCAATGTTTCTTTAACCGAAGTGGCGGGACCATTTAATGATCCAGATTGTCCGTTGGTCGGGCAGGATTATTATAATGTTGATATTTCAGTCGATGTCAATCTGCCGGCTGGCTGTGAAGGCCCCTACCAAGCCGCTATTTATCCATCTGATCCGGGTACGGGCCAGCTTTGCGAAGGCTTCACCAACTTCCCACAGGATGGCAGCTCCGGTGCCTTCACCTTCAATTACAACAGCAATTGGAGTGCGGGCAGCAATCGCATTTTCTGCTTTAGAGTACGGTTGAAGAAGAACTTTGGGGACTTTAGTTCTTGTTTCGAAACCCACTGTGTGTTGGTGGATGAATTCCTAATGCTTCGCCCCGAAGAAGAAGAGGAGAAGGGAAGTGATCGGTCCCTCGAAAGCGGTAGCCGTATGCTGGATGAAGTCACGATGGCTCCTAACCCCGCCAGTAATCTGCTTAATTTGAATAATAATAATGAATTGAACCTTAGCGTAACCATTTTTGATGCCAGCGGACGAGCATTAATTCAGAACCAACTAATGGCTCAGTCGAGTACGACACTAGATATCAGTGGGCTGCGCAATGGGGTCTACTTTGTCAGTATGATTGACCCCATCAATGGTGTGCAGAGAGTTGAGCGATTGGTAGTGATGAAAGGAAGATTTTAAAATACTAACTTAAATCGTAGTCGTAGCGCCGCCTCCACCCTTCGGGGTCGGGGCGGCTTTTTTGAGCGCCCGTCTTCTCCAAAACAGGCGCGCCACCCAAAAGAGTAGCAGTATCCCGCCAAACAGCCACCAGCGTAAATAACTCCCCAATTGCAATTCCTCTACATCCCCAAACTGCACAAAGGCGGCCCAATAACTAGGGTGTCGACTATTGCGATCCGCATTATTCAAATAGGTCAGTTTAGCTGCCTTTAGGGCCTTATCCTTACTCAGCCCCGCCTTCAAGCCTTCATAGTAATGCACCATAATATCCGAGGTCGCACAGTCATCCACCGACCAGAGGCTGGTCAGTACACTTTGGCTGCCGGCCAGCATGAAGCTGCGGGCCAGGCTCATTACTCCCTCGCCCTTGAGCACCTTACCGCTACCCGTATTGCAGGCGCTCAAAACCGTCAGATCGGCGCTAAAGCGAAGGTTGTTCAGCTCAAAAGGGGTAAGGTTAGCATCGGTGAGGTAGATTTTGCTGAGGGCCGCTGTTTCCTCATCTACGCAGGCGTGGGTAGCGAGGTGGACGATCTGGTAATGCCGGGCCTGCTCCTGAAAGGCATCGAGCCGGGCCGCCTCCGCCAACAGGGCCTCTCCACCCAATAGCGATTGAATCGCCAGCACCTCCTCGCGGTTGCATTGCAAGCTGTACAAATTGTTCTCCGTACACGCCCGAATCTGCGAAGTCTGCACTTCGCCGAAGGAAGGCGCAAAACCGATGAAGGTCCCCGTTGTCGCCTCCGATTGCTCAAAGACCTGTAAGGTAGCCATCAGGGTAGCAGAGTAGTGGTAGCTGATCGTAAAATCTTCGAAGAGGTAGTCCAGGTTTTGCGGCGAAAAGTCGATGCGATCTCCCTGCGGTGGCTGCCGCAGCAGCAACTCAAAGGGCAGCAGGCTGAGGATGTCATCGGGGATGATGATCAGATGCTCTATCGCCGGTGGCAGCTGTTGGAGGCCTTCGGCCAGCAGCTGCTGGTAGAGCTGCTGGGCTTGCTGTACAAAGACCTCGTAGTCTTGCTTGAAGGCGGCCCCGGAGGGCGGTGAGATAATCAGCTGCCGCAGCGTGTTGACCTTATCGATGAGGCTCTGGCTATCCTCTAATTCGATGACTTGTAAATCCTCCTTGGTCAACAAAAAGACAAAGCCCTGGCGAGGACCGATGGTGAACTCAACGATGGCTGAGTTAGCCTTCAGGACCTCCTTTCGCAATTGAGCGATGTCAAAGGCATGGGTTTGGTATTTGCCGTTGTAGTAGAGGGGATATTGCTCTTCCAGTTGGGTATTCCAGGCCTGGTAGGCCTTGTCCAGCTCAAAGACCTGGCTTTTCCACTGCTGTACCGTCTCCGGCGATTCTTGTATTTTCAGCTGCTGGGCTTCCAGGGTTCGGCGCTTGAGGTAGGCGATTTCGTTGCGCAGGTCTTCCCCCTTGTTCAGCAGGCTGTCTGGTATGCCAGCAAAGCCTTTGGCGACTTCCTCGCGCAGGGATTCGAAGAGGAGAATGGCTTTGTTGCTTTCGGCGAAGGTGAAGGCTTGTTCGAGGTAGGTGGCCTTGCCGGTTTGGCGGTGTAGCTCGACGGTGGTCGCGATGCCTTGTTCGATGATGGGAACGGCCCGTTCGGCCAGGCTATTTTTAGGGTCTTCGGAGATGTAATTGCGGCGGATGGCCTGCAGGATGTCAGGAATTTGCTGATAGTACTGGTAGGCTTTCTGTAGGTCCTGCGGATTGTTCTGCTCCCGGAAGCGCTGCAAGAGCAGGCTGGCCTGACCGTCGAAGATGTCCAGTTCGACCGAGGGGTAGGCGTGGGGGATGTCTTCGATGGTGATTAGGGCGAGGGCCTGTTCGTAGTGTTGGAGGGCCTTGTCGTATTGCTTTTGCTGGGTGTAGACTTTGGCCTGGTGGGTGATGGGTGCAGCCAAGCCGGGGTGTTTTTGGTAAATGGCGTATTCTTCGGCAGCCTCTTTGGCGGCTTGCTGATAGAATTGTAGCGCCAGTTGGGGTTGTTGGGCGGCCAGGTGGATGTCTCCTTTGGTGAGGTAAGACTTGTAGGCCTCCAGCATATCAAATTTTTGCTGGATGGCTAGGGCTTGATCAATGTAGTTGAAAGCTTCGTCGAGTTGATCCAGTTCGAGGTAGACTTCGGCGAGGTCACGGCAGGCGTACCAGTGGGTTTGCTTATTGTTTTTTTTGTCAGGGAGTTGATCCAGCACTTCCAGACTTTTATTATAACTTTCAATAGCGGCGGCGTATTCACTATCCTCCCGATAGCAAGCCGCTATTTGTCGATGCAAGCGAGCCGCTTCGTATCTGATTTTTCCACCTGTCTTGTAAATCCGTAATAAGGCTTGATCATAGTAATCTCTAGCCGTTTCAAAATCACCAATAGTGAAATAACTGTATCCGAGATTTTCTTGAGCGATGGCCACGCCATGGTCGTGATTTCGGCCGGCAATTTCTATGGCTAGCGATTTTTTTTGCAGCTGGATGGATTTTTTATAATTCCCCATCAACTCAATAAATATGGCGTGATTAGCTATAGAGGACGCGTACTCCGAGGAAGCTTCCCCCAAATAAAAGCTGGCCGTATCGGTGGCCAGTTGGGCGTATTCGCTGGCTTTGGCGTATTCCTTTTGATAGTAATAAGCCGCAGCAATTGCATTATAGGTGTTGACGTACCTGGGCCAGCAGGCTCCGGTCTTAAAATGTGTCAATGCCTCTTCTAGAGCCGGAATGCTTTTGAGCGGCTCTGATATGAGGTTATATTTTTTAAAGAGCACATTGCCGCGCTCACAAGCTACGGAATCTACGACTTGGGCATAAATAAAGGAAGGCTTTAATCCCAAGAGGATTAAAGCCATTCCACAGATTATTTTCTTCAATACCATCGAATTGCTAAGATGCATAGGTGTTATTCGTTCAGTTTCACCACCTTCAACGTTTTAGTAGTGCCTGCGGTTTCAAAACGGAGGTAATAAACACCTGGCGTCCAGTTTTCAGTAGCAATAGGCAGTTGATATTGACCCTCAGTAGCGTGCTGACGTCGGTGTTGGCTAATCAACCGGCCCTGCGCGTCCATACAATGAATGGTCATTTCACCAGCTGCCTTCATGGTATACTGCGCTTGCATTGTTGAGCGAGTAGGATTAGGGAACACTGCAACACCTGCATTACCCAGATCTACTGCATGGACTCCACCATCGTCAGTACCGCTACTTCTACCACCCGCACCGCCAGCACCACCACCGGTATCACCTCCGCCATTGCCGCCACTGGGGCAATCTAGCGGCTTGTTAGGGTCAAAGCAGCAGACCTGTTTTCTCTTTTCGTACTCCTGCGCTTCACCAGAAGGATCTACTATAAATATACCAGGAGGGAACAATGTCGGGTGATCTCCAACAGGGTAGGGCCCTATGACCGCTACATATCCATTGATTTCAATCGTTTCTACAAGCATATAGCCAATTTTGACTGTAAACTCATTGCTTTGCAGACAAGCGTCTGAGACATCCACTTCGATACCTACGGTGGCTTGGTAGGCACTTGCTCCATTTTCCAGCGTCACTGGTGAGAGGCTACTATTGGTGATCGGCCCACTAAGCATTCCAGCGACGGTGGAAGTGCCACCAGGGACCTCTACAAGAACGTAGTACTGTACGCGAGCCGTTGGATAAGGGGTAATATCATTGACCCCCATTCTGGCTTTAGCTGCAAAGACAATTTTGTTATCTTCTACCAGTTGCAGGCAGGGCAAAGTATCATAAGTACAGCCCATGGTGTTTTGCCAGTTCGTTTTAACGATACGAACAGTATCATAGGTTGGTGTTGAACCTGGTGGTGGTGGATCATCAGGTCCTTTACCTTGTGCAAAAATGGAATTGAGAGAAAATAATAAACAGAAAAGCAGGGCTGCCATTGTTCGGCAGCTTGGACAATAATTTTTCATAGTTTGTCGGATGTTGAGTTAGTAAATGAATAGTTATTCTATTTGAGTGAATAAACACAATCTTTTAGGTTTCATCTTCTTCATGCTGGTTTTTTGAAAAAGGTAATGTCTGTAAGGATATTTTTTCCAAAAAACATGTAGCCTTTAAAATGAATTGATCATTAGGAAAATATTTATAAGGTACAATTAACAGAGGAGTACTCTCGGATACCCTATTGAGATACCCGAGAGTAGTGTAAACTTGGATTCAGCTATCAATTTAGTTTAATAACCTTACTAACTTGGTTTGATTCGACTGTTTGTAGCTGAATATAATAAACACCAGCCGACCAACCTGTCGTTAGAAGCGTCATTTTATGGTTACCAGGAGCTTTATGCCCGATTGGGCTTCCTTGAATCAACTGGCCCTGAGCATTCCACAACTTGAACTCAACTTTGGTGCTGCGATCAAGTGTATAATGCACATTTAACTCACCTGAGAATGGATTAGGGAAAATGCTAGCAGGGATGGTTAAGGTATTCTGAACATCTAGTTGTCGGCTACTGCTATTCTCAGGGCATTCACTTTTGGGGTCAACGATACCATCGCAACAAATATCTTTTTGATGTTGATGCAATTCGGCATAACCAGAGGCTGAAATTTGGAAAATAGCAGGTGGAAATAGACTAGGGTAGGTTGCCGTAGGATAGGGAGTATTGAGGTTATTATCTGCTCTAATGAGCAAGTAATTGATGTTAATTTGATGTAGTTCCTCGATTTGGCAATCGTTATCCAGCGGAACGTTTATCTCAAAAACTGCTTCATAAGCATTTGCCCCATTGTCTAATAACACTGGACTGAGCATACTATTGGTGATAATAGCTGTCATATTGCTAAAAGATGTACCTCCAGGTAGTTGAGATTGTACAGCGTAACTAACACGCATTGTAGGATAAGAAGTAATGTCATCTTCGGCCATACGGATACGGATTTTGAAAATTAATTCATTATCAGTGCCTAGAGCGATACAGGGAAGATTAGGATTACCGTAGGCGCAGCCCATGGGATTGACCCAGTTCGTCTTGATGATTACTAATGTATCATACTTTGGAGGATCTTTATCATCCTGCCCCTGAAACTGATCATCAGGCTGTGCATTTACTGTAGTTAAAAATAGAAATAAGGAGAGCAAAAAACCTATCGATATACGATAGTTCGTAGAATACGTCTTCATAGTAAAATTTTTTGTTGTGAAATTGCTAAATATTGTAGCTTAAATTAATACATGTTTTGTAGATTTATAGTTCCAATCTAACTTTTTACTCAATAGTTCACCAACCCGCATCTCTTTTTCTTACTATTACGTATATATATTCAGTATAAATTTTGCTAGTTTAAGCCCTGGAAGGCCACATTATTTAATTTTCGACCTGTTTGAGCAATTTTTTTCGAAAAAGAGGTTACCTTTTTCATCATTCAGGAATGATCAATCAAACTGATGGGGAGAATACCAGACGAGGAACTTATAAGAAAACTACAATTCAGCGAAAGGCGAGAGCTGGACGGGGTATTCTCCTACTTGTATAGGAAGGTATATGATCAGGTCTACCGTTTTGTGCGCAAGTACAAGGGTATAGAGGCAGATGTCGAAGACATTTTCCAGGATGGCCTGATTGCTTTGCTTAAATTGGCAAGGCGTGGTCAATTGGCGGCAGATGTTAATGTAGAAGCTTACCTGTTTTCTATTTGCCGCAATTTGTGGTTCAAACAATTGCAGAAAAAGAAGGTGAATATCAATCCTGATGATCTGCAGATGGCCGCCCCGGCGGAAGAGGTTCCCCTGTACAGCATGATGAAATCGGAAGAGCAGCAAGAAATTCTAAATGCACTACAGCAATTGGGAGAGGATTGTCGTAAAGTATTAGTATATTTTTATTATGACCGAATGCGGATGAGGAAAATCGCCGACTTGATGGGCTATGCCAGTGAGCAAGTCGCCAAAAACCGCAAATCGGAGTGCATGAAAAAGTTGAAGCACATTTTTAATAAGACACCTAATAGGAATTAGGTTACTTGGATTAATAAGTTATAGCGTTTTATACCACTATTTATGGCCCGAGATGTACACCAAATCGACGAGTACCTGCTGGGGCGACTACGAGGCGATGCATTGGAAGCTTTTGAGAAAGAGGTAGCCGATGATCCCAACTTTGCCGATCAAGTCCAGCAACGACGTACTCTGATGGAAAAAGTTGATGCCTATGGCGATTATGAAGTCAAGGCGCAATTGAAGAATCTCCATCAAAAAGAGATGAAGCTCCGGCTTCGCCGGCGCAGTTTGCGCCGCTGGGGCTTCGCCCTCTTCGCCCTGCTTTTGCTGGCCATAGCCTACTGGCTCTGGCAGCCCCAAAAGCCGTCTAGCTCCCAACAACTCTACGCGGCTCACTATGAGCCCTATCCCCTCAACTTCGCCGCCCGCGATGGCAATACCGAGCGCGCCCTCGCCGAGGCCGGCCGCTTCTACCGCTCCGGCCAATACGCCAAGGCCCTCCCGCTCTTCCAAAGCGTCTACCAAGCCGATACCACCGAGTCTAAGGTCCTTCTGGCCATTGGCATCTGCCTGATGGAAGCTGGTCAGTTGGAGGATGCCCTACAACGCTTTCAGCCCCTCCTGCAAACCGACTTCGACCCCTTCAAAGACCAGGCCCTGTGGTACGCGGCCCTTGTGCATGTGAAGCAGGAGGAGCGGCCCGCCGCCCAGGCCCTTTTACAGCAAATTGTAGCCGACCCACAGTCCGATTTCTACCAACAGGCCCGCGATTTACTGGCGGAGTTCTAAGCCAAAGCCGACTTTTTTTCAAAAAATCTAGTTTTCGACATTACCTTTTTCTGATCATTAGAATGGGAAAGGTGTACTCTATTATGAAGTAAAAAATATTAAACAATGAAAACTAGATTTTACATTATCTTTTTAGTGCTATTTGCTTTTGCCCAATCAAATGCACAAGATTTACCGACTGAACCAGAGTCGCCGGAGAGTGAGGTGATTGGAGGTTGTACGCCCCCTGGTATAAATGAAATTATACCTTTTGATAGGCTATCACTTTGTGTTCCTTTTGCTTGTCGTAGTTATACGCAGTTACCTAATCTTAATGGAGATTTGACGATTGAAGATCCAAGTAATGTGCTTGATTTTTCAAGTAATGTCAATTTCTGTGTAGATATGGGCGATTTATCCCTCGCCTTTCTGACCTTCAAGTATGATCATTGCGGAATTGTACAAACTAAGACCGTCAGAATCGATGTTTGTAATGAAGAATCCTTTCCCCCCAATCCACCATCAAGAATCGCCGATATGTGCTGCGATCCATGGGATCCTACAGTTACGGAACGCTTTCCTTTTCCTCGATGTGTAAGTGCTGTAACAGTGACGAATGCCTGGGAGCTTTCAGGGATTGATGTTACCGTAGCAAATGATACTATTTATTTTACGGTTCTCCATTGCCTGGATCGAAGCTATGAGGTGGACCTTTTGCCTACTTTTGCTTGCAGTGGTATTGGTTCGCCTATTACCTGGACGATCAATGTAGAAGACCCTGAAGTCTGCGGCTCCGGCTTTCGCTCTAGTGCTTCTAATGAAGCCGTCCTTACCAAAGCTCCACCTTTCAGCGTTTTCCCCAATCCCGTCAAAGACGTCCTCAACATACAGCTACTCGATCAAAACATAAAGACCTTCGAGATTCTAGATGTCAGTGGTCGACTGATTACTCAGCCCGCTACCAACTCCACCAATGTAGACGTCTCCAAGCTTCAAAGTGGCCTGTACCTCATTCGTATGCAGGATGCTGCGGGGCAGCTCCACACGCAAAAATTCGTAAAGTATTAACAGGATAGTCCCTTTTCGTTTCTTCGGTGTTCCTCGCAAGAGGGCATCGAAGTCACTTTTTGCAGAACAGTAAGTAATTACAGTTTAGTTAGATAGTTATATAGATTAGTTAAGTAGATCAGGCTCTTCCGATAGCTTCGGAAGGGCTTTTTTATGGTTTTTGGGGGAGGGAAATTTTTTTTAAAAAAACATTGATCTTTCCCATTACCTTTTTGCTCGGGCCGGAATGTTTGAGGTGAATTACAAGATCAGTACACTCCGTCTGATCAAATTGAAACTCAATTATTCACTTCAAAATTTATAAGCTATGAAAAAAGGAAATCTCCTTTTTGCACTTCTATTGCTGTTGGGCAGCATTCATTTTTCTCAAGCACAAACTGGTATTGACAGCTGGTATCCGGCCAAGTACAACGTTGGTGATCCCACCTACCGCTACGGCAACGTCGGTATTGGTACGGCTCATCCTGGAGTAGACCTACACATCTTTAGAGGTCTCAGAGAAGGGGGCGGTAAAAAAGTTGGATCGACGATCTTGACGAGTTCGGGAAATTCTACCATCCGCTTAGAATCCATGGTCCCCGCAGATGAGACTTGGCCACCTACCTACACCGCTCGTGCTTGGGACATTGTTGGTGGAAGCATGTTGACCATCCGCGGGGCCAGCAATATTATGTACATGACGTACGATGAGGGTAGGGTTGGAATCGGTCGACTCCCAAGCACAAAGCTCGATGTAGATGGTAAGGTCACTGTCCGCGAATTGCCAGAGAGCACCCGAGAAAAGAGAGTTGTTGTTGCTAATGACTTTGGACGACTGCACGGCCGAGAGCTGGCAGAAAATGTCTGGGACGGTGATAATCAACACCTCGAACTGGACGGTTTTAACCTGATGATTGAAGATGGTAATGCTGTAGATTTGAGCATCTTCGAAGACAATCAAACTTTGACGCTGAACGGCAATATCCTAGAAATTGAAGATGGCAACAGCGTCGACCTCAGCATTTTTGAAAATACTCCTCAAACCTTGAGCCTAAGCGGAAGTGTCCTGACTATCACCGGTGGCAACAGCGTCGATTTCGGCAGCCTTTTTTCCGATGAGCGCTGGCACGGCCCCAATAATACCAATGGACACATTCACCGGGAAGGTACGGTGAGTATCGGAACGGATCATATACCGCAAGGGGCTTACATGCTGGCCGTAACGGGGGGGATTTTGACCGAGGAAGTCAAGGTAGAGTTGTGTAACGATAATGGTTGGTGTGACTACGTCTTTAACGATGACTACGCCCTCCAATCGCTGGAAGAGGTCGAGCAGCACATCGAAGAGAAGGGGCATTTGCACAACACGCCTTCCGGGGCGGAGATTGAAGCCGAAGGCGGGTTTGAGTTGAAAGCAGCGACTTTGAACCAGCAAGAAAAAATCGAGGAGTTGTTCCTGCACATGATTGCGATGAATAAGGAAGTAAAGGCTTTGAAGAAGCAGGTGAAGGAATTGAAAGCGAAGTTGGAGAGTAAGTAGCCATTAAGTCAAACAATTGGCAACAATTGAAAAAAATAAATGATGAAAAAAATATTGAATACATCTATAAAGCTGGAGGTATTACTTTTTACCTTTTTCTTGTTTACCAGCATTGTAGAGGGACAAAATAATCCACTTCTTACCTTTGGATGTCCTAGTCCAACTGTAACAATCGAGAAATGTTCCCTCGGATTTCGACCTACCAAAGATGGCGAGGTGATCATCACCGCAAAAGTAGAAGAACCTATCTACATTGGAAAATTTAGATTTACCCTGTTTAATGTATCTGACGAACCAGGCTATTGTCTGAATGCACCTGCGACGCTTCCAGCTAGTGGAGAGCACTCTGATACTTGGAAGGATTTACGCTTTGTGAAGGGGCAGACCGGCTTTAACGTCTATGGGCCTCACGATAATATTGCAGAGACAGACACTGACAATCTTAACCGTGCTTCCGTCATAGTCAAAGCTAATGACTTTGGTGCCTACGGAAAAATTATGGTGCATTTTATTACGGGTAATGATGACCAGGTGTTAATTGGTTTTGAAGAAGGAGGAACAACAAATACGTTCACGAGCATACCCAGAGATGAAAATGGAAATTTCATTGCAGACATCGCACATCAAGATACGGGGCCTGGTGGAAGTAGCTTACCTGGTGAAGATATTGATAGATTACCGATTGGTGCTAGAGGATCCGATGGCCTATACATAAATGGCGACAACTTCTCTAGATATGAAGAATACAGGGGCTTTCTGGTAGGTGGTCTTTGGACAAGTTTGGAGGTCAATGAAAAAGACTTATTTATCAGGAATAAAGATGTTCCTATCCCTGGTGCTGGCTTTATTGGAGATAATTTAACAGCTCCGGTACACATGATTACAGCTGCTGAGTACGATCCATATACTAGGGTAGTCAACAGGTATTCAGAGACTGGACATTATGCTGATCAGCAGGCTATAGTTGTAGAAGTTGATCAGCTCGGTGGTTCATGGGGGCGGGCTGCTGTGAGATGGCCGGGGCAAGATTTTATTCCTAATAATCAACGGTATTGTAGGGTGGATATAGAAGCCATCCGAGGTAATGCTGAACTAAAATTTGATATAGGGACCACAGATTATGAAATTGAACTTGAAACGAAAAGGCCCTATCGATTCTCTGGTGGAAAAACGAAGATTATCGACCCCGTAAATGGTAATGAAGACATTTATTTTGGTAGTTATGACCCCAAGACATTGGAGTATGTTACTCGGCCTATGCCTTCTTTTTATCATAAAAAGGGGACAAGCGTATTGTATTTCTTTGACTCCGATGAATTCATCAATATTGTATTCTCACACGAGGTAGGGCATTTGATCAATCTTCAACACAATGATAGGGAAAATATTATGCATGAGTTTATTAATGCTGGTGCATATATGAATAATGGCTATTGGACAAATTTTTCCTCTATCCTAAGGGGAGAATTTAGACTCAAATAAAAAAATAAATCATGAAAGTAATTTTCTTTAAATATAGTTTATTCGCTATTCTATTTTCTTTAGTAGCAAACTCGTTGGCGGCTCAAAATCCGGTTTCAGAGAAAATCGCCTTTACCATATCTTCTACAGCGGGCAGTTATGACTATTACGATCCCATCCAAATAAATTTCAATGTTAGGAATTTGAGTGATCAGGAAATTAATGTTCATGCGCCTTCTGTAATGGATAAAAGTATTCAATTGGCGCTTTTCCGCGATGGAGAGCTTATAGAGCAGAATGTTACCTGGATGAGTGCTGGGATGGAAGACGTCATCATAAATGGCCGACAGGAATTCAGCACTAGTTATGATCTTTTTGACCTTTACAGCTACCTACTTAAAGGAGGCCAATTTAAGCTAAAAGCCCTTTATCATCTAAATGATGAGGTCGTTATTGCTTCCAATGAGATTTCCCTCCAACTTAATCCGCTACCTGCTGAAAAGTATGCTGCGCTTGAGGCGGCTGCAAAAGTTGAACAGGGAGGGGAAGATTGGGCCATTGCCGAAATGGCCAACGAGTTTCTGACCCAATATCCTAACAGTATTTTTTCGAATCAAGTTAAACTGCTGCTGGCAAGTGCTTACACAAAGATGGGGCAAGAAGTCAATAGTATTCCCATTTTTGAGTCGATTGGAGTAGACGAGCGCACACCCGCCAGAGAACGTGACGAAGCTAACCTAAAATTGGCTTATATCTACAAAGAGAACAATAAGATAGATAAAGCCTTGAAAGTCCTTGAAAGAATAGATGGTCGATACGCTAAGCAACTTCGGACCAATTGGAAATCTTTGCAGGACAACTAAATCATAAAAAATATAAAGATGGAAATAAGAAAACTCAAGAAATGGAAGTGGCGAAGTGTATTGCTATCCTTCACATTTCTGATGCTATTGACGAGCAGCCTGGCCCAAGTCAATGTAAACATTACGCATATCACAGACGGAAACGCTGGCTCCATTAAGCTGCTGGGACAACCTGCCCCGTCTTACATTTGGACCGGCCCGCATCCTTTCTATTCAACAGAACGGGATATAATGAATTTGACGGTAGCCGGAGAGTACTGTGTCGTCATTACTGGAAGCGACGGCTGCCTGGCCGGTGGCTGCTTCGAACTCCGCGACCTGCGCCAAGAGGAAGAAGACTTCCTTGCTCAATTCCGCTACGCCTTCGACGCCGACCCCTGCCAAGTCAACTTCAGCGATCAGAGTAACCCCGGCCCCGGAATCGATAGCTGGTTCTGGACCTTTGGCGACGGCGCGACTTCGACCAGCCAAAACCCCATCCATTGGTACACCGAAGCCGGGACCTTTCCCGTTACGCTGACCATCACCGATGTCAATGGCAATGTAAGTACCCATTCCGAAGATGTTCAGGTCATCAGCTGCGGGGATATTGGCAGTACAGGAGAACTAAGTTGCAATATCATTGGGACAACGCAGGCGACTGTAGGAGCGGATGTACAATTGGAGGCCTTTGCTTCCGGGGGAACGCCGCCTTATAGCTTTGATTGGTCCGTCAATACCCTTTATGCGACGCCCGGCAGCGCCACTGGTTCTTCCAATGTCTTTACTTTGGACGCCGGTTTGAGCAACACCGATGAGGTAACTTTTCGGCTGACAGTCAGCGATGCCAACGGTCAACAAACGACTTGTGTGCATTACGTCGATATTAGCGGAGCTGTTCCTAGCCCCAATGTTCAGGTCTTTGGGACCTTTGCTCCAGACGGCTATATGTACTTTGCCACCTTCTTGGATCGATTTAATATCGTCGGGCAGGAGTGCTACGAGTATGATTTTTATGAGTATACAAATACAAGCTCTAAAGTCCCCTTAGAAACGGATTTGGAGTGCCAACTTTTGGATTATGACTTTGATGATATTACGTTTGCGGCTGGCTTCTTTCAGGTCTGTGTAACTGTCGTGGATGATGTGGGACGATACACGGACTGTGAGGATTTTACTATTGGCAATCCTCCTTCATTACCACCACCAACGGCCTTCCATATTGAGCACAGAACGCCGGAGGGGACTTGGGCTAGAGGGGCTTTCAGCTTGCCTAATTGTGTGGGCGGGCAAGGCTTGCGGATCGTTGAGGGGGACAGCCCTTTTGGGAATGTGGCAGAGTATTTTTTGCAATGGGAATACCGCATATCTGGAACAGTAAATTGGATTCCACTTGGTAATGCTTACCATATTTATAGAGTTTCAGGAGATCAGGGAATCAATTTTTTCCCCGACCCTTCTACCCCTCTAAATACCTGTATTGATTTTCGAGTTCAAATATGCAGTTACATCCCCGGCGGCCAAATTTGTACGGGTGATATTGCTGTTCACGAGCATGCTTGTGCAGGAACTATTGTTGCTGCTGAAATGGAATTTTCTACCATTCAAGTCAATACCGTAAATTCCTGCAACACCTATCTATCTATTGATGCGGCTTGTGGTTATCCGGAGCAGACGCCGATTACCGCCGGGCCTTGCGATGGTCAGCATCAACCTTATGTCTCCTACGAGTGGAAAGCCTTCGATGTTAATGATCCTACTACTGAGGTCGTAGGTTTGTTGGGGGATGATCCTTTCCGCTGTGTAGACGTTTCTACTGGCCATAGTTATTTTGATCAATTTATCAACGGTGATGCCCTTTTTTACGGTGAAGTCATTGTCACAGATGGGGAAGGGAATCAGGCGATGCATCGAGAGCTGGTAAGTATGCCGATTCCGCTACGGGTCAACCTTGAGCAAAGCATCACTCGCTGTGCCGGGCAGCCCGTCTATTTGGGCTTGGGAGCCTTGGTTACCGGCGGAACTGGCAACTACGAATACTCCTGGACTGGCCCCAACGGCTTCACCTCCGATGATCCCAATCCTGTAGTCACTGCCCCGGCCGCAGGCGTCACCGAAAACTATGCCCTCTTTGTCTTTGATGGGACCTGCATGGAGACCGGAACCGTGGTTGTCAAAGGAGTGGAGCTGGAACTGGAATTGGGGGACCCCAATCTGTTGGGCTGTAGCCCAGAGTCCTTCATTGATTTAGGCCCCGAAGACCTAAATACTATCGGAGGGTCGGGGCAGTATGAATTTCTCTGGACGGCTACCGACCACACCGGTGCCAACTATCCGGTACCCAATGCCACGGATCCTCAAATTCGAGTTCGGCCGGATCGAAGCCTCTCGGTAACCTACAAGTTGCTCATTACAGACTTGATTGGTCATTGTACCGTTACAGATTTGGTCATTGTCACTAGGGGAAGTATTGATCCGGTAGCAGTGGCTGGGCAGGACCAATCCGCTTGCTATGGGCAAGAGTTGGTTCTTGGCAGTCCTGAAAATGGCAACGGTACCCTTGGAACGCCGATCATCACCTGGACTTCCGATAATCCGAGATTCCAAGGAAGTAATGATCCCGTCTTGACCTTGTCGGAGAGCCTGAATCGCTATCCAGGAACTTATACCTATACCCTTAGGGTAGAGGATGAAAGATGGAAATGTGCCAACGAAGATGAAGTCGTGGTTGAGGTGCTTCCGACCTGGCTGCACCGTGGCTACGAGTCGCGGCTGACCGCTGTAGTCCCGGACGGTACGGAGGTGGATGCCTGGAATTATCCAAACAGTCAAAATACCATCTACGCCTCGAATGTCCCGGCCGGCGATCCTATTTTTGACGCTCGCTCTGGCGCACAGTCTCCATTCACTTATACCTGGGACCCAGCGGATGGGATCACCACCACGGGCTATAAGGGCGATCGCTATCCCTATCGCGCGGAGTTTGATGCTCAACTACATCCCATGCATACCCTTAAAGTTACGGATGCCAGTACCTGCGAAAATGAGTATCCTACCAATAAGTATTTACTCTTCGAGCGGGAGGTTCCGACCGGAGATATTCAAATCACTCGCCCCTCGTCAGAGCAGTGCGATGATTTTGTGATCTGTGCGAATCTAACGATCGATTTGCATTATCTAGGGGGCGCACCGTTGCCCACATTCCTCTACGCTGATTTGTTTTTGACTAAACCTCCTTCTGCGAGTACTTATTTCGATCAACTACTGCGTATGCAATTGGTTGATGAAGCAACGGGGATTTACAAAACCCAAGTTTGTATTCCTCGCTCTGCTATCAATGGGGTCTCTGGCGATTTTCAATTGACCTTGCATTACTCAAATACGACTTCCACCCAGTTTAAGGATTACAATAATATCTGGCACTTCTTTACCTCTCATAATGACCTTGCTACTAAGCTATTTCAGGTCGTTGGAAGACAACAGCAACAAGTGCCTTACGCACTTTGTGTAGCGGGTAATGTGGCGCATCCCTGGTGGTACGGAGCAATGACGGTTGCCTCCCCCCGTCCTCATAACTATGTATCCGCTTGCGTTGGGAATTCTGCTACGGTCTCCCGTGAAATGTATGGGATTAATTTTGCCGGAGGAAGATGTGTACTTTTGACGCCAGGCTTTCACGCGAAGTCTGGAGCAGATTTCTGGGCTTACATTGATCCTTGTTTAGAGCTAGAAGAGGGTTTAATGGCAGAGGCAGAAGAACCAGAGATCGACCCTTCCTTCGAGCGGGAGGAAGAAGAAGGACTTGCCAGGGATTTATCCATCGCTCCCAACCAAGGTCTTGATCTGCTCATCGCTCCCAATCCTTTTGCTACAACCGTACAGATCACCTATAACATTACCACACAGAAGAATGCCCAGGTTCGACTGAGCGTCTTTAGCCTTACCGGGCAAGAAGTCGCCTTATTGGTTGATGAAAAGTCAGTCGCTGATGGGGTCTACCATCACACCTTCGACACCTCCGATCTGCCATCCGGTATTTACTTCTGTGAATTGGTCGTCAATAACAAACGATTGACCAGGAGAATGATCAAAATTTAGAATGCTAGCCTAATGAAATTCAAGCCGTCCTGACTAGCAGTTGGGACGGTACTTTTCCCACTTAAATCTTTTACTTATTAAAATATAACAAATGAAAAATCATTCACTATTGTTCCTACTACTATTAGTAGGCTTCAATTCCTATGGGCAAATTTTTTCGATGGAAGATATTCGGAATCAGGCAGCCCAACCGGACGCCCCACTTCGAATAGAGTTACAGCAGCGGCTATTGACAGAATTAAAGTTATCGATTGATTTGTTCGCTACAACGCAAGACCCAGAAGCCATTATTCTGCAACAGGCCTTCATCCCAATTATTATGGATCATCCTGAAAGTATGGAGTTGAAAATACACTACCAGGCGGATGAAAGGGCAGGAGGCGTATTTATCAGCGAAGATGGGGCAGAGGATATTTTAGAAGCTAGACGACAACTAGCGATCAAAGATTTGTATCCCGAAAAATACCTTGATTACCTACTTATACGAGGCGATGATCTTTCGCAGGAGTACTGGTCGGTTGTCACTGATTCACTTGGGTTTGATACGCTTCAGATCAACCAGCTGGCTCAAAGTCAAGCCATTGAAGAGGTATTTCGGAAAAATATTGAACGGGGTTTACCTCCTTCGTTTCCCTCAATCCAAACGGCTGATTTCCCTTCGAAAATCAGCATTAATGAGGAGCTTTATAACATAAGTCCCAATGACTTATTTTTATCGAATGAGTGCTGTTCTTACA
This sequence comes from Bacteroidota bacterium, assembly GCA_038750655.1. Classification (GTDB taxonomy): domain Bacteria; phylum Bacteroidota; class Bacteroidia; order Chitinophagales; family Saprospiraceae; genus JBCDGZ01. Next base: position 6,524 of record JBCDGZ010000017.1, on the reverse strand, counting down.
GTAATTGTATTGCATCTTGTTGGGCCAATGAAACATCTGGTACTGCTGCCAGTCAACTGAGTGTTATCTTAGATGTGATTAGGATTGTCGCCACCTGTAGCGGTTGTTATTCGAATAGAAGGTTCGATTTAGATAAATGTACCGATTGTGTTGGTGAAATTGCTGGAGTAAGCGAGGAGGCTTTAGAGCAGCTTTTTGTATGTATGGAAACTTGCTTGGCTGACCCTTGTGCAGGCTCGGGAGCCAATCAATGCGATCCTGGGAAGTATTGTCATAAATGGGATATCGTTGAAAACTACCGACCTTTTCAGATCAATACTGTAGGATATAGAGAGTGTGTTAATTGCCCTCGGACCACACAGCTGAATCACCACGAATTAGAAATTTCTCTTGTAGAACCGACAAATAGCTATGAGAGTGGTTTGTTGAGAACAATTGTTGAAACACACCCTTATTATAACTACATTTTTAGAAAAAAAGAACTCAACGGATCTATTACTGAATATATAGGGGAAGCAGATAAAGATAGAGTTTTTGATATCTATGACTTTGATCCAGTTGTTGGAAATGAATTTTGTATTGCTTATCAAGGATTATACGACATGGAGGCTTGTGGCATAGTGGAAGGCCCTTGTATTTCTATTGATTGTCCTGATTATGATATTTCGCTTACCTCCGGAAATGATCTAAAAATCGATATTACCGGAGTTCATAACTTTATGAGTGCTGAATATTGGGTCGATAAGAAAGATGGCCAGACTAATGAAATATCAACGATTGTTCCATTAGAAACCAAAAATAGTGACCTATTTACTACTTATTCTACCGTGTACAATAATTTAGGACTTAAGGCAGGAGATTGCATAATGGTGTATGCATCAATAGATTATTTACATACTCCAGTTGACGATCAGGATTGCTTTGATGCTCCCTTTGAGCTCTGTTTCGATGAATGTGATTTTACCCCCAATCGCGTAAGTATCAAAAGTGTAGAGATCGTACCTGAGGATAAAGCTGGTGTGTTTAATGGTAAGTTGACCATTGAGGCACAGGGTGGAACTAAGCCCTATACTTATAACTGGTCAAATAATAAGACCGATGTCCCATCAATCATAAACCTAAGAGGTGATGCTACCTATTGTGTTACTATCACCGATAATAAAGGCTGTTTTGCTGAAACTTGCCGAAAGGTGCCAGTACGTAATAATTGTTTAGATGGTGGAAATATAATCGAAACAGGGGGCGAACCAGATAATGACCTGACGACCAATACCGAATGCTTTACATTGACCCATACCAAGTCTGATGAGTCCATGCCACAAGCTAATGATGGCAGCATCAGCGTGAACGCTGATGGCGGAACGCCTCCTTACCTATACTATTGGGAGGATATGTATGAAGTCAAGTACAGTGGTGATCGGAGTGACCTCAGCCCCGGAGAATACTGCCTCAATGTTTATGATCAGGAATGTTGTTTAGAGTCAATCTGTATTACGATTGAAGATGCCTGCAATAATGAATCGTTCCAAATTCCCAACCCCGATATTCAAAACCCTAGAGGATGTAATGCTACCAATGGATCAATTGGGTACCTGACCGCAATACAATTTCCTGGTCCCTCTTACTCCTATGCATGGAGCAATGGAGAAACGGGGTCAGCAATCGGTGGGCTGAGTGCCGGAACTTACACGGTGACAATTACAGACCTAGAAACACGCTGTGAACTTGTCCAAAGTTTCAACCTAGTTGCGGTCAACTACATGACGCTTAGCCATACCGTAAGCCCTGCGGAGTATCCGCTCTGTAATGGAAACATTGAGCTCTCTATCAATAATGGAACACCCCCGTTTTCTGTTCTGGTCTTTGGCAATAATAATTTAGTGAATACAGGAGGGAATAATTCAGCATATACCTTTGATGGACTTTGTGGAGGTAATTATACCGTTTCTGTACGCGATGCTAATGGATGTGAACGGGTGTTCACTGCTTTTGTCAATGATTGCTTCCCTCCAGATATTCCCGAGGCACAAATCACGGCAGCCTCTGACTGTGATGGGGGAGATGGAGCGATTACCTTGCAGGATGCTCCTTCGGATTGGACCTATACTTGGAGTTCAGGGACAACAGGGCCTTCGGCCACGGGCCTCGATGCCGGAACCTACACCCTAACAGTGACGGACGACGAGGGGTGTACCAATACCATGGACTATTCCGTCGGAGTCAATAGCCCGGGAGGCCGGATTTGGGAGATCAATGCCATAATTGTTGAACACGATGAGGATAATGATTGCCAAGGGAGCATCTTTGTATCCGTCAACTACAATGGCTCACCAGATATGCGTTTTGTATTGATAGCCGATGGTTTTGAGCAAGAGCATGTGATGACCGGCCCTCCGTACAAACATACTTTTACCAACCTCTGTGCCGCTACTTATGAGTTGCAGATCATTGAGGGCCTTCCCTTGCCTTGGTTAGAGTGTACCATTTCCAGGACCATCACCATTGAGGCTTGTTCAGAATTCCGCTTTGTTACCAAGCCCGAGATCACTATGCCCGATAATTGCAATGCCTCGAATGGCTCCATCATTTATTCCTATCCACCAAAACCCGTGGCCGGTGTTACTGGTGCACTACGCTGGAATTGGAGCACCGGAGACGATCAGCGGTATCAATTGACGGATTTATCGCCCGGGATTTACTCCTTAACCATTTCTAATCACGAGGGATGCACCCTTACGCAGACTTTTGATTTGACTGTTCCTTCAGATATAGATGTAGTGAATTTTTCTAACATTGTTCAGCCAACCGATGGTTGTGATGGAAGCATTACGGTAGACGGAATAGCGGGTATTGAATTGACTTTGGAAGGTCCCGGAGGGCCTTACAGCACTACCATGACGGGCAACACGCACACTTTCTCTTCCCTTTGCCTAGGCACCTACACCCTTAATTTTGTCGACATCAATGGTTGTGAGGGGACCTTGACAACGGTACTTTCACAATGTGCTCCTTTGCAATTAGGTATTGAAAAAGTAATTGAGCCAACTACTTGCAACTCTAGCGATGGACAAATTAACTTCCGAGGTTCTATATCCGGTGGGACCAGCCCATACACCATGGAACTATTCGATGAAAACGGCAATCTGGTCCCTAGATCAGTATCCGCATCGTGGCTGAATTTATCCGCTGGTGAATACAGGCTACTGGTAACCGATGCTGAGGGATGTATATTGGAGAAAACGTATACTTTCATTGGACAAGCTACCCCCGAAATCTTATGGGTGGAGTTTGAGCCAGAGTGTGAAGGAGAGGCCAACGGTATCATTGCTTTTGCGACCTGGAATGAGTCGGGTGGAGATTTTAGATACGAGCTGAGTAAAGACGGCGTTGGATTGATTCGCACCGAAATCAGCGACGTATTAATTGAGTTTGAAAACTTAGAGACCGGAGTCTATTCCCTAGTTGTTACCCACATCGAATCAGGCTGCACAACCTCGGGATCTGGCTATTTCTTGGAAGAAATCCCCAGCACCGGGCCTTTTGGATTTGTTGATGCCAATACTTCCAGTTCTCCCTCCTGCAAATTCCAATTTACCGGTCAAATTCAAGTAGGAGCTACCGGCGGAAATCCTCCCTACGGTGTTCGGCTCAATGGAGAGCCACTAGGACTAATGGATGACATCTTAGCAATTACTAACCTGCAAGCCGGAACTTATCAAGTTGAAATCATCGATCGCTGCAGTCGCTTACGGACCAGAGAAATAGTCGTAGAGGAATATCCAGCAATGGAGATTTCTGGCAATGTTACCTTCCGCTGCGATAATAATTCTAGCATTGACCTCACTGTCTCAGGAGGTACAGGACCATTCAGTTACAATTGGAGTAATGGAGAGACCACCCAGGACCTTGGACAACTTGGAGGAGGTACCTATCAAGTGACGGTCACCGATGGCAACGGCTGCTTCCAGTCTTCCGAAGAATTTACAGTAGATGAGGAGGTTGCACCGGAGGTCTCTTTTGAGACTACCAGTATCTGCGAGTACAGAAATGGAATGTGGTTTGGGCCGATTTACTTTGGTGCCATTGAAGCAACAGTCAGCAGTGGCGTACCACCATTTGAATATACCTGGAAGTTTAAAAATGATGAGGTTACGGACAATGATAATGATGGTCGTACACTAGGACGGTTGCTTGAGCCTGGCGAATATACCTTGGAAATCACAGATAAATGTGACAAAATCCATACCTACGAGGTTACTCTTGGCGCTTCACTAATTGATGCTGATCAAGAGCCACAGAGCACTGATTGTTACTACAGCTTTATCGAATGTGGCGATCGAATCATTACCGAACTCTACTCTGGACTAGTAGGGCCAGAGAGTCCACTAAAAGGCGGGCCGAATAATGGCAAATGGATAGAGATTTATGATGATTGTACCTATGAGCTTTATTGTAAGAAAGGAGGCATCGCCAGCGGTACTTTTGGGCAGGGTGAGGAACAGGAGCCTATCTATCAGGGAAGTTATGATCCGGTTACCAATACAGCTACTTGCGAGAGAGTAATCTACTGTCGAGCAGAAGTCAACACGGTAGATCCTATGTATAATTATCCCGTTGAAGGGGTGGCCTTTAAAGAGTTGAGCAGGGATGATGCTTCTGGTGAATTGCAGTGGAAATCCTACACCAGTGCTCAAAGTGGCTTTATGTCTTGTGATTTTAGTCATAATATGAATCCCGAAAAGCTACATGTTCTTTTCTGTAATGATATTCCAATTTACGAGGAATGCCGCTCGGCATGTGAGGATGGCTATGTGTATACCGAAAATGAGGATGAGTGCAGAATAGAGCGAAGCTGTCCTGATGATCCAAATACAGTTGAATACCAGAGTAAAAAGGTAGAATGTTTTGTCCACTATGGAGCACGATATGCTAAACTTGAAATTTGTACGCTTGATCCCGATAACCCTACGCACATACAGACGTTTGTGGATCTATATGACGATATTGACCACGAGGACTTATGTTGTGTTAAATACCAATACAACTGTCAGAATATCGCTATCGCCTTGATCGGTACTGGAGGAGCCGTAGATCGTTCTTCCGAAGAGGAAACCACTGAACCAGTAGCGAAGAAACTGGAAAGCTGGGTACAACCCAATCCTTTCTCCCATACAACGGATTTGAACATCCAGTACGAAGATTATGGACAGGTATCTGTACGGATATACAATCTTGTTGGAAAAGGTTTTGTTTCTAAGCAAATTCCGGTTGCGCCGGGGCTTAATACCATCACACTCGATGTTGAAAATAGTCTAGCCGCAGGTATTTACCTACTAGAAGTTACTGACAACAATGGAAACCGAGCGGTTCACCGAATCGTAAAGTTATAAGTGAGTTGAACAGATGGGTTGTCCGAATTTTCGGGCAACTCATTTTTCAATCATCAATACCGCACAAGCCTCCGGCACCTGACCATCCTCCAACAGCGCCCGCGCAAAACGATGCAAGCCCTCCCGAGGCTCCTCCTCCGCCAAAATTGACTGCACCTCCGGCAACGCTCGCGCCGCCGCCACCGCCGCCGCGTCCGGCAGCTCCGCCAAGTGCCCCAACTTCCCCAAATCATTCCCCCGCAAAATCGCACTGTTGCGAATCGCCTCCGGCAGCTGATCCACGCCCATGCCCATCGGCCGCGTGGGCTTAGGCACCTCAAAAAGCGCCTCCCCGTTGGCCCGACAATACCACATATTGCCCAGGCGCCCCACCAAATCCAGCTTCTTCGTATCCAGCTGCCCCTCCGCATCCAGGTAGCGCTCATTAAAGTGCATCCGCACCACCCGCGAAATAATCAAATTGCCCGCCGCGCCTTCTTGCCCCAGCTCGATCACCTGATCCACCTCACACTCAAAGGCCGCCGGGGCCTCTTTCACCCAAGGCGGCGCTACCAAGTCGGAGGCCACCTCCGTAAAGCCCGCCTTGACAAACTCATTGACCTCCGGCGGATACGGCGTGCTGGACAGCGACATCTGCTCCACCATCGGATAGTTGACAATGTTGATGGTCACCTGCGGTACCTCCTTGACATTGTTGTAGGTATCCTTCATCGACCCATCGCGGCCGCTGCGCGCCGGCGAAAAGATCATCACCGGTGGGTTGGAACTAAAAACATTGAAAAAACTAAAGGGGCTGAGGTTGACATTGCCCGCCTTATCAGTGGTGCTGGCAAAGGCGATGGGCCGAGGGGCGACTGCGGTGAGCAAGTAGCGATGCCGCTCGGCGATGCTTAGGGTGTTGGGATCTATGCTTTTTATGGCCATTTTTTCTTGGTTTACTTTGTTTGTGAGGGGGGAGCGCCTTTGGCGCTTTGGGTGGACGCCCGCCTGCCGGCCGGCAGGGTGGGCACCTGCGGTGCTCTGGTGGACGGTCGACGGTTGGACGTGGTGGTTAGTAGTGGGGCGCAGGCTCCGCACCTTTTCATTCATTCATTCATTCATTTCTTTACTCACAATTTTCGTCTCCCTACGCTC
>JBCDGZ010000016.1:0-69221 GCA_038750655.1 Bacteroidota bacterium | reverse complement strand
GGTCATTCGGTCGTTGATCTGTAGTATCAGTGGGGTAGTCTACGGCCAGAACCAGTCTAGTATTGCTCGTCCGCTTAAATCGAACAGTATACAAACTGTCAAAAGCAATATAGTTGGCTCCTCCTCCAAGATTATAGCCGGCATCTGGGGCGATGTAATAGCGGAGCGGAGAGCTATTGGAATTGTAATAGAGAGAATCTTGAACGAACCAATCGTTGATTAGGTTTACATTTCTGTATACCAGTCCACTATCTACCAAGGCCGTATTGAAAACCGGAAGTGTAGTGACCAGGCCGGGGATAAATTGTGTTTCTTTAAAACTCCGCCAGTTATGAATACATTCGCATTGATCTACAGCCGTACAAAGAGGAATATTTTCCCACTGCCCTCCGACGTACTGCCCTGATACTGCATGAATGTAGGGCATCCCTCCTAAGGAAGCCGTAATCAGTCTTGACCTCAATGCCGGATCATTATCAAACACATCGCGCAGCAACATGGCCAGCATGAAGGAGCCCTGCGAATGTCCAGCCAAGATTATCTTATTCCCATTGTTGTGGTTGTTCAAATAATGCTCAAATGCTGCTTTTACATCTTTGTAAGCAGTGGTCAAAGCAGCAGACCTTTCCCCATTAGAATAATTATTATCGAGGAAGGCAGCAGGGCTAGCTTGCTGGTAGCGCGGGGCGTAGAACCTTCCATACTTGGCCAGCAGACCACCTTGTGCAAGGATAGTCAGCGAAATGGTCGTGATGGGTTGTTCATTTAAAGGAATGACTGCCGGAGCATTCGGGGGATTGTCCAGCTGGGTAGGGTGCACCCAAAATACGTCAACACCTGTATCGGTTGCTGCATTATTGGTAATCGTAATGGTGCTGTCGATCCTTAAATTCGTATTGATTACAGCAATGTCAAGGTTGTACTGATTAAGGATATTGATCACTTTTTCTGGATGAAAATACCAGTTGGTCAACTGGCTGTAATCTGTTTGTGCAATCGCTAGATTACTCCCTAACATCAGAAGGAATAGCTGATAGACTCTTAGCATCTTGATTGGTTTTATATATGGTGTTGAATCCTGGCCGAGCTATCGACCAAGGATGGGTTAGGGGGGTGAGGTATGGCGAAAATTTCGCAGGGCTAAAATACCCAGCAAAGGGCCAAGTGCCAGACAAAGATACCAATATTTTCCATTCAACACCCCATCCAAAGCGGTTAACAACTGAATACTCACAATTGTAATCGCAAAGCCAATGCAGTTGACAATGGTCAAGGCTGTTCCTACCGTATTGCGGGCCGCGCTCTGGCTTACCAGCGTCGAAAACTGAGGCGAATCCACAATCACCGCCGCCCCCCAAACCAGCAAAACCACCACAAAGACCGGAAATGGCCAATCAAAAATCAACGGCGACAATACACAGCAAGCTCCCGATACCACTAGGCCCACCATCGCCACCCTATAGCTGCCTATCCGTTGCGACCAATAGCCCCCCAACACACAAGCCGCCCCACCAATCCCAATGATCACAAAGCTCCACAGCGATACATTGACAGTAGCAGCAGGCTGCTGGGCCTGCCAGTGCCCCAGCAAAATGGGGACGAAGGCCCAAAAGGCGTACAGCTCCCACATATGGCCGAAGTAGCCGAAGGCAGCCGCCCGGAAGTTGCGCTCCCGGAAGACGCTAAAGAAGGCGCGGAAATTGAATTGCTTGCCAGCCTTGCGGTAGGGACCCTCGGGGACGAAGAGCAAGATCAGCAGGCCGCCGAAGGCCGCAAAGAGAGAAGTGGAAAAGAGGATGTATTGCCAAGGTAAGGTGAGTAGGAAACTGCGTAGTAGGTGTGGGAAGGCAGTACCAAGTACCAGCGCACCGACCAGATAGCCGAGCGCCTTACCTAGGCCCTTTTCGTGCCAGTCGGCAGCGATTTTCATGCCTACGGGGTAAATGCCCGCCAGGAAAAAGCCGGTACCGAAGCGAAGGACAAGCAGGCTATTGAAATCGCTGGCCCAGTAGATGCCCAGGTTGCAGAGGGCGCCCGCCAGGGCGCAGCTGAAGAAAACCCGCGAGGGCGCAAAGCGATCGGGAATGGTCAGCAAAGCAAAAAGAAAAGTACCACAGATAAAGCCAAACTGTACCGCAGAAACCAAATGCCCAACCGCCCCTTCAGGCAGCACCAATACCTCCTCCAAACTGGCCACCAGCACATTGCCCACAAACCAAAGAGACGTCCCGGCAAACTGCGAAAATACAATCAGAAAAAGAAGAAGTCTTGGATTCAAGGTAATTGCATTGGTGATGATCCAAATTAGCCAATTAATTCCTACATTTGAAAACAAATCACCATATACGACTTCGCCATGACAACTACTGCACAAACCTCCGGCACCTTTACTCTTGGAGGAGACCTCAATATCTACCGCATGGGCTTCGGCGCTATGCGCATCACCGGAAAAGGTGCCTTCGGCCCGCCGGCCGATCACCAAAAGGCCCTTCAGGTGCTCCGCGAGGTGCTACAGCTCGGCATCAACTTCATCGATACGGCCGACAGCTACGGCCCTCATCATTCCGAGCAACTTATCGCCGAGGCGCTGCGCCCCTACCCCAAGGACCTCGTCATTGCGACCAAGGGTGGCTTCGAACGCCCTTCGGCCTCGGAATGGACCATGAACGGCGATCCGACTTACCTCGAAAATGCCCTCAAAGGCAGCCTTCAGCGACTTGGGCAAGAGCGCATCGACCTCTACCAACTGCACCGCATTGATCCGAAGGTACCGGCGGAGGAGACTCTGGGTAAACTCAAAGACTTGCAGCAGGCTGGACTGATCCGCCACATTGGCCTATCGGAGGTGAGTGTCGAGCAATTGGAGATGGCCAGTAAAATCATCGATGTGGTGGCGGTGCAAAATCGCTACAGTCTAACCAATCGCAAATGGGAAGGGGTCCTGCGCTGGTGTGAGCAGAACGATGCGGCCTTCATTCCCTGGTATCCCCTGGATGCCGGTGCGCTGGAAAACCCTACGCTCCAACAGCTGGCCCTCAAGTACGACCTGACGGTCTACCAGTTGGCCTTGGCCTGGCTGCTGGCTCATTCGCCCAATATGCTACCGATTCCGGGGACCTCCTCGGTGGCCCACCTGCGAGAGAATGTTGCAGCAGCGGCGGTGGCCCTTTCGCCAGTGGACAAAGAAGCGCTGGATAATATTGCCGCTAGTTAATACAGCATAGGTAAATTACTATCGGTCCTAGTACTTCCTATTAATGTAAGCCAACAGCGCCTCAATATCCTCATCCGAAAGATCAGGAAAAGCATTCATCACCGCAAAGTCCCATTCTTTCCCCAAGACTAGGGCTCGGGGATGTTGATCGTAAATCATCTTTTGAGAATTGCGAATCCAACTGTAAAGATCCTCGCGGGGATAATCGCTCCATCTATCTTCCACACCAACTAAGGCTGGCCCCGAGAGAACATCCCTCATATTCCGATTGTGGCATTGTGCACAATTGTTCTTGAATAGTTTTTTTCCGTGCGCAATCTCATCTGCAGCCTCGGGATCATTAGGCAAAGGATTGGAAGCAACCACGCCGCAACATTGGTTATCGAGTGCCTCTTCGCTGGTGCCCACTAGTTGAACCGCCAATAAGCCCATTAGACAAAACAGCAGTAAGATTGAGAGGTGCAGTAGGCGAACTAAATATCGTATTCTCATAACTTTAAGTTTGGGGTGATGAAATGGGGTACTCCAATACAAGTTAAAGGCTATGAGTAAGGCAGGATAGGGGCGAAAAAAGGATTGTTTATTTACACTATTTCTAAAGAAAAATGGCGTAAAAACCGAAAGAGCGGTTCATTTGTTTTATAAAAGTCCTTGCAACAAAAGGCAGAGGAACCCTCACGTTGAAGATTCCTCCGGACCAATCTCTAGACAATATAAGTTAACACTATTATCTTTCCCTTTGCCGAGCAGACTAATTTCCACTACTTAGGACAATCTGCTGGGTGTGGGTCTCTGTATCGTTCCACTGACATCTGCGATCTATAAGTCCAGTTGCTCCAATTGTTCTTCGGCCAATCGCATGATCAACTTACCGAGGGCGGGATTCGGAGTCGCATAAAAAATGCCCAGTTGTATGGCTACCGATTTGCTGTTGTTTTGAAAGATATATCACTTGGGTACCGTCTATAGCCAATACCAAGTGAAAAGACAGGTTCTTTGGCGTTTATTAGGAGGCATAGCCCTCCAGGGGCAGCATAGTGTGCCACCCAATAGATTGTATTTTACAATGTGGTTTCTTTTGAATTACTGCCCTTGTTGTATGCGGGCTTTCTTTGGCGGCCGATTCTGTGCGCGCAGATCGCGGTATTGCTTCATCTGCTCTGGTGTTAGTACACTTTGTAGCGATTGACGGTGTTCTGCTCTCAGGGTTTTGAGCTGGGCTTCAGCCTCCGAGCGGTCCTGATTGACCACATCCGAGTCGGGGCGCAGGGCGCGGGCCTTTTCCTTAAAATCTCTTTCGATCTTCAACAACTCGGCGGTTTGCTCTGCATCGAGGTTGAGTTCTTTAGCAATCCGATTGACTTTATGCTCGATCTTCTCTTTTCCGGGCCCTTTAGGACCGTCCCCGTCTGGAGCTTGAGCGTTAAGCGTCAGAGAAAAGCAGGCTAGCGCGAAGACCAGCAAAGTGGTTTTTGAAATGAATGACAATTTCATAGGTTCTTTATTTTTAGCAGTAACTGTGTGCTTTGATTAATTAGATGGTGGAAGAAGAGCAAACTTGCGGTCGAATGGCATTTTTTTTACATTTTTTTGCAAAAAGAGGAAATTCATCCGTCTTCCACCCTTATCATTTAACCTTCACCTCAATAATTTGGCCGTTTTCGCTAAAGTCAAAGCGAGCTTCATCGTAGGATGGCGGCCCAAAGGTCCGGCGAGCATTATTGGAAAAGCCATAAGACTCGGAAGGGATACCGAAAAGGTTGGTGTCCAGTTCGTTATTGCCGTTTTCATCGTGGTAGATGGTGATGGCGTAGCTGCCGAAGGGCAGTTCGGGAACTTGTACCACTACGGCCCCAGTCTGATTCACTACCTCCGTGGCAGTACGGAAGTAATCTGGGCCCATAAAATTTTCTGCTGAATCATAAATCGCCAGCATGATACTTCCTTTGGCTTTTTTGACATTGGTTACTTTCACCTCCAAGGTACTAGTGGCTGGTGGAGCAGTTGGAGCACTATTAATGGTGATGCTAGCACTTCCACTAAGTAGTAGTAAGTTTAGGAGAATGGTGTAGAACATAATTGATGTTTTCTTATCAACGAAATCTATTCGAAATTTGTTGGGATGGACGCTTAACGATATACGATCAGAGGAAATACTTCTCCAGCATTAAAGGCCGTCCGCCCCTGTGGCAGTTGAAGAAAAGCATCGGCATCGGCTAGGTTGGCTAGATCACCGGAGCCGCGTCCCTCCACTGGCCGAGCCCAAATCCGTCCCTCCTGATCGTATTCGATGGCGACCTGTAAGAAGTAGACCAAATCCGGACGAAAGGTCACGGGAGTTTTGAGGAGGGCCTTAGGATAAGGTGTAGGGGCTAAGCCCAGGGAGGCCCGTAGCCAGGGCAAAAAGTAGGCTTGCATACACATAAAGGAAGAAACAGGATTGCCGGGCAGGGCGAACACTACGGTACCATTGGGTGCCTGTCCAAACCAGAAGGGCTTGCCCGGGCGCTGTGCGACCCGATGAAAGCACTTTTCTACTCCCAAGCGGGCCAATGCCTCCGGGATGTAGTCAAATTTGCCCTTCGATACGCCTCCACTCAATATAATCACCTCATATTGCCCCAGAAAGCCTTCCAATCGACGAGTAACTTCCTCTAAATCATCCATCAAATGTGCCGTATCAGCCAAGATATGGTGCTTGGCTAAAGTCGCCTGCAAGCGATGAACATTAGAGCGTCGTATCTGATGCGGCAGAGGTTGCTGGTCAATTCCTACCAACTCATCTCCCGTAGAAATAATCAGGCAAGAAGGCAGCTGACTGACCGCCAACTGGGCTTTCCCAATCGTAGCCGCCACACCAACCTCAGCCGGCGAGAGCAACATTCCCGCTTCCACCACCCGCGCGCCTTGCTCCCGATCAGACCCCTTACGGTGTACATTCTGCCGTGCCTTAACGGTATCGATAGTAATCCGAGCAGCGCCATTTTTTATTTCCACATCCTCGTAGCGAATAATGGTATCCGCTTGCTCAGGAAGAATTGCGCCCGTCATAATTTCCAGGCAATGGTCAGCCGCTTGCAGGGTCTGTTGGGGCATCCCCGCCGCCACCGTGCCTTGAACAGCAAAATGGCGCTGCCCCCGCTCAAAATCTTCGTAGCGAATGGCAATACCATCCATAGTAACCCGGTTGTAGGGTGGAAAATCGCGGTCAGCAAGGAGGTCTTCCCGCAGCAGGCGGCCAATTGCTTGATCCAAAGGGACTTGTTCAACCGCAAAATCCTTGCGATGCTCAAGGATAATTGTCAGGGCTTCTTGTACGCTAATCATAGTGCAATGCTACGCAATATTTTGCAAAAAAATCGAATACAAAAACGATATTCCTTACATTTGATGATGTCCCATTTTGCTCCTATCAAGCATCAGTTTCCGCTTTTCCAGCAGCATCCTCAGCTGGTCTACCTGGACAGTGCCGCTACTACCCAAAAGCCACAATCAGTAATCGATGCTTTGCAACAGTACTACCTCCACGAAAATGCCAATATCCACCGAGGTCTCTACCACCTAGCAGCCAAGGCTACCGAAAAGTACGAGGGGGCTCGCCAGAAAGTCCAGCAATTCCTTCATGCCCCTAAAGCCGCCGACATTGTTTTCACCCGAGGAGCCACAGAGGCCATCAATCTGGTCGCCCAAAGCTTCGCTGCCCCCCGCCTCCAAGCTGGCGATAATATCCTTATCACAGCAATGGAGCATCACGCCAATCTGCTTCCCTGGCAAATGCTCTGCAAGCAAAAAGGAGCAGAACTGAGGGTGCTGCCGATGGATCGACAAGGACAACTACAGTTGGAGTACCTGGATAAGTTACTGGACGAGCGTACGCGCCTCTTCGCTTTTGTCCATATCTCTAATACCCTAGGGACCATCAATCCGATTCGGGAATTGATCGATAGCGCCCATCGCAGAGGCGTGCCGGTCCTGGTCGACGGGGCCCAAAGTGCTGCCCACTACGAGTTGGATGTGCAAGAGCTGGACTGCGACTTTTTGGTCTGCTCTGGTCATAAACTCTACGGGCCGACGGGCATCGGGGTGCTGTACGGCAAAACTGCCCATCTAAAGTCGATGCCCCCCTATCAGTACGGCGGGGATATGATTCGCTCGGTAAGTTTCGGGGAGAGCAGCTTTGCCCGACCACCGCAGCGTTTTGAGGCCGGTACGCCGAATATCGCCGGGGCCATCGGCCTGGGCGCTGCCATCGATTTTCTCCAACAACTGGATCATAAGGCCGTTAGAACCCATTTTCAACAACTCCTTCACTACGCCCGCGAACAATTGTCCCTCATTCGAGGTTTACAATTCATTGGAACAGCAGCGCAGCAAACAGCGATTGTCTCCTTCACCATCAAAGACATCCATCCACACGATATTGCGACCGTTTTGGGAGAGGCTGGAATCGCTGTTCGCGCCGGGCATCACTGCACCCAACCCATCATGGATTTCTTGAATATTCCCGGCACCATCCGCGCTTCGCTGAGCATTTATAACAGCAAAGAAGACATCGATCGGTTGACCACCGCTCTACAGTCGCTCAAAAGCATTTTTGCATGAATCGCGATCCGAAGGCCCTCTATCACCGGCTGATCCTACAACACAGTAAAACCCCGCACAACTACACAGCTGATGCGGAAGCCGACGAAGTGCTAGAAGCTTACAATCCACTTTGTGGTGATCGGTTCAAGGTTTATATTCAATTGAAAGACAATCGTTTACAGCAAATCAGCTTTGATGGCTACGGCTGTGCAATCTCTAAAGCTTCTACCTCTATATTGGCTAAAAAGCTGGTGGGCTTAACATTGGAAGAAGCGGAAGCGGTTTGTACGACCTTCAAACGCGTCGTTGAAGAGGGCGATACACAAGCTGAAGAGGAATTCGCCGCCTTTGCTCGCGCTCGCGATTTTCCGGGCCGCGACCAATGCGCTCTGCTGAGCTGGGAGGAGATGGATGACTTTTTAGCGCAACAACTATAAGGAGGACAAATGAACTACAGATCTGTCAAGCAAATTCTACCTGCATTCAAGGTCGATATGGGCGGCGTAGTGCTCGATCAGGCCCTACCCCATTCCACTGTAAAACAAATCGATCCTTTTTTGCTACTTCATCACCTTAATACCTCTTATCCGGCAGGATCAAAGCAGCAGGAAGTCGGTGTACCCCCACATCCTCACCGAGGCTTCGCCCCCGTCACCTTCATTTTTCAAGGAGGCGTCCACCACCGCGATTCAATGAACATCAGCAGCGTGGTTCACGGTGGCGGTACCCAATGGATGCACGCAGGCAAGGGCATTGTGCACAGTGAACGTCCAACAAAGGAAGTCGCCGAGCAAGGCAGCACCTGGGAACTGATTCAGTTTTGGGTCAACCTGCCAGCCAAATACAAGATGTCTGCACCGCAGTACCATCCACTTTCCCATGAAGATACGCCGTTGGTCACTTCAGCAGATGGCCGAGTGAAACTGGGTGTCGTAGCAGGGGATTTTCAGGAGGTCCAGGGAGGCATCGAAACGTATTCACCGATTCTGGCGCTGCGTATGAACTTTGAGGCCGAAGGCCAAATAGACATTCCGATTCCGGAAGGCTTTAATGCTTTTGTCTACCTGCTGGATGGCCAATTGGCAGTCAATGGACAGTCGGAGGTCAAGGAGAAGGATTTGGTGTGGTTGGCAAAAGATGGAGCGGGTGTCCACCTAAAAGCAAAAGCAGCTACGCGAGCCATCTTACTGGCTGGCGAACCCATTAACGAACCCTTGGTAAGCTACGGTCCCTTTGTGATGAACAAGCAGTCAGAGATTATGGAGGCCATGCAGGATTTTCAAAGTGGCAAGATGGGGCATTTAGAAGAGGTTTTTGATTAATAATTGAGCTTCAAACGAAGGCAAGGTCATTATTTCTCAGTTTTTTCAAAAAAATTTTATAAATCTTTAATAACTGATAATCAATGTATTAAGCAAAAAGTAGAGCTATTTATTTAAAATAAAAATATTCTAATTTTCAATATTATTATGGAATTTTTGCCTTTTCGCCGTCTATGAACTGATCGTCTTTCGAAAAAGGATCCAAAAGGAGGTCGATCTTGGCGACTTTGCGGCATCCCGAGGACATTGGGTAAGGGCGGAGCTATGTAAATGCTTGGCCGAAGGAAGGGGGATGCCGGCGGTGGCGGCTGTGGGTTGGGCCCTCCCACAAAGCCTAAAACTGTATCAAATCTTAAAATCACCCTCAATGGTCGTAACGATGATCATACCCAATTAAACATCCCAAACACATTCATCAAAGAAGGCTCAAACAAAATTTCAATATTTCCAGAGCAATAAAGTCTGAATTTTCAATCAATATCTAAATAAATCTTTTTAAAACTACCATCATGGAACAACCTAAAATCGCCGGAAACGCTCCCATTGCTATTGAGCTGGAAGCGGGCAAAACCTACGCCTGGTGCACCTGCGGTCAATCTTCTAAGCAACCACTGTGCGACGGGAAGCATCGCGGCAGTGCTTTCACGCCGCTAGTATTCAAAGCCGAGGAAAGCAAGACGGTATACCTTTGCACCTGCAAGCAGACCAATCAACCAGGCTTCTGCGACGGTTCACACAAAGCCTTGCAGCCCGGAGATATTACTTATAAGTAGGCATTTTTTACTCCAATCACTTCTCCCATGATGCTCAATGCAATCTCGTTGGGTCGCTTCGCTTTGATGTCGACGCCGACGGGGGCATGGATGCGGGAAATGGCCTCTTCGGAGAAGCCGGCCTCCCGGAGCCGCCGGACGCGCTTATCGTGGGTGCGGCGGCTGCCGAGGGCGCCGATGTAGGCGACTTCGGAGGGCAGCAGCAAGTGCAGCGCATTATCGTCGATCTTAGGATCGTGGGAAAGGACGATGGCGTAGGTGTAGGCGTCTAGGGTAAAGTTGTTGAGTACTTCTGCTGGATAATTTTCGAAAATCTGATCGGGCGGTACGGGGAATTGGGTTTTGTTGGTGAAAATGCCGCGCGGGTCGATGACGATGGTCTCGAAGTCGTAGAGCTGCGCTAGGCGCACCAGGTCGACCGTGATGTGTGCAGCACCGATGATGATCATTTTACTACGCGGGGGGTAGACCCGAGCGAAGTAGCGGGTTTCGGCCATTTCGATGATTTGGGTTTTGCGCTCGCCGTAGGCGCGTAGAGCCTCCCTCAGTAGGGCTTCTTCCAAAGGCTGCCCCTCCGTCGTGCCATCCGGTAGCACTAGTGTATGGTGACCCGGCCCCTCTTCCATCTTACTCAGCAGCACACCACCGACATTACTCCTCAACTGCTCCTGCAAGGCCCGCCAAGCCGCCCGCTCCTCTACCCGTTGATCAAAAGCCGGACAACGCTCGACGAAAACCTCCATCTTCCCACCACAGCTCAAGCCCACCGACCAGGCGGCCTCGTCGCTCACGCCAAAGGCCAGCTTCCGCGACTCACCGCTCTGAATAACCGGTAAAGCCTCCCGAATTACCGCCCCCTCAACACAGCCTCCGCTGACAGAACCCGCCATTTCCATATCTTCTGCTATCAGCATAGTACTGCCGACGGGCCGAGGCGCAGAGCCCCAGGTTTTAAGGACTGTTGCCATCGCAAATGACTTATCCGCAGTCATCCACTGGTCTATCGTTTGGAGTAATGCTTTCATTTTAAAATGCTCTTCTTAATCAAGCGTTTGTTCGGAAATTATTAATTGCCCCGTAAAAGTAACTTTTCCCTCATAACCTATTCTAAATATGCTGCCTTAAAAATTTATTGGAACATTCCTGTAAACAACTAATAGGAGGGCCACCCTTCACCGGCGCAGCAATCTTAGTTTTTTGCGTATTGCTTCCACCGCAGCTTTCTTCATTTTTATCTAAATTGCTTTCCTTTACTGAAAAGCTATCAATCCGCCCCTTTTCTAAATGAGACAAAGCAGTTTACTCGCAGGTACCAGCAAAGGGCTCGTTATTTTGCGCCCGCAGCAAGACCATTGGGTCATCAGTGATATTCAATTCAGCGGCCTGCCCGTATCGATGGTCTTCAGTGATCCACGCAATGGTTGCTGGTGGGTCTGCCTGGCGCATCGACATTGGGGGGCCAAGTTGCACCGCTCTTTCGATGAGGGAAAGCATTGGGAGGAAGTTCCAATGCCTGTTTACCCAGAATATGCACAGGATAGCAAGGGGCAGCGGGTGCAGCTGAAAAAGATTTGGGCGATGCAGCAGGCGGGGCCAGACCGCCCCGGAGGACTGTGGCTGGGGACCGAGCCGGGAGGATTGTTTTACAGTGCCCATAATGGTGACGATTTTGAGCTGGTTGAGGCCCTATGGAATCACCCCTCGCGTAAAGACCAGCAGCAATGGTTTGGGGCTGGGCGCGATCATCCGTTTATTCATTCCATTGAGGTCGATCCGCAGGACAGTCGGCATTTATATATTGCGGTGAGCTGTGCGGGGGTTTTTGAGACGCGGGATGGTGGAGCCAGTTGGGCGCCGCGCAATAAGGGCCTGATTGCTGCTTATCTTCCGAATCCCAATGTAGAAGTAGGTCATGATCCTCATCGGCTTTTAATTTGTCAATCTGCCCCTCATGTACTCTGGCAGCAAAATCACTGCGGTATTTTTCGATCTATTGATGCCGGCCAGTATTGGGAAAATGTAACGGACCGCAATAAACTTGCGGAGTACGGCTTCTCCCTCGCCATTGATCACCAAAATCCACTTCGAGCCTGGGTAATCCCGGCGGAGAGTGATGAGCGACGGGTGGCGGTCAAGCACGCGCTTTGTGTCTGCTATACAGAAGATGGAGGCAAAACCTGGCGGGCGCAGCGTCAGGGCCTCCCACAGCACCATGCCTTTGACATCGTCTTTCGGCATTCCTTTGCAATGGATGGAGAGACGCTAGCCTTCGGTACAACCACCGGAAATCTCTACCTCAGCACGAATGGTGGGGTGCATTGGAATCGCTTGAGTTCGAATCTCGCCAGAATTGACTACCTAATATTTTCTTCCTCCAAAAGTGCATAGCAAAACAGGTAATCGACTGCAAAGATTACTTCGTAAGCTATATACATCCGTTCGTCAGCTAAATCCTTTCACTCGTCGAGACTATCCCGTTTGACGTGGGGGTAAAGGCGTAAGAAAGGTATCAACTTAGTGAAATTACTAATGAAACCATTTATTCAATTACACCTAAAAAATCATGTATTACTACTTGAAATTATGCTCACTAATCCTTGCCCTGCTATCCACCCTACCGGGTCTGGCGCAGGAGAAGGTCACCCTCAGCGGACATATCCGAGATGTCAGCAACGGGGAAGAACTCATTGGCGCCAATATCTACATTACGGAGGTAGCAAGTGGGGCCTCTACGAATGCCTACGGTTTTTATTCTCTGTCTTTGTCCCCGGGCAATTACACCATCGTTTTCAGCTATTTGGGCTACCAAACGCAATCCGCAAGAGTGGCGTTAACGGAAAGCCAGGTCATGGACATCGAGCTAAGCCCGGAGGGCTTTCAGATGGAAGAGGTGGTGGTGACGGCCAAGGAAGAAGACCAGAATGTCAAAAGTATTGAGATGAGCGTAGAGAAATTGAGTGCTACGCAAATCAAGCAGATTCCGCAGGTGCTCGGCGAGGCCGATTTGATTCGGAGTATACAGCTGCTGCCGGGCGTCAGCACGGTGGGCGAAGGCGCTTCGGGCTTTAATGTTCGGGGGGGAAATGTAGATCAAAATCTCATTCTGCTGGATGAGGCAACGGTCTATAACTCTTCGCACCTCTTTGGGCTGTTCTCTGTCTTCAACGTTGATGCCATCAAAGATTCTAAGCTGTACAAAGGGGGTATTCCTGCACAGTACGGCGGGCGGTTGTCCTCGGTTCTGGATGTTCGCCAGCGGGATGGCAACCGCAAGCATTTTGCCATGAACGGCGGTATTGGACTGATTGCCAGTCGTTTAACTTTGGAGGGACCGATCCAAAAAGAGAAGAGTTCCTTCATGGTAGCGGGACGAAGCTCCTACGGTCATTTGTTTCTCCAACTCAATCCTGACCTCAAGGATAATGTGGTATATTTCTATGATCTCAATGCGAAGGCCAACTTTTCGTTGGGCGAAAAAGACCGCCTTTATCTCTCCGGTTACTTCGGTCGTGATGTCTTTAATTTTGGCGATGAATTCTCCTCAGATTGGGGCAATGCAACAGCTTCGGTCCGCTGGAATCATCTTTTTTCCGATAAGTTATTCTCCAACTTTACCGCCATTTACAGCGACTATGGCTACTCCTTCGGTGTGCCCGAAGGGACCGAAGCCTTCGATTGGGATGCCCGCATTTACAACCATGTGTTCAAGGGCGATTTCTCCTACTTCTTCTCCCCCCAAAGCAAGCTGGATTTTGGAGCAGAAGTCAACTTCTACCGCTTTCAACCCGGACTGGCCCGAGGCATCGGAGAGGAATCCATCTTCAACGAAATCAATGTCCCCAATAAATACGCGCTGGAATCTGCCCTCTACGCCAGCTACGAACACGAACCCATCCGCAACCTGACCCTACAATACGGCCTGCGATTTTCTAATTTCACCCGCATAGGCAAAGGCGATGTGTTCCTCTACGAAAATGGTATTCCCAGCAGCGAAGACGCCATCATCGATACCGTCAGCTACGGTTCCCTCGAAAAAATCATTTCCTTCTCCAATCCCGAACCTCGCTTCTCGGCCAACTACGTCATTAATAACCAGAACGCCGTGAAACTCAGCTACAATCGGATGCTGCAATACATCCATCTGGTCTCCAATACCACCTCCGCTACGCCCATCGATATTTGGACCCCCAGCGGCACCTACATCGATCCTGCGACTGTAGATCAGGTGGCTATCGGCTACTTCCGCAATTTCAAAGACAATACCTACGAAGCTTCCATCGAAGGCTTCTACAAAGATTTTAATAACCTCATGGACTACAAAGACGGGGCAGAGCTGCTGCTCAACGAAACCCTCGAAACCGAACTGCTCTCCGGCAGCGGCCGGGCCTACGGCCTCGAACTGGCCATCCGCAAAAACAAGGGGGCCTTCACCGGCTGGCTCAGCTACACCCTCTCCCGCTCCGAGCGCAAAGTCCCCGGCATCAACGACGGCGAATACTACCCCGCTAACTACGACAAAACGCACGACCTGTCCATCACTACCGCCTGGGCAATCAATAAGCAATTCAACCTATCGGCCAACTTCGCCTACACCACCGGCCGGCCGATCACGTACCCCGAATCGCGCTACAGCTTTGATGGCATCACCGTCCCCCACTACGATAACCGCAATGGCGCCCGCATCCCCGAATACCACCGCATGGACATCGGCCTGCGCTTTACCCCCAGGAAAAATGAAGGCCGCCGCTGGAAAAGCTCCTGGGAAATCGGTGCCTACAATCTCTACGGTCGTCGTAACGCCTACTCCATCTTCTTCCGCCAAAATGAGAACAACCCTCTAGAAACGGAAGCCGTTCGGCTGTCGATCTTTGGAAATGCATTACCTTATCTCACTTATAATTTTTCTTTTTAGTGCCTTTGGCACTAGGGGTGGACGGTGGACGGTGGACGGCCGACGGCGGACAGCAAACGTGTAATAAAGACGCAAGTCCGTGCGGAGCCACGTGTCACTACGCCCCACTACAAAACACCGTCAACCGTCAACCGTCAACCAAAACGCCAAAGGCGTTCAACCGTCAACCAAAAGCGCCAAAGGCGCAAAAACATAAAATCATGAATACCAAAATAGCATCAATCCTCATTATCCTCCTCTTCGCCCTGAGCAGCTGCCAAGACGTCATTGACCTCGAAGTGCCCGATGGCGATATTCAACTCGTTGTCGATGGCTGGCTGACTAACCAGCCCGGCGAAAAAGAAGTCCGACTGGCGACGACCGCCAATTATTTTAACAATACCACTATCCCACCGGTACAGAATGCACTGGTGCTGCTGTACAGTGAGCAGGGGCTCCTGGATACCCTGAAGGAGCGAGAAGCGGGCTTGTATACGACAGAATATGTCGGGCAGGTCGGCGAGACCTACCGCCTTTACATCCGTACGGTGGAAGGGGAAGAGTACGAATCCTTACCAGAAGAATTGAGAGCGGTGCCGGAGATCAGCGCCGTTTATGCCACTTTTCAAGAAGAGACCATCTTTGATGATGAAGGCTACTACATCAGCATTGATACGCAGGAGCCGGTAGGCCAGGGCGATCACTACCGTTGGAAGCAGTATGTCAACGGTGAGTACCTCAATGAGCCGGACGATTTACTTTATGCCAGCGATGAATTTGTGGATGGCAATCCGATCCTTGGCTTTGAGGTGAGCGGAGATCCTTTGGTCGTGGGCGATTTTTACCGCATCGAGCAGCTGTCGATCTCCAAGAATGCCTTTGACTTCCTGGTGGAGTTGGAAACCCAAACCGCCTTCGTCGGCTCTCTTTTCGACAGCCCGCCGGCGGCCCTAAAGGGCAACATCATCAATCTGGATAGCGATGGAAAGAAGGCCCTGGGCTTCTTTGGCGTCTCGGCCTTGACGGCAAAGGAGATTTTGATTGAGGAATAAAAGAAGAAATCCCGGAGCCGAAGGCCCCGGGATCAGAGTAACTGAATACTCCATTCTATCTAGTAGTGCGTCTTAATTCAAAGAGTAGGTGAGGCTTAGCGCAAAGGTGCGGCCTCTTCGGAAACTTGCAATCGTGTAGGTGATGTCATTGAATTCCATGAACTTTCTGTACTCAGGATCAAGCAGGTTCTGGGCAGAGAAACGAGCGCTCCAGTTTTTGCTGATCGACTTGCTTACGGAAATGTCGAGTTGAGCACGAGATTGCTCATAAACATCGGGGTTGAAACCCTGGCTCACCTCCGATAGTCGATCGCCGAAGATGTTCAAGGCAACGATGGCCTCCCAACCATTATTAGGGTTGGCGTAGTTGAGTGCTGCATTGAAGAGGAAAGGAGACTGGCCCTGAAATGGACGAGTATCGCCCTTATCGGGGTTCAATCTTTCGATAACCTCTAATTCTTCATCTGTAATATCTACTACCGATTCGATCAGCGACAAGTTGGTAATGAGATTAAAATTGCTCAATTTATCCGAAATGAAATCCAGTCGCTTACGGAATTCAAATTCGACACCATAGACATTAGCTTGGTCTACGTTGGCAAATTGAATCTCGTTGTCGGCCTGGATCAGGAAGAGATTGACGATGGGATTATTAAATCGTTTGTAGTAAGTACTGACCGCGAAAAGTTCTCCAGGTCTGGGGTAAAAATCCCAGCGGAGGTCGAAGTTTTGAATAGTCGTTTGTTCGAGGTTGGGATTACCTGAGTAGCGGAAACCTCCACCGAAGTCGAAGGCGGTGAAGGGGGCCAGCTCTCTCATGTTGGGTCTAGCCAGGGTCTGACTGACGGAAGCCCGCAGGTTCATTCTATCGGTTAGTTCATAAATCAAGTTGAGCGAAGGCAGTACATCGGTACGTTCAATACTACCGATGTCCTGGGCCGTATCGCGGCTGATTACTTCAATATCGGTACGCTCGACTCTAGCGCCGGCGACAATTTTCAATTTATTCAATTCAAATACTCCCATCGCATAGGCGGCACCGACAGCTTCTGTTCCGGTGTAGCTATTGAGTGTGGCAGTAATATTATCGGGTACAGCAAAAAGGCCAATCTGGTAGCGGTTACGAATAGAATCAAAACCGACGATACCACCGTTGGAGGGAGCAAACCAGCCCACTGGGTCACAGCCATAGCCTTCTTCGTGTGGAGAGGAATCGTAGATTTGTACGACGTCATCGTCGAAGTTACGATCTTTGGAGGTGTACATCCCTCCCAGCTGAATCTTATTGCCTTTGCCCATTCCTTTTAAAATAGGGATGGTCAAATCCATACGTCCGGAGAGCTGCTCATCATCGACACGACGGAAGAAGTGGGTCGGACGGCCCAGCTCAGAGGCAGTTACAAAGCAGGTGGTATCAATTTCTCCGCTTGAATTTTCGGAAATGATCAGGGAGTTATCGAAAGTCCGAAAATCGGGTTCGTCCTGATAACTTTTCACAAAACTTCCGGCCCACTCGAATTTCAGGCCATCATCGTTAAAGGTATGCTCGCCTACCAGCTGATAGCTTCTTACGTCTCTTTCGATGAATTGGAGGGCGCGGCCTTCGTAGATGGAGGTCAAGATGGAAGGGAAAAGCCCGGTCAGGTAACGGGTAATTTTCTGAGCATCGTGATTGTACAGGGTATTGAAGCTGATTTTATTTTTCTTCTGGCCAAACTTGTAAGCGAGGCTCAAAAAGCCATTCATTGATGGATTTTCTACCGACCGGGTATCATCCAGCAGGCGCTGATTATCCAACATATCGGCATTGATCTGCCAGTAGGCATCTACTCCATTTTCGTAAAAATTGTAGTCGCGACGATAGCCAAAGCCCGCCAGAATACCAATTTCGTCCTCTCCTACAGAGTAGCGATTCCCAAAGCTCAGCGAGACGCCATGATTGAGCGGGCTAGTCATAGGGGTCCCCTGCTTTTGTGGGTTCAAGGATTTGTAGGCCTCATCACTGAGGTTGGCAATCTCCTCATCACGAGCGGCGAACAGGTATTGGGTAGCCTCTAGGTTATCAAGGTTCTCCTGGCTCTGAAAAACTTCAGGAAAAGTCCGGGTGCCATCATCAAAGCCCAGCCAATCTCTATCTCCTCCCTGGTGGGTGAGAAAGTTATCATTGAGCGAAGCCAGCGTATTGTAAGACACCGAGATTGAAGCAGAAAGCGTCATGCGATCCGGGAAGCTCTTGGTTTTAATATCCAGACTCCCTCCGGTAGAGGTGCCAGGTTGTGAAGGGATAAATGACTTAGAGGCAATGATATTATCAAGGTAACGAGTCGGAATCAAATCCAACTGTGGAATATTTCGGTAGGGGTCAGTACTCGGCAGTGGTTGGCCGTTGAGTTGAGCGTTGACGTAGCGGTCGCTCAGTCCACGAAAAACAATGTACTTGCCATCCGTTACAGAAGCTCCAGGAATGCGCTTGGTGGCATCCGACACATCGCTGCTGCCGTAGCGCTTGAGTGCTTGTTCAGAAAGACCGTCATCAATCGTCAGGGCGCTTTTGCGGGTAACCAGCAACGCTACTTCAGTATTGCGAACCCGCTCGGCGGTAACGACGACTTCTTCGAGGACTTCGCTTTCTTCAGCCATTGTAAAATCGAGAATGTTAACTTCTTTTTTGCTTACAGTAACTTCGGTAATCGTGACGGTAGCGTAGCCCAGGTAGCGGGCTTCTAAAAAGTAAATGCCGGCGGGAACATCGTCCAATGTGTATTTCCCGTCAAAGTCTGTTTCCGTTCCTGTAATCAGGGTGGTATCGGAATCAAAAAGGGCAATGGTAGCGAACATGATGGGTTCGCTGGTGGTTTGGTCAATTATTGTACCTCTGACAATCCCAGTTTCCTGAGCGAATGAAGTGGATGTCAGCAGACACAAAAAAGCAATGCACGCAACTAGATAAAATGATTTTTTCATGTCAGTGAATTAAAAAAATGTAAACTATTAATTTGTTTGGTACTAAAATAAAAAGATGGAGAACAGCCAAAAGATCAGCTGTTCTCCACACTGTTAAATTGCTAACTAGTTATTAATCGTCATCTTCTTAGTGATGACAGTCTCGTTGTTGTAAAGTGTGTAGAAGTAGATACCGTCGGCCAAGTTGGTAGTGTTCAGCTCAATCATGTGCTGACCAGCAACCATACGCTCATTGCTCAATGGCTGAGCGACTTTTCTACCAGTTACATCGAATACGGCGATGTTGATAGTAGTAGCCTGTGGCAATTCGAAGTTGATCTGAGTGATGCCATGTGCAGGGTTAGGAATGTTCTGCCCCAGTACGTAGCCATTGCTAACGGTGAAGAGATCCTCAGTTGATGTACCCAGCTTAGGTCCATCAGCATCGCATCGACCAGCAACATAAGGTACTTTAACACTCAGGATGTTATAGTCAGAAAGACCCGTCCAACCTTTCACCCAAACCCCATCATCACAGAAGGCGCCAGCGTAGTAGGTCTGATCGGTATAATCATCCTCAGGCGTATCAGCGAAAGGAGAAGTACCGTTGTAGGCAACAGCATCGTTGGTTGGACGTGGATCAAGGCCACCATCGGTAGTACGAGAGATACCGCCCAGTTCAGGATTAGAAAGTTGGTTGCCATTATCAGTCAGGTGGCTGATCAAAGCAGCACAGTCATTATTGCCACCGTTATCCAACAGAATACCGTTACCGCCACAGTTCAATTCTGTACCTTCACCGAAGTTCCACCAAATGTTATCCTGGAGATTCAAGTTGCCATCCAGCAGCTGCTGATAGCTATCCACATCTGAATCCAGGTCCTCTACTTGCAAAGCGTGACGCTTGTAGTCCGTGAAAATACTAGCACCGTAAGTACCGGCCGTATTATCGCGCATCAGCAGTGCAAATTCGTTTCTAATGTTATCGGGAGCATCGGTACCAGAACCGATGTAAGTCGCATTGAAAATAGTAGGATTAGAGAAAGGAACAGCATCGTCAGGGCTAGCACCATCGTGCTCACCACCATTACCTGCTTCGTCATCTCCTTGCAGGTTGAACCAGTATTGGCCTCTACCGACCCAGCCAAGGTCCCAGTCAAAACCGTCATCTCCACAGAAAGATACGGTTGCATATTTTACGTCAACAGCTCCACCAAACCACTCGATACCATCATCGAGGTTGGCCATCACTTCAATATATTCTACCGTAGTCCCCGCACCAACAGCACCGAGAGTCAGACCGTTGATTTCTTCCATTGGCTGGAATTCACGGCCACCGTGGCGAATAGAGATATAGCGGATAACCCCAGAGCTTTCCGAATTGTCATTGCCACCAAAGAGTGCTCTGGTTTCAGCAGAAGGGAAACCTTCAATCACGCGCTCATCAGCACTGGCACCGATGATACCATTACCAAGTACCACCAGACCTCCCCAAAGACCACGGTCTACAGGAGTCAGGCTAGCATCGCCCAGATCAATGTCATCCAATTCAGAGGTGAAGATAATGGGCTCGTAGGCCGTACCTTCGGCGAAGATTTGAGCATCGCGGGTGATAATCAGTGTAGAGGTCAGGTCGTTAGAAGCATCGGGTGTACTCTTGGCCTTGATGATCGTACCAGGGCCGATGTTCAAGCGGCCGCCACCTTCGAGGAATACGAAGCCATCAAGGAGATAGATGTTGTCATTTGTCCAATTATAAGTCTGATTGCCTTGCAGATCGTTATCGGTGATAGTGATGGTTTGGCGAGTGGGCAATACCCCATACTCATCAAGAGCAGTCCAGCCGCGTAGCCAGTTGTGATTACCGAAAGCTCCTTTGAAGTCCACTTCGTCGAAGTAATCGTTATTAGCAGGAAGGTCAGCCAGGTCAGAAAAAGCACCAGCGCTCTCACCAGGCAGTGGGTTCAGACCACCATCGGTAGTACGAGAAATGCTACCAATTTGTGGGTTATCCAGCGTATTGCCGTTATTTGCGAGGTGGCTGATCAGAGCAGAACAGTCATTGTTCCCACCATTATCGAGAAGGATACCATTAGCACCACAGTCCAAGTCAGTACCTTCACCGAAATTCCACCAAATATTATTAAAGAAATTAAGGTTACCATCTAGCAGTTGCTGATAGCTGTCTACATCAGAATCCAGGTCCTCGACTTGCAGTGCGTGGCGCTTGTAATCCGTGAAAATGCTATTGGCATAAGTACCAGCGGTATTATCTCTCATCAGCAGAGCAAATTCGTTTCTGATGTTATCTGGAGCATCGGTACCA
The DNA here is from genome assembly GCA_038750655.1 of Bacteroidota bacterium. Classification (GTDB taxonomy): domain Bacteria; phylum Bacteroidota; class Bacteroidia; order Chitinophagales; family Saprospiraceae; genus JBCDGZ01. The sequence continues at coordinate 48,116 of JBCDGZ010000016.1, read as the reverse complement.
GAACCAATGTAAGTCGCATTATAAACAGTAGGATTAGAGAAAGGAGTAGCGTCATCGGGGCTAGCACCATCGTGCTCACCACCATTACCAGCTTCATCATTACCTTGCAGGTTGAACCAGAACTGGCCATTACCTTCCCAACCGAGGTCCCAGTCGAAACCATCATCACCACAAAAAGAAACAGAAGCGTACTTGAGGCTTACTGCACCACCAAACCATTCGATACCATCATCGAGGTTAGCGAATACTTCAATGTGGTCAACAGTTGTTTCGCTACCAACGGCACCAAGCGTCAAACCATTGATCTCTTCCATTGGCTGGAATTCGCGGCCACCGTGGCGGATAGAGATATAACGGAGTACACCAGAATCATCGGTGTTGTCATTACCACCGAAAAGGGCTCTGGTTTCAGCTGATGGAAAACCCTCAATTACGCGCTCATCAGCACTCGCACCGATGATGCCTCTACCCAAAACAACCAATCCCCCCCAAAGACCACGGTCTACAGGAGTCAGATCACTTGGATCATCCGTATCATCCAATTCAGAAGTGAAAATAATTGGACGGCGAGAAGTACCTTCAGCGAAAATCTTAGCGCCTCTAGTAATGATCAATGCAGAGGTTAAATCGTTTGATGCGTCTGGGGTTGATTTTGCCTTGATCACTGTCCCTGGCTGGATGCAGAGTGTACCGCCTTCTTCCAAGAAGACGAATCCATCCAAGAGATAGATATTGTCGCTGGTCCAGGTGTAGGACTGGTTGCCCTGCAGGTCATTATCCGTAATGGTAATGGTGTTCTGCGCAAGGGCTCCCTGAGCCATCAACGTGAACAAAAAAAGAAGAGGGTAGAAAACTTTTTTCATCGTAGTTATTTTTGAGTTTAAAATGATGCTGCGAAGGTAGCTTGGTGGTATTAACTCCGATTAAAGCCTTCTTAAAGGAATTGTAAATAAAAAGAATCGCATAAATATTGTTATTTAACATTAGGGTGACCTTAACTTAACATGGTTAATGTTCCGTTCACATTAGGCCCTTTTCCACCATTTTTACGACCGATGATTGTATGGTAAAAAGCCATCCTCTCCATTGGATGCTTGGTCGCTTTTGAGAAATGGCGAAGTTCTTGTTGTGAGGAATGGTTTTTCAAAAAAAAATCGCTGGACCGCAAGTTTTTTCTCCCGCTGACTTCTAAGCTATAAAACACCTTGATTTTCCACTAAATGTCACAAGCTTATTCGATGCGATCCTCTACTTGATTTAAGAGATCATATTTAAATATGATCTAGATTCTTGAACCCATAAAAACCAAAAATCATATGAGGATTGCATCGATGATAGCTTGCTTGTGTAGTATTAGCCTCCTTTTTGTCCAATGTGCCAGTGATGATGATCAAATTTCCCTCTCCCCTACGGATCAACAGGGGCCTGGCGACGACGGCGGACCAGACGATACCCCCAACCCCCAACAACTAGACCCTCGCGCCCTCCCCCTACGCATCACCGACCCCGCCAACAACCCCAGCTCTGCGGCCAAGATCGCCCTGGGCCGCGCCCTCTTTTGGGACCCCATCCTCTCGGGCCAAAAAGACATCGCCTGTGCCACCTGCCACCACCCCGCCTTCGGCTACGGCGATGGCCTCGACCTCTCCATCGGCGTCGGTGGCGTCGGCCTCGGCCCCAACCGCCGGGCCACCGACACCAGCATCCCTCGCGTAGCGCGTAATGCGCCGACCATCGTCAACACCGCCTACAACGGCATTCAGGACGATGGATCGGTGACGCCGGAGCGCGCGCCAATGTTCTGGGACAACCGCGCCCAAAGCCTTGAGGAACAGGCCCTTCTGCCGACTCAGTCGTTCAACGAGATGCGCGGCCATGCCTTCAGCGCGGAGGTAACAGTGGATAGCATCGTGGCGCGCCTGCGGAGCATCCCGCAGTACCGCAGCCTCTTCGCCGAGGTCTTCGGCGGCAACAATGCGGTCAATGCCGACAACCTGGCGCGGGCGATCGCCAGCTTCGAGCGGAGCGTGGTGGCGGGCAATAGTCCCTTCGACCGTTATGCGCGGGGCGATGAGACGGCGCTGACGGCCCAGGAGCTGCGCGGCTTGCAGCGCTTCGACGCCGTAGGCTGCGGCAGCTGCCACAGCGGGCCGATGTTTTCCGACTTTGAGTTGCACGTCATCGGGGTGCCCGACAATCGGCTGCTGGATGAGTCGGACAGCGGAGCCAACGGCAGCTATCGCTTTCGCACGCCCACCCTGCGCAACTTGCCGCAAACGGGGCCTTATTTCCACAATGGCGTAGCCAGCGATCTGACCGCCACGCTCAACTTCTACCTCCGCGTACAAAACCCCAACGGCGGCGGCGGGCCAGGCGGCGAAGGCCTCAACCTCAACCCCAACGTGGCTCCCAATCAATTGTCCGATGAGCTGCAGCAGCTGCGCCTCAATCGCAATGACATTCAAGATATTGTCGCCTTCCTGCGCAGCCTGGATGATGACAGTTTTGATACCCGAGTCTCGGACCAAGTGCCTAGTGGCTTACCAGTGGGCGGAAATTTGTAAAGCCCAAAAAATTTAAATAGATTTAAGGCGATTCGAAAAGCGCCCTTAATGAATTTTTACTTTAACGTTCATTCTTCTCTCCTGCTCGTTGGCTTCATTCAAGGGGTGGTATTCGCCACGTTGCTGATGCGCCGAGGTATTCGGGAAGAACGCCTTTCGGATCGCCTGTTGTCTTTATTGATCATCGTTTGTACCCTGCACATTTCTCAGTACATGCTAGGCTTTGCCGGATGGTACGATAGCCACGACTGGCAGACGACGTTCATGTTTTATTTCCCCTTCCACCATCTACTGCTGCTAGGCCCCCTCATTTACTTTTACCTCCGCAGTCTGACCAATCATCAATTTCGCCTAACCAGAGACGATTGGTGGCACTTTATTCCGTTTATGTTCAGCATGCTGGTTTACCTGATTAGCTTTGTCGGGGATGTGGTTATCAGAAAGTGGATCATGGACATTCCTTTCAGCATTCATTTTGATACTAAAGGTACCATTGAACATTTTACCGAAGGGGTACCCCGGGATTTTATTCACTATGGTACCTATGTTTCCATCCTCTTCTACCTCTTTCATTCAGTACAAACCTACCGCAATTACAAACGCTACATCAATGACCATTTTTCGGATACCGAAAGCATTACTTTCGGATGGCTACGCAATATTCTCTATGCTCTGTGTATCGGAATGGTTGGTATGTTGATGATTCGGTTGTTCAACCTCGTTGTATCTGAACTCTCCTACAGCCAGTTTTGGACCTCTCACCTGGTCATCGCTATTATGATTTATGTGGTCGGTATCATGGGCTACACTTCGGTGTTTAAGGGACAGCAGCAGTTAGAATTTCAGCCCAATAAACAAAAGGGAGAGGAGGAGGAAGCACCGAAAGAACAGTTGAGCGAAGAGCTAAGGGCCTGGAAGCAGCAGCTGTTGACCTACATGGAAGAAAAAAAACCTTATCTGGATTCTACTATTACGCTCAAAGAACTGTCCCGAAAGCTCAACACCAATTCTTCTATCCTTTCCAAAGTAATCAACACGGGCTTTGAGCAAAATTTTAACGACTTCATCAATGCTTATCGGGTCAAAGGGGTGCAACAGAAATTTAAGGAAAACGCCCACGAGCAACTGACGCTGATGAGCATCGCTCTGGATTGTGGCTTCAATTCCAAGGCGACCTTCAACCGGGCCTTCCGCAAATTCAGCGGAGTATCTCCTCGGGAGTATTTGGCACAAATCACCAAATAGCGCCTCTCTATTGCTCGATTAAAGCTTGCGAAAGACCTGCAAAAAATCCCCTTCCTCCATCAGGTGCTTCACAACGCGGCGAACGCGTTCGGGTTGACAGGTATCGATCAGCAGCATATTGGGCGCTTGAAAATAGGCCCCTTGCAGGTAAGCTCCGTTTTGTTGATGCTCTTGGATGAGCGACGGGATTTGTTGGTAGGTAAAAAAGGCGGCGACGTAGGTATCGCCATTCTGGAGCTTCACCAACACATCGGTGTTACCATTATTGTAATCAAAGTCATCATCGCTGCTTTGCTCGGCGGAGAGGTATATTTTTTCAATTTCCAGCTGCATGGTTCCGATTTCCCTTCCAAGATGCTCAAATCAAGCTACGAACTCAAGCTTGATTTGACCAATGGAGCCTTTGGAGGAATTACTGGTAGCCTCTGGGGATTAATGGTTATCGCCTAGAGGTGGGGCATCAGATTCAGAAAGTCATTTTTGCGACGACGGGCCAGCGGCACCCAGGAGTCATCACGCATAATGATGGTGCCTTCTTTACTGTAACGTTTAATCTGTAAGACGTTGACTAGGTGGGATTTATGAGGAGAAAAGAAGCCGTAGGCCTCAAGGTGCTTACGAAAGTGACCGATGTGGTAAGAACTCACAATATTGGACTTCTCAGTGGTAATGATCCGCGTACATTTCTGTAGGCCTTCACAGCGTACAATACTGCCGATGGTAATAAACTCTAGGCCTTCCATCGTCGGAATACCGATAGGTTCGTTGGGTGGAATGTTGCTAAGCAGCCGAGGGCCTTCCGGCTGCTGTTGTTTCAGCCGACTTTTGCGCCGAATCTGCTCACTGGCATTTTTGACTGCCCCCACCAGTTTTTCGGCTTCAATGGGCCGCAGGACATAACCACTGGGGCGATAAGGAATGGCATCGATGGCGTGGGAAGAAAGATTGGAGATGAAGATGGTTTCAAATTCAGCCGTCGAAGATTGATACAATTGCTTGATACAATTGTGGTTAAGCATTTCCGTTTCGATAAAAAGCAGGTTAGGCTGCTGCTCTTTGATAAGCGCACAAGCTTTATCTTTGCTGGTCGCTAGGCCAGAGATATTGACTTCCGGGCAGTGCTCTTGCAATTGTCCCTGCAACTTTTTCAAGGCGGCGATTTGATAATCGACTAATATCGCATTAATCATAATGGCACTAAGGGGTTGATGCAACAAGGGAAAGAGCTTCCACTCATTACAAGGTAATGGTAACAGGTACAGTGGAGCGATGGACTCCACTACAATTTAGTGATTACTTATTCCCTACTTTAAATAATTGAAATCGTTCGCAGAACTGGAACGTACCTTAATCTAATCTTACCAAAAGGGGTGTACGAGGCTTAAAAGATTAACTTATTGCGATTATAACAAATGTATGGAAAATAAATTTATTTGGCAAATTAGTCCTTTTTTTTCTGATTGCTCATAGTAGGTCGGTAACAGCCTTGGTTTTTGGGCTTTGTAGGTATATCTGAGAAAGAAGGAAATCTTACCCTTTGGCGCTATTTTTTTCTTTAGTGACTTATCTTAACATTTTCTTAACACTTTCTTGCACAACCTTTCCTCTTTTTCAGCACCTAATCAACAAACAGTAAAAGAAAAAAAGCGGCTTTTAATTTATTCTCCATTCAATGCTACTAGATGATAGAACATTAACCTTTTTCCATTATTTCAACTAATCAAAAAACGCAATTGAATCATGAGTATTAAGTCATTAAAATTATTCGCCGCCCTTTTATTCGCCGTCATCACTATTGGTCTTACTTCTTGTTCTAAGGACAATGAACTTAGCGCCAACGAAGAGATCGAGGCGATCACCACAGAAACCGAGGCCTTTGTAGATGAATCCCTATTCCGCATTCAAGAAAGCGGCAACATGGGTCGATTTGGCTGCTACGAACTGGTCTTTCCCATCACCATTGATTTTGCCGACAGCAGCTCGGCAACCGTGAATTCCTACGAGGAGCTGATTGAGGCGATCCGCAGCTACAAGGAGGCCAACCCCGATGCGACCGAAAAACCAGCTTTATCTTATCCTATCGAGGTGATCAATGAAGATGGCGAACTCATCGCAATCAACAATCGAGAAGAACTGAGAGAGCTAAGAAGAGCTTGTCCAAAAAATTTCTTTGGCACCAAAGGACACCGTGGGCACCGCAAGAGAGCCTGCGCTTGCTTCCGCTTGGTCTATCCACTGACCCTGCAATTCCCCGATGGCAGCACCGCTGACGCCACCGACCGTGCGGAACTGAAATCTTTGGTTAGAACCTGGAAAGCCGAAAACCCTGATGCCACTGAACGTCCAGAATTAGTTTTCCCCATCGATGTCTTAATGGAAGACGGCACCACCATGAGCGTCGATAGTAAGGAGGCGCTGCGCGAATTGAAGCAGAGTTGTAGTGAGGAAGAGGAGTAAGCGCCCCCCTTTTTTCCTTCAATAAACTGAGTAATTGAATTTCACAGAGCCGTAGAGGTATTAAGGGTTCCTCTTAGGCTCTGTGCTTTTTTGTTGACGGAACAGTGCTGTATTCCCGTCTCTTAGTATGTTTAATTTTCCACTAATTCGAAAGGGGCTTTGAGCCCTCCAATTTCTACTTCATAATCTCCAGGCTCCGTCGTCCAGCGCATATCTCGCCCAACGAAGGCCAGCTGCTGGATAGGAATATCAAAGCTGACAGTCTTGCTTTCGCCCGCCTTCAGTTCCATCTTATCAAACTCCCGCAGCCGCTTCACGGGCGGCGTAACAGTAGCGACCTTATCTGCTACATATACTTGTACCACCTCTTTTCCGTCGCGATCCCCCGTATTAGTCACCTTGACCGAAACCTCTAGAGTTCCATCGGCCTGCAAGCGATCGGCGCTTAATTGTAAGTCGCTGTATTCGAAAGTTGTATAGCTCAAGCCATATCCAAAGGGCCATTGCGGTCGAAAGGCATCGGTACCAAATTCCTGGCTGATTCGCTCGGTTCCTTTGTGGTCGTAAGTCAGCAATGTATTGGCAAAGCGCGGATAGGTGTAGGGCATTTTCCCGTTGGGGTTATAATCGCCGAAAAGAATCTGGGCGATAGCTCGGCCACCTTCGTTGCCGGGCAGTAGCCCCATCAGAATAGCTCCAGCCTTCGGCTCTATCTCGCGAATGACGCGCGGGCGGCCTTCCGCCAGCACCAGCACAATAGGCTTACCGGTAGCGGCGATGGCCTGCACCAGCTCCTGCTGAGCCGGAGGCAAGTCGAGATCATCGATGTCACCGGGCTTTTCGGTGTAAGGCAATTCGCCCAGACAGATGATGGCCACGTCGCAGCGGCGGGCGGCGGCGACCGCCTTGGGAATGTTAATGGTCTCGGTAAAATTGGTGCCCTCAACAAACTCGACAACTGTACGGGAGACCTTTAGGCGATCGCGCACGGCATCGAGAATAGTCATCTTGTTGGGGGTGTTGTATTTGGCATCTACCCCTTGCCAGGTCCCCGTCCATCCGCCGTTTAGGGGATTGAGGGAATTGGCCGCTGGGCCGGTGACCAGCACTTTGGCTTGATCAGAAAGAGGAAGTAGTTGCTGTTCATTTTTTAACAAAACGATACTTTCCAGCGCTGCGTCCAGCGCAATATCGCTGTGTTCCTTGCTACCGAATTTGGGATAATCGCTCATCGGGTAGATGGGATTTTCAAAGAGCCCCAGCTCAATCTTCAGCGTCAAAATCCGCTCTACGGCATCATTGATGCGCGACATCGGTACCTCGCCTTCTTCGACCAATTCCTTGAGTAGAATTGGAAAATCGGTATCTATGGGCACCATGCTCATATCAACCCCTGCATTGATGGCCATTTTGATGGCGGACTTGTGGTCTTTGGCAATGCGGTGGCGTTTGACCAGCAGGATGATGTCTTCCCAATCCGATACGGCGAGGCCTTTAAAGCCCATTTCATCGCGCAGGAGGTCCTTGAGAATGTAGGAGTCGGTGTGGGTTGGAATGCCGTTCATTTCTCCGGAGTTGATCATCACTGTGCGGGCGCCAGCGTCGATGGCAGCTTGGAAGGTCGGCATGACGTATTCGCGCAACAGCCGCTCGGGTACGTAGGCGGGGGTGCGATCTTTGCCCGACCAGGGCATGCTGTAGCCCAGGAAGTGCTTCATGCAGGAGGCCACTTTGAAGGGATCGCTGACATCATCGCCTTCGTAGCCTTGGATAGCGGCGAGGCCCATGCGCTTAGCCAGCAGGACATCTTCGCCAAAGCCTTCCCAGAGGCGCGACCAGCGAGGGTCACGGCCGATGTCGAGCACGGGCGAGAAGGTCCAGGGGATGGCCGAGGCGCGGGTTTCGTAGGCAGAGACTTCGGCCATCTTGGTGGCCATTTCGGGATTCCAGGTGGCCGCCAGGCCAGATTGCTGAGGAAACAACGTTGCACCCATAGTATAGTTAGTACCGTGGATGGCGTCGATGCCGTAGAGGACAGGGATGCCGCTTGGCTTTTCCTCCATCGCCATTTTCTGTATCCGGCCAATAATCTCATGCCAGTATTCCTGGGTGTAGGCATGACCACCAACATTGAGGATAGACCCCACTTTGAGGTCGACCAGGACCCTTCTCATTTTTTCCTCATCGAGGGCATGGGGTTCTGGAAGCTCATAAGGTTCTCCGACAGAGAGCACATCGATGGTCATTTGTGTCATCTCCCCTACTTTGTCTTCCAGGCTCATTTTGCCCATCAGTTCCTTGACCTTTTGCTGGATGGCGGGATTGCTATTGGCAGGATTCGCTTTAGTGGTTGAAGTTGAAGTATCCGAATTTTGGCAACTCCATAGCGTTAAAAAGAGCAGGAGCAGTACGAAGCCGCTCCAATTGGTTAAGGTTTTTACCTTCATAATGTAGGTTTCATTTAATTAGTATTGTCAGTGTCCTCTGCGAGAGACGAAAAGCGCGAAATCGGAAGTTTAGTTAAACCTATTTATTGATCTTGAAATACGCGAATGTAGTCTACTTCCATCTGCTGAGGAAAAACCGTACTTCCGTCCGGTGCCCCCGGCCAGTTTCCTCCAACGGCAATATTAAGGATAAAAAAGAAACGCTGATTAAATGGATAGCTGTTATTGCCGACGGAAGCAGTAGTAATTTCGTGATAAAATTGATCATTGACATACCACTTAATGGAACCCAGCTCCCAGATGATGGAAAAGACATGGAACTCATCAGAAAAATCTCCGGAAGTCAATAGAAAATCACCGCTCGACGACTGGCTAGTACTCGAGCCCTGCGGCCCCCAATGCGCCGTACCGTGTACCTTGGAAGGCTCAGAACCGATCAGCTCCATAATGTCGATCTCCCCGCAGGCCGGCCAACCAACCGAAGAAAAATTTCCCCCCAACATCCACAAAGCTGGCCAGATGCCCTGCCCCTTCGGTAACTTGGCTCGTATGTCGATACGCCCAAACATCACCTCCATTTTATCCATAGAAATCATCCGCGCCGAGGTATAGTCCCGACCGATAAAAGGCTCCTGTTTGGCCTCAATGATCAATCGACCATTTTCTACCCGAGAATTGGCCGCTAGATCAGTGTAATATTGCAGTTCATTATTGCCCCAGCCGCCACCACCAATTTCGTGGGTCCAGACGGAAGCATCGATTTGAGTACCGTCAAACTCCTCTCGCCAAATCAAGTCCTTACCGGCATAAGCATCGGGAGTGATGTAGCCATCATTGGCGACCGGCGAATTGGTATCATCGTTGCGGATAACGCCCGTACCTTGAACACGATCGATGGTGGCATTAACGGCATTAGAAAGCAGCACCCTGAACTCCTCATCTCCCTCCAATATGTCATCCGTTATGATGCGTACAGAGAGGCTACGCTCTACGATAGAAGGAGGAAAGGTAAGGGTCCCAGAGGTTGGAACGTAATCATCGTTGGCGGTTGCACTGCTGGCTACTGTACTGTAATCAACAGTCACTTCTTCGGTGCTGGCGGTAGAGAGCCGAACGATAAATTCAAAATCAGTAACATCATTGCCCTCAAATAAACTCACATCATTGATAGAGATCGAGATTTGATCATCACCGCCAGACATATCATCCTCACTGTCTTTCCCACAAGCCAGCAACAGCAAGATGGCTAGCGCCGGTATTAGTTTGCTCCAATTTTTCATCATCAATTTTTTATTGTTAAATGCGCTGGTATACTCGTACATAATCAATCTCCATGCGCTGGGGCCAAATGCGGTCATCGACGCCATGCTTACCTCCCCAGTTGCCACCAACCGCAATGTTCAAGACAAAATGAAAACGCTGATCAAAGGGCCAGGCCGCAGGTTGGTCGCCATTATTTTCAAAAACAAAATATTCTTCTCCGTCCACAGAAAAGCGAATCCGCTCAGCATCCCATTCGATGGCGTAGTCGTGGAAGGCATGCTCGGCATCTGGCTTATGGATGTTATCGCCCTTATGCGTACCGTTGAGGTGGTTGAAAGCGCCGGTATGTACCGTACCGTAGACCGTATCGCGGGCGTAGCCGACGTGCTCCATGATGTCAATCTCACCGCTCTTGGGCCAACCGCCGTACTTCCAATCTGTCGGAAGCATCCAAATAGCGGGCCAGGTGCCCCGGCCACTCGGCAGCTTGGCTCTGACCTCAAAGCGACCGTACGTCCAGTCCCCCTTTTGGCGGCTCACCAATCGAGCAGAAGTGTAGGCTTTTTGCTTGTAGGGCTCCTTATGCGCCTCAATGATCAACCGCCCCTCCTCTACCCTGGCGTTATCCAATCGATCCCAAGTGTAGTACTGTAATTCATTGTTGCCCCAGCCGCAAACATTCGGGCAGCCGTCTCCCTTGTCGTAGCTCCAACGCTTAGCATCGGGCAAGCCGGTGTAGTCGAATTCGTCCGACCAAACCAACTTCCAGTCTTTGCTAGGCTCCATCATACTGGATTTTTCAAGACTAAAACCCAACAATAATAGCAGACAAGCGAGCAGTGCAAGCGGAAATATCCATTTTGCCATACCCAAAGATAAAAATTATTGTAAAAAATACACTTTCAACTTAAGCCGCAACGAAAGTAAATCGCCAGGCCAGCCCTCCATAGTCAACATAGATGATCATACGAGTGGCGCTGATCTCGAGGATATTGTAGCTTACGGAGGTCTGAGGCGCTGTTATTTCTGCACTGGTCCCCACCTTGTATAAGCCCATCCAGGCCCCCAGGCCACTGATGGTCAGCTGATCATCGCTAGCCGTGAAGCTGTGCACGCCAGAATCCCAGACTTTGTACTGATCTGGCCAGGCCGTACTGGGCTGGCACCCAGGAGTAAGGCCCAAATCGCCGGGCGTAATAACACCATTACCGTCAGTATCGGCCCAAAAGTCGCCCTTATTGTCGTACTCGAAACGCCCGTCAGCATAGAACGTATACTCATCATTGAAATGACAAGAACGAGCGGCAACGTCCGCCTCTGAGTTGTTCCACCAGGTTTGCTGCAAGTCTGGCCCGACGTGCAGGGCCCCCGCTGCTGGTTCTAACGTCCAGGTCTTTTGGTCACAATCGGTCAGCAATTCCACCACTCCACTACAGAGTGCAGGATCATCTTCCGTAATCTCGATAGTTGAAACGCCGACGGAGTGCCCACCTTTGCTGAAGGCAGTGAGCTTGATTTCGTAGGTTCCTTTACGAGGATAATAGGCTTCCACCTGTTCTCCATCGGCCGTGTTGCCATTGCCCAAATCCCACTGGTGTATGAAGGTCCCCTCGGTGGTGTTAGTTAGGGAGAAAGTGTTGGACTGAGCAGTTGGTACGACATCAAAGCTGACATTTTGAGGTGGAAGGCCTATATCAATTTTATCCTCTTCTTTTGGATTACAGCCGAGCAGTAACAGAACGATAAATAAGAAGCTGTAATCGGTATTTTTTAAAAATGACATGTCTTTTATTTTTTACGAATCAATGGATAGTATCAACAAATTAATAGCCTGGATTTTGTTCGAATCGATTGTCGGTCAAATCCCGCTCGATTTGCGGGATGGGCAGCCATTGGTGGGTACCCGCGATGAAGCCCGGCAGGACGTCCGCCGCCCTTCCGGTGCGCACCAGGTCGAAAAAGCGGTGGCCTTCGGTGGCCAGCTCCAATCGCCGCTCGGTGTAGATGGCCTCCAGCAGCTCACTGCCGCCGCTGTTGACCTCGGGCAGCTCCACCCGCTCGCGCACCTGATTGAGATAGTTGCGGGCCAAGCCTTCATCGCCGCCACCGCGCACCAGCGCCTCCGCCGCCATCAACAGCACATCGGCCAGCCGAATATCGCGAATGTTGTGGGACCAGTTTAGGGCGGGCTCGCCGTCGTTGGGGCGTTGCTCTTGCAGGCCGGCGTACTTGCGAATAAAGTAGTCGGTATTCTGAAAGCCTGGGCTATACTGTGCCCCCTGGCTGATCAGGGCCTGCCCATCGATGATGGTGTGCTCAAAGCGAGGATCGCCCTGCATAGCGTCCGCCAATTCCAAGCTGACCGGACAAAAGCTCCATCCCGTGGCGAAGGTTGGCCCGACATAATCGCGCATCCCAAAAAACTGCACCGAGTAGTTGCCCTCCGTTCCGTTGATGAAATTCTCCCAGCCGCCCCGCTGATTGCCAGAGTACTGGATTTCAAAGATGGACTCGGGGCCAAACTCATTGTCAAGGCTAAAGATGTCACCGAAATTTTCTTCCAGAAAATAATTATTCGATTCAATCACCTCGCCAAAGAGATTGGCCGCTTCGAGCATCCGAGCGTTGTCGTTTTGATAGAGAATAACTTTACCGAACAGCGAAGCCACGGCCCCCTGCGTAATCCGCCCCAACTCATCGGGCGGCACCGTCTGTGGCAGTTGAAAGGTGCCTTTGGCTTCTTGAAGGTCTTTTTCGATTTGAGCGTACACCTCTTCCGGGCGGGCCTGTACTTGCTCTTCGATAGCGTCGGCTCCCAGCGTCGTAATGATCAGTGGAACATTGCCGAAGAGGCGCACTAGGTCAAAGTAGTAATAGGCCCGCAGGAATTTGGTTTCGGCAATGACTCGGGCGACAAAGTCAGGGTTCAAATCGTCCAGCGGAGCAATTTTTTCCAGCAGCAGATTGGCCCGATAAATTCCGGCGTAATACTTATTCCAAAGCGCCTCCTGCGGCCCCAGGGTGGGATTGAGCGTAAAGGCATCCCAAGCCACCCAGTTGGGCTGATCGGAGGCGTCGCTGCCCCCGGCGTAGCAGTCGTCGGAAGCGGTATTGGTCAAGCCCAGTAGCATCGACCATTGGTTGCTGGTGCCACCCCATTGCAGGACATCGTAGGTGGCAACCAGCGCCTGGAAGATTTCTTCCTCGGTTTGATAAAAATTGGGCTCCAGAATAGTGCCGCGCGGCTCAAGGTCCAGATAATCTTCGCTACAGGACCCCAGGCAGAGGCACAATAGCAACAGGAAGGAATAGCGATTTTTAATTTGCATGGTTTTGTAATTCTGTAGTTCTGTGTTTTTGTGTTGTGTTGGTAAGAGACCGTTAGTAATTATTTCCTGAATCTATTGTTTTTAATACGTCACATTAATCCCCAATAAATAGAATCGAGGTTGGGGGTAAATACCGCGATCTACCCCAAAGCTACCGCCGCCAATCTCGGGGTCAAAGCCGCTGTATTGGGTGAAGGTCAGCAGGTTATTGCCCGATACGTAGAAGCGGGCTTTGCGGATACTGATCTTTTCGCAGAGGGCCCTGGGCAGGGTGTAGCCCAGTTGGAGGGTCCGGATGCGGAAGTAAGCACCGTTTTCGACGTAGAAGTCAGAGCTGCGGCTGAAGTTGCGGTTGGGATCGTTGTTGACCAGTCGCGGGTAGTTGGTGCTGGTTCCTTCACCGGTCCAGCGGCCGAGGGCGTCGGAGGTGAGGTTGGCCATTTGCAGGTCGAAGCGGCGGGTGGCCTTGAAGACATCGTTGCCGGCTACGCCCTGGCCGAAGAGAAGGATGTCGAAGCCTTTCCAGGCCGCGGTGAGGTTGAAGCCGTAAATCCAGTCGGGCGTAGGATCGCCGATAAAGGTGCGGTCCTCTTCGTCGAGAATGCCGTCTTGATTGAAGTCGACGAAGCGAATGTCACCGGGGGCAGCCTCGGGCTGTAGCGGCTCGCCGTCGGTATTGGTGTGCGCATCCACCTCCGCCTGGTTTTGGAAGAGGCCGTCGGTTTTGTAGCCAAAGAAATGCCCGATGGGCTGTCCGACCGTAATGCGGGTAATTTCTAGTCCCTGCGGGCTGAAGCGCTGTCCGGGCAGGAAAGTCTTGGAATCATTGAGGAAGAGCACCTCGTTTTCCAAATAGGCAATATTTCCGCTCAATCCGATCTCGAATTTGCCGAACAAGTTATCATAGCCCAGCTCCAATTCGAAGCCTCGATTTTCCATTTTACCGACATTCCCCACCGGCCCCTGGTTGCCCACAAACCCGGGCACCTGGATGTCCAGCAGCATATCATCGGTATCCTTTTTGAATACATCAACAGTCAAAGAAAAATTGCGGAACAGCCGAGCGTCGAAACCAATGTTGAGCTGCGTGGTCCGCTCCCAGCGCAAATCAGGATTGGCGATCGCGTTAGGGCTCACCCCGTTGACCAGCTCATCGTTCTGACCGAAAGTGTAGTTGCGAAAGCCACCGACAGTGGAGAAAAACAGAAAATCATTGATTTGATTGTTGCCATTTACGCCCCAGGAGGCCCGAACCTTCAGGAAGTTGATGGAACTGTTGTTCACCAAAAAGTCTTCTTCGCTGGCGACCCAGCCGAGTGAGGCGGAGGGGAAGGTTCCGTAGCGGCGATTAGAGCCAAACTTCGAGGAGCCATCCCGGCGCAGTACGAAAGAGGCCAAGTACTTTTGATTAAAATTGTAGTTGATTCTTCCTAATAGTGAAGAAAGGGTGTTTTCGTACTCAAAGCCAAAGTAGGTCTGGCTTTCGATGGGGGTTGGGAAGGCCAGGGAGGCATCGCCGAGATTATCGACGGGTAGGTTTTGGATGCTTCCGCCAATACCTTCACCGGAGTTGTTCTCCGCCACCGTACCTGCTAAGATGTCAATTTCGTGCAGGCCGAAGGTGCGCTTGAAGTTTAGTGTATTTTCAAAAATCCAGTACAATCCCCGGTTAGAAGTCCGGGCGTAGCGATTGATGTCCAGCCGATTGGTCGCATTGAGGTAATGAACGGGAGCAAAGGATTCGTTGCCCCAAAAGGCCAAGTCAACGCCGACGCTAGAGCGGAAGGTCAGTCCTTCGATGATTTCTACTTCCCCAAACACTCGACCAACAATTTTATCGCTGTGGTCATTGCCGTTGAGGACTTCCAGCGCCGCCAGAGGATTAAGTACCTCAGAAGTGACCAGCTCAGAAATACCAAACACCCCATTTTCATCGCTCACTACAGGAAAGTTGGTAAAGACACTGGAATTCAGCCGATCTGGATCGGTTTCGTAGACCGGCGTCACTGGATCGAGATTGACCACTCGACTCAGGGTACCCCCGAATTCCGAATTCTCAGCAATCCCACGACTTTTGATTCTCGAATAGCCCAAGACATTACCGAACTTTACTCTTTCGCCAATGTTATGGTTGGAATTAAAACGGACAGAGAAGCGCTGGAAGCGAGATTTTTCTCCCCCCACAATCCCCTCTTGGTCAAAGTAGCCAAAGGAGGCGTAGTATTTCGACTTTTCCGTACCCGCTGAAATACTCAGCTCGTGGTTTTGGATCGGCAGGTTTTCACCAAAAACTGCGTCTTGCCAGTCCGTACCCTCCCCGAGGGCCGCTGGATCATCAAAAGGCAGTGCAGCACCGGCGGCCGCCGCCGATTCATTCATCAGCACCCCATACTCCTGCGCATTGAGCAGGGATAATTTCTTCCAAGGGCTCTGTACCCCATAATAAGCATTGTAATTGACCGATGTGCGGCCAGACTTCCCCGAATTAGTGGTGACCAGGATCACCCCGCTGGCGGCACGTGTACCGTAGATGGAGGCCGAAGCCGCATCCTTGAGCACCTGAATGGACTCAATGTCGCTCTGGTTCAAGAATTCAATTCCACCGTTGATGGGAATTCCGTCTACTACATAAAGTGGATCGCTGTTGTTAATGGTCGTCGTTCCTCTGATTCGCACCGTCGCTGCCGTTCCGGGCTGGCCCGAATTGGAAGTGACGATTACCCCAGAAGTCCGCCCCTGCAAAGACTGCTCAAGACGAGCCACCGGCATATCCTCCAAATCCTCGGCGTCAACCTTAGAAATCGCTCCTGTCGTCACGCTTTTCTTCTGCACCCCGTAGCCAATTACTACGACTTCTTCTAGTTCGGCGATATTTTCTTCGAGATTGATCTCCATGTAGGACTGTTTTCCCACCTGCTGCTCCATCGTTCTAAATCCGGTATAAGAAATCATCAACACCGCCTTGTCCTCTTCCACATCGATGGTAAAGTTACCGTCGACATCCGTCGTCGTTCCAGTAGTCGTTCCTTTAATTTGTACAGTAGCTCCGATGAGGGTTTCCTCGTTAGAAGCAGATTTGACGACCCCTTGGACACTGCGGGTCTGGGCGCTGAGCTGAAGGCTACAGCATAGGAATAGCAAGAGAAAAAGGCTATGCCGATTTTTCATAATAAACCGAATTGAAAACCAGTCGATACTGGTTGAGGATGAAAGAAAAGGGAAAAAAGGCTTGGGCGCAGAAGAGCGCCCAAACCAAACCATCAATAATTAATTATAATTACCGCTTAACAATTTTCTGATTGGCAATAGTATTCCCTACTTGAACGTGGATCCAGTAAATGCCGCTATTCAGGTTCTGCATATCCAGTTGGTAGGTGTTGGTCCAGCCGTCTAGCTCGGTACTCAGGAGGCGTTGGCCTAGCGTATTGAAGAGGCTCAACTGCAGCTCTTCCCCAGTGCGGTTGTTGAACTGCAAGAGAGTAAACTCATTGGCTGGGTTCGGTGCGATGCTGAACAGGCTATTATCAACCGTCAGGTCGCGGGTAGAAACGATCTCACAGTTGGTATTATCGGCACACAAGCCGAAGCAAGTAGCGATGGTAAGATCTTCGGTCACGTCGACCATCTGGCGATCGTTGAAGTTGTCAGGATCGGCGCAGGCTTGGCCAGCGATGTCTTCTTTACACTCGTAGCCGGGGCAGTTGCCGTTGGCGAAGGTGTAGTAGCTGGTGAAACCTCTTTGGCGGGGGAAGCTGATGGTGTAGATGCCATCGCCGTCGCTATCGTCCATCTTGAAGCGACCACCGGGGTTTTCGAAGTTACCGCCACCGGCCAGCCAGACGCCGTCGGGTGAAGGTATAGAATCGCCCATACCCAGTTCGATAGAAATTTGTACTTCGTCGCCGCAAGCGTAGCAGCTATTAAAGCAGATGGTATCGAGTCCAGAAGTTTCGGAAGTTACGGTAACAACACGATTGACGTAGGCACCAGGAGGCGTTACGCAGGTTTCTAGTCCTGTAAATTCTTCCCATACATCGGCACCGGACAGCCAGAACTTGTATTCGTAGATGCCAGGCGTCAGCGATACCGTACCCGTCCATAGTCCATTACCCTGATCAGTAAGTGGGTTGTCTTCACTAAAATTATTGAATTCGCCTCGGACATTGACTCCATCAAAAGACTCCGTGTATTCTGACATGTCTACACTAAATACGACGTCAACTGGTGGAACAGAACTGGTACAAACAACAATGTTGTCCAAGTAATAAGTGACATCAACCGTATCATTTGCCTGGAAATTAGGAAAAATAACAAAGGCTGTATAACTGCCAGCTGCCGGCTCGAAAGGGGCTTCTTCGGAAGGTGTGCTAACGTCGAAACACAAAGTTTCCCATTCATTGACTACAGTATTGGGCACAGTAATCACCCAATCAGGAGCATCATTCATACCTTGCTCCAATTTAATAGCTAAATTGCTGATGCGATCGTAGTGAACATCCACGCAAATCTGTGTACCGGAATTAACGGCGATTGGCGTACTTGGCGCAGGGTTAGCGAAAGCACCCGCCCAAACCTGAGAGTTGGCCGCCTTTACGTACTGTACCACACTGTCGGACATATTCACGCTCGTGGGGTTAGGATTGGCAATTACGCTAGTCAGTTGTGGTTCCAGGCTACTACCAAAGTACTGGAAGTCTGTCGTTGTTTCTGTGTCCTCAAAATTGTAGAGCGTACTACAGCCCGATCCAGGATTATAGACCACATTGTCCATAAAATAGGTAGCGTCGTCCATTCCTCCCATAACACCAAAGTCGAAGTAGATAACGGCTCTGCCGTAGACCCCACCGCTGGCAGGCTCAAAAGGGGGTTCTTCAGAAGGAGCGCTCAGATCAAAGCACAATTGCTCCCACTCGTTGACTCGTGTGTTGGCCACAGTGAGAATCCAGTTAGGGGCACCGCCCACACCGCTTTCTAATTTGAAGGCCAGATTACCGATGTTCTCCATATGAACGTCGATGCAGATTTCTCCACCGCTGGTCACATCGATTGGGGGATCAGGATCAGGGTTACTGAAGGCTCCTGCCCATGTCATAGCGTTGGCCGCCTTGACGTACTGTGCCACACTATCGGACATGTTAATTCCAGTAGGATTGGGATTGGCAATAACCGTAGTCGTCTGTGGTTCGAGGGAACTACCAAAATACTGGAAGTTGGTCGTTGTAGAAGGACCTTCAAAATCGTAGATCACTTGCTGTGCTGTTGCCCAACTAGCACAAAGGGCCAGCACTAAAACTAAGAGTAAACTTTTTTTCATCATTGTTAAGTTTGGTGATTATATTTTAAAGTTGAATTAAAGCCAAAGTTGAGAATGGAATGCCTTATTAAACACTACTCACGAAGAGCATTTTCTGTCGTTGTTCAATTTTTAAACCTTACTTTTAGACAACAGAATATTTTTCTGAAATACGCCCTACTTTATGGCAAAAATATCATAAAAAGCCATTTCAACAATACAAAATACTACAATTCTACTACGACACCCACTACTTTTTTTACTACAGCACTACGACAAAGCCTCATTTCTACTACGACATCATTACGACATGTCATCTTTTTCTCTTATATTTAGCAACATGACGAAAAAACAGGTGATACGGCATTTGTTATTCCTCATTTTTTTGGGGCTAGGCGATTTTACGGTAGCTCAATCCCCTAATATTGGCATTTTGCCTATCCGTAATTACTCGAAGTCTAACTATAAGGCCGGCACTCAAAACTGGAAAATCAGCCAGGACCAACGCGGGGTGCTCTACTTTGCTAACAATGAGGGCCTGTTGAGTTTTAATGGGGTGAATTGGGACTGCCTCCCTATTTCCAACCAAACCATTCTCCGCTCGGTCCATATCCACCCGGATGGGCGCATCTTTGTAGGAGGCCAGGGGGAGTTTGGCTATTTTCAAGCCGAAGCAAATGGGCTGTTACGCTATCACTCCTTGAAGAGCGACGTTCCCGAAGCGGACCGCAGCTTTGCTGATGTGTGGGATATTGTTATTTGGAAAGAAAGTGTTTTCTTCCGCAGTGAAAAGAAGATTTTTCAATTTGAAAACGGGCAGATTAAGGTTTACCGGACCAATGATACTTTTCGTTTCATGGCCTTGATCGATAATGAGCTGTTGGTGCAAGAGCAGTTTAGCGAGCTGCTGCGCTTTGATGGCCAAGCTTTTATCCCCTATCTGAGCCATCCAGCATTGAAGACTTCGCTGATGGCCCACCTTGCTCACGAACAGCACGGCATCTTACTGGCTTCCACCAAGAATGGCTTTTTCAGCTTAAAAGATCGGCAATTAGTCCCTTTCCGTACCCCTCACGATGCCTTCTTTGCCGAAAACAGTATCCTCTGCGCCAGTGTGCTCCCCAATCAGGGGATTGCCATCGGCAGTGCGGTGCGGGGCCTGTTGATTCTGGATGGCCAGCTGCGAATGCGCTATGTGCTGGACAAGGAGCGGGGCTTGCAGAATAATAACATTAGGAGCTTGTTCCTCGATCAGGCTGGCAACCTATGGATGGGATTGGACAATGGGATTGATTATGTTTCTACCAATTCCCCCTTTACGCGCATCTATCCAGACGGTCAACAGGAGGGAACGGGCTATGCAGTTCGCATTTTCAAAGATAATATCTATTTCGGCACCTCCTATGGCCTTTACGTCGCCGACTGGAAAAGCGACTATGATCCCCTGGTTCAACAAACTTTCCAGCTCGTTCCGGGCACTTCGGGGCAAGTTTGGGGACTGGATGAAGTTGGTGGAGCCCTTCTGATGGGGCATCACGAGGGTACCTTTGAGTTGGATAAGCTCCAGGCCCGCAATGTCTCCACTATTTTGGGAGGGTGGACTTATGTGCCTATTGATGAGCAATATATGGTGGGAGGTCACTATGAAGGATTGGCGCTATTCGAGAAGACGGCGCAAGGCTGGCAATTTCTCCGCAAACTGGAAGGATTGGAAGAGTCCTGTCGGATTATGGTGATGGATGAACAGCAACAACTTTGGATTTCTCACCCTTACCGTGGCATTTACAAGGTCAACATCAAAGCAGACAAGCGAACGCTCGATGTTCGGTTCTACAGTGCTAAAGATGGCCTTCCCTCCAACCTGTTTAACCATGTCTTCAGCATCAATCAGCAACCCGTCTTCGCCGCCGAAAAAGGCCTCTATCGCTATAATACCGGCAGTGATTCCTTTGTCTTGGACACTATCTTT
The DNA here is from genome assembly GCA_038750655.1 of Bacteroidota bacterium. GTDB lineage: Bacteria > Bacteroidota > Bacteroidia > Chitinophagales > Saprospiraceae > JBCDGZ01. The sequence continues at coordinate 27,549 of JBCDGZ010000016.1, read as the reverse complement.
ACTCAGCTGCTCGGCCCGGAACGCCGCATCAAAAAGCTACAGCAAGACGCCCAAGGCAACATTTGGTACGTGGTGGATGAAGAGATCGGCGTGATTCGCATTACCGATCAAGGCTTGAAGAAAAGGATTGAGCAGCAGCATTTCCCGGAATTGAAAGAGCAACTGGTAGGTGGTTTTGAAAATATTTACCCCTACAATCCTTCTAATATCTTCTTTGGGGCCGAAAAGGGCTTTATTCACTACGATCCCTCCAAACCCTTCCCCACCGACAGCCTCCGGCTGGTCTTAAATGACATCTGGCTAACGGCCGATAAAGACAGCCTGCTTTTCGGCGGCATCTTTAACGAGGAAGGGCAGCTCCGACTCCAACAAACCGCCGAAATCCCCACCCTGCCCAGCCATCAAAACGGCCTGCGCTTCTCCTTTGCCGCCACCAACTACCGCGATCCGGAGAATATCCGCTACCAAAGCTGGCTGGAAGGCATGGAAAAAGACTGGTCGACCGAAAGCACCAAAACCGAACGAGACTTCACCAACCTAGGCTCGGGCAAATACACCTTCCACGTTCGAGCGCGTAGCCTGAGCGGGCAGCAGAGCGTCCCCCTCTCCTACCGCTTCCGCATCGCCCCACCCTGGTACGCCAGCCTGCTGGCCATCACCCTCTACATTATGCTATTCCTCGGCCTAATCATCGCCATTATCCTCCGACAGCGCAGCCGCTTCGAGCTGGAAAAGGCCGAGCTGCAATCCGCCCACCAGAAAAAAGAAGCGGAACATAAACAGCTGGTTCAGCAATCTGAACAGCAAATCGTCCAGCTGCAAAACGAAAAATTAGAAGCCGAAATCCGCCACAAAAACCAAGAACTGGCCTCAGCTACCATGCACCTGGTGCAAAAAGGAGAAATCCTGCTTAAGGTCCAGGAGCGACTGGACAAGGCCGTCCGCAACACCAAGGACCCGGGGCGGCTACGCGAAGAAATCCGCAAGATCAACTCCATCCTCAACCAAGACACTGCCCAAAACAACGACTGGGAGCAGTTCGCCTACCACTTCGATCAGGTCCACAGCGATTTCCTCAAGCGCCTGCGCGACAACTACCCCCAGCTTAGCCCCAACGACAGCAAGCTCTGCGCCTACCTCCGTATGAACCTCTCGACCAAGGAGATCGCCCCGCTGATGAATATTTCGGTGCGAGGCGTGGAGGCCAGCCGCTACCGGCTACGCAAGAAGCTGAACCTGGCGGGGGAGACGAATTTAGTGGATTTTATTTTGCAGGTTTGAGCGGTTAAAAAAGCCTCAACAGCGCCTCTGCTTCCCTAGCCTTATAGCCCTTCCGATCAACAATACCTTGCAGCTCTTGCCGGGCCTCCGGCAGTGCGCCCGTTTTAAGGTAAGCCAGGGAGAGCACCCAGGCGGTTTCTTCGGCGGGGCCACCCAGCGCCCGAGCTTGCAGCAAGAGCGGGATGGTCTTGGCAGCCTCGGCATTGGTTTTTTGCAGGTGGCAGAGGGCGAGGTAGAAATAATCACTGGCTTGGGAGGCCGGGCTAGCCAGGAGTTGTTCGAAGAGGGGGATGCCTTGTTCGTACTGGCGGCGGGCGTAGTGGAGGCTGGCCTCGCTGCGCAGCTCGCTGATGCCCTGCGGCCCCTTGCGAAGGACGGACTGATCGCCCATAATGGACAGCTCGCGGATGTGCTGGTCGGTGGCCAATTGGTAGGAAGAGGAAGAGGAGGTAAGCCAATAATAGCAGAGGAGAGCGCCGAGCAGCAGGAGCGCGGCGACGAGGGCGTAGGGGAGCCAGGTTCTGCGGGGGGAAGGAGCTTGATCGGGGTGTACGCCGTAATGGGTTTCCAGTTCAGTCGCCCACTCCCGACGACGATCGCGATCGAGCTTGGCGTTGATCAGGTGTTCACTAATCTGCTCTAATTCCCCTTCCGAAAAATTCCCTTCAATATACTTAGCCAAATGATTCATTGTTGCTTGTGCTTATACGGGTGCGTAAAAAATTATAGTCTAGTCTAGGTGGCGATGCTAATTTTTATGGTTGTGTTTTAGGAAATAGTGTCTTAATTTTTCCAGGCAACGCTGCTTTTGTTTGCGGACGGCCGTCTCCGATTTTTCCAGTCGGAGGGCCATAATTTTCAAGGCGATTTTGTGGTAATAAAAATTTTCCAGCAGTGCTCGGCACTCTTTGCCTAATTGGTTCCAGGACCAATCCAAGGCGTTTAGGGTTTCTTCGTTTTCGGGGGGGCGCTGCTCCTGATTCTCCTCTGATTCTGACAGCATGAAAGTCTGGTGTTTACTGGAATCAGCAAGAAATTGGCTGGCCATCCGGGTGAAGAGGAAGCGCATATTACCGTAGCCAATTTTACCCGCTAGAAGCCGCCGTCTGAACTTAAGGAGGGCATCCATAGTGACGTCGTAGGCCAGAGAGCGGTGGATGTTGTAGCGTCGGATAAGGTACTGCACCGAATCTTCAAACTGGGACAGAAAGACCTGCTTGAAAAGGGTTTCGTCGCCGGCTTGTAGTTTTTCCAACATTTCTTCAAACTCCAACAGACTGAGGCCAAAATTTTGCAAGGGAGCGTCTGGCGACCTTGTCGCCGCTGTCCCCCTTTGATCATTATCAGTCGAGCCGTTTTCCATAGTCACTAATCTACAGGAGTTTGACAGAATAATCCAAATCCATATCGATATAACTGCCCAATTGAAGAGAACGTGACGGGAAGGGAGAAAAAAATTATTTTTCCAACTTTCCGGTCACATTGTCTCTAGCACTCCGGTTCTAGGGGTGGTATATACAATGGATACAAGTTGCGATGAACGAGCGTCAACTTGGATAGTGCTCAACAATAGGATAAGTGCTTAGTAGCGACACTTATTTCTATCACATACTTAAATCACTACTTACATGAGATTTTTTAAATTTAGTTATGTTTTAGCCTTACTAGCAATGAGTTGCTTGTGGCATTCTTGCGCAAAGGAAAACGTTGGACCACAAGCAGAAGCCGCCGCCGCCGGTCCGATTGTAGCACCAGCCAGTCAGCAACAAGCCAACCCGATTGAAGTAGTTTGTGGAATGTTGAGTTTTCAGAATATGGACATTTTTCAATCTACGCTTACCGACTTGGAAACCCAGACTGACATCTGGGAGGATGATTTTGTAGAAGCCAATAGTCATATGACGGATGAAGAATTGAATTTATTTGAAGAGGAAAGTGGCTACAGCGACGAGCAAGCAATGATCGACTTTGAAAGTCAGTATGATTACCAGTCGCTGCGCAGCGTACTGCGGGCGCAGGAGGAAGTCTGGTTGGACAATGAAGTACTGGATGAAGAAAACGATCCCAACGATCACTTTATCATCGATGATTATGTCCAAACCCTGCTTAATAGCGAGGAAGAAGTGATGATTGAGGGGTCTATTTACAAGTTTCTGGAAAGTGGGGCTTACTACGAAATTACCGATGGCGATTGTCAGACGCTAGCCGGCATCAAGGACGGCAGTATCGACCCGGCCAATGCGCCCAACGTCATCATCCATATTGAAGAGAATATGGAAGGGATTGAACGCTCAGAGGAGAGATGCCAAACCAATAAAGGGATTAAAGATAAAATCACCTCTGGGAGTTATCGCATCAAATGGAAACTCAAAATATTCAATTATCCCTGGCAATGTGGCGCAAAGTCCAAAGTCATCAGCTACAAAAGGAAGGGATGGCCAAAAAGATGGAAAAGGCACCGTACGACGGTGGAAGCCTGTTTGAGAGCAACTTTCTGCGATCGGAATCATGTTTTAGACCCTGCTTTGGGAACCAATGGTATCAAGTGTAGTCTAAGACGTCGCCGATCGACTCATTACAAAGTCACTGGCCCTTGCCGTAGCAAATCGGGTGAAATCAAGGGTGGACACGCTGGTAATGGACTGCTCCATATCAGCACGCTGAATTTCTAAAAAAACGAGCCTACTGGGAAGTGCTCGTTCGTAATAGTGGGGAGAATAAATGCTGTATTGATCATTTGCAGCATTTATTCCCCTATTGTGTCACGTTTTATTTTACGCCTCGGTTATAAGAGTTGATAAATCCATTAATCCACTTTTTTATCAATTCCTTACAACCATGAGAGAAATTAAACTACTACTATTCACATTGCTATTCTATCTGCTGATCGGTGGCAATGTCTGGAACCAAAACTCCATTCAAGTTAGCAGTAAGATAGGCAGTCAAGTGCAATACAGCACAACAACTTTAGCAGCTAACACCCATCTTTTTATCCTCTACGGTGATGGAGAATTTGGTATACAGCACAACCCTACCCACATCTTTCCTCCTAGTGATAACGGCTACCTCACAGAAGCCTATTTCGTCAAAGCCTACGATACCAATCCCCCTCCCAAACTGACCGTGAATACCGGCAGTATCGTCGGCGGTGGTACGGCCACTAACCCAACCATAAATATGAATGGGGAAATCGATATTCTGACCAGCTGGGCCCCGGCAGAAGATTTAGAACATTATTTCATCCTCAGTTTTAGCAACAGGGATGGCTTGGACACCCTTGATGGCTGCCTGGAATTTCACTACCGCAACGATCAGGTTGAAATCAATTATGCAGGAATCAAAAAATACAACCAATGGGTGGTTAATCAAACCAATAGCGGTTCTACCAAATGGGGCTATGATGAAATGCTGCACTGGAATTTCACCCAACTCGCTCCCGGTGAAATCCGCCATGTCTACATCCCTGTCCGCGTGACGGCCAAATCCGGTGAATTCCTAGAACTTGCAGCTAATTACATAGCCGATTGCCTTCCAGTAGGAGAAGATGAACTGAAGCCAAGTAGACATATAGAAGCTAGCTTCCGCACCCGTACCCATCCCCATGATCCCAACAGCAAAACCGTCAACCGTCCTTGCATCAATCCATTGACCCTGGAAAAACAGCAACTGGAATATACGATCACTTTTTTCAATGATGGGAATGGATTTGCTCATGATGTGTTTATCGATGATATACTATCTCCGCTACTCGATCCTACGACTGTCCAAATCCTAGACTATGAATATCCACCTACGGTAACGGTGAGCGGTCAACATCTTTCTATTGATTTTATAGGGATGAAACTGCCCGGCACCAATCAGACTTATCCCCTGGCCTATTCCTATGAAGACGCCTCTTCCTTTGTCAAATTCAGCATTTGCACCGCCTCCCCAATTGCTCATCCTAATTTCATTAGTAATACAGCTGATATTCAATTTGATAATCAACAAATTTTTGTCACTGCTCCATCGACCATCTTTACAGATGAACTCTGCGAAATCCATAATCCCTGCCAGATCAGCTCGCCAAGACCTCGAAGCTCCCGGCAGTCCACTGCCAATGAGCGTACTGATTTACTCAATGTAGAGGATCAACAACCAGCGCTGCAAGTCCAGCCCAATCCCTTACGGGAAGAGCTTACCGTTAGGGCATCCTTTGCCGAGGCGACTGCGGCCCCGTTTAGCTTGGAGATTATCGATTTTTCTGGCAAAGTGGTGCAACAGCTGTATCAAGGTCGCATCGAATTTGAATTTTTCGAGCAACAATTTTATCTTAATGATTTACCGGAGGGAATTTATATGATGGTCCTCCGTACCGATCGTGGTATCCGCACGCAGAAAATTGTCAAACTATGACCCCAAGCCCCCCGATTCGGCCCATGAGCAGTATTGCCCTGCTGCTCATGGGCAGTCTCTGGCTTTCTACACTACACGCTCAAGCCCCGAGCGATAGTCTGGGTGCTGCTCAGCTGCTTGCCCAAGCCAAGGCTTTCCTAGAGCAGGGGGATTACGCCAACGCCCAAAAGCAGGCGCTGGTCGCCGCCGAGGCTTTCGCCAACATCGAGGACTGGGATAATTGGCTACAATCCTACCGGGTCATTCTCAATATGGGCTATTTCAAAGGAGATTACGATTCGGTCATTCCTTTATTGGAGTCGGCCAAACAAAGCCTCCCTCCAACCCAAGCCCTCATCAAAGCCAAACTCCTCTTCTACCTAGGCTACGCCTACGACAACATCGGCCAGGTCTCCCCCTCCCTACGCGCCTACGAAACCGGCGCGCCCATCTTCCAAGCCGCCCGCGACACCAGCTGGCTCATCTCCCTCTACGGCAACCTGATCGCCAGCTACACCCAACTCGGCGACTATGCCCGGGCCATCGACTACGCCCAGACCGCCGAGCTTTGGAGCCGCCACTCCACCGATACCCTCGTCCGCTGGCGCAACCTCCGGATGCTGGGCCGGGCCTATTTCTTTAAGTACGAACTGGACAAGGCCCAGCGCAGCTACCAACAAGCCCAACAGCTGTACGACCCCGGCGATGGCATCTTCGAATACTACCAGGCGGAGATTGCGCTGAGCCAGGGGCAGCTCCAAAAGGCACGCCGCCTCATCCGGCGGGCCATCGATAAAGTGGATCAGAAGGCGCCGGAGCGGCAGCGCTTCCAACGCCTGTGGGGCGAAATTGAGCTAGCGGCCGGGCGCTACGCCAGCGCCATGCAGCAATTCCTCGACATTTTGCCGAGCTACCAGTCAGGACCCAACCAACGGCAGCTGGGACAGCTCTACATCCGCATTGCAGAAGCTTCGCAGGGCCTGCGGCAGTACGATCAGGCCCTGAGCTATTACCAGCAGGCCAGCCAAACCTTCGTTCCCGAATTTACCGCAGCCGACTTCACCCAGAATCCGCCGCCGCAGTGGACGCGGGAGGTGTGGATGATTGAGGTGCTAAAGGGTAAAGGGGACTGTTTTTTGGCCAAATACAAAGAGGAAGAGGAGGAGCAGTGGCTGCGTCTAGCCGAGCAACACCACCAGTTGGCCATTGATTATATCGAAGAGCTGAAGTTGGGCTTTAAGGAGACCAGCTCCCAGCTGTGGTTCAGCAACAATACCCATGATTTTTATGAGCAGCTGCTGGTTAGCAAATTCCAGCGTTACCTTCGAACGCAAACCAGGGCTGACTTTGATGCAGCTTTTCGGGTGGCGCAGCGGGCCAATGCCTTTGTGCTTCGGGCGCTCTTGACGGAGCAGCAGGCCCTGCAGGTGGCGGGTGTGGCGGCGGATACGGTGGAGCTACTGCGGGCCTACGGGACGGAGCTGGCGGTGATGAACAGTCGATTGGAGGAGCCGCAGGCGGGGAGGTCGGATACGCTCGTACGGCGCTTTTTGGAGACTAAGTTGAAAAGACAGCAACTCAAGGAGCAGATCGCTGAGCGGTACCCACGCTTTGCGCAGCTGAGGAATGATTTGCAGACGACTTCGGTGGCGGAGTTGCAGCAGCGGTTGGAAAAGGATCAGCTCTTGTTGAAATACTTTTTGGGGGAACAGGTTTTGTACGTTTTTTCGATTAGCCAGCAGGATTTTGGGGTGGATAGCCTGGCCTTGCCGGTAGATTTTGTGGGCTTGCTGGGCCAGTATCGCCGCAGCCTAAGTGATCTGGATTTTGTTAAAGATTCGCTGGCGCAGGCCGAGCGACAGTTTTTGTCCAGTGCTCATCGCCTCTACCAATTGTTGTTGCAAAAGCCACTGCGCCGCTATAAGCAGCAAGGTATTAAGCGGCTGACGATTGTAGCGGATGGGCTGCTCAATAGCATTCCTTTTCAGGCGCTGATGCCCGGAAAAGGTGGCAGCTGGACGCGAGCGGAGGATTTTCTCATCGCCCGTTATGCGGTGAATTACGCCTATTTTTGTAAGATGTTGCTGGGGAACCCGGCGGGTGGCACAGGAAAGGGCGACTTTGTGGCCTTCGGCCTTGAGTTCGACGATTATACCTTACAATATTTACAAAGACTGTCCAAGGATTCCATCAAGAATCAAGTCATCCAAGAAAGGCTCCGCTCCGGTAAGCTAACGCCCCTACCCTTCTCTGATGATGAGGCCCGGGAGCTGGCGCAGCTGATGCGGGGGCGGGCCTGGCTGAACGAGGAGGCCACCAAAGCCAATTTTCTCCAACACACCAAAGAGGCCCGCGCCATACACATGGCTACCCACTCCATCCTCGACACGGAAGCTCCCAATCGCTCTGCCCTCGTCTTCATCAAAACCCGCGATAGCCTCAACAATCTCCTGCGGCAAGATGAAATCTACAACCTCCGCTTCCGCGCCGACCTCATTGTGCTGAGTGCCTGCAACTCTGGAGCTGGACTCCTCCAACGGGGCGAAGGCATCAATAGTCTAGCCCGGGCCTTCAACTTCTCCGGTATCCCGGCCGTGACCGCCACCCTATGGAGCATCACCGACGAGTCCTCCAAAAAACTCATGGGCCCCTACTACCGCTTTCTGCAAGCCGGCTGGCCTAAAGACCTAGCGATGCAAAAAGCCCAACTGGCCTACCTGCAAAGCGACGAACTGAGCAGCCCCGCCTTCCGCCTCCCTGTCTACTGGGCGGCCTGGATGCCGATTGGCGATACCAGTGCCATTGCTAGTGGACCCAGCAATTGGCTGATTAAGCTGGGACTTGTGCTTTTGTTATTGGGGGGAGTCGTCTGGATTATTCGTCGGCGCTCAGCAGCTTAGGGTCGCCTACTAAATTTCACCAAAAAAGTTCGCATTTTCATTTCAGAACGATTGCGGTTTTAATCTGTCCCATCTTTGCATCATCACCAATCCAATTCAAGTATGTATCAAGAGCCTATTGATGATCAAACCCAACACCGTGCTCCTTCATTTTTCAAAACTCCACAGGCCAAAAGAGCCGTAGAAGAATTGTACGAAAGTAAGCTGGATGAGCTGTCCATCACCTATGAATTTTTGCGGGTCGAGACCAGTTTTGGCAATACCAATATTATTTTGACCGGGCAAGCCAATAAGCCCCCACTGATCTTGTTACACGGCGCAAATGGCTGCGCCCCCGTTGCTATTGAAGCCTTGATCGGGCTAATCGAGCATTTTAGAATATACGCCATAGATGTGGTGGGGCAGCCTAATTTGAGCGCCGAGGTACGTCCCGATATGAAAGACAATTCCTACGGGCAGTGGATGTTTGAAATCATGACCCGATTGAACATCCAGGAGGCAACCTTAGTCGGTATTTCCTTCGGAGGCTTCATCGGTTGGAAGACGCTGGTTTTTGATGAAAGGCGAATCGCAAGGGCCTTCCTCATCGTCCCGGCGGGCATTATTAACGGCAACCCTTTAAAGGCGCTGTGGAAGATTTTTCTGCCTATGCAATTGTACAAGTGGCGAAAAAAGGAACACTACGTTGAGCAGTTCCTGCAAGCCCTGTTCACAGAGCGAGATGAATTTGCCATCGCCTTTTTATCTGAAGTATTTCTCCATTTCGAAATGGATTTTTCCCCTATTCCTCTGATCAGTCCCGAAGAGGCACAGCAAGTAAAAACACCGATTCATATTGTTGCGGCAGAGGGAGATTTATTGTTTCCCGGAGAAAAATTATTGCGCAGCGCCCAAAAGCTATTTCCCTCATTATCAGAGACTTTACTATTGAAAGCATCAAAGCATGTTCCTGATCAGGCGGCGAACGAGCGGATCGTTCGGCTTATTTGCAATAGCTAGAACAAGTACTGTTGAATGCGATCGATCAATTGTTGTTTCTTTCACGGCCCTTACCAACCAATCCCATAGTCCTCTCCGTGATTGCTGCTTCCACCCCACATCGAACCCTTTTCCCAATCGAAAAAGATGGCATTGATGGGGCCAGAGGTGCGAGAGCTGTCTTCCAATTTGTAGCCCATCGCTCGCAGCGCCTTACGCGTCCAGGGTGGCGTGGTGTCGTTGATGAGCATCACCCCAGGACGGGTTGGGTGATCCTTGAAGGACCCTCGCATCTGAAAGCTGTTGATATTAGGAGCTTCTGCTGCTTCCTGAACAGTCATGCCAAACTCGACCATGTTGAGAAAAAATTGCAATAGATTCTGGTCCTGGCTATCGCCGCCTTGCACAGCAAAGGAGAGATAGGGCTTCCCTCCCTTGAGGGCCATCCCCGGCGTAAGCGTAGCGCGCGGCCGCTTACCCGGTTCTACGACATTGAAAGGATTTTCCTCCTTTTTCAACACAAAACTCTGCATTCGCTGGCTCAGTCCCACCCCCGTCTTACCGGCAATTACCGCCGGAATCCAGCCACCACTAGGCGTTATCGACACTACCCAGCCCTCCTTATCGGCCGTCTGAATAGAAGTGGTTCCCATGTACAAAGCTTCTCCCTCCGGAAATTCCTCCAACCCATTCAGCTGAGGCATGGGCGCTGCAGAAACCTCCTTGTTCCATTTCTTGAGCAGCTCTTTGTAAGGATTGGTTTTTCCCTCAAAAGGATAAGGATCACCCGGCATCGCCCGGGCATCATTCTTTTCCCAATTGATCTGCTCGACCCGCTTTTTGGCGTATTCTTTCGACAACAACCCCTTCATCGGCTCTGCGGGCTCGAAGTAGGGATCGCCGTAATAAAAATCTCGATCGGCAAAGCACATATTCATCACCTGATAGAGGGCATGCATGTACTTGGCGGAGTTGTAAGAAAGGCATTCCATATCCAACTGCTCCATCATGTTGAGGGCTTGCAGCATTACCGGTCCTTGCACCCAGGAAGTCAGCTTGTAGACTTCGATGCCTTTGTAGGTCGTCATCTCCGGCTCTTCGATGTAGACCTTCCAATTGGCCAGATCGGCTTTGCTGATCAGCCCGCCCTGCTCCTGCGTGGACCGCACCAGCTCATCGGCGATGTCGCCCTTGTAGAAGCGGTCGTAGGCTGCATAGATGGCTGCTTTACGATCCTGGCCCGCTTTGAGGGCCTGCGCCTCCGCCTCGACTAGCTTTTGCAGGGTGTTGAGCAGGTCTTGCTGTACGAAAATCTCGCCGGCGTAGGGGGCTTCCCGCTCGGCGGCCCCCAGATGCGGGAGATAGACGGCCTTAGCGTAGGGCCAGGCCTTGATTTTTTCTTTGTGCCGCTCGATGGCATTGGCGGCTTGGGCTTCGATGGGATAGCCGGCGGCCATTTGCATCGCGGGGGCCAGCACTTCGCGTAGAGAGAGGCTGCCGTACTCGGCCAGCATGGTCAGGAGGCCGCCGGGGGTACCGGGGGTTACGGCGGCTAGCGGGCCGTACTGAGGGGGATAGCTCATTCCTTGATTGAGGAAAAATTCGGGGGTAGCGCCGGTCGGCGCGACGCCCAGGGCATTGATGCCGATGACCTTTTGGGTCTTAGGATTGTAGATGAGGGCCTGGGTTTCGCCGCCCCAGCTGAGTACGTCCCACATGGTGGCGGTGGCGGCGAGCATGGCACAGGCAGCGTCGACGGCATTACCGCCTTGGTTGAAAATGGTAGCACCGGCGGTGGCGCCGAGCGGCTTACCGGTGATGGCCAGCCAGTGGCGGGCGTGAAGGGCGGGTTTCTGAGTGCGCTGGGCAGTGAGCAGCAGCGGCAGGAAGAGTCCGAAAAGGAGGAGTGTTTTTTTCATTTTAATTATTATTTAAATCATCGCCTTGAAAGCCGTTCTGAATTTTGCGATGAGTAGACAGAATCTCGTTGAGCTGCCACTGGCGTACCTTAGCTTTCTTGGCCGCCTCGACAGCTTTGGCACTCATGCTTTGTGCCTTCGCCAGCTCTCCTTTTTGCTGATAGATTTTGGCTAAGCCTTCGTAGGAGCGGAAGGATAGCAGGTCGTTTTGAATTTGAAGTTTGTAGATGGCTTCTGCCTGATCGTGTTCCTCCTTGCTGAGGTAATTTCTAGCCACCTGAATGCGAAATTCGTCCAGCGAACTGGGAAAATATTCTTCTACCCCTTTTTCAAAAATCTCCAACTCGGCCTTATCCTCTCGATGGTAGTAATAGACCATATTGCCCATTGCATAAGCAGGAAGGGGGAAGGAAGTGGAGAATTTATCGGAGAGTTGTTTGTAGTGCTCGACTACTGCTTTGGCCCCTTTGAGCGCCAGGAATTCCTCTCTCGATAAATCCCAGCCCTTGAAGAGCGAGCGCAGTGCATGCTTCACGGTCACTATCCCCACCGAACCGTGATTTTCCTCTGGATAATGCTGAAAATCCCATTTCGTACTGTTTGGAAAATGCTTATCCAGCACGCCCACAAACTGGCGTACTCCCATCATTTTTGTACTCGCTAAGGAGATGAACAGCTGAGCGTCCAGGTCTTCTTTCTCTGCAAAAAGCGAGTCGGCCCGGCTGCTGATTTCATAATCTCCCCACCAGTAGGAGGGATCAATAGCGATGTAGGTGTCGAAGGCTTTGGGGCGTTGTAATAGGAAATGGGTAGCAAAAAAGCCGCCTAGCGAATGGCCGATGAGGAGGTCGTAATCTGAGGTGCGGTAGCGCTGCTTGATCTGCGCTTTCAACTCCTTTTCGATAAAGTCCATAAAATTATCAGCGTTGCCCTCCGAAGCCGTTGGCGTGCAGTCCCGACGGTAGCCCTCATTCCCTCGATCTGAAATGCCCACCACAATCATCTCTGGAATCTTACAACTTACGCTAGACATAAATTCAATCAGGCCCGTATCGTAATAAAAATTATAGTCCCCATCAATCAAGTAAATAACCGGAAAATTGCTTTTGTCGTTGTAGAAATAGCTCGGCGGCAGATAGACCTGAAAGGAGCGCTCTTCTTGAAGATAGGTGGAGAGGAAGGAGTGCCGCTCGGTGTAGGCTTGGGCATTGCCCTGGGCGCAAATCGGAGAGAGAGGAAGGGAAGCGAGTAAAAATAAGGCTAGTAGGTATTTTTGCATTTTCAAACTTTTTGTTTTACCTTGTAATTCGGTTCGTTTGTTGCCTCGTCTTTTCCTGAAAGATTACTCCACATAGATGACCTTGGCAACTCCTTCTTTTGCATATATGCCCTTTTGCTTTCAAAGGCCTGGAAAGGAAAAGGATGCCACACTTCCGCAGGAAGTCTTGCGACCCACCGACTGCAAGACCTGACCGTTAGTGGTCAGGTTTAAAAATATCGGCTGGTGGGTTGGCGGCGGTGGCAAAGTGGGTGGGCCCTCCCAAAATGCTAGAATACTACCTGCTGCACCCAACCTGCACTACGCGCTATTTCAATACTCCCCTTAGATAGCTGGATTGATTCTGCCTCTCACTCTCAACCTATACGCTCTATTTCAGCAATTCCTTCAGATAGTTGAGCCGATTCTGCCTCCCACCTTTCTGCATCCATTTTTCCTCATGATCCCCTTTGTAAGGGGTCCCAAATCTCATCCAAGGTACGGAATCTCATTATAAAGTTCGCAAATATAATCACGAACGATCGCCCCGGTCTGCTGCTGCATCTTTGCATAGTCAATACGGCAATCATCAACTTTAAAAAAAATGAAAAAATCAATTTTGTTCTCCCTGATCTTATTCCTAAGTCTGAGTTTTGTCGCTTGTGATAATGATGACGATAACCCACAACCTCAGACCATTGCCACCGCGGAAGACCTCAGCGCTTCTTTAAATGAAATTCTCGCTACCTCTAATGCCCACGGCTTCGCCGTCTCTGTCATCGAAGACAATGAACTGATCTACCAAGAGGCCTTCGGAAAGGCCAATGCCGAAGCCAACAAAGCCTATAGCAACCAAACGACGCAGCCTATTGGTTCGATCAGCAAAACCTTTGTCGCCGCCGCGCTGGTCAAAGCCATCGAGCAAGGCTATTTCACCCTCGAAACCGACATCAACGACCTGCTGCCCGTAGCCGTTGTCAACCCCAAGCAGCCCAATGCGACCATCCAGGTCAAGCACCTGGTCACCCACACTTCTGGCCTGCTGGATAATTACGAAGTCTACTTTGAAAGCTACCGCATCCTGCCCGGTGAAGACCTCAGCAGCCCCGGAGCACAGCTCTTGCAAGACCTGCTGGACTTCGAGCAAAGAGCCCCCATCCCCCTGGAAGAACTCATGGCGGCCTACTACCTCGAAGATGGTGATGGCTACGACCTGGATAATTTTGCCGCCACAGCACCGGGCAGCACCTGGAGCTATTCCAATTTGGCAACGACGCTGACGGGTTTTCTCATAGAAAGCGCCACAGGTGTGCCCTTCAAAGACTATGTACAGTCCCACATCCTGGACCCGCTGAATATGGACCAAACATCCTACCTCGCACAAGGGCTTACCCCTAGCCGGAACGCCACCTTATACTGGGACAAAACTACTCCCCTGCCCTTGTACAGCACGGACTCTTATCCAGATAGCGAGATCAATACCTCCAATGAGGATTTAGCCAAATACCTCATGGACATGATGAAAGGGGCCAAAGGACAATCTACGACCCTCTTTTCCAAGGCGGGGTATGAGCTGCTATTCGAGCCCCAGACCGCTAACGGCATCGTCCCTTCTGTACTGGCCGAACACCACGGTATCTTCTGGTTCCTCGACGGCGATCAGATCAGACACGACGGAGCAGACCCCGGCACTACCTGCGACCTTCGTTTCGACAAATCCGGCCAATCCGGCTACTTGCTGCTGACTAATATGGATGCTTCCACCGATGAACATCAGCAAGACTGGGATCAGCTGTTTCCCAAAATACAGCAAGCCATCACCACTTTTCTTCAGAATAACTAAATTCCTAAACTTATGAATATTCTCATTGCAGGCTCGACCGGCTATCTCGGCAGTTATATTGTCAAAGAATCGCTCCAACGTCAGTTAAACTTCCGGGCTTTGGCCCGGAATACTGAAAAATTAAAAATGCTGGGCCTCCACTCCTCGCAAATTATTGAAGCGCAAGTCACTGATCCCCAAAGCCTCAAAGGCTGCTGCGAAGGTATCGATGTGGTCATTTCTACCGTAGGGATTACCCGCCAACAGGATGGGCTAAGCTACATGGATGTAGATTATCAGGCGAATAAGAATTTGTTAGAAGAGGCCCTGAGGAGTGGCGTCCAAAAGTTTATCTATGTCTCTGTTCTTCACGGAGAAGAGTTGCAGCACCTGGAAATCTGTGCAGCTAAAGAACGCTTTGTTGAAGAATTGCAGCACTCGGGACTGGAATACTGCATCATCCGACCTAGTGGTTTTTTCTCTGACATCAAGGAATTCTACCAAATGGCCGAAAGTGGGCGGGTCTATCTCTTGGGAGATGGTCAGGTTCGGCTCAATCCGATTCATGGAGCTGACTTAGCAGAGGTCTGCATTGATGCCATTGGGCAGAAGGAGGAGGTACTTGAGGTGGGCGGTAATGAGCTATTTACACAGCAGGAAATTGCGGAACTGGCTTTTCAAGTTGTTCAAAAACCGGTCAAAATCACCTTTGTTCCCAACTGGATAAGAAAAGTCCTATTGTTCCTGGCAGCTCTCTTGATGAATAAGACCCGCTACGGTCCGCTCGAATTTCTCCTCCATGTGAGCGTAATGGATATGGCAGCTCCAAGGTATGGACGGCACCGCCTGCAAGATTTCTTTATACAACTCAAAAAATTATCCTCATGACTCTCTTCAAAAGCATTATGACTTATCACTGCCCGCGTTGTCGTTCCTCCAAACTTTTCAAGGAACCCTTCGAGTTCAGTGATCCTTTGGCTATGCACGAGCAATGCGCCGTCTGCGGACAGCGCTTCGAGCCAGAGCCTGGCTTTTACTATGGTGCGATGTTCATCTCCTACGGCCTTTCGTCGATTCTTTTGTTGGTCCCTTCCTTGATTTTGGTGCTGGGCTTTAGTTGGGAGGCGGAAGCGGCTATTGGGTTGGTCTTATTCTTGGCGGCGATCAGTTACTTTAAAATTCTACGCTTATCACGGTCCGTTTGGATTCATATTAATGTGCGGATGAGGAGGAAAGAGGGGAAGGTGGAATAAGGGGTAATTGAAAGGTGCTCTGCACCCTAGAATTGATCATTTCAAATACTTACTGCCCTCTCGAACCGTCAGCGCTGGCAATTGATGCCCGGCTATAAACCGGCGCACCACCTCCGGATTCGTCTTGGCGTATTGCCGGAGGGCCCAGCCCGCCGCTTTTTGCAAAAAGAACTCCTTGGAGTCCGCTACCCGCAGGATGTACTCAAACAGCAGATCAGCGTCGGTCTGATCGCGGTAGCGGAGTTGGAAAATAATGGCCGTCCGTTGTAGCCATAGTTGCTCCGAATCCATCCAACGCTCCGTCACCGGGCGGATGAGGGCAGGAAATCGCTGAAAGTGGATACCGACTAGCTTGGCCAGCCAATCGACGGTATCCCACCAGGAGCGCAGGCCGATCAGCTCTTCGAGGAAATCGATCAAGGCCTCCGGCTCCTTTTTCAAGGCCCGCTCCACCATTTCGATGGCGAAGTAATGCAGCTCGCGCTGCTCCTCTTCGAAGCAGAGGCGCGCCAGTTGGCGAAGTTCTTCGCCGCGCAGTATGCCGTGGGTTTTGAACAGCTGCTTTGCCATAGGCATCCAGACTGGGGCCTTTAACCCAAAGAACTCAAATTGATTGCGCATGTACTTCATTTGGCCTTCGGCCACCTCTGGCCGACCAGCTTCTTCAAAGCATGCAATAACGGTATCCAGGTATTGGGAAGGACTTAATTTTTTCATCAGCATTTTTTGATTGCGTTCGACACATTTCTAGCAAAAGATACGTTCTTTAAAAGAGACGAAAGTTAGAATCATTCAAAAATATAAAGACAATGAATAACAAATTTATGTACCTACTCGGATTGCTGATCTGCCTGGGCTTCGCCGCCTGCGATGATGATGTTATGGAGACCGGCGATCCTCCTCCTAATCCCTACGATGGCTGCTGTGCCACAGGATCTTTCAATGGTATGGTTGACAGCTCTTTTATCTACATTCCCAATATGTTCACCCCGAACTTCGATGGGTTTAATGATTTTTTTATCGTTCATGGCAGCTTATTAAGAGCAGACATGGTTAAGAGTTTACAAATCTTTGATCAAGAGGGCCTAATGATGTTTGAAGCCAGCAACATTCCCACCAATGACTCGCAGTTTTACTGGAGTGGTAGTATCAACGGTACGGATTCCATTTACCAAGGACTCTTTAATTATACCGTCCTCTATGATACAGGTATTAGCGAAACAGAAATTAAAGGCTCTGCCTGTAGCTATCCTTGTGGCCCTGGACAGGATCAATTTCCGACCGCCAATATCGAAGATTGTCAATTTAGTACCCAGCATGATGGCGTCGGTGGTTTAGCGCCTGGTGCTATCAGCTTTGAAGAGGATTGTTTTTAATTTATCCCCCATATTCTGTATTTTGAGTAGAACAAAACACAATCACTATGAAAAATCATTCGCTTTTCGGCTGGCCAGCCTATCTACTCACGATAATGATTACTTTGCAGCTCTCCTGTTCGGTCAATCCGGTGACAGGAAAGAAGGAATTTATGCTCTTGTCGGAACAGGGAGAGCTGGCTCTGGGTAAAGAGACGGATCCAAGTATTGTCAGCACCTACGGAAAGTATAATGATGAACGGATACAGGCCTTTATCAACGAAAAAGGCCAGCAAATGGCCAGGATTTCTCATCGCCCCAACCTCGATTATGATTTCAAAGTCCTGGATTCTCCGGTGGTCAATGCCTTTGCGGTGCCGGGCGGCTATGTGTATTTTACGAGAGGGATTTTGGCACATTTTAATAATGAAGCAGAATTCGCTGGCGTCTTGGGACACGAAATCGGTCATATTACCGCCCGACACTCGGCACGGCAATACAGCAAGACCATGCTTGCGCAGGTGGGGTTTGGTTTGGGAATGGTTTTGTCAGAAGATTTTCGCCAGTTTTCCAACTTGGCCCAATCGGGCCTAGGCCTGCTCTTTCTCAAATTCGGCCGCGACGCCGAAAGTCAATCGGATCGGCTTGGAGTAGAATATTCTACCGAAATTGGCTATAATTCTAGCGAGATGGCCAATTTTTTCCAGACCATCAACCGCCTGCGGGGCGAAAGTGGCCAGAGCATCCCGACCTTCATGTCCACCCATCCCGATCCGGTAGACCGCTACAATACCGTACACAAGCTGACCGAAAAGACCCAGAAAGGTCGAGATGCTAGCCAATTCAAAGTCGGCCGCGACTCCTACCTCCGCATGATCGACGGGCTGGTCTACGGCGAAGATCCCCGCCAAGGCTATTTCGATAATAATGCCTTTTTTCACCCCGAGCTGAAATTTCAGTTTCCCATCCCCGGTGGTTGGCAGACCGTGAATACCCCTTCAACGGTACAAATCGCCACCGAGGATGGCAAGGCCCTTATCCAGATGTCCCTGGCTCAAGGGGCCAACGCTGTTGCCGCCGAGCGCACCTTCCAGCAAAATACCGATTCGATCCGCATTATAGACTCTCGCGGTGTACGCGTCAACGGCCTCCCCGCCCGGATGAACCTATCGG
This sequence comes from Bacteroidota bacterium, assembly GCA_038750655.1. GTDB lineage: Bacteria > Bacteroidota > Bacteroidia > Chitinophagales > Saprospiraceae > JBCDGZ01. The sequence continues at coordinate 9,236 of JBCDGZ010000016.1, read as the reverse complement.
ATGTACAAAATCTGCGGGTTTTGAGTTACTTTATTGAGTATGGTGGCCGAATTTATAAATTTCACGGCATCGCCAGCCGGGCAGACTTCAACCGCTACGAAAGCCTCTTCACCCGCACCATGCAAGGCTTCAATGAGCTGCGCGATCCCGCACGGCTCAATGTGAAGCCAGAGCGCATCAAGGTCAAAACGGTACAGCGAGCCGGCACCTTCACCGAGGTGATGCGTACGCACAACATGGACAGCAAACGCTTCGATGAGTTGGCCGTCCTCAACGGTATGCAACTCAATGATCGAGTAGAGGCCAATACCTTGATTAAGGTGGTGGGAGAGTAAGCTAAGGAACGAGCGGCTGCGCTCGCCACGCCCCGGCTTCCCAATGGTCAGCACTGCGGAAATGCTGCGCCCGACCGAGCTGTAGTATATCCAGCAATTGGGGCTGAATTTCAATGACCGCTAGGTTGATCTGTTCGCCAAAACCAGCCTCCGCTGTCGCATCGTCGACCGGACTGCCTGGAGCCTGCAAAGTCAAATAATCCTTGACCGAACGCGACTGCTTCACCTGATGTAAATACTGCGTAAAAGCTTCGCTTTCGCGCTCCACCAACTGCGCTACCCCCTTCAATCGGAGCTGTAACTGCTTGCGAGGATGGTAGAAGAGCGCCGAAACCCGATTATCTTCCACGATCTCCCCCACCTTTGGACTTCGAGAGTCCGTAAAGAAAGTAATTAGAAAATCACTGCTTGCCTTTCGCTTCACGACGGTTCGAAGTTCAGGATAAGGGCCGAAGGTGGCCAGTTGGAAAAAGCGGAAGGGATGCTTACGGTCGGCATTGCTTCGGAGCAGTTCTTGTCGAGCCAGCGCAAGCAGATCGAGGGAATCGTTTGTCATATGCTTACAACAGTATTGCTAGCAAGATGTTTTTTGGTCATGTCAAGCAGAAAAGTCTTATCTTACTCTGTAAGTAAAATATTTAGCTATTCCCTCAATCTAAAACACATAAAATGAGCAAATCAGCCCCTTTACTATCCTTATTGGCCCTCCTGATGATCGTACAGAGTGCCTGTATTAACGTTAGATTTCACTCTAATTCTACACCTTTATCTGCAAAAAATAAACTGGGTAAAACTTTATTGATCGGAGAAACAACGGTATTCAATCAAACGCTAATCGAAGGGCTATGCCAACAATTGAGCGATCATTTCCGTGTCGAAGGTATTGATAATCAATACCATGTATTTCCTCCAAGTGAATTGGAGACCACAGATCTTGATCGGCGTAAAAAGCTAGAAGAGCTCATCAATGAGCTTCGTCCGACTAAGATAATACGATTGAAAAAAGCCAATGGAATGGTCGAAAGAACCACTTCGTCTCTTTTCAGTAAAAAATATCCTGACTATGTATTCAACACAACTTTAGAGCTGAACATCTATGATGATTATCCTAATAGTATTCAACACAAATCGCTCATCAGGGTAGATTCCTGGGGTAGTGTACGGGTTGAACTAGCCAAAAAAAGCAAGAAAATTGCCAAAAGAATTTACAACTATCTCGAACAAGATGCTTGGTAAGATTTGTGTGTTTTTCCTCCTCCTCACTGGCTTCACCTGCGCCCCCACCTCTCCGCAGTCTACCACTATCCAAGCCGGCGCGCCCCTCACCGATCCCCGCGATCAGCAGGTCTACCCGACTATTCAAGTGGGCGCGCAGCGCTGGCTGGCCAGCGACCTGAAATTCGAGACGCCCTCCTCTTTTTGCTACAACAACACACCGAGTCATTGCCAGCAATACGGTCGGCTTTACAACTTCAACGAGGCCAAGAAGGCTTGCCCGCCGGGCTGGAAATTGCCTGATGAGCGCGAATGGCAGGCCCTGGAGCGGGCGCTGGGGATGCCTCCAACGCAAGCAGATTCCATTCGCATTTGGAGGGGGCAGCAGGAGGGCCGCCGCATGATCGAGGAGTTGAACATCCCCTTTGCGGGGATCGCTAAGTTGAAAGGAAAAAACTTCAATAGCCTGGGGAAAATTGCTCGCTACTGGGTGGATCAGCCAGGGCCAGCAGGCCCCAACTTTGTGCTCTACCGAATGCTGATGCGCGGCGAGGCCCGAATTTACAGCGATCAAATTGCTCGGGTGCACCTTTGCTGTGCCCGCTGCATCGAAAAACAGTAAACCCTCTACTCTACGCGCAGGATAATCTTACCTTGATTGCGATTGCTTTCCATAAGGCGATGTGCGGCCACAACTTCGGTCCAGGGATAAATGGAATCAATCACCGGTTGGAGTTGGCCGCTTTGAAAGTGAGGCCAGCACTGTGTAGCGAAGTCTTGGGTCAATTGGATTTTGTAGGACAGTGCGCGGGCCCGGAGAGTCGAACCGTAGATGTGCAGGCGTTTGCGTTGCAGGGTCAGCAGGTTGACCGCTTCGACTTTCGCGCCGCCCATGATGGCCAGCTGTACCAGCCGCCCGTCGCTGCGCAGCACCTCTAGATTGCGATTGAAGTAAGGTTTACCAATAAAATCTAGGACTACATCGACGCCTTCGTTGTTGGTATGGGCCATTACGGCGGGCTCAAAATCTTCTGTTGTATAGTCAATCAGGAGGCTGGCCCCTAGCTGGCGGCAGAGCTGGTGTTTGCCGGCGGAGGCGGTACCGATGACTTCGGCGTCCTTTAGGCGCGCCAGCTGGAGGGCGGCGGTGCCGACGCCGCTGGCCGCCGCGTGCAGCAGCAGTCGCTCGCTTGGTTGCAGCTTGGCGATCCAATGCAGGGCTTGAAAGGCGGTAAGGAAGACTTCGGGGATGGCGGCCGCCTCGGTGAGGCTCATCCCATCGGGAATGGGCAGAGCCATCTCTTCGTGTAGGCAGACCTTGCTGGCGTAGCCACCGCCGCTGAGCAGCCCGCAGACGCGATCGCCGATTTTGAAGCGACTGGCGCCTTCGCCCAGCCCGATGACGGTGCCCGCCATTTCGAGGCCCAGGATGGTGCTGGCGCCCGGCGGTGGGGGGTATTTGCCTCGGCGCTGTAGGGTATCGGCGCGGTTGAGGGCGGTGGCGGCCACTTCGATGAGGAGTTCGTGGGGGGCGGGTTGGGGGTCGGGAGCTTGGCCGAGGTAGAGGACCTCGGGGTCGCCGTAGTCGGAAAGGAGGATGGCTTTCACAGTTAGTAATTTGATTTTTAGGCGTAATTAATTCAATCCCAGTTTTTTGACACCCGTGCCGATCAGTTCGCCAACATAAGGTTTATTACTTTGATTAAAATAAGAAAAACAATCCGCAATCGTGCACGCAGCAGTGCTATCCCCGCTGAATCAAATTCGTCTTAATGTAATTGTTAATGAAATCCTCCTTGTAGGTTTTGCCCAAGGGGATTTCCTCCCCGGCCACCTGAATAAAGTCCTGATCGACAAAATCAACATAATGGATATTGATGATGTAGGATTTGCTGATGCGGACGAACATCGAGGAAGGTAGTTGGGCATTGATGGTCTTGATATTCATGGCGGTCATTACCTTTTCCTTGGTGGTATGCAGCATGACATAATCCTTGAGGCCTTTGATGTAGAGAATATCCTTGAAGAAAATACGGATGTACTTGCGCTCCGATTTGATGTAGATAAACTCCGAAGAGATGGATTCGACGGTATTATTGTCTTTTACCTGATAGAGCGAATGGATTTCCTGCGCTTTGTTGACCGCTTTGACGAAGCGTTCGAGGCGGATGGGCTTGACCAGATAGTCGATCACATCCAGCTCAAAGCCTTCGAGGGCATACTCGGGATAGGCCGTCGTCATGATCACCAGCGGCTTTTTATTGAGGGTACGCAAAAAATCAAGGCCCGTCATGCCGGGCATTTGTACATCCAGAAACATCAGATCGACATCATTTTGGGCTAAAAAGTCATTGGCGGCTATGGCGTTGGCAAATTCGCCAACCAATTCCAGAGAACTCATATCCTGGATGTTTAGCTCGATACCTTCTCTGGCTAGGGGTTCATCATCTACGATAATACACTTCATACTCGTCATTCGCTCGATTTTGTTTTAGGGGGAATTAGGTGATTGTATGGTTAGTTTAAGAGTAAGTTCAATTTCACGATGTAGCTGGATTCGCCATCACGGACGTCCAGCTGGTATTTATTCGGGTACAGCAGATTGAGGCGACGTTTGACATTGGTTAGGCCAATCCCGCCTTTCAGCTTCTGGTAGCCATTCTGAGGCTTAGAGTTTTTGATGGAAAATTTCAGTTCCTGCTCTCTGAGTATAAACTGGATTTTGATAAAGGACTCACTATCGATACTCAGGCCGTGCTTGACGGCATTTTCTACAAAGGGTATGAAAATGAAAGGAGCCACTAGTTTACCCTCCGGACTGCCTTCGACATCAAAGTCGACCTCGGAGATGTTTTTTCTCAACTTATCCAGCTTGAGGTAATTCTTGAGGTACTCGATCTCTCCCTTCAAATAGACTTTCTCCTTGGCACAATCGTAGAGCTGGTAGCGCAGTAAGTCGGAAAGCAGGAGGATAGACTCCGAGGCATCCGCTGGCTTCTTGCGATTCTGTACGTAGATATTATTGAGGGAATTGAAGAGAAAATGCGGGTTGATCTGGTGCTTGAGGAAGGCCAATTCTGTTTTCAGGCTGGCCGTTTGCAGCTCTCGGAGCTTCTTTTGGTTGCGCAAAAAGCGCCGTACGATATGAATACCCATCGCCATCCCCAATACACTGGCCGTTTCCACAAAATCATCCACCAACATGGCCAGGGCCGACGTTTGCTGCCCATCCATACCGTTGATGTCATACACGACTGGGAAAGTAAGGGTAAAGGCCAGTTCGAGGTTGATAAAGATGCTGATGACCGTAAAAAAGAGGTAGTACCAGATTTTTCCCTGCAACAAAAAGCGAGGAATCAAGATATAGAGATTGAGGTAAACCAGCGCCGCATCGATACACAGGGTCAGGAAAGTATACATGGGAGTCAGTCCCGAATAGCCCGTAAATCCCAGCAGGGCCAGAATTTTATCAGAGTAGACAAACAACCAGAACAGGATATGGAATAATATCCGATACTGGTCGGAAAGTACCCAGTCGTACACGTCGGTGTACCTATCATTTGGTATTACTACTGTTTCCGTACTCATAATTACTACCCCAAAGTTAAATAAAGAATGAATAGCAGGCGATACCGAAAGTATAAGAAAAGAGGGCAAAAGTATAAATAAGCGCCTGTCTTGTATAAGACTCTCCACAGAAGGGCAAAAAATGCCTAATTTGTATAAAGATTTTAGGATTTACGGATTTCAAATACCCCTTACCTTCAATATATATGCCCAATCCTTAAAGAAAGGGCTACCTCCCAAATCCAGCAAAGGCGCAGTCATCGGTTGATGAGCTGCGCCTTTGAAATTCTGACACGCAATAAAATAAACACTAATAAAATGATTCCTATTAAAATTAACTCACTAATTTAAATTTGACCGGGAGGTTGAAATATACCTTTACGGGCTTGCCCCTCTGCTTCCCCGGTATCCATCGCTGAGGCATACTATTCATCAATTCTACCACCCGAAGGGCCTCTTTGCCACATTGCGCTCCAATTTCGCGGAGGATGGTCGGCTCTTTTACGGTGCCATCCTTGTCGACAACGAATCGGATGACGACGGTACCTTGTACGCCGGATTCTCTGGCGATTTCGGGGTACTTGATATTTCGGTAGATAAATTCCAGCATTCGCTTGGCGGCGCACTGCTTGCGCAGAGCTTTGTCCATTTCGTCTTCGCAGCCCGGAAAGCGAGGCATTTCTTCGACCACCTTAAAAATCTCTTCGATCTCCGGTTCCTCCACAGGGGGCGGTGGAGGGGGCGGTGGTGGAGCAGCAGCCTTTTTCACCTTCTTGGGTGCGGGCGGCGGGGCCTCCACAACCGTACTTTCTTCTACACTCTGATCCACAAACTCGATCTCCTCTTCTTCGAGGACAAAATCGTCCGGGACTTCGGCAATCAAGGGGGGCGGAGGCGGAGGGGGCGGTGGTGGAGGCTCGGCACTCCGCGGTGGTTCAATTTCGATATCTTCTTCGATCACCAAGGCATCCTCGGGGATTTCGACTACTTCATCATAGGAGATCAACCCAAACAGTCCGACGACCATAAAGAGCGAAAGGGCCAGCCCAAGGAGAAAAAAGGGCCTGCTGTTGCTGAAGACATCCAAATCGGGGTATTTATTCCGCCCTACTAAGGGCGAGGAAAATTGCTTCCCCTTGTACTTCCCCCCTAAATCCTCACCAGATTTCTTGGTCAAATAATAACGTCCTATATAAATGAAGCCAATAATACTGGCGGCAATCAAGCCGAAGGATAACAGCAATTGGTTGGAGGTGAAGGTTAAGTCTATCATTTCGTTTGGTTTTGTAGTAAGCTACTACCTTTCTGCACCAGAAGCAGCGAGGTTTGTCAACCAAAGGATTGATTGATGTCATATTAGCCATTAACAAAAATCATAAGGCGTGGGAGTACTACGCCCTACATCCAACAAAGGCGCAGCCATCGTTCGATGAACTGCACCTTTGAGAATGAACAGTAGTATTTAGCAATTATCCCTCTGCGGTTTCCTCCAATGCTGCCTTTGCCTTACCAGCAGTAGCATTTTGGGTAGACAACCAAAGGTTATTCTTACTATCGATTGTGTATAAATTAATCAAGCCTTTTTCATCGTGGGACAAGGAGACATCTATAAATTCTGTCCCCTCTACAAGCTGCTCCCAAGCCGACCACTCTCCCGAGGAAGATAAACGGGCGTGGTAGAGCTTTCCTTGTATATTTCCGAATACGCCTGATGAATTCTGAATAGCAAAGAGGTAAATGCTGCCATCAGCATCCATAGCTCCGGTGACGACGTCTGCGTTCAAGGCCGAAGTCCCCGCTGTACCCCAGGTAAACGTTCGACCACTCCCCTGCCCTAGCTGGACTACACCATTAGCGATGCAGCAGATATGAACTTGATCATCTCCCGGAAAGGCGTAAAGCTGGGAGACCTTAGTTGGCCCAGCCGGCGAAAGCGCAACCGTCTTTCCACCCGACAAAAAATGGATATTACCATCACTGACTATAAAGACTTGGAGGTGTCCACTACCATCTCCACTAACAGTACCGTCATCCGCTTGACCATCATAGCGAATCAAGTCCTCAACCGTTTCTCCTGTTCCATCAATACTGAAAAGTACATAGGTAGAATTAGCAAAGCATTCACCATAAAATGCCCCTGCTCCTTTGATCGTGACAGGCGTGCCCAAAGCATCTTGGTTGCCTACGGCTGCTGAGGACTGCAGTGTCGTAAAGGAGTAGGTATTCAAGGTCTCCCAACTTGTTGGCTCCGTTCCTTCTCCTCGAAGCAGGGTAATCCCCCGGTTACCAGAGCCGTCCGCCATATTCACTTTGGCAAAAACATTCAACCGATTTTCGGTATCTCTGGCTACGCCTGCGTTCATTACCCCAGACATCAACTGGGTTCTATTCCAACTACTGCTGCCGGAAGCTTTGCTAGCGTGGAACAGATCATTGGGGTCAAAGTTGGGCAGGCCCGCTGGTGGATAAGCCTGAGATTGGAGATAGAGGACCTCCTGCTGAGCATTGAAATTAGTAGAAGCACTAATGGCTCGAACTTGTACGACGTTGGCATCTACCATGACTGGAGCACCAAAAGTGTCGCTCAGTTGGAGCGGTGCCGTTGCGGTGTTACTTTCGTAGACAACGGGGCCATCAGAACCAACAGTCTTATTCTCTGGAGTATACTGAATCCATTTTCCATTGTACAATTCAGAATAGGAACCATCCTGATGATCCAGTAGATAAATACCATCAGGTGTCCTCGTAGATGTACCATCATTGGTATAGTTGGTAGTAGCAGTCCCAATATCTGCGACCTTACTTTTATTGGTGGTAATCGTTCCTGCCCCCAGCCATTTCGTCTGTATGCGTCCCCAAACTGGTAGGCTCACACCATTGAAACCCTGCTTCATCAGGTCATATCCAGGATAGTTGTTATTAGGATCATAATCATGCGCCGATTTACCAAAGCAGTGAATCAGTTCGTGCAAGGCAACGCCGTATTCCTCTTTCCTAAGATTAGATACGGTGTCAAAAGCGAAGGGCATCCAGGCTTGTGCTCCCGTGTAAGCATTGCCCTCTGAATCAGCGATTTCCCAATAACCAAAGCTGTGTGCAGCAGCATTGAGCACCAGGGTGGGATGAGAGAGAATAACCAGGGTGACCTCATAGTTATCGGGTGAAAATCCTTTGGGCATCTTCATTCCCCGCAGATAATCACTGCTGACGGCGGGTCCCATGCGGAAGATGCCTGTACGAATACGGCTAAACCAATCACTAGGTAGCCAGCCATTTGTAGTCCAGCTAGTTGGCCAGTCACCAGGTAGGCTAGGCTTGGTCGGCTCCGCACTAGCCGAAAGCAGCTGTCCTGTATTACTATTCATCCAAGCTAGGGCGGCAGTGGTAATTACTTTTTGTTGGGCGAGATTGACCTCTTTATCCTCGGACGTTTTAGCCAGCCACACATAGCCATTTCTTTTCTGATTGTACGATTGCACCCAGCTCCATCTGCCCGTCCAGCCACCAAGGGCTGCATTGAGCATATTGATTTGGATGGTCCGTTCAAAAGATTCGGGGCCCCGATTGTCAATGCCGGCATCGTAAATATCGAAGGTTGCGGGCAATTTACCCAGGCTCAAACCCCGAAGGTTATTGGCGACATTCTGGGCGATGGATTGGTAGGTGGATGTAGGGTTGGGAAAAATGGTCTGTCCCGCAATTCCTCTACAAACGAAGGCAATTGTTTTTTTAGTCATTTTGATTAATTGTTTTATTACCGACTATCTCAAAAGTATAGTCGGCAGGGTGTGAAAATTGTTTGGTTACTTATGGACATAAGCCTCTAGTGAAAGCTCGGACATCAACATCCAGACTTTCAAAGGGACAAAACTTACCAGTGGCTTTAATGACTTAAAAGCTCAGGAGGCCACAAAGGGACATCCACAAAAGGTAATACTTATGATGCTCTATGATATAGATTTATTTAGTAGCGTTAGTCGCTCAATAAAAGCGCAGCTTGGAAGAATGTTAAAGATCAGTTAGTAAACTGAAACTTGGGTAGGTATTATTAAAGTGTAGATAATCAAATAAGGTAACACAAGCATAGCAGATTATCTTAATACTTGCTAATATCATCTG
>JBCDGZ010000015.1:0-73709 GCA_038750655.1 Bacteroidota bacterium | reverse complement strand
TTAATTTATCCCAGAAAAGAGACCTCAAAGTCTTTGTTAGGATGCCCTCTAACCGCTTATCTGATCGAGATCAAGAAATCTTTACTCTATTGTTAGAACGTAAGCCGCACAAAAACAACCAGGTCGAATCGGTGTTTTGGCAAAAGGTGCTCACTCCCAAGGAACAGCCCAATGCCAATCGCATCAAGAGCCGACTGTTGGCGGCTATAGGGAATTATATTTCTTTGTATCAACTACAAGAAGAGACGCATTTTAAAAACTTACTCCTGGCTGATTTTTACACGAAAAAGGGAGCAGAGAAAAATGCGCAGGCTATCCTCAACAAGGGAATTGCTTTGGCTAAAAAGGAGGAACAGATGTCCCACAATAATCCACTGTACCTTTTTTGGTACCACGAGTTGAAAGTGGAGCGGGATAAGGAAAGACGTGTCCTCGATCATAAATTGGAATTGATGGAGGGGTACCTACACGATTTTTTTGCCTTGTCTCGGATTCGTTTGCTCTGCGAAAAGGCCAATCGGAATAGGATTATTAATGGCCATCAAGACTATGAGAGGTATCGGGATGAAGTGGAGCGTCTGGCCCAGCAGTCGTCTGCTGTTCATAACCAAGTTTATTACTGGATATTCAAGCTCATTACCGAGCAGCAGGAAAGCTATGCTGAGCGATTGGAACAGTTTCTGAGCAAGTTCCACTCGCGATTGGGGGTCGTTTATCGCAAGGAAATCTACGGCCATCTGATGAACTTTTGTATCCGTAGGATCAACGCGGGGCAACACCTGTACGCTGATCAGTATCTCCGCTACATTGGGAAGCTCGAAGAGCAGGGAGAATTGCTGGACGCTGGAAGATTGGATGTGGGGACGCTCAAAAATGCAGTGCTTGCGGCTTTGTTGATGAATAAACTGGATTGGGCGTTGGGCTTTATCGATCGGTGGGCCGATCATCTGGCGCATGCTTCGACGATTGATAAGATTGCTTTTTTAGAACTTAACCGAGCCATCATTGAATTGCAGAACAACAATTTGGAAGCTTGCTTCTTGCATATCACCAATTTTCAAACTTCGGCGATGTATCGCAAGGATGTGTATTATAAAATAACTTGCGATAAGCTGCTTTTGAAACTCTACTACGAAGTCCAAGATATAGAACCCATTCTAAATAAAATCGAAAGCACAAAGGGATTTATCAGAAAACAAGAAAAACTTTCGGTGAGTAGACAACAGCCTCATCTTACTTTTTTGAGCTTGTTACACCGAATTGCTAAAAAGAAAGTAATCAACCTCCAAGAGGTAAAAGCACAACTATTAATCCCTGATTACCTCTGGTTAAATAAAGTGATAAAAGAAGACAACCCATAGGGCTGCCTCCGAGTGACTGGATTTGTTGTTAATCAGTCCAGTGTGATTGAACCCGTGAAGGTCCGGCTAGGGGTAACATTGACGCAAATGTCATAGTTGCCTTTGGCCAGACTGGAAAGGTCGTTCTCACAAACAGATTCGTTGCAGCCTCCAAGTTGCGTCACTGGCACCCCAGTGCTGCTGCAAATGACAATGGACACGATCTGTTCATTGGGGTTCTCAGTGTCCGTACGCATCATAATGTCATCTACCATTACAATGGAGCCTCCACTTAGTAATTGTGGACTCGTTTTTACATTGTTTGAATTTGAGATGACAAAGTCGGCGGTACCGTTGAACAACAGTACCGTTAGAACAGCAATTTTCAGAAGATTCATGATTAAGCAAAGCGATTTAAAAATGAAAATTCCTTCTCCAATCCATGGTGATGGTTGGGAGTTGCTGGCCAGCTATTCCAATTTTCTCCTGATTTAAGGAAGGATTTAAATAAGATTTACAATTGCCAAGGTAGCCGGGCTGTACTCTGGAATCCACCAGATTTTGCCAGAGTAAGTGTGGAATAAATCAGAGAAAGTATGAAGATTAGTGTAGAATCGCTGGAACATTTGCTGGAAGAAGTCATCAAAAAAGCTAACACCAATCGAGAAAGAATTAACCTGATCGAGCTGTCCGAAAAAATCAATACCGTTCTCCCCCGCGATTACAAACCGCTAGGGAATCGATACATCTACGAGACGATTGACCGAACGATTAAAAAAGCAAAAAAAGAAAAGAAAAGCAGCGTACGGATTGGGGATGCCAGCCTCCATTCGCTGGCCTACTATATTGGGTTTCGAGATGTGGAAGAATTCCTCTCTAATCGCTACCCTAGACTTCGTACAGAAGCTTTTGCTATCGAGGGCAACTGGTACAGCATCGTACGTTATATTTCTGACTTGCCGGTTTTACTGGTTTCGCCTGTGCAGGTCATCATTGATGGAGATGTGGTGAGAATGAAACTCTACGGGAAGCATCGCATCTACGAAGGGGAGATCAATTGGATTGCGGGTAGCATCAGCTGTTTCCTTTCTACAACTGATAAGGTCAAAAGCCTACATCTGGCCTTCAAACTAGGGGTGATCAAAAAACCGAAATTACTGAAGGGCGTCTTCTCGGGAGTATCCTCTAGCGGCAATCCCATCGCCGGACGAGAAATCCTCTGGCGGCCGGATGAAGACATCGAATTCGAAGCCATGAGTAATTTTAAGGTAGATACAGAGGAAAGTTTGAAAATTGATGATCCCCGCATTCCCAAGCCCATCATCACCTATTTTTCCAACTCTAAAGACAGCTATCTGAAGATCAGCGAGGCCGGAACTTTCGATGTTTATGGGCTTTGAGTTTTTTTAAAAATACCCAAAAAAACAGGCAAAAGCTACTGTATACAGCTTTTGCCCAACTCTTCTGCAAGACGACCGAGGTCGACTGCAAATCACGTTATGTATAAAGGAAACTTACTAGCAATTTATAAGACAAACAGTCCGGATGCTGGACCATATGCCAAAGCAATTTTAGGTGATTATGGTTTGGGAAAATATCGAGTGGATATACTAATACAAGGATAAACTGTTGTCGTTTACAACGCGTAAAGCGAAAGTATTTTGTTCGCTAATTTATTGTTAATGGTTGCGAATCTACTTGAACGTACTACAACACCTGTACTACAGCAAAGTTAATGTTACAATCAAGCAATGACAAGGTGAAAAGGGTACCATTATAAAAGCAGAGTGGAAAATTACTATATTTAAACTCCTAAAGAAAACACCATGAACGAAGTGATTGTTTTTACTCCTTGTTAAAAATCAATAATTTTTCGGATCATTCTTTCAAACTATTGATGAGCTATGGCATTTAGTATAGGAATAACTATTGATTATTGAACCATGCGCCGCTTCGCCCAACTCATCACCCAACTCGATCAAACCACCAAGACCAACGCTAAGGTCGATGCCCTGACCCAATACTTCCACGAAGCGGAGGACCAAGATCGCCTCTGGACCATCGCCCTGCTCTCGCATCGCCGCCCGCGCCGCACCGTCGTCACTTCGCTCCTCCGGCAATGGGCCGCCGAACAAGCCCAACTGCCGACCTGGCTCTTCGAAGAGTCCTACCACATCGTCGGCGATCTGGCCGAAACCATCGCCCTACTACTGCCACAAGCCCAGCAACACAGCTCCCATAGCCTCAGCCACTGGATCGAATACATCATCGACCTCAAAGACGCCGAAGAAGAGCAAAAACGCCAAAGCATTCTCCAGGCTTGGGCCAGCCTGGACGCCCGCGAGCGATTTATCTTCAACAAGCTCATCACCGGCGGCTTCCGCATCGGCGTCTCCCAAAAGCTGATGACCCGGGCCCTGGCGCGCTTCTCTAAAATCGAAGAAAACCTATTGACCCACCGCCTGATGGGTAATTGGACCCCACAGGATACCACCTTCGAGGAGTTGGTCTTTTCCGAAAATCCCCTCGATGACATTTCCCGCCCCTATCCCTTCTACCTGGCCTACGCCCTTGATGTCGAAATGGAGACCCTGGGGCCACCGGCCGACTGGCAGGCGGAACGCAAATGGGATGGCATCCGGGGGCAGCTGATCGTGCGCGGAGGAGAGCTTTTTGTGTGGTCGAGAGGGGAGGAGCTGGTGACGGATAAGTTTCCGGAATACGCCCCCTTGGCTCAATTGCTGCCCGACGGGACGGTGCTGGATGGGGAAATCCTACCCTTTAAGGAGGGGCGCCCACTGCCCTTCAACCTCTTGCAGACTCGAATCGGACGGAAGAAGGTGACCAAGAAGGTGATGGAAAAAGCCCCGGTGACCCTCATGGCCTACGATCTGTTGGAGTACGAGGGGCGCGACCTGCGCGAGGAGCCTATGCAAGAGCGTCGTCGATTGCTCGAAAAGCTGGTCGCAGAACGGGATACTGGAGGTATTTTGATCCTTTCTCCTTTGGTGGACTTTAGCAGCTGGGAGGAGCTGGACCAAATTCGGCAGCAGGCGCGGCAGCAGGATTGCGAAGGCATTATGCTCAAGCGCCGTTCTTCGATCTACCAGGCGGGCCGCCGCCGGGGCGACTGGTGGAAGTGGAAGGTCGATCCGCTGATGATTGATGCAGTGATGATCTATGCCCAGCGGGGCCACGGCCGCCGTGCTAATCTCTACACCGACTATACCTTCGCTGTATGGGACGGTGAGCGGCTGGTGCCGTTCACCAAGGCTTATTCTGGCCTGACGGATGCTGAAATCCGCCGCGTTGATCATTATGTCAAACAAAATACCATTGAACGTTTTGGACCGGTGCGTAGTGTCAAGCCGCAGCTGGTCTTCGAAATCGCCTTTGAAGGCATCAATGCTTCGACTCGCCATAAATCGGGCGTAGCACTCCGCTTTCCGCGTATTAATCGTTGGCGAGAGGACAAACCCAAAGAGGAAGCCAATACGCTGGCCGATCTCAAAGCATTACTTCAACAATACGGAAACCATGACGAATAAGGAGGCGATCGCGAGGGGAGAGGCCTGGTTTGACAGCAAGGAGTGGTCGCCCTTTCCCTTCCAGCAAGCGGCCTGGGAAGCCTATCTGGCGGGGGAGTCGGGATTGGTCAATGCCCCGACGGGGAGTGGGAAGACTTATTCGCTCTTTCTGCCTATTGCTATGGAGTATTTGAAGGAAGAAAAAAAGGCCGAGGGGGAGCCTATTGGCTTACGCGCTATTTGGATTACACCGATTCGAGCCTTGACGAAGGAGATACAGGCGGCGGCCCAGCGCGCTGTCGAAGGCTTGGGGCTGGACTGGGACATTGCCATCCGCTCCGGCGATACCTCCTCTTCCGAGCGAAGCCGACAAAAGCGCAAGCCTCCGCAACTGCTCATCACCACCCCAGAAAGTCTGCACCTCCTCTTAGCTCGCCCTGGCTACCCCGAGTATTTCGCCCAACTCAAAAGCATTATCATCGACGAATGGCACGAGCTGGTGGGCTCCAAGCGCGGCGTACAGGTCGAGCTGGCGCTCTCCCGCCTCAAAGGGATGCTGCCGTCGCTCAAGGTTTGGGGCATCTCTGCTACCATCGGTAATATGGAGGAGGCTTTGGCCACCTTGCTGGGCAGCAGCTATCAGGAGGGCCAGCACCGGATGATCCGCTCGGACATCAAAAAGGCCATCGAAGTCATCTCGGTTTTGCCGGAGTCCATCGAACGCTTCCCCTGGGCGGGGCACTTGGGGATCAAACTCTTGCCTCGCATCCTGCCCATCATTGAGGAGAGCCAGAGTAGCCTGATTTTTACCAACACTCGTGCTCAGTGCGAAATCTGGTACCAGCAACTGTTGGAAGCCGCACCAGAGCTGATCGGCCTGGTGGCAATGCATCACGGGTCCATTAGCCGAGAGTTGCGCGACTGGGTGGAGCAATCCCTGCACGAGGGCAAGCTCAAGGCGGTGGTGTGTACGTCTAGTCTTGATCTGGGGGTAGACTTTCGGCCTGTCGAGACCATCATTCAGATTGGGAGCCCGAAGGGCGTCTCCCGCTTCGTGCAGCGGGCTGGACGCAGTGGCCACCGTCCGGGTGCTTTGAGCCGTATTTACTTCGTGCCGACCCATTCGCTGGAATTGGTGGAGGCAGCGGCACTGCGCAAGGCTATCGCCATCGGCAGGCTGGAACATCGACTACCCTACATCCGCTCCTTCGATGTCTTGATTCAATATTTGTTGACCCTCGCGGTCTCTGAGGGTTTTATGGAGCAGGAGATTTACGAAGAAATTAAAACCACCTACGCCTTTGCCAGTATCACCCCGGAGGAGTGGGCCTGGGTGCTGGCTTTTCTGACCACGGGCGGCTCGCTGGACAGCTATGATGAGTACCGTAAAGTGGGCATTGATAGCCAGGGCCGCTTTCGCATTATGAATCAATACTTGGCCAAGCGGCATCGATTATCTATTGGTACTATTGTCGGAGAATCTAATTTGAAGGTCAAGTACGTACGGGGAAAGCAGATTGGGACGGTGGAGGAATGGTTCATCAATCAACTTAAACCCGGCGATGTATTTTGGTTTGCCGGGCGAAGCTTGAAGCTGGTGCGGGTAAAAGATATGACGGTGGAAGTACGGCTCAGTAAGCGCAAGACGGCTAAAGTTCCTGCCTGGTTGGGCGGCCGGCTGCCGCTGTCTTCTCAGATGAGTGAGATGTTGCGGGAGAAAGTCGATGAGGCGGCCCGACAGCAGTTATCAGATACCGAACTTTCCGCTCTAGAACCATTGCTGGCGCTACAGCAACGCCGCAGCCACTTGCCCCAACACTCGGAGTTGTTGATCGAGTACTTTCAGGATCGGGAGGGCTATCATCTGCTGTTTTATCCCTTCGAGGGGCGCTATGTCCATGAGGGCATGAGTGCTCTGTTGGCGGGGCGCTTGTCGCGACAGCAACCCATTAGCTTTAGCATTGCAATGAACGACTACGGTTTTGAGCTGCTGTCTGATACGGAGCTAGAGCTAGATGAGACGCGGCTACGCCAACTTTTCGCCATTCACGATTTGAGCCTGGATATTCAACACAGCGTAGACTCGACCGAACTGGCGCGGCGGCGCTTTCGAGATATTGCTTCCATTTCTGGCCTGATTTTTAAAGGCTATCCCGGTAATCACAAAAAAGATAAGCACTTACAATCCTCTTCCTCTTTGTTGTTTAATGTATTTAATGATTATGAGCCGGAGAATTTATTATTCTTACAAGCTTACGACGAAGTGCGGACTTTCCAATTGGAGGAGGCGCGGCTGCGGGAGGCCCTGCGCCGTATTGCGAATCAAAAGATTGTGCTGACCCGACCTGACCGGGCGACGCCCTTCGCCTTCCCCATCATGGTTGACCGTTTGCGTGAGCGAATGAGCAGTGAGAAACTGGAAGACCGGATTCGCAAGATGCGCTTGTTGCTGGAGCGGGAATAAAAGGAAGTATGCAATTTTTTTGTAAATTGTAGGTTAAGAATCCTTCTGTACGCTGTTGGAGGACTCCTCATTCATTAACCCACAAAATCATCAATCATGTTGACAACTGAAAACCTGCTCACTGACCTCACCATCGATCAGCTTAAACTGGTTACGAATCTCAAAAAAATCAAAGGAGGTACTGCTGCTACTCGTCCTTTGACGGGCTTCTATGCGCGTGCTCGTCCTTTAACCGGAATTGGAATGGGCGCTGTCCTCTAACCGAACTGTTTTAGCGAGTAAGTCATCTAATTTCATAATCTAAAAACACCAATGATGTTATCCAAAAATAAAGTACTTAGCGATCTTAATATCCATCAGTTGAAGTTGGTAACGGATACCAATAAAATTAAAGGTGGACAGACTGGCCGTGTGTCAAGTGGATCCAGAGCTTCGAAAGCTTCCAGAGGAACTAGAGGAGCAAGGGGCAATGTCTGACCCACTAACGGTATTTAATCACTCCCGCTTAAAACTAGCATTATGCTACAAAAAGTTAAGGTACTGAAGGACTTGAAAATTGATCAGCTGAAGCTGGTCGTTAATCTGGATAAGGTTAAAGGAGGTGCTGCTGACAAGCCAACTGGTGTTACTCAAGCGACATCCTACACCCGTAGTAATCGAGGTGTTTAAGGACCTGCACTCCTTTGTTCGGCAGTGTTATCGAAGTGGTGACACTGCCGTTTGATTTCGTCAATGCAGCGGCTCTCGAAGAGGACACTGACAGTACTACAAAAGTGGGATTTTAGTAAGAAAAAATCGCAGTGTCCCTTGGCAGTAGCTACCGTATACACACAACGGAAAACGGCTGGCAAAAGGTAAATAGAGAACCGAATTCGGTTCTCTCTGAGGCTGAAAGTGAAGCAAATAATATGGCTATTAAATTTTGACTGACCGAAGGTCAGTGTCAAAATATGCACGGTAGAGGAGCGGGGTGCTCGTCTGTGTAGTGTTTGAGCGGAGCGAGTTTACACAGACAAGATTTTTTGCTTCGTTTTTCATCGATTGGAAAAATGAAGAGGGACGTTAGAGGGAAAACGAACCATTGACGAGGCCCCCAAAAAAATGTGTGTATACAGTGTCCCTTGGCAGGAGACACTGCTCGAACTAAAAAAGAGCTGCTTTTTATACGAAAAGGAAATGTGTGTACACGGTAGCTCTCGAAGAGGACACTGACAGTACTACAACAAACAACAATGGAAAAATACATTAAATCCGAAGATTGCATTATTCACGAACAAGAGGAGGACGAAGGGGGAATCGGATACTATCTACTCTCGCAAATTCAAGGTACCGTACTACAAGTTAATCCCACCATTATTACCTTCATCGGACTGTTGGAAACAGCACGTAGTGAAGAGGAATTGATCGATTGTATTGATGGAGAGATGGACGAAGCTGGGCGGGAGCAAATCGTCTCTTTTTTAAAAGCCTTACACAAACTGGGTGTAATCCGTAAAGCCTCTGATCCTCCCTTGCCTAAGCGGGTGTTTCGCTTCCAGAAGGGAGAACAGATCGGGCCGTATACCGTTGTTGAAGGGATTACCGTACGGCGCTGGACACAGCTGTATAAGGTGAGGCAAGGGGAGCAGCAGCAGCCATTTGTTCTAAAATTATTCAACTACAGTCCGCAGGAGCAAAGTACGGATTTGATTCAGGAAATGCTCGAACGCTTCCGTGCGGAGTTTGAAATTATGGCGCAGTTGCAGCATCCTAATATCTGTACGCTTTATGAATTTTACGCCGGGGAATATCCCTATGGAGTGATGGAATATATCGAAGGCGTTTCGTTGCGAGACCAACTGGAATCGACGGCCACCCTGGCCGAGGCAGAACAAATGATTGAGCAGATGCTGGCTGCCTTTGCCTACTTGCACGAGAAAGAAATTTTACACGGCGATATTCATTACCTCAACGTATTGGTTGATCAGCAACAGCAAGTTAAAGTGATCGACTTTGGGTTTTCTTACGAACAGGAGCACTTGGGAGATGAAAACGCTTGGCATGCTGGTTTGTCTCATTTCATTCCTCCCGAGCGGACTGCAGACCATAGCTTCCGACTCAGCAAAGGCATGGGGGGCACACGCTCAGAAGTTTTCCAGTTGGGAGTGATGATATATTATATTATCACCAAGCAATATCCTTTTACAGGAGAGCTGTGGGAGGACTTGCGCGAAGCCATCCGCAGCCAAGCCCTCTCTGGCGTACCCTCCGCCTATGTTCAATCCTTATCTCCCGCTCGCGAGGCCATCCTCTTACGGGCCTTGGCGAAAACGCCCGATGATCGCTACGCCGATGCTTCGGCGCTTCTAGCAGCGTGGAGCCAATCGCTTTGATTGCAGCCCCAACAATTACTGCCCTTTCGTTTTACCGATGAACACATTGACCATTGGGTTGAGGGGATTGCCGGAGGCCCTGCGGTAGCTCACAATCTGCCCGACGTGATAGATCGCATCGGTGATGGGGCCGTTGAGGACATTCCAAAACGGGAAGCTGGAGCGACGTTCCCCTCGCTGAAAAATAATTTCGAAATCTTTGACTTCCTCGGGTTGACTGGCACGGAGGAGCTGGCTGGCTGCGTAGAGGTTTTCCAGGGTGCGCTTGCGCTGTTCGGCAAAGCTCAGTTCCTCCTTTTCGACGGGACGGATGTTGGGTGCTTTTTGGGCCGCATTGAGGATGGTGCGGGAGAGGTTGAAGAGGTGTTCGAGGGTTTCGCCGGAGGTGCGAGAGTCGTCGCTGGGCTTGTAGGCCAGGTCTTCGGGGCGTAGGCCTTCGGTGCCCCAGTAGTAGCGGTAGCCGAGGCCATCGATCATACGGGCGGCGACGGCTCCGCCGGTGTAGGCTTCGGGGGCCTCGGGAATTTCGTGGTAGGGGAGAGGCGGTGGAGCAGCTTCTTCTTGGGCGTCAAGGAACGGTGTCATAAACAATAGGAGGACTAAGGTGGAGAAGAAATATTTCATTATCGTGGATTAATTAAATGATGTAGCATTTTACTTAAGTTGTCGAAATGTACTACTTCTAATAGACTTGGGCAACTCCTACTTTCATAAATAAATGTTAAGTTGATACTTTAAATTATCTTAGATTAAAGATAATCCAATGAAACTAATTGTAACATCAAGTGTTACACAGAAGAAGCAAATCCTTTTCTCTAGTCTTATTTTACTAAGATCAATCGTCCATTCTACAACGCTTTTATCCACCTCTATATTTATTGGTAAACTAGGATGCTATTTCTGATAGTGTTCGACATTTGCGGACGTTGAAATTTATATTTCTTTAAATGATGCATGGACCAATGTTCTCTGCATCAGTCCTCTTTTGGAAGATGACCTTCGTTACGGTGGCACAGTGGAAGTCGTCGAAGAGGTGAGGGATTTTGAATTATAACTTTGACGGTAGTACGGTTGGTGTGTTTTGCAGGTCATGGAGTTGTAACTCTGTCTGTGATTTTGATACTGATATATAAGGTTATTGCATCCCTTCAATTTTGGGATAACTTCAACCCAACTTTCACACCGTGCTTCCTATACGGAGGCACGGTAATTTTTTACACAACACCCATTTATCTTTTTAAATGTTAAGGTAAGATGATAACTTGTATTAAAGATAATTAGTTTGTATTTTTAGCATCATCAAGAGAGAATAAAATATATTTTAAGGTCCTTTCATTAGTTATCATTTTTCTTCTGAATCAACTACCTATTATTGCAAAGCTTTAATTCATTTCTGTATTATCAG
The DNA here is from genome assembly GCA_038750655.1 of Bacteroidota bacterium. Classification (GTDB taxonomy): domain Bacteria; phylum Bacteroidota; class Bacteroidia; order Chitinophagales; family Saprospiraceae; genus JBCDGZ01. The sequence continues at coordinate 62,601 of JBCDGZ010000015.1, read as the reverse complement.
CCCGGTAATATTGAATTAGACGAAGTCTGATCATTTTAACAACTAAGTTTATTTTTTACTGATACAATTTTTAGTATATGCTACTTCTGTAGCAGCTGTCTAGCTATTGTCGTTTTGATCTTTTGCTGTTGACGCGAGCTGTCAACAAAGGCTTGTTACTATTCAAAATAAGAACAGAAAATATTTTTTTAACCTACTAAAATTTTTCACGATGAAAGCATTGCAATTGTTTTCGTTCGATGGGGCTATGTCCATTGTTCGCAATAAAGATGATCCTTCAATTAGGCTTATCAATGACCCACCTCTTGTAGAGGTATAGCTTTTTATAAAACAGCAGAAGAAACCCTCAATGCCGTTATTGTACATTCTTGCAATTGTGGGCTTCCTCCAACTGTATCCATTAAATTTTGCCTATTTCCGAAAGGAGTATTTAGGACTGGTTTTCAACCCTACAGTGGATTGATCCTGGCCAACTTATGCCTTAAAGAAAAGAGGCCATTCAATAATGTTAATACAATTTAAAAATTAAAAAATGAAAAGAGTAATTAATTGCTTAGCTATTTCTATGTTTTTTTTACTGGCTCTAGCCTCTTGTAATAAATCAGAGGACACTGCAGCGGCAGCGAAAGTCTTTGCACCTAATAATGTACTGGTGAGTGAATCAATGGAAGATTTTACTGCAACTATTGCATATGGGCTGGATGCTGAGGTGAAAGACATCACCATAGAATCTATTTCTTACTTAGATGTGGAAGAAGGATTTGTAGCCGAGGTAGAGGTGTACAACTCGGCAACTGATGTGCATTCCGTTATTTATGGCTTCAGCCCACAGCTCAAAGATAAGATTCGCTATGATAGTTCAGTAGAAGTTGCTGAAGTAGCAACAGACAGAACAGTACCGGTGATCGTTGGCTTTCCTACAGCTCGCTGCGAATGTCAGAATGCCCTGAATAACGATGGCTGTAGAATCAATGGAAAGTTAAGACAGGAGCCAGAACCAGATTTCACCATTGTTTTAAACTGTTATAACACAACCTGCTATTCTGGATGTACCCTGATTCCGGGATAGAATGAATAGTATCCAACAAGGTGTATAATCATCTTGCCGAAGACTTTTATCAAGGTGTACGCCGTGTCTCCTGCTTGGGGGGCACGGCTGTTGTAGTGCAGCTATTTTGCACAATAATTTTAAGCGGGCATTGCGGATATAGAAAATGTTTTGTATATTGTTTTGTGTAAAAAATTAAACATTTTATTCTTTTCATCTTTCTCCTTTCATTACCACTCTCTTCTCAATACGGCACAATAGTCAAAGTAACCCACTCCACTTTAAGTTCGACATTCAGAAGTATGACCTTTTGTATCTACTGTTTTCACAGTAGCGGCTAGGCCGTTGCCTATTCAGAATTATTGCATTGATGTACACGATCAGTGGCTAGTTGTTAATGACCAAATCAAAAGAATACACTATTTTTTATTTATTAAATTCTTATTAAGATGAAAGTTTCAAAGTTATTTTTACTCGTAGGCATTCTCGCCACTTTTGTATTTGCTTCTTGCAATAAAGATGATCAGGCCGTCCAACTTCCGGAACTTACCGATGCCGAATGGCTAACTGCTGTTTATAATTCAGAGGCAGCTATTGGTACAGGAAAGTTGGTTGATGGAGAAAAATTTGGATTCACTGTTGAAAAAGATAAGCTGCCCCAAAGTCTAAGAACCCAGCTTGATGATAAGAAAGTATTAGCAATAGATGCTAAGGTTAGCATTGACGAAGCTACGACTCAGTCAATCTGGGGAGATCAGATTCCAGAAGCGCACACCATTAAAAATGGATTTGTCATTAACGCTCAGGATGTTGAAATCCAAAATAATTATATGTCTCCCGATGGAGAGGATTTATCAGAAATGGTGACGCAAAATCCCAGTATACTCTATGATCGCAATGCTGAAATAATTGAATATATCTTTGTTATTGTTGAAGAAATATTGGTTGACGTAGAAATAGAGGAAAATGGGGAAATCACCGAAACCTACGGAATCTTAGTTTATGTAGAGACTTGTACTATAATTATTCTATAAGTCCAGATACTCCAACACAACTGACAAGGAACTCTTTCTGATCGATTATCAGCTCTAATGTTTCTACTAGTCAAGTTTACCACTGATGTTTTACCATCAGTGAGTAGGTACCTCCTAATATCGAAATCGAAAGAACATTATATTTTTTTAACCTTTTTAAATCTTATTAAAATGAAAGTTTCAAAGTTATTTTTACTCGTTGGTATGCTCGCTACTTTTGTATTTACCGCTTGTAATAAAGACGATCAGGCAGTTGAACTACCTGGGCTTACGGACTCTGAATGGCTATCTGCTTTTTATAGCTCAGACGCTGCAATTGGGGCAGGAAAAGTTGTTGATGGAGAGAAGTTTGGGGTAACGGTGAATAATGATGATTTATCCCAAAGCCTAGTTGCTCATCTCGATGGCAAAAGTGCTTTAGAGCTGAAATCTGATATTAAGATTGATGATGCCACCGTTCAAGCGATCTGGGGTGATCAACTTCCTGATGGAAATGCTATTGAAGGCGGTTTCATGATTAACACCCAAAATGTTGAAATTCGTGAAACCTACATGTCACCAGAAGGAGAGGATCTTTCGCAATTAGTGGCGCAAAATCCAGACATTCTTAATGACCGCAGTATAGACATTATTGAATATACATATGTCGAGGTAGATACCGAAGTGACAATTGAAGAAAATGGAGACATCACCATTGAAATTGAGGTCACTGTAGAAGAATGTACAATCATTATATTTTAAGCCAATAACTTCTTAAGCAATTACCGCCGTGTTTCCTACTGGGAGGCACGGCGATTGTTTTAATAATATTTGTATAAGTGCAAAAATGTTTTTATATTGTTTTATAAGGTTAAAAAATAAAGAATAAAATCGAAATTAAAACGCCCTCCACTCACCCTATTGTCCGGCAAACCAACCACTTTCAGCGGCGTACTTTACGCTATAATTTAGTAAATCCCGCGTCTGCTCAACTAGAAAGTTTTACTGTTCATTTACATAGGAGACAATAATTGAAAGACTATTTAAGGAAGGACTATACGTATCACGTAGTCTTGCTTCAGGTCGCCCAGTAGTCTCCAGTCTTCTTATTGAAGCGACCATTTCTTTAGGAAAAGAATCGCACAGGTAATATATGGGTAGCTCTTCTTATGGGGCTGCTCTTTTTTTGTCCCTGAGAACTTTCTATCTTCGGGCCGTGAAAACGGTAAGCTGTACAATAATGGGGGAGGAACTGCTGCTCTTTCCATCCAAGGCACTCTACTGGCCCCGCCATCGCATGTTAATGTTGGCGGACGTCCACCTCGGCAAAGTTACCCACTTCCGGCGGGCCGGCATCGCCGTCCCCACGGCCCTACAATTCACCGACCTGCAAAGACTAGACGCCCTCATCGATCTTTGCCAACCCGAGCAAGTGGCCTTCCTTGGCGATCTGTTCCATAGTTACCATAACGCCGAGTGGCCCGCCTTCGGAGAATTCCTACGCAACTATCCCGAAATCCAGTTTACCCTCGTCCGAGGCAATCACGATATTCTCGAAGAGGAGCACTACCGCGAACTGCCGCTGGCCCTGCGCGACCAATGGACCCTCCCGCCCTTCCTGCTCACCCACGAACCTCTCACCGCCATTCCATCTCAGCAATACAACCTCTGTGGCCACCTCCATCCCGGGGTCATCCTGGGCGGGCCCGCCAAACAGCGGCTCCGCCTGCCCTGCTTTTACTTTGGTCCCCAGCAAGGCATCCTCCCCGCCTTCGGCCGCTTCACCGGCCTGGCCATCCTCCAACCTAAAGCCGGCGAACGTTATTTTGTGATTACAGAAGAGGAAGTATTAGAGGTGTAGGCTATTCCTTAGTGATCCATTCCTCATTGATGTAATGAGCAATCTGCTCCAAATCCTTCGAAATCTCCGCCTCATCTTTGCCGATCAACTCGACGACTTGAAGCGGCAATCTTTTCTTGTCCAGAATGATAATGCTGCCAACAGCAAACCTATTTTCCATCTTGGTGTTAATCTGAAATTCTTCGATGTCGTCAAATTGAATGCGCTCCCTGCGGAATTTTTCGGTCACCTCAATATAGTCCACTCCAATGTTCACGACTCTTTTCTTGGCTTCGGCCTCTCGCTGGAAGACATTCATTACACTGATTAGAGAAACGACGGCGAGGGCGATTAGTGCTCCTCCTCCTTTTCTATGGTAAAACAAATAGACCAAGATACCTGCGACGAGTAAAAGACAAAGCAATACTATTTTTAAGCGGATCGACTGATTGGATTTCTTGGACGCTTCGATCGTTACCAAGTTATTGGCCACTTTTAGGGTGTGGTGGTAATGTTCCAGTATTTGTGAAATGTTATTTTCTAAACTAGTCATAGCTTATCAATCTTTATTCATTAGACATGATGTGATCAGTATTTTCCTACGCCAATATCCCGGCAATCGCCGCTGTCAGAAAGGACGCAACGGTCCCTCCAATCAGGGCCTTAATCCCCAGCTCGGTCAGCACTTTGCGTTGGCCAGGCGCGATCGCCCCAATCCCGCCGATCTGTATGCCGATGCTGGCAAAGTTGGCGAATCCACAGAGTGCATAGGTGGCAATTAGAACAGATTTTTCCGACATATTGGCTCCGCTATTCCGCAGCACTTGAAACTGCTCGTAGGCGAAAAACTCATTGATGACCGTCTTTTGCCCCAGCAGTTGACCGACGACGAGAATATCCTGAGAGGGCGTCCCCAGCAGCCAGGCGATAGGGGCGAAGATGAGCCCCAGTAGGTAGGTAAAGCTAAAGCCCTGAAAGCGATTGTTCGTCGCTTCCCGAATTTGTTCGTTCCACCCCGTCCATTCCCCAATTGTTCCGATGAGGAGCTTATTGGCCATGTAAACCATAGCGGTGAAGACCAGCAGCATAGCACCGACGTTGATGGCCAGCTTGAGGCCGTCGGTGGTGCCTCGGGAGATGGCGTCGAGGAGGTTGGAAGAATTGTCGGCGGCCATGCGAGCATCTTCGACAATGTCTCGACGCTCGGTTTCCGGGAAGAGCATTTTGGCGGCGACGATGGCGGCGGGGGCTGAGATGATGGAAGCGGTGAGGAGGTGTTTGGCAAAGAGTTCGCGCATAGCCTCGTCGGTTCCGCCGAGATAGCCTACATAGGCGGCGAAGACGCCACCGGCGATGGTGGCCATCCCTCCGGTCATCAGGCAGAGGATTTCGGATTTGGTCATCCCTTCGAGGTAGGGCTTGATGGCCAGCGGCGCTTCCGTTTGGCCGATGAAGACATTGGCCGCCGCCGCAAGGCTCTCCGGCCCCGACAGCCCCATCGTTTTATTCATCAACCAAGCCAGGCCATAAACGACCTTTTGCAAAATTCCAAAATAATAAAGTACAGAAGATAGGGCAGAGAAAAAGACAATAGTCGGCAGCACCTGAAAAGCGAAGATGTACCCAAAACCTTCCAGATTAGTCACCAAGCTACCAAACATAAACTTGGCTCCTTCCTCCGAAAACTTGAGCACCTCTGTAAAGCCTTTGGCAATCCAATCAAAAAATACACTAACATAAGGTACTTTAAGGATAAAAATGGCCAGAACGATTTGCAGCAACATTCCTGCACCGACCAGCCGCCAATCGATGGCACGACGATTACTGCTAAAAAAGTAGCAGACGGCAAGCATGACAATGATACCGAGGCCTCCCCTCAATAGGCTGATCAGAAAATCCATAGTTTTTGTTTATCCTTAAGTTTGCTTATTCTTCCAAATGTAATAATTCATTTTTGAATATTATTGCTATTTTTCCGCCAAAATAGTTGATTAAAATGGAGCGACCATATCTCATTGGGGTGACCGGTGGTAGCGGATCGGGTAAAACGACTTTCATCCGAGAGTTGCAATCTGCCTTTTCGGAAAAAGAACTCTGCGTAATCTCGCAGGATGATTACTACCGGCCTCGGGAGGAGCAAGATGAAGATGAGTCGGGCATCCGTAATTTTGACAAACCCAAATCGATCTACAAGGTCGACTTTATCCAGGATGTCAAAAAGTTATTGAGAGGGGAAACGGTGATGCGCGAAGAATATACGTTTAACAACAAATCTGCCAATCCTCGAGTGCTGGTGTTCAAACCTACCCCCATTATCATTGTGGAGGGGCTTTTTATATTTCATTTTAAGAAAATGCGTAAACTGCTCGATCTCAAGGTTTTCCTGCACGCCAAGCCCAACCTCAAAGTCATTCGCCGCATCAAGCGAGATCAGATCGAGCGCAACTATCCGATTGATGATGTGCTGTACCGCTATGAGCATCATGTTATGCCAAATTTTGAAAAATACATCGAACCGTATATGGAAAAAGCCGATTTGATCATTAATAATAATGAGACCTTTGTAAATGGGCTTGAGGTATTAAAGGGGTATTTGAAATACCACCTGTCTCAACGCTCCGACTAACTGATCGGCTTGCTTATGAAAACTACTTTACAATACTTTTTTTTGACTCTTCTATTGTGTAGCCTGCTGAGGCCCTGCTCCGCCCAACTGAAAAAGGGACAGTGGTTAGTAGAAGGTAATCTAAACTATTCTAGGGTTAATCTTGGAGAAGTTACGGAAGTCGGTACCACTGACCTCCGCATAGGGGTAGGCTACTTTTTGATGAATCGCTTGGCCATCGGCAGCGGTCTGCGCCTGCGCCTGGTCAGCCTGCAAGCCAATGTCACCAACCAATTGTGGAGCCGCTACTACCTTGTCAATCAATCTTCGCTCAGCCTTTTTGCCGGATTACGATGGGATCGCTTGGCCATCAATCGCGCCCGCAACGTCCAGCAGCGCCCCTCCCGACGCATCTTTTCGGATTATTATTTCCTCATTGGAAACAGCTACGCCATCACGCCGCGCCTGCTCATCGAAGGGATTTACAACTTTGGCTTTCTCTCTACCCTCAAGCTCAACGACGACCTTCAGATCACCGATGGGGCCAATTTCGTCGATATTCGGCTGCGCCTCTTGCTCGAAAGTAACCGCAAAGTCGATCCCTTTGAACATTCCCCTCCGCCGCTGCAAAAAGGCCAGTGGGGCCTCGGTGGCCAAATCGGCTTCACCCCCCGCGTTACCGAAATCGTATTTAACCGCCGCGCCCCTTCCCCCGCTCGGAACTTCGAATTCCGGCCCACCGCCAGCTACCTGCTCTTCCGGCAAGTCGCCCTCGGCCTCGAATTCGACATCGGCCTCGCCAACGGCCTACGCACCATCGATCTAGGGGCTACGCTCTTCGGGCGCTACTATCACCCCTTCGGCAAACACAAATTCCTCTTCGCTGATCTCGGCTTCGGCTACACCAATATCCTCGTAAAATACGGCAGCGAAGGCAGCCTCTTCATCAGCGACCACCTGCGCTCGCTGCGCGCCGGCCTCGGCTATGCCATCTTCGTCACCCCCCAACTCAGCCTCGATCTGTTCGGCTACCGCCTCTGGCGCACCTTCTACAAAAACTTTCCCTCTTCCTACGGGGAGGAGCGCAATCAATTCCCCTTCACCGCCAAGGGCCAGGATTTTTTTGTGACTTTGGGCTTGCAGTATTATCTCTTTCAGTAGCTTACTTTGGGTGTACACGGCAGCTCTCGTCAGAGGACACTGACCATAAAAAAACACGCTTCAGCGAAGGATTTCCCAACACCAATAGTCTAAAGGGAAATCCTTAAAAAAATGAATAAGAAAAGATTAGTTTTTTGCCTAGTGGCCCTCATTGGCCCCCTGTCCTTTTTGTCTTCCTGCGATAAGGACGACGATTCCCCTTGTACAACCCTGACTTGGTATGAAGATGCCGACGAAGATGGTCTCGGAAATCTCGATGTTGCTCAGGATGCTTGCGAACAGCCCACCGGCTATGTCGCCAATGCCGATGACACCGATGATACCGATGCAAATACTTACCGCCTTGATGAATCTTATTTTAACAGCTCGGCTTTGATTTCTTTTAAAACGGTGAATTGTACGCTGGAAGATGGCTCCTCGACGACTTGCTACGAAATGGTGTTCCGCAGCAATCCTGTTGAAGACGGCCCCTATTGCCCGCAGACCATTGACGACATTGGTGGAGTGGGCATCTACGATGGTGCTACTAATCCGGGGTTTCAGGTGATGAAGCGGAGCTTGTGGGAGGCGATGGAAGCCGACGGTTATGATCTTGTTGATGCGGATGGTAACATTACCATCGTGGACCCTGGAAATATGAGCGCTGGCCCTCCTCCGAGTGGTGGAGCCTGCTTGGAAGCTACACCCGATGATAACCTGGAGCTGACCTTCTTGATTCCTACCGAGCCGGTGCTGCTGGCTTCTCCTGATCAGCTGCGTTCAGTCGAAAACCTGGGGGTTTCGATTGACGGTATTCCACTGACGGGCGACCCGCCTTCGGCGACCCAGGGGATGCCCGGTAGGCCCGGTGGCGGCGGTGCCATTCCTTCCATCGACCCTTGCGGTGGCCACATTGATCCCTTTGGTTACTACCACCTGCATTTCATCCCACAAGAGATGAATAATGTACTCCAAGCGCATAATATAACGGAGGTGGCGTGCACCAATTTTGCTCAAGATGAAACCCTACTGGTCGGTTTTGCCAAAGATGGCTTCCCCATCTATGCCTCTAAAGATAGCGACGGAACGCTGCCCACAGATTTAGATGAATGCAATGGCCATGTTGGGCCGACCCCAGATTTTCCGGGGGAAATTTACCATTACCACGCCTCAAGTACGGAGGCCCCCAATGTTCCGCCTTGCCTCGTCGGTGCTTCAGTAGCAGCCGCTTTTTCTTACCAATAACCCAATTGGAGAAATCCAATTTGTATGAACACAACAGTCATGAGAATAATTTTTTTGATCATAGCCGTTGCACTTGCTGGTTCAAGTGCAATGGCCCATAACCCGCTGACGGCTAAATTCGAATTGAAGGCGCTTCCGCAAGGAGGGGCGATTTTGAATATCTACCTCAGCCAGGTCGGCCTGCATCAGGCTTTGACGACTCATTTTCAGGATACAGATTTTACCACCATTTCGAGTACTGCCTACAAACAGTTGGCCGTTCAGTACATCAAAGAAAAAACCCATCTCCGAGCCGATGGCCGCCCTCTACTGATTGGTGAAGGGGGGATCAAACTGGGCCACCACCAAACGGATTTGAAGTTGGCGATCGAGCAGTATCCTAATGTCGTCAAGCAGCTAGAGATTAAGGTAGACTGCTTTAGCGAAAATGGGAATCACCATTCCGTTTTTTGGTGGAAAACTCCGGGGAGGCAAGCCAAGGTTGTATTGTCAAAGCGGAATCATTATCAGGCGACTTTAGGAACAAAAGACGAGCAGCCAATGGTGGCTGCTTTCTTCAGCCCTTTTCCCTTGACGATCAGCTGGGTGCTCTTGGTAGTATTCTTATTGGGAGGCTCCTCATTTATATACAATCGGAAGAAGAACTTGGGGTAATTATTTTTTCCCCCTCTTCAAGAATCGACTATATTCGTAGCGACTTTTGATGACCAGAGGAAAAATAACCTAATGAAAACCCTACGCCCTACGGCTACCTACCTTTTAATTGGAGTATTGGTATTGCTTAGCCAATTGGCTGCCGCTCAGATTGTTAACATAGAGGACAAGCGCGTTGAACGCCAGGATACTGCCGGTTGGTATGGCTTTATCAACGCTGGATTGACGCTGGTTAATAATGGAAGCGAGATCATCACCATCAATGGAGCCCTTCGGGTGGAGCGCCTGCAGTACCGTCATTGGTTTATGTCGCTGAGTAATTTCAATCTGGTGAAAGCGGAGGGCAAAGATTTTGTCAATAATGGCTTTCAGCACTTCCGTTATAATTATAATGTCAATAAATGGTTGACTTGGGAGGCTTTTGTGCAAGCGCAGTACGACGAGCGGCTCAACCTTCGGCTGCGTACGTTGCTGGGCACCGGGCCTCGGTTTCGGTTGTTTCGAAATGATAAAATAAGGGCTTTCTTGGGGACGCTCTACATGTACGAATACAACCGAGAGACCGACCCAGAGGTCATTTTGAATGATAACCGTCTCAGTACTTACCTGTCGTTCAACTATAAGCCGCTGTCCAATGTCACCATTGCCAGTACGACTTATTACCAGCCTTTGCTCAACAAGCTGGCCGATTGGCGCTTGTCCTCGCAGTCCAGTTTACTGATCGCCATCAACAGTAAACTCCGGTTCAAGGCCAGCTTCAATATCATCTATGATTCGAAGGTGCCGGAGGGTGTTGCCAATACCATCTATAGACTGACCAACGGGATTCGTTTAGATTTTTAGAACATGTTCTTAAATAATTTGATCAAAATCCTCCTCTTCTTCGGGAAGCAAGCGGCTGAGAGCCTGGCTTTTGATCTGATGCAGGGTCGTCATTTCCGCCAGGACGCTGTTGATGAAGGGCTCATCCACCAACTGCTGCATATCTTCCAGGGTATTGATCGAGTCGCCGGTGCGGAATTTATAGATTTGTTCGTACAAGCCCGTTTCGAATTTCACGGACAGTTTATTGTCCATTTTGAAGACGGTGATCTTCATAACGGGATGATCGATGGAGCCAATGATGCGCATGGTAGGGGTAGTGCTTTGGTGAATGAATATTGCTCAGCAGTAAGATAGTAAAACTCAGCTACTTTTGAGCTTTGGATTGATGCTTTGACTAAGTTGCTGGTAAAGACGGGCGAGTGCAGGTTCGTTGCTTAGGTAATCTAGGTGCCGGGCGATGGTAGCCTGGTCGCCGCGGGCGGCGGGCCCCGTCTGCATCTCGGCCGCGCGATGTTCCTGAATCTTGGCGACCGTTTCTGCAATCAGCGGCTTCAACAGCTCAAAGGGCAGCTCTTCGCGGAGACAGATGTCTTCACCGATGGAGAAGAGGTGGTTGGTGAAATTATTGACAAAAACGGCGGCGACGTGGAGGATGGCGCGCTGTTCATCATCGATGGGGTAGACCTTGGGGCTGATTCGACGGCCAACGGTTTCCAGCAGGCGCAGATGCACGGGCTGCTGGGCGTGGATGCAAATGGGAATCTGTTCGAAGTCGGGCTGGCGGTCCAGCGAAAAGGTCTGTAGGGGATAGAGGATACCGGCGCCGGGATAGTGCTGGGCAATGGCTCCGCTGGGCGTCGCCCCCGACGTATGTACCAGCAATTTGCCCTTCGGGAGCCGCCGCGCCAACTGCTCCGCCACCGCTCCAATCGAATCGTCGTTGACCGCCAAGATGTACAGGTCGCCCTCTGGGCTGATCCGGCTCAGTTGGGTAGTGTAGTGGGTCTGGCTGCGTTGGGCCAGCGCGCGGGCCTTTGCCGCCGTCCGGCTGTACACCTGCAGCAAAGGCAGACCACAGTCCCGGATGCGGGCACCTAAATGGTAGCCAACATTACCTGCACCAATCAGTATAATCTTAGGAAGTACCATGATTTGATCAATTAGGCCCCACGGCGACCCAACCGGAACAAGAAGCCCAGTAGTAAGCCCAGCATCATCATAATCGAACCGACCCAGAAGAAGTTGATGCCCGGAAATACAATCGCCTCCAGCACAATGTAGTCAGAGCGCGTGGCATCTTCGGCAATATCCACCGTCAGCTTTTTCTTGCCCACCTTGCCAATGGCCACCTCAATACGCCCAGTCTGGGCATTGGGGTCTAGTTCCGTAAAGCGGAAATGCCAGCCCAGCTCATCAACCCGGTCTTGGATAATGAAAGGCCGGCTGTTGCGGATGAGATAAACAGGGTTGGACTCGAAGATTTGGCGCTGATCAGGAGTCGTAATGTCCAGCAGTGCCGAAACAGCGATGTCGCCCTCCTGCGGGATATAGTCGGGATGAGTGGGCTTAGGCTGGAAACCCTTGAAGCGCACCTTGTAGCCGTTGAGGTAAAATTCATCACCCTGCTTCATCACATGTGGCTGGTATTCGAGGTCTTCCCCCGGATCAAAATATTGCTCAAATGCCTTCTGTGGCATTTTCACTTTAATCCCCAAATCATTGATCTGATCCGGATAACCGTAGAGCATAGTACCGTTAACGGCCAACATCGGTTCAGCGTACCAAACCGAATCAGAGTTGAGTTCGCGGACGGCCAGTTTGACCCCCAGGGCAATGTCTTTTTCTTTGGCCTCATAATCTGGATGCATAGGAGAGCGGGTCGTCTCTTCCAGAATAGCGTAGTATTTTGTGGTGAAAATGGTATCACCGATAGCCATTTCGTAGGGCGTATAATTCAAACTATCCTCCATCTGTTGCGCAAAGTTCGGATCGATCATGGCTTTGGGCAGTGAAGCAATGTGGGTAAAAATATCCCGATGCAGGTAATGCTTGGTCGATGGATTAGACGCTGCAATTTTGGTGAAGCTCTTATCGTAGAGTACATTGGGATAGAGGGTGAATTCTTCTATCACCTCACCTAGCTTGTTTTTCCGCTTATAATCCACCTGGAACGTACGCGTGTAGGTATCAATCGTATCCTCCACATAGGTCACCTCATAGCCCCGCATAAACATCGGTATGCCCTTCAGCAGCAGGATATTTCTATTATAATCTTCCTCCTCAAAACCTTCGATTAATCCCTCCTGCGCAAAGCGATTTTCCGAAATAAACTCCTTATTCAAACCCGAGGCCAATACCCCGACGATCATCAAACCAAAGCCGATGTGGGCGAAGGCCGAGGACGCCATTTTTAGATTGCCTCTAGCAATAATGATCAAATAATCCAGGTTGCTAATGACGGCAAAGATGCCCGTGAAGAGCAGCAGCACATACTGCCAGGCATTGGCGTTGATCCATTGAATGGTAAGCGCGGTGAGGGCCACCGAGACTACAGAAGCCACCGCAGTATGTATCCAAAACTTGCGCTGGTGGCCTTTCCAGTTAAACTCTTTGAAGCGCAGGTACTGCACTCCGCCACTCAGTAGACCAATGAACACCCCAATCCAGAGTTGGTATTTGTTGTAGTGAGTGATCGGCTCGGTGATAGTCCGGCCGGTAAATTCTGGGTCGAAGAATTTAGCAATTTTGTTGAAAACAGGCAGCGACGTTGAGGCGGTGATCAGTGCTGCGGAAAACAGTAGGACCAGTGAGCCGATGAACATCCAAAACTCGCGCGAGCTGCTGGCCTCCTCCTTCTTAGGCGTCGGAATGTCTTTCCAGCGAGCCGCCAGAAAGCCTCCCCCTAGCGCAGTGGAAGCCAGGATAAAGATAATGAGCTGCCACTCTAAGCCCATTTCAGTGAAGGCATGTACTGATGTTTCTCCCAACACACCACTCCGCGTCAAGAAGGTCGAGTAGACAATAAGTAGGAAGGTCAGGAGATAAAACAAATAGGTACTGCGTATAGAATAGCCCGTTTTATTGGCAATTAGATTGGTGTGGATGCCGGCCAACAGGATAAGCCAGGGCACCAAGGAGGCGTTTTCTACCGGGTCCCAGGCCCAATAGCCGCCGAAGCTCAGGGCCTCATAAGCCCAAGCGCCACCCATCAGGATGCCCGTTCCGAGGATGGCTCCGGTGAAGAGGGCCCAGGGCATAACGGGCTTCAGCCACTCGCGGTGGCGGCCCGTCCATAGGCCCGCTACGGCGAAGCAGAAGGGGACAACCGTGGAGGCGAAGCCGAGGAAGAGGGTCGGCGGATGGATGGTCATCCAATAATTTTGCAGCAAAGGATTGAGGCCATTGCCCTTGATGAGCGACAGATAGTCGGCATTGGCGAAAATGGGCGCATTGACCACATCGCGCAGCAAGAGCATCGGGCTGCTGCCCAATTTGAAGGAGATGGGCCCCAGATCAACATACAGACCTACAATCATGGAAACAATGACCAGCTGCACCGCAGAAAGTACCGCCATCACGGGGCCTTCCCAGCTCTTGGCCGTAAACATCAAAATGGTCCCCAAGACAATGTGCCAGAACATCCAAAGCAGGAAGCTGCCTTCTTGGCCTTCCCAAAAAGCAGAGAAAATGTATTGGGAGGGCAGTTCCTCAGAGACGTGGGCCTGTACGTATTGGTATTCGTAGTATTGATTGGCCATCATGTAAAAAATGATGCCGATGGCCGCTAGGATACACAGCCCGTGGAGGCCGAAGGCAAGGCGACCGATGTTGCGCCAACCTTTGAACTCGGGGAGTTCGTTGCGATTAGTGGCCATTGTGTAGCTGACAGCGGCCAGCAAACTACTAACGAAGCCTAGGAGGATAGCAAAGTGGCCTAATTGGCCAGGGAGGAGGTGTTCACCGATGTATTCCATAGAAGAAATCGTTAAATTTCGTTCTGCTTGTTCTTCAAATAAATCTCTTCATCCTTATACTTGGAAGGGCATTTTAGCAAAACATCCGTAGCAATAAACTCGTCATTGTGCATCTCTCCTGTTAGAACAATCTGTTCGGAGAGTTCGAAGTCCTGAGGTTTGGCCTGCAGCAGGCGCACGCGGCGCTCTTCGCCTTCGCTATCGGTAATGTAAAAGCTGAAAGAATTGGCATCCTTGATGGGGTCGTAGATCATCTCTTTATCCTTGGAAAGAATGCCCGCAATTTTGACCTTACCTCCTGCTGCCATCGCTTCTCTGAACGTCGAGTACGTACTCATTTCACCCGAAAGGGACATCAGCAACGCAATAGAAATAGCGATAACGGCGACGGCGATGAGATGAATCTTTTTCATAACTTAGAAGATTATTAAACTGATTAACAAAATTACATTTTTTTAGTTGGTCAATCCAGACAGAAGTATCATACTACGGTCATATTTCGGCTCTTGTTTTTACTACTGTCGGATTTGCGCAAAATTTCCTACTTTTGAGCGGGGTGCTGCGGCGCACCCTTGAATGCTGCTTACCCTATGAAAAACGTCATTGTTGACCTAAAAAGTACGAATATCTATCAGGGCGAGTACCTGATTCTCCGCGATGTGTCTCTCAACATTACGCGTGGCGAATTCGCCTACCTGATTGGCAAGACGGGAAGTGGTAAAAGCAGCCTCCTCAAGACCCTCTACGCTGCCCTCCCGCTCAGCAATGGCCGCGGGCAGGTCGCCGGCTTCGACCTGTTGCAGCTCGACCGCAAAAAAATCCACCTGCTGCGTCGCAAACTGGGCATCATCTTCCAAGACTTTAATCTGCTGGACGACCGCAGCGTCGCCGAAAACCTCCTCTTCGTACTCCGCGCTACCGGCTGGAAGAACCGCAGCAATCGTCAAAAGCGCGTCGAGGCCCTGCTGAGCAGCGTCGGCCTGGCCGATAAAGCCGCCAAGCTGCCGCATGAGCTGAGCGGCGGCGAGCGCCAACGCGTCGTCATCGCCCGCGCCCTCCTCAACCGCCCCGAACTCATCATCGCCGACGAGCCTACCGGCAACCTCGACCCCGAAACCTCCGATGAGATCATGGGCCTGCTGCGCGAACTGGCGGTGCAGCACGACGTCGCCGTTCTCTTCGCCACCCACGACTACCGCATCGTAGAGGCCTTCCCCGCCCGGATTATTCGGTGTAGAGACGGACGATTGATAGAGGAGGAGGGCCTGGTGAGCTAAGAGGAATACTTGATTCTTGATGATCTAAAAAAAGTAACTTGTTAACAATCATTCAAATAATCGCCATCCTACAAGGAGGATTTCTTGGATTTACTTTGTTTCAACGGAGGAAAGACTACCGGCAACTGATCTTTTGGCTTTTTATGGGCTGCATCATTTCGGTCATACTCTTTTCTATCGGTGATGATGATTATAATCTAATCATTGCGGACGCCAATTGGTTTTTCTTTCACGAAACCCTGATTGCTACTTTTCTTTTCTTTTTTATCCGATACAGCAATTCTGGTAGCAATGAACTGGCTAAAATAGATGTATTGTTCTTGCTGCCTTATCTTTTTAATGTGGTCTGTCAAAGTCTATTGAGTATAGATCGCTTTGCCGACGAGATCTTATTGGAAAGCTGCGTTCACCTGTCGGAGCTTTGCCTTGCCGGACTGTTGCTGTACAGTATCTATGACATCCTTTCATTGGAGAAAGAGAGATGGTTATTGATTTTTATTGTCCCTTTTACCCTAATTTACATCGTTGACGGTATTGCTTACCTGTTTTCCAGCACTGATACTCCTCTTTTGTTATTAGACAGCTACGGTATTTTTTTGATCGCTATATTCCTCTTTTATTTCGTCACTTACCGATTGATCACAGCTCCCAAGGATATGCTATCCTACGTTGATCATAAGTACAAATCCTCTACCTTATCAAAGAAAGAAGTGGCGGCTATCAAAGGCCAGCTCAATCGACTAATGACCGAAGAAAAACTCTTCAAAAACCAAAAGCTGACTGTGGATGAGACGGCTAAGAGAATCGGCATATCCCGGCAGCAGCTGTCCGAGGTATTGAATGTCCATATGGGAATGCGATTTCAGGAGTTCTTGAATCAGTACCGCGTTGAGGAATTCATTAAATACCTGGATCAAGAGCAATACCAAAATTTCACCCTCCTGGGGATTGCTACCGAAGTGGGGTTTAGCTCTAAATCTTCCTTCAACTCTACGTTCAAAAAATTGAAAGGCATTACCCCGAGCCAATACAAAAAACAGCGAATTTAGCCCTAAAGACGTCCAGAAAACGAATACTGCACGCTTTGAACCCGCTTATCCATACCAACTAATCCAACTTATAAGTTTTTTGCAAACGATTTGATACGATCAAATTGGTTTAATCAAAACAATAAAAATGATTAGTAACCATTCCTGATCGCGTTCCGAGCGGATTGCCCGTTGGGGGGAATATAGATTGAAAATAACCAACTATGAATAAGTTAATTTTTGCGCTTTTGCTTTTAAGTCTTAGTGCTTGTAAGAAAGAGGCTCCGCAAGCCAACAACAAGTTAATGATCCCACCACTCATTGACAGTAGAACTGTAGACGGAAGCATCCGACTGACCCTGCAAAATGGGCAGCACGAGTTTTTTGCGGGCGTGAAAAGCCATACTAAAGGATTTAATGGCGACTATCTGGGGCCAACGATTCGATTGTACAACAAGGACAGTACCCGTATACAGTTTACCAATCGGATCGGTGAGGCAACGACCGTGCACGGACATGGCTTGCATGTGGAAGGGAGAGTTGATGGTGGTCCACAAAATAAAATTCTACCCAATGAGATTTGGGACATCATATTGCCGATTGACCAAGAGGCCTCCACGAATTGGTATCATCCTCATCTAATGGGAAAAACGGCGGAGCATGTACACGCTGGCCTAGCGGGCTTATACCTGGTAGAAGATGACAATTCCATGCAGCTGCCTTTGCCCAAGCAGTACGGAGTAGATGATATTCCATTAATTGTCCAAGATCGCGACTTTGTCGAGGGAGAAATGGTGGATTACTCCGCTACGGAGAATGAACTCATGGATGGTAAACGCGGAAAGACTCTAGTGATTAACGGAACGGTAAATCCCTACATCGAAGTGCCAAAAGGTTGGCTGCGATTGAGGTTGCTCAATGGCTCCAATGCCCGGTTTTATGAATTTTATCTTAAAAATGAGCAGGCTTTCTATAAAATCGCCACCGAAGGGGGTTTTCTGGAAAAACCCGTCGCCATTACTAAGTTGACCATGGCGCCGGGGGA
Source organism: Bacteroidota bacterium (assembly GCA_038750655.1). GTDB lineage: Bacteria > Bacteroidota > Bacteroidia > Chitinophagales > Saprospiraceae > JBCDGZ01. Next base: position 44,907 of record JBCDGZ010000015.1, on the reverse strand, counting down.
GCGCAATGAAATCATGATCAACCTATCTGACGGGGTGACGAGAGAGTTGATGGCCATTCTGCCGCCAGCAGATAATGAAGGCGTAACGGTATTTTCAAAAAAGGAGCGCATCCTTGAGATTAGAGTCGACCCTACTGCTACTGCTCCAGGAAGCTTACCCACATCGCTGAATACGATTCGTAGACTGAAAAAAGAAGACGTCGATGTTGTACGAACATTTACCCTTGAGATGGAGATGGACGAAGGGGCCGACGTTATGTGCGGAACGGATAGGAACAATATGTTCTGCATCAATGGAAAGCCCATGAATAGGAAGCGGATTGATGAGAAAGTCAATATCGGAGCTACAGAACTATGGCGCATTACGGGAGATATGATGGAACATCCCTTCCATATGCACGGCACCTCCTTCCTGATATTGTCTCAGAATGGTAACCCCCCTCTACCCGAGGACCAAGGTTGGAAAGATGTGGTTATTGTCGATGGCGGTTGGACCGAAGTCATTATGCAGTTTAACTATGAAGCGACCGAGGAATTTCCCTACATGTACCATTGCCATATTTTGGAACATGAGGATGCGGGGATGATGGGACAATTTACCGTTGAATAATTCCGATAAGAGCGTCAACAACCTTTTATCAGGAAAAAAATATCCTATTTACGAAGCCGGAGAATTCAAACTCCCGGATTTGCCTGTTCGAGGGATCAGCTTGATGATTTTTGTGGTTGTTTTCCACGAGAATTTATCAGAGATCCCTCTCTTAGTTTTCCGAAGCGCACCAACACCATTTTATCCTCAACGGAGAAAAAATAAATTAAATAACAAAAAAAAGACTGATTTTTCGTTCATCTCCTAACATTTTTTGTACATTGTTATTATAGGATGATTTTTAGGGTCTTCCTCTTTTAATGGTAGTTCTCAAGCATTTTTTTCACTCTTCTTTTTACCTACCCACCTACGCCGCCAAAGCATAGCCTTTGGCCAAGTCGCTTATTTTATTAACTCCAAAATAAAAACCATTATGGCTTTACAAGTTAGTTTTAGAGTAGTTGGATTGTATTGTTATTTCGAAAACCTCCAGCTGGATGGGGTAGAGGATACTTCTAGTGTGGAGAGTGTTATGCAGGCAGTACACGATGCAAAATCCGATTTTAGTTTTACCCACATGGATATGGATGGGAAGCAAATCGTCAACTCCATGTCCTACACCTTCGGGCCGGATTCCACTACGCCTTATAACACTTCCGGTACTCCTCCCGATGGTAAGCGCAGTTTGAGTATTTCTTTGGGTACGCCCTCTGTGATCTGGCAGTATTATCGCTCTGTGACCGGTACGCTCAATGGTACGGTATGTGAAATTAAGCTGCTGACTAGAGGGCAACCTTCTTTTTCGGATACGGCGCTCAACTATTACGATCCATTTTTCGGCGCGATTCCCCCAGCGTTTGACATTCATACCTACAATTTGACTTGGCGATTGGTGCAAATACAGATGTCTCCTCAGAATCAAGCTAAATTCATGGCCGCCCACGCCAAATTTTTGAACGCGGCAAAGTAATGAAACACTTGAGTAGGTAATTTATATTGTTTCGAAAGTTGATCAACAGCAGTCGGGCGGGCTTGATATTCAGTACGTCCGATTGCTCTTCTTATTTTTGCATCAGTGCTTGTGCAATCGCCGCCTCCGCCAGCGGCTCCATGACCTTATATCCCGCTACATTCGGATGTACACCATCATAGGTATAGGCTTTTCTTAACCCTTTCTGATCATCAACCATGGCTGAAAAATAATCGAGGTAGATCAAGTTGTGCTGCTCGGCGTACGCTTTTAGTAGGCTATTGAGTTGGAGGACTTTCTCGGCGGGCTCCATACCCGGACGCCAAGGGAAATCCGCCGCAGGCAGTACGGAGCTGAGCACGACCTTAATACCGTTGGCCCGAGCAATTTCCGCCATAGATTTGATATTATCAGCGATCATCTTGACAGAAGAAGGACCTGTATTACCCGCAATATCATTGATGCCGGCCAAGATTACCACGACTGTCGGCTGAAGATCGACGACGTCGGGCCGAAAGCGGATGAGCATCTGAGGCGTCGTTTGCCCACTTATACCTCGATTGACATAAGCTGGATTATCAAAAAATTGAAGGCTGTCCTGCTTCCAACCTTCCGTAATAGAATTGCCCATAAAGACAATGCGATTCTGCTTGGGCATAGGGGAGGGGAGCTGTGCATTGGCTTGCTGGTAGCGTTCTAAGTTGGGCCAGTCTTGTGCGAAGGTGTCGATCATAGTGAATAGGTTGAGGAGTAAGATACTGGATAAAAGAGCTAAGGTTCTCATCTAGGCGGTTGTTTTGTTGATGCTTATTGAAGAAAGCAATTATGGTATTCGAAAAGCTGAGTGTTCCGGTCCGGAGGACGGTTGCTGGCTCTAAAATAGTTAATTGTTGGAGGATATGGGCGTAGAATTATGATATAGTTGTATCGGTCCTGGAATTGGGATAGAGGTATAGTTTGGGGCTTTGGGAGGGAACCTCTACCTGTCGGTAGACAGGCGCCCTAGCCACCACCCTGCCGGCAGAGGCAGGCCGCAAGAAGTGTTAAAATCATCATCCATCGGTACCTGTAGATGATCGAGATTCCTTACACAGATGGCGAAACTCTAAAAATTCCATAATAATATAAATTTATCGTATGATTTTCTGTACTATTTGTTTACTCTTGTGAGATTTAAGTCACTTGTGGTCAATAGTTTACGAAAGCAAAAGTTTTTTCAAAAAAAATGTATTTTGAGCAGTAACTTGTGGCGGTATTCAAGGTTCTACTTTACATTCAACCCACCAAAAACAATCATATGATTTCGATCTTCCTGAGAGGCTTACTTTGCGGCCTACTATTATTGTCCCTATCGTGTAAAACGGGCGGCCAAATCGTTAACAAGTATACTGGCGAAACGCCCGGAATGACCCCCAAAGTCTTTGCTCCCGGTCTCATTTCTTTGCCCGATCGTTCTGAATTTGGCTCGGTGCTTTCTGAGGATGGGACAGAATTGTACTATGGGATCGACATTGATGGAAGAACGGAAACCCACTATTCTCGTTGGACCAAAAAGGGGTGGAGCACCCCAGAGGTCATTCTTTCGCATCCTACCTACGGCTACAATGATCCCTTCCTTTCTCCTGATGAGCAAAAGCTCTATGTCATCTCTGATCAGGCGCTGGATGGAAAGGGGGAGCCCCAGAAGCATGATATTTGGTATGTCGAGAAAAAAGCGAAGGGCTGGTCGGCACCGATCAACGCCGGGCCGGCGATCAACTCCACGAGCAGCGAGTATTATATGTCTTTTACCAAGGAGGGAACCATGTATTTCGCCACCAATGCCAAGGCTACGGATGGCCCAAAGCGCAACTTTGACGTGTACGCGGCGCGGGCGAAGCCCGGCGGAGGTTTCGAAGAGGCTGTTGCCTTGCCTGCGGCGATCAACACCCCTGCTTATGAGGCCGATGCTTTTATTGCTTACGATGAATCTTATATCATCTTCTGCTCCGTACGCAGAGGAGGCCTGGGGCGTGGTGACCTTTACATCAGCTTCAAAGATGAGCGAGGAGAATGGATGCCTGCGGTGAATATGGGAACAGACATCAACAGTGAAAAGCACGAGTTATGCCCCTTCGTCAGTAAGGATGGTAAGTACTTTTTCTACACCAGCAATCAAGATATTTATTGGGTAGATGCGCAAATCATTCCTAAACTGCGCTCCCAGTTTCGGCAAAAGAAGTGATCAATCGATCAAGCCTACGGCCTTCTCTACCTCCGTCACGGGAAGCTTACAAACCTTGTTCTGACAAACGTAGATCATGGTTTCGCCTTCCAGTAGTTTGTCCTTGAGCAATTCCAGGCTGCCTTCGTCCTTGCCACCCAGGAAGAGCGCACTAGGGAAATAACGCTTCATCAAGTTGCTGCGTAGGACCTCGAAGTCATTGCCGACGATGGCGACCTCGTAGGGGGGCTTGACCAGGCTACTGTAGAGGCTGCACCAGTTGGAGTAGAAGTTGGGTTGATCGGTCGAGGTAATGTCATTGCTGAGGTTGTGCATCATCTGCTTGGCCCTGTCGATGTATTCGGTATTGTAAAAATAGGTGCCCAGGTGAAACAGATTGCGGGCCATAGTTGAATTGGAGCCGGGGATGACATTATCCGCCAGTTCCATCTTGCGGGCCACCAGCGGTGGGTCGAGGTCGGAGGTGTAATTGAACATGCCGTTTTTGCTTTCGTAAAAATGGGCCAGGGTGTAGTCAGCCAGGTCGCGGGCCTGGTTGAGCCATTGCTCGTCGAAGGTGACCTGGTAGAGGCTGATGTAGGCATCGATGAGCAGGGCGTAGTCATCCAGGAAGGCATTGATGACGGATTTGCTGTCTTTGTAATTGCGATTGAGGCGATGGTCGCTTTGCAGCATATTTTGCTTGATGAACTGGGCATTTTTGAGGGCGCGTTGGAGGTAGTTGGGCTTGCCGAAGGCGCGGTAGGCATCCGCGTAGCCCTTGAGCATCAGCGCATTCCAGGAGGTGAGGATTTTATCGTCTAGTCCGGGGCGTACGCGCTCGGCGCGCGCAGCAAGGAGCGTCTTCTGCCCCGCGCTCACGATCTCTTCCACCTTCGCCTCTTCTATGTTATGGCGCTTGGCTACCCACTCCGCACTGCGACGGCGGTACAGAATATTTTTGTGCTCCCAATTTCCTTTCTTCGTCACCTCATAATAATCGCAGAATACCTCGCTTTGCTCCCCCAGCAATTGATCAATTTCCTCCTTTTGCCAGACATAAAACTTCCCCTCTTCGCCCTCACTGTCCGCATCCAGCGAAGAGTAAAAGCCGCCGTTTTCATCACTCAATTCCCTTTCAATAAAAGCCAAAGTTTCTTCGACTACCTTTTGATACAAAGGATTGCTCGTCACCTGAAAAGCCTGCGCATAGAGGCTCACCAGCTGCCCATTATCGTACAGCATTTTCTCAAAGTGTGGCACCTTCCATTCCCCATCCACCGAATAGCGGGCGAAGCCTCCACCGAGCTGATCGTAGATGCCACCCATGGCCATTTGGTCCAGGGTGGTAGTGACGGCTTTTAGGGCCTTTTCCTCGCCGTAGATTTGGTGGTAATTGAGCAAGAATTGGTAATTATTGGGCATCGGGAACTTCGGTGCTCCCTTGCGCCCCCCTCGGTTAAAGTCTACATTAGTTAAAAATTGTTTGGCAATATCCTGCAGGGCATCCTCCGTAAATACCTGGTCTCCCGTATTGATCTCAATACCCGAATTGGCCTGAATACCGCTGGTCAACTGTTCGGCGTACTCATCAAGCTTTTGGGGTTCTTCTTTGTGAAGTTTGACAAAATGATTCAACACCTCCATCCAATCCTTCTTTGGGAAATAAGTACCCGCCCAAACCGGCCGACCATCAGGCAAGGCAAAAGCATTCAGCGGCCAACCACAGCTCTTCCCCGTCGCCATCTGGCAAGCCGTCATATACACATCGTCAATGTCCGGCCGCTCCTCGCGATCCACCTTGATGCAAACAAAATTTTCGTTCATGATCTGACTCACCAGCGTATCCTCGAAGGACTCGTGCTCCATCACATGACACCAGTGGCAGGCGGCATAGCCGACGCTGATCACCAGCATCTTATCCTCCGCTTTGGCCTTGGCCAGCGCCTCCTCGCCCCAGGGATACCAGTCGACGGGATTGCCAGCGTGTTGCAGCAGATAAGGGCTGCTTTCGTTGGCTAGGTGGTTGCGGTATTGCCCCTCGCTATGTTGGGCATTGCCATTGGGCGATTTGCAGGCGTAAACAAGGCAAATGATGAAGACGTAAAGAAGGGTCTTGTGAGAATACATAAATCAGAATTTGTACGATAGGTAAAACTCCGACAAAAATAGGTATTCATGAGCATTAATGCGCAAAATCAGCGATTGGAACTCAGACTTCCTGCTCGATGCGGACAAATTTACCCAGCGTTTGGTACAACTCGGAAGGATTGAAGGGCTTGGTGACAAACTCATTCATCCCCGCCTCAAATGCCTTTTCGCGGAAATTGGACAAGGCCGAGGCCGACAGCGCAATGATGGGCACTTCCTGGAATTTGGGATCGGCCAATGCACGGATGGCCTGTGTTGCCTTGTAGCCGTCCATGACTGGCATATCGAGGTCCATAAGGATGGCGTGATAGTCTTTTTGCTGCACCATTTCTACCGCAATCTGGCCGTTCTCAGCCACATCGTAGACCAGCCCCCATTTCTTGAGAAACTTACCCGCTACGATCACATTGATCCGATTGTCCTCCACCAGCAAGACTCTGGCCCCTTCGAGGCTTTCGGGAACATGCACCACCTCCTGCGAACATTCACTGAGCTGAGGCCCCTGCCCAATCGGCAGCTGTAAGTCGAAGAAAAAGGTTGAGCCCTTACCCACTTCGCTCTGAATTTGGATGTTGCTATTCTGCAATTCCAGCAAACGCTTAGTAATCGACAAGCCCAGCCCCGTCCCGCCGTATTTGCGCGTAGTGGTTGTATCGGCCTGTGAGAAGCTTTTGAAAATGGTCTCGAATTTATCTTTAGGAATACCAATGCCCGTATCAATTACCGAAAAGCGGATTTTAGCCTGCTTTTGGTCAACAAAGAGCAATTCCATCTCAATACTCACCTTTCCCTCGTTGGTAAATTTAATGGCATTGCCACACAGATTGGTCAGAATTTGACTGAGGCGCACCGGGTCCCCCACCACAAACTGGGGAACATCTGATTTGATCTGGAGGTCCAGTTGGATACCCTTGTCTTTGGCCCGCATGGCCAGGGAATGTTGAATATTTTCTACCAGATCATGCAGGTTAAAGTCAATTTTTTCAAAACTGATCTTCCCCGCCTCGATCTTGCTAAAGTCCAGAATATCGTTGATTAGGGCCAGTAGGAGGTCGGCAGAAAACTTCAAAGTCTTGAGGTTTTCCAGCTGATCCTTACGCGGCTCCTCTTGAATTAAAATATTGGACAGACCGATCACCGCATTCATCGGTGTACGGATTTCGTGGCTCATGGTGGAGAGGAACTTGGCCTTGACCATCGCTTTATGCTCGGCGACTTCCTTGTCTTTGAGCATACTGATGACCCGATTGAGGTATTTGCGTAAGATCAATGAGCAGCAGAAGATGGCTAAGAGTGCCATCAGCGTATCCCGGTAGAGGTCCTGCTTGGCCGAAGCATTAAAATGGGCCAGTTTTTCGTCCACTTCAATCACGCCCACCACATTACCTTGACTGTTTTTTAGCGGCATAAAAGCGGAAAGCCAGTTGCCTTGCTGGGATTTATACTGCCCCATTTGTCCACCTTCTTCGTATTTTTCACTGATTAAAGATGGAGGGTTGACGTAGGCATGTCGATAATAAGGTTGATCGGCGGAGGTGACGCCAAAGAAGAAGTTATTGTTACCAGAAGATTTACTGAGGATGTAGATCGGTGTTTGGAGTCCCTTGGTGACCTGCAAGTCGCGCATGGTTCGGCTGATCTTACGGTAGATGGAGTCTTGGCCGTTGTGGCGAATATCGTCTTGTTGCGGAAATCTCTCCAGCAATTGGCTGTACTCATCTCCGTCGATCTGCATGGAAAGGGTCTGAGCGATGCTTTTGAGCAGTTTCAGATGAGACTGCTCCTTCGCGTCCAATTTGGTGAGGTAGGAACTCGATACGAAATAAAGGGACAAAAGGATCATGCTGCCTAGGGCAATCCAATTGATCCGCTTAGTTATTGTACTATCATTGTAACGCTCTGGGTTCATTATTCTGGCTTAATGGCGTTTATAAAACAACTAAGGGAGATAAAAACACTTTCCGTGCCAATTGATTCTAGGCTTAATCAAAGGGAACTATCCAATACAAACCCGGTGTTAAGTTATCGGACATAATCAAATTAATTTTATGTGAAATATTTGGAATTAGCGCGATTTCCACTATTTAATTAGTAACTTCCTGCAAAACACTATCATTATGAATTGGCGTAGATTGAATGGGCAACATATCGAACTCCCTATTAAATCAGCAGTAGAAAAGACCATACTTCGAGAGAAAGACCTGGGGCACAAGCTCAAAGTGTGTATCGGTACAGACTCTCAAGTGCGTGGAAAGGTGATCGAATTTGCCACCGTCATCGTATTTCTACGGGAGAAAAAAGGCGGTTTTATGTTTATCAGTAACGATAAAATTACCAAGCCGATGGGCCTTCGGGAGCGGATGATCGCCGAGGTCGGCAAATCCGTCGAAATCGCTTACCATCTTTGCGATCTACTCGATGCCCACGATGTTGCCTTAGAAGTACACGCAGACATCAATACTGACCCTCATTTTCAGTCCAATACCGCTCTCAAAGAGGCGATGGGATACATCCTGGGGATGGGGTTCGTCTTCAAGGCCAAACCAGATGCCTTCGCCAGCTCTAGCTGCGCGGACAAGGTCGTCTAATTCTGGCCTTTATCAACAAGCTACTAGCGTCAGGTTGCCCTCGGGCGGCCTGGCGCTTTCTGTTTTTACCCCACTAATCCTTGCATTGGTCTATAAAAACAACGCATTCCTATAGATTGACGCATTCTCAATACGGGATATATCCATCTTTCCGTATATTAGCCCAGTTAGAGAGCTATAATTTCTTCAATAAAATGAACCATTTAAATGAAACCTAGAATCTTACTATTGGCCTTCCTGTTGCTGGGTCTGACGGCTGCACAGGCACAGATGAATAAGGTCAATTACACAGAGTATACAATGGATAATGGCCTTCACGTTATTCTCCATCAAGACAACTCTACTCCTATCGTCGCGGTTACGGTGATGTACCATGTTGGCTCTAAGAATGAAAAGCCCAACCGTACCGGATTTGCTCACTTTTTTGAGCACCTGCTGTTCGAAGGATCGGAAAATATCGCCAGAGGGGAATTTGACGATTATATCTCCAATGCCGGAGGGATGAACAATGCCAATACTACCTACGATCGTACTTTCTACTACGAAGTGTTGCCTTCCAATCAGCTGGCGACAGGCCTGTGGTTGGAATCTGAGCGGATGCTACACGCAAAAGTCGAGCAGGTAGGTATTGAGACGCAGCGCCAAGTGGTCAAGGAGGAGCGCCGTCAGCGCATCGACAACCGCCCCTACGGTTCTGTACTCGAAGAGTCCATGAAGCGGGCCTTCACCAAGCACCCCTACCACTGGTCGGTAATTGGCTCTATGGACCACTTGGATGCCGCTCAGGAAGAAGATTATGTCAATTTTTACAAAGATTTTTATGTGCCCAATAATGCGGTGCTTTCGATTGCTGGTGACATCAAAATCGATGAGGCCAAGGCAATGATTGATCAATATTTTAAAGACATACCAAAGGGTACCAAGCCCATCTATCGCCCTAATATCGTAGAGCCCCCTTTGGCTGCTGAAGTACGCGATACCGTTTATGATAATATCCAGCTGCCTGCGGTGGTGCAGACTTACCGCATTCCTGCGCAGGGAACGGACGATTACTATGCAGTTGATATGCTGAGTACCCTGCTCTCGCAAGGCCAAAGTTCTAGACTTTATAGAGCCTTGGTGGATGAGCAGCAAACCGCCCTTTTTGTCGGTAATTTCCCGCTAGCTCTCGAAGATCCCGGTGCCTCTATCGCCTTCGGCATCGCCAATATGGGCGTTAGTCTGGAGAACGTAGAATCGGCGATGGACACCGAGGTGGACCGAGTAAAAAACGAGCTGATCTCAGAGCGAGAGTTCCAAAAACTACGTAACCAGATCGAAAATGACTTCGTCACCTCCAACTCTACCATCGCTGGTATCGCCGAAAGTTTGGCCAATTACCATATGTATTATGGAGACGCCAATCTGATCAACGCCGAAATTGATCGCTACATGAAGGTTACCCGCGAGGATATTATGAATGCTGCCAAGAAGTATTTCCACAAAGACAACAGAGTCGTCCTTTATTATTTGCCTAAACCTACTGATCCTTAGTAGATAATCCCTTTTAACCATTCAAATCGAAGAATAAAACTTATAACTATAGCATGAAAAAAATAATTCTATTCAGCCTGATGGCTGTGTTGACCTTCACACAGTGCACCCCAAAGCTGGCGGATGCGACGGCTAAAGCCGATGACCAAAAGACCCAGGTCGACAAAAAGGCGGAAGATATGGCCGACAAGGCTGCGGATAAGACTGCCGAAGTGGCGCAGGACTTCAGAAGCAAAGTGCCCGCACCTGGCCCAGCCCCCAAGATTCAGCTCGGATCTTACGACAATTTCAAACTGAGCAACGGCTTAGAAGTCATCGTGGTCGAAAATCATAAACTGCCCCGCGTTTCTTTCCAGCTGTTTGTCGACGCTCCTTCTATTAGCGAAGGAGAACACACTGGATATATTGATATTGCTGGTGACTTGATGAGCAAGGGAACCACTACCCGCAAGAAATCTCAGATTGATGAAGAAGTGGATTTCATCGGTGCCACCCTGGTGACAGATGCAGACGGCATCTATGCAGAGTCCCTGACCAAGCATACCGATAAATTGGTGGAGCTGATGGCTGATGTTCTGCTCAATCCTTCTTTTCCGGAAGCAGAATTTGATAAAATCAAAAAGCAAACCCTTTCTGGTTTAGCACAAGAGAAGGAAGACCCCAGCGCCATTTCTCGTAATGTAACGCGGGTACTCCGCTACGGTAAGGACCATCCGTACGGTCAGATTGCTACTGAAGCAACCATCGGCGCAGTGACGCTCGACAAGTGCAAGGAGTATTACAATACCTACTTTAAGCCCAACATTTCTTACCTCGTAGTGGTCGGAGATATTACTGCTGATCAGGCTCGTCCGATGATTGAGAATTATCTAGGAAAGTGGAAGTCTTCCAATGACATCCCCAAGCCTACTTTTGAAACACCACAGATGCCAGAGAAAACCAGCGTCGATTTTGTCGATAAATCTGGTGCCGTACAATCGGTGATTGCAATCACCTATCCGCTTTCCCTCAAGCCTGGCGAGACGGATGTAATCCCTGCTAGCGTACTCAATACCATGCTGGGAGGCTACTTCCAAAGCCGCCTCAACCAGAACCTTCGCGAAACCCACGGTTATACCTACGGTGCTCGCTCTAGTTTGCGTTCTGATCGTAATGTGGGTTTTTTCTCTGCTGGCGCAAGCGTCCGCAATGAGGTGACCGATAGTTCTCTAGTACAGTTTATGAAAGAGTTCAATAAAGTGAGAGATGAAATTGTAGGTCCTAAAGAACTAGAGCTGGTGAAGAACTCCATGTCTGGCCAATTTGCTCGCTCGCTGGAGCGCCCGCAGACCGTTGCCCGTTTTGCCCTAAACACCTTCCGCTACAAGCTTCCCAAGGATTACTACGCAACCTACCTCGAAAAACTGAGCAAAGTGAACGCTGCTGATGTGATGGCGATGGCCAAAAAGTACGTTCGTCCGGATCGTGCGCATATCGTCGTAGTAGGGAATAAGGATGATGTAGTTGAGAAAATTGGTCAGTTTTCAGCAGACAAAAAGGTCAACTTCTACGATCCTTATGGTAATAAAGTAGAGCTGAAGGAGCAGTCTCTTCCGGCTGGTCTGACGGCTGATAAAGTAATTGCCAGCTACATCCAAGCCATCGGTGGTATGGACAAGGTGAAGGAAGTAAAGTCGATGTCTATGACGATGGAAGCGGAGTTTCAGGGTATGAAATTGGTTAATGAACTCCATCAGCAGGAGCCTAACAAATACTCCATGTCGCTGTCGATGATGGGGAGTGTGATGCAAAAGGAAGTGACTAATGGAGAGAAAGGTATGAAAGCTGGACAGGCTGGTACGGGTGCTGTAGAAGGAGAAGAACTGAATGAAATGAAGGAGCGGGCCTTGATCTTTCCGGAGTTGACTTATGCTGAAAAAGGCTACAAATTGGCACTCAAAGGTATTGAGCCGGTTGATGGGAAAGATGCTTATAAGGTGAACATCGAATCGCCAAGTGGTAAAAAATCTACGGATTTCTTCGACGCCGAGAGTGGATTGAAGATCAAGTCAATGGAAGAAATCGATATGGGTGGCCAGAAGGCTTATCAAACTGCTGAAATCCAGGATTACAAAGAGATAGATGGGGTAAAAGTCCCCCACACAATGGTGATTTCCGGCGGTGGCCTGCCTATGGCGCTGACGATGAAAATCACGGATATTAAGGTCAATAATACGATTGATCCAGCAATCTTTAAAGTAGAGTAGGGGGACGAGAGGTAATAAAAATTATCTTGTCGGACTTGCTTTACACCTTAATAAGGTTTATGTTTGTACAACACTAAGTGATTAAAGCACTTTATTATTATGAAAAATTATAGCAACAGCTTTTTTTATTTTAGCTTTTATTTTTATGGTCAACCATAAATGAGGGCTTCGTTGTTGCTGTTAAAAGTATAAATCAATAAAAAGGAGTCCTCTAAAGGGCTCCTTTTTTTGTTTCGCCACTAACCAAGCGTAATCGATGAAACTGGTAACCAATTATTACTTCAACTATTATTTTTTCTTTTACGGCCCGCCCGTAAGGAGGACTTGATTTTGCACAATATTTATTCACTATCATAGCAAAGAAGTCCTCCACGAGAGGACTTTTTTTTTGATCACCAGTGAAAAATGATACCATGATGAACGCGCAACATTTGAATCGAATTGCCATCCAGGGCGTCCCCGGCGCCTTCCACGAAATTGCGGCCCGCCGCTACTATCCGGCCGATGGCCTACAGATCGTACCGGCCCATACCTTCGAGGAGCTGGTCGGTATGGTCGAGGGGGAACGGCAAGCCGAGGGCGGCATCATGGCCATCGAAAACTCCATCGCCGGCAGTATTCTTTTCAATTACCAACTGCTCTATCACTCCCGCTTACAAATCGTTGGAGAGGTCTTTTTGCGAATTAAGCAGAATCTACTCACCTTGCCCGGCAGCACAATCGAGGATTTGCGAGAAGTGCACTCCCACCCCATGGCCATCGCCCAGTGTCGGCAGTTCTTCAAGCAATACCCGGCCATCAAGCTCATTGAAACGGAAGATACTGCTCTGAGCGCCCGAAAGGTCGGCGAAAATCGCTGGCGGCACACCGGAGCCATTGCCAGTGACCTAGCCGCCGAAATGTATGGCCTCGAAGTTTTGGCCGACAGCATCGAAACCAACAAGAAAAACTTCACCCGCTTTCTCATCCTCCACGCTCAGCCCAGCGACCTCCAAAGTCATCAAATCAATAAATTATCCATCTGCTTTTCCCTGCGCCATCAAGTTGGTACGCTCCATCAGGTGTTGGGAGAGCTGGCCCGGCAGGAAGCCAATCTAACTAAAATACAATCTGTTCCACTCGTGGGGCAGGAATGGCAATACTTATTTTTTATTGATTTCGTCATCGAGAACAACCGCAGCAGCGATGAAGTCATCGCGGCCATCGAGCCACTGACGGAGGAGCTGCGCATCCTTGGCAAATACCAAAAAGGTCAACACCATGAAGATTAAATCCGCCCAACGCATCAATCAGGTTCGGGAGTACTACTTTTCTCGCAAACTGCAGGAAATCGCCCAAATGAACCAGCAAGGGACCAAGGTCATCAACCTGGGCATCGGCAGCCCTGACCTCAAACCGCCGACTGACGCCGTCCGTAAGCTGCAATACGAAAGCTACCACCCCGGCAACCACGCCTACCAAAGCTACCGGGGCATTCCTGAGCTGCGCAGCGCCTTTGCCAAGTGGTACCAGCGCTTCTTCCGAGTACCGCTCAACCCCGACAGCGAAGTGCTGCCGCTGATCGGCTCCAAGGAAGGCATCATGCACCTCTCAATGACCTATCTCGACGACGGCGATCGCGTGCTGATCCCCAACCCCGGCTACCCGGCCTACCGCACCGCCGCCCTGCTGGCCGGCGCTCGCCCCGAGGCCTACCTGCTCTCTGCCCGCAACGGCTGGCGCCCCAACCTCGATGCCCTGGCCGCCCAAGCTCCCGAAGAAATCAAACTGATGTGGGTCAACTACCCCCACATGCCTACTGGCACCAATGTCGATCCCGGCTTCTTCCGCGAACTGATCGGCTTTGCTCGGACCTACAATATCTTGATCTGCAACGATAATCCCTACAGTTTCATCCTGAACAACAAACCACTCAGCCTGCTGGCCGCCGAAGGCCTGGACGATCACGTTTTGGAACTCAACTCCCTCAGCAAGTCGCACAATATGGCTGGTTGGCGAATCGGGATGCTGGCCGGACATCAGCAGCACATCAATAATGTCCTCAAATTCAAAAGCAATATGGACTCTGGGATGTACCGCCCGCTGCAACTGGCGGCCGTTGAGGCGCTGGACAGCTCGGTCAACTGGTACCGCCAGCTCAATGATACCTATCGGCAGCGCCGTAAGAAGGTCTACGAGCTACTGGATACCCTGGGTTGCCGCTACGAAAAGGGGCAGACGGGCCTCTTTGTCTGGGCGGCTATTCCCGAAACCCACTCCGACGGCTTTGCCCTTTCCGATGAGGTCTTGCATCGTGCGCGGGTCTTCTTGACACCCGGTGGCATCTTCGGTTCTCAGGGGGATGCTTACATCCGCGTTTCGCTTTGTTGCAAATCGGAGATCATCGAGGAGGCTCTGGGAAGGATACAATGGAGTCGCCGTCAGGCGGCGGGGAGCAGATAATTTTTAACCGTAGTAACTTGAATTAAATATACACGACACAAACCATGAAAGTAGCGATTGTAGGAATAGGACTTATCGGTGGATCAATGGCGATCAGCCTCAAGGAAAACGGCTTTGCCAGCCAGATTATCGGTGTAGACAAAAGCCAAGACAACCTCGATAAGGCCATCCGCCGCCGACTGATTGATTGCGAGATGGACCTGGATCAAGCCATCGAAAAGGCTGATATTATTGTACTCTCTACCCCGGTTAACGCCATGCTACAACTGGCTCCGCACATTCTGGATCGGGTAGATCAGCAGGTGGTAATGGATGTTGGATCGACAAAAAAGGAGATCATGACCGCTATTCGACACCATCCGAAGCGCGGTAATTTTGTAGGTACGCATCCAATGGCTGGAACGGAATTTTCGGGGCCGGAGGCGGCCATACCGGGGCTTTTTGATGGTAAATGCACCGTGCTTTGCGACATCGAAGAAAGTGAGCAGCAGGCCGTAGCCGCCGTTAGTGCGCTTTATGCAGCTTTGAATATGAAGCTGACTTATATAGATGCTGAGGCACATGATGTTCACACGGCCTATGTGTCCCACATCTCGCACATCAGCTCTTTTGCCCTGGCCTTGACGGTATTGGAAAAGGAGACGGACGAGAATCGCATTTTTGAGCTGGCTAGCGGGGGCTTTAGTTCTACCGTACGGCTGGCCAAAAGCTCTCCGGACATGTGGGTGCCGATCTTTCAGCAGAACCGCGATAATGTCCTCGACGTCTTGGATGAGCACATCAACACCCTGGCGCGCTTCCGCAGCCTGCTGATTAAAAAGGACTTCCGTAATTTTTACAAAATGATCGAAGAATCGAATAAAATTATAAAAATCCTAAAATAACGTAGTGATGAAAATGCAATTCAAACCCATCTTGGAAAAACCGCACGAGCGGCCCTTCCTCATCGCCGGGCCCTGTAGTGCCGAGAGCGAAGAGCAGGTGATGAAAACTGCCCAGCAGCTGGCGCAACAAAAGATCGACCTATTTCGGGCCGGTATCTGGAAACCTCGCACCCGCCCCAATAGTTTCGAAGGTGTCGGTACGCAGGGGCTGAAATGGCTGCGCCGTGTCAAGCAGGAAACGGGGCTTAAAGTAACAACGGAAGTAGCCAACACCCAGCACGTTTTTGAAGCCCTTAAATACGGCATCGATGTGCTTTGGCTGGGTGCTCGCACCACCGTGAATCCTTTCTCGGTACAGGAAATTGCCAATGCCCTGGAAGGCGTCGATATTCCAGTATTGATCAAAAATCCCATCAATCCGGATATCAATCTCTGGATCGGTGCGATCGAGCGGATTTACAATGCCGGGATTCGCCGTATCGCGGTCATCCATCGGGGCTTTAGTGCCTTCGGTAACTCTCGCTTCCGCAATGAGCCACGCTGGCAGTTGCCCATCGAGCTGATGCGTCGCTTCCCGGACCTGCCAGTGATCTGTGACAACAGCCATATCTGCGGCCGCCGCGATATTCTGGCGGGGGTCGCCCAGAAAGCGATGGACCTCAACTTCCACGGCCTAATGACCGAGACCCATCCTGACCCCGATACTGCGTTGAGCGATGCCAAGCAGCAAATCACCCCCGAGGTCTACAAAAATCTGGTTGATGGCCTGATTATCCGCGCCGAGACTACGCAGGATGAACACTTCCTGGAAAATCTGGAAGAGCTGCGCTCACAAATCGATGAGATGGACAATGCCTTACTCAACCTGCTGAGCCAGCGGATGAAAGTAGCGGAGAACATCGGCAATTACAAAAAGCGCAACAATATCTCCATCTTACAACCTAACCGCTGGAGCGAGATTTTACAGAAATCGGTAGATATGGGAAAGGAGAGAGGCTTAAGTGCAGATTTTATGCAGAAATTCCTCAAGGCGGTTCACCAAGAATCGATCAATCACCAGGAAAAGGTGATGAATAAGGCTTCTTAAGATTGTTGGTTTGAATTGCGAAGACTTTAGGCCGTAGGGTTCGAATGGCTCCGTGCGTGGGTTAGTTGGCGCCCTACGGTTTATTTGATTAGTCTCCTGTCAATGTGAAAGCCAGTTGTTCCGATGATTTTTACCTTATGATAAAGTGGATGTAAGGGATTGAGTATGATATTACTTTCTTGCTGGATAATTACAGAAGGGACTTTGATTCCAAGCTTATTTTTTTCTTTAAAATACCGCAAGCCTAATTCTTCTGTCGATTCATCATGTTGAATTAAGTCCCAGTTAGCGGGAAGATTTTTTGATGCTATATGAGCAATTTCTTTTTCCAGCTTTCTGGGGATGTGTATAGTTTGTATGATGTATTTTGGCGGTAAAAAATCTTTTGACGTGTGAACCAATATCTCCAAAGCGCACAATGCCCTACTTTCAGAAGTATACAACGCCGGGCAGCCAACGGGATTCCATCTTCCTCCGAATAATTCTGCCCCCTTGCCAGATAGATCAGCCTTGTACTTCTCCTTGGTAATTCTAAAGACCTCCATAGTTAAGAGTATACTCCGTATTCTAGTCTTCCAATCACGTTTTTGACATCCTGAATGCCGAACGGTGTATCCAGCAATTCTATGGGGCGCTGATAGTCAAGTGCTCTGATTGCTGTTTTCATCCAGCCCTGAAAATTTTCTCGGCCTTCAAAAACATCGTAGCCGAATTGGTACAGTTCGGTAATTTGAATCAATTGAGCGGAAATATCCGTTCTGAGAATTTTACTGTCCTCATACCTTGATAGTTGCCGCTCAGAGATAGAAAGGATGCTAGCAATGTCTTTTAAGGTAATACTGGTAAATTGAAGGATGTTTCTTAATTGGTTCATTGTCAGCCCTTTGCGGCTAAGTTCAATGTAGTCGCGTGCACTTTCGACTTTGATTCCTCTCTGGGTATCGCTTAGTATTTTGGAAATGTTTATCATGCTAGTCATTTGTCTGTCAATATAACGCCATTTTGGTATAATTCCAAGCTGGTGTTTTAGGCTAAAAAAAATACGCCACTCCGAACCAAGGGTGGCGCACTCCTTACATTTGAACCTCTTCTTATTCTTACTAGGTTCGTTTTGATTACCTAACACAAGTTGCGATGAACGAGATTTAAAAAGGAAGATTTTGTGAAAAATGCAGCCTTTGGCGCATTTTGATTCAAACATCTGACGCTTTAAATCTTTAATAGTGATTCGCGACTTGCATTACCTTTAATTACGATTTTTAGTTGGTTAGACAACAAGGCGATCTCCGAGTGTACCGCTCAGAGATCGAGCCTTGATGAATGGGTGATTAGTTAGTAATTTCTACAATGATCGTATCGGTACCTACTCCCGTAAAAATGCCTAAGCCATTGCTGATATTGGTGTAGGGAGTGGTTAAATTTTGGGTGTTGTCGCTGGACGCATCCTGCGAAAGGGTAACGTATTCGGCGGTGACGTGGAAGAGGACAACGCGGTGTGTACCGACGTATTGAAAGTCCTGAAAGCCCAATTCGTAGCTGTTGCTTTGTTGGGGATTACTGGCAAACTGTGGCCTCCCTTCGTTGTCCTCCCCATCACCATTGCCCCCGAAAAAATCAATGGCTACCGTATCTCGCTCAGCGTACTGCACCCCAACCTGATAGTAGTCATTTTCTGGATTTTCCCAATCCAACTGAATAGGATCAGGGAAGGAGGGGGGGAAGTTATCGGTATCAAAGTGCAGCTGGCTGTCGGAGGCCCTGAATGCTGCGGGGCGGCTTGGGATGAGGGTTTGGGCGCTGACTTCCAGGCCCTCGTATTCGAAGGAGAGGCCGTAGCTTTGGTCGCTTTGGATGATCAAGTTGGGGCCGCTGCCGTAGGTGCCAGGGGTGGTTTCTTCGAGCAGATAGTCCTCATCGTTCCAGCTGATGATGGGGCGGAGGCCTTCGATGGGGAGGGCGAGGCTATCGGTTGTTTCGAAGGGGGCCTGCCGCTCGATGTGTAGGGTGACGGGTTGGCCGGAGGCCAGGTAGGCTTCTACGACGGGCAGGTTGGCGCTGTTTTGGTCGGTGCTGAGGTCGGATTTTTCACAGGATGCAAAGGACAGTAAGCCGATGGTGATATAGAGTAATTTCTTCATGATTCGAGTGTTGATTAATCGCTATTTGAGTTTGATGGAATAGGTGATGTTGGGGGTGAAGCCCAGGTATTTGACATCGGTACTGAGTACTTCGCCGTCGACAATTTCAAAGTTCTTGTACCAGGTATTTTCCCGATTGTACAGGTTGAAAATGCTGAAGCTCATGCTAGAGGTATTGTTGCCCTGAAAGTGGACGGTGGCGGCCACGTCAAAGCGGTGGTAAGCCGGGAGGCGCAGGCTGTTTTTGGAACTTACGCTCAAGTAATCATTAGTATTGCCGTTGAGCAAGTCCAGCTGATAGCCGCCGTCGGGAGCGGTGTAGGGGCGGCCCGAGGCGTAGATCCAAGTGGCAGCAAAGTCCCAGTTGCGCCATTTGTACATCCCGACCAGCTTGATTTCGTGGGTGACGTCATTGGCCGCGTAGAAATCGTCTTCGCCGTAGACTTCGAAATTATTGCGGACATCACCGATGGTGTAGCCCAGCCAGCCGCTCCATCGGCCGTACTTTTTCTGTAGCAAAAAGTCGATGCCCCGGGCTACGCCCGTCCCATCAAAGAAAAACTCATTATAATCAATCTCCCCAAAGCTTGGACTGAAGCGCAGCGAATACTCCGATAGGCCCGACAGCTTCTTATGGTAAGCCTCGACATCAAAGAGCCAATCCCGGGTTTCGAAGCTGGTACCCAAAACGAACTGATCGTTGCTGGATACGGGCAGTCGATCATCATCGGCCAGCACCCAAAAGTCGCGGCTTCCTTGCAGCACATCCTCGCGGATCACCCGCTTGGCAAACTGGTAGTAGCGGCCGGCAGAGCCCTTGAGCTTCCATTTTTCCGTCATCTTAAAAGAGAAATTAAACCGCGGTTCCCAATAAGTACCCCCCGTTTCTTCAAAATAATTATAGCGAATGCCCGGTGTGAAATGCAAGCGATCGCCCATCAGACGCAGTTTGTTTTGTACATAGCCCCCCAGGGTCGCCCCTTTGGTTCGACGGTCAATGATAGAGCTGGTATCGTTCTGTGCATATTCATAGGCAATATCGTTGAAGGTGTAGAAGGCACCGAATTCCAGTTGGCTGTTGGAACTGACCTTCCATTCAAAATCTGTCTTGGCGGAGTAGTCCAGCAGATTGCTGTCCTCGAAGGTACCCCGACTGATGTCCTGTTCTTCGCCATCGGCATCGGTGAAGGAGCCATCCACCGAGCGGTCTCGGTCCGAAAAGTAGTTGGAGAAGCTGACCAGGGTATTGGAGTAGAAGCGGTCGCTCCAACGGCGGCTCCATTTGAGGCTACTGCCCGTGTTACCCCATTGAGTAACGTCGGTGATGTTGATGGAAAAATTTTGGTCTTCGATAAAGCTGGGTAGCTCGGGGCGGATGGAGTTGTCCAAATCATCCTTGCCATTATAAAAGCTGAGGGAAATGACATCCTTGTCGCTGGGTTTCCAGGTGGTTTTGAAGTTGAGGTCATAAAAATAGGAGGACACCGAGGAGCCAAAGCGGTCGGCGATGGGATTGCTGCCCTCATCCTCTCCGCTAAAGCGATCGAAGATTTCATTATAAATCGGGCTTTTCCAACTGCGGCGGACCGCCGCAATTGTCGTCCAGCGTTCACTCAACGGCACCTCCACAAAAGCATTGAGGCTCAGCAGGCTGATGTCGCCGCCGATGTTGAAGTTCCGGTTGTTGCCTTCCTTGCCCGTGATTTCGATGACCGAAGAAAGCCGCCCTCCGTACTTGGCATCGAAAGCACCCTTGTAGAGCTGAATGTCTTTGATGGAATTGGCGTTGAAGGCGGAGAAAAAGCCGAAGAGGTGGTCGACGTTGTAGACGGTGAAGCCGTCGTAGAGGGTCAGGGCCTGGTCGGGCGTACCGCCGCGGACGTAGAGCCCGGAGGTGTGTTCGTTGGCGGCGCTGATGCCGGGCATGAGCTGGAAGGCCCGAAAGACATCCTTTTCGCCCAGTGAGGGGAGGGAAGCCAGCTTGGCGGGCGTCATTTTGAGCAATGAAACCTCGCGACTGGCCTGCATCAGCTCCTCTCGCTCTGCCGAAATGACCACTTCTTCTAGCAACGCAGAGGACGGCGTCATCTCGGCCAGTAGCTGATCCAGCTGCACCTCCGGCGACAAATAGATCTGTTGGGTATTGTAACCGATATAGCTCATGGCGATGGTCTGAGTATCGGTTGGAACATTGAGTAAAGTAAAATAACCATCGACATTAGAGGAGGTGCCAATCGTCGTTCCCGGAATATAGACGTTGACAAAGGGTAAGGTCTCACCACTCAGCTTATCGATGACCTTTCCGCTGACGCTGATGTTGCGCCGCTTTGGAGGGCCCTGGTAGGCGCGGGCTTGGGTGTAGCGCTGGGTTTCCACCCGTTCATATTGCCCAATAACATGGAGGGTCCCATCGGGCTTTTGGTAAAACTTGAGTTTGTATTTTTTCAAAACACTTTTCAGAAAATTGTCCAGCGGGCGGTTGTGGGGGCGCTCAGCAATCTGGATGTCTTTCAGCAAATTGGGTTGGTACTCGAATGTCAGCTGGTGTTCGTCCGCCAATCGTTCCAGCACCTCTTCCAACGATCCCGTAATCAACTCATCGATTTTGATGCTGGATAAATCCTGGGATCGCACGTGTAGCGCCAAAGTAAGTAGTAGAAGGGTAGTAAAGAGTTTCATCAATTTCGTTTTATTTGCTAACGGCCCATTTCCAATAATGAGGCCCGCCTCCCGCCGCAAATCGCTGAACGAAACATTTGTCTCGCTGAGAGGAAAAAATGGAGAAATAACCCCGATTTTTTTAGTTGAATGAGCCAACCCCCACCGCCTAAATAGCACCGGAAGGGATTTAGCGGTACAATTGAGTTCTCCGTCGATAAAAGCCCTGAAAGTGAGGAATAACTATTATATTATGCTGTTTTAGTAGGCCACTAATACCTTGAGTATCTTGCAATTCTCTAAAAAATACCTGACTACTATATTCTTGCACATCAGCGTGTGGGGATTATTTGCACTGCTGCCCATGCTGCTGTTGCCCAAGCCAGAGCAGTTGCCCAGCGAGGTGGTCGGGCTACCCAATTTCTTACCATTCATTGTTCTCCTCCGCTTCCTCATTTTGGCGCTTATTTTCTACGCCAACTACATTATTCTTATCCCCAGAATTTGGTTGCCCTATGGCTGGCTACCTTATCTACTGGTCATCTCCATCTGTATGCTACTGGCCATCAGCTTCCAAATTTATATTCATCAGCTGGCTTTTGGTGATCTGGCGGCTTTCAATCCGCTGAGTCGCTACGAGTTTATATTTGAGCGCCTGGGCCTGATGATGATCATTTTTGTTCACTTATTGGTCTGGGCCGTCAGTTCGGGATTTTGGTTGTTGAGGGAATGGAAAAAGTCGGAAGAACGGCTCAAGGAGAGTGAATTGCAGCGTACGGCCAACGAATTGCAGCAACTCAAAAAGCAGCTTAACCCTCATTTTCTGTTCAATACCTTGAACGGGATTTATGCCCTAACCCTGAGTCAGGATAAAATGGCGTCTAATGCGGTCTTGCAGTTGTCCAAACTGATGAGCTATGTGCTGGTTGAAGCCAATGCAGATGTGGTAGAGGTGGAAAAAGACATTGCTCATCTTCAACATTTTATTGAATTAAATCAGTTGCGGTTGACGGATAAAAGCCCGCTGTATTGTGACATCAAGGGCGATTTTAGGGGCTATACGGTTGCTCCGCTCCTTCTGTTGACCTTCGTTGAGAATGCTTTTAAGTACGGGGTGAGCAATGTCGAGCATTCGCCCATTGAGATTCGCGTGCGCCTACTGGGGAATCGGTTATCTTTTAGTTGTCGAAATCAGCTGATTCGACGGCAACAGGAGGCCAGCCCCAGTTCTGGGGTAGGTATCGCCAATGCCCGCCGTCGACTGAAGCTGCTGTACCCCGATCAGCACGAATTGAAAATCAGCGAGGCCGAAGGCTACTTCGACGTCCAGCTGGACATCGAACTGGCCCACGCCAGCGCCGCTATTACCAAGTCAAAAACCATTGTCGCATGAATTGTATTGCCCTTGACGACGAACCGTTGGCCCTCAAGGTGGTCGAACATTACATTCAACAAATCGACTGGCTGCACCCGCAAGGCTTCTTTACCGATCCCTTCCTGGCCCGTACCCGCCTCAACAAGGGCGGCATCGACCTACTGCTGCTCGACATCCAAATGCCCGATGTGACCGGCTTGCAATTTTTTACCCACCTTCCCAAAAAACCGCTGGTCATCTTCTCCACGGCCTACCGCGAATTTGCCGTCGAAGGCTTCGAGCTAGAGGCCATCGACTACATCGTCAAACCCTACGAGTTCGAGCGGTTCAAAAAAGCCGTCGAAAAAGCCAAACAGCATTGGACCCTCCATCAGGACGCCGCCACGCAGAGCAGCACCGCCTTCAGCGACAATGCCATCTTCGTCCGCTCGACCTACAAATTGGTCAAAATAGACCTCAATGACCTCTACCTCATCGAAACGATGGATGATTATCTCCAACTCCACCTCCTCTCTCAGGATCGCCCCGTGCTCACCCTCATGACCCTCAAAGAAATGGAGAATATGCTGTCCCCCAAGCGGTTTATGCGCGTCCACCGCTCCTTCATTGTGGCCTTGAGTCATGTAGAGGGGCTACGCCGTAAGAAACTGAGCATCCAAGGACGGGAAGTACCCGTAGGAACTACTTTTCTGCAAAAAACCAGGGAATTGTTTCGATAAAAAATGCGCCGCTCTGTAAAGAACGACGCATGCATTTCAAGTTAGATGTTGTTTCTTGGGGTTACTTTCTACATAGAAAGTGGAAGTTTTCACCAAAGGAGTGCAAAGAAGGAAAAAAGGTAACGGCCTTTCTTCTCAATCAGTAGTCAATACCCCTCTGTTTATCGAAAAATGGCGCTTTAGGTCAGCATTTTTCTTAGATATTTGGTATTTTACGCATCTGTGAAACCATTTTAACAAACCTACTCTAAAACGCTAAGCATCAATGGGTCTATTCGATTTTATCCGCGGTGAATTAATTGAAGTAATTGACTGGGTAGAAAAAGATAATGATATAGTTCTTCGCAAATTTCCCGATCGGGATGCCAATATCAAATACGGAGCGAGCCTGACGGTCCGCGAATCTCAAACGGCCTTATTCCTCGATGAAGGACAGATGGCGGATGTATTTGAGCCCGGAATGTACGAACTGATTACCTCTAATATGCCGGTGCTGACGACACTGCGTAACTGGGATCGAGGCTTTAAATCGCCCTTCCTTTGCGATATTTACTTCCTTAGCACCCGAATCTTTACCAACCTTAAATGGGGGACCCAGAATCCCATTATCCTGCGCGATCCAGAGTTCAAGCAGGTGCGGGTCAAAGCCTTTGGGGTCTATTTTATTCGAATCAAAGACCCGGAGACTTTCTTCACGCAGTATGCTGGAACCAATACGGTACTGAGCATCTCGGACATCGAGGCTAGCCTGCGCGATATTGTCTCGCCCAAATTTGCCGAGGCCGTAGCCGAATCTGGTGTTTCGGTGCTGGATATGGTGGCCAATTACAGCGAATTGGGAGATAAGATCACGCCGATCTTGCAAAAGGAGTTTGATCCCTTTGGTTTGGAGCTGACCAAGTTTCAGATTACCAGCACCTCGCTGCCGAAGGAGGTGGAGGAGTTTTACGATAAGATGACCAATATGAATATGGTCGGCGACATAAGTAAATTCAGCCAATTCCAGCAGGCCAATGCTATCGAAAAGGCAGCCGAGAACCCCGGCGGTGGTGCCGGCGAAGGTATCGGCATGGGCATGGGCTTCGGTATGGCCAATATGATGATGCAAAACCAGCAGAATCAACAAAATAATGCCCCCGCTCCCAGCAGCAAAGCCCAAACCCGCGATGAAATTATGCAAACCCTCAAAGAACTGGGCGAGCTGAAAACGGCGGGCGTGTTGACGGATCAGGAATTCAACGATAAGAAAAAAGAGCTGTTGTCTAGACTGTAATGCAGGAGAACGAAGAAGCCGGATATTTAGAAGAATCGCTCCATTTGCCCTGTCCTTCCTGCGGCAGTGGGCTGTCCTATTCTGCCGAAAAAAAGAAGATCAGCTGCGACTATTGTGGCTATTTGGAGGAAGTCGATAATTCCTCCGACAAGGTAGTGGAGCAATCGCTCAACCAAGCGGTCAAAAAGGTCAAGGATTTTAGCCCGGAGGCTAGTGGCAAGAAAGTCTTTGATTGTCAAAACTGTGGGGCTAAGTTTATGGTAGAGCAAGATGAAGTCAACGTCAGTTGTGGCTTCTGTGGCTCCACCAATGTTAATCTCGAAGCTTTCAAGCACCAGTATATCCAACCTATCGGTATTATTCCCTTCTACATTAGCCGTCAGGAAGCTAATGTGCTGTTTAAGAAATGGGTGAAAAAGGGCGTTTTTCATCCCAATAAGCTCAAAACTATGGCCAGCGTGGAGCTGCTGCATGGGGTGTATATCCCTTTTTGGACCTATGATGCCCATACAGAATCCGATTGGAGTGGAGAAAGGGGGGATTATTACTACGTATCGAAGCAAGTGCGGGTGAACGGAAAGATGGAAACCCGACAGGAGCGAAAAATTCGCTGGTCGCGCCGCTCGGGGCACCTCCGCCATTTTTTCGACGATGTTCTAGTCATTGCTTCTGGTGGATTGGAGCAAAAGTATGTAGAACGCATCTTGCCTTTTCGACTAGGAGAGGTGGTCAACTTTGATCCCCGTCTCTTGGTAGGCTGGGAGACGGAGGTCTATCAGCTAGAAGTTGATGAGGGGTATCAAGTCGCTGATCAGATCATGGACCACAAGATTCGCAATATGTGCTCGGCGCAATTAGGCGGAGATACCCAGCGCAATCTGCGGGTCAGCAGTCATAAGGAGGGGCAGACCTTTAAGCACATCTATCTGCCCATTTGGATCTGCGCCTACAATTATAACAATAAGACGTATCGCTTTTCTATCAATGGACAAACTGGGAGAGTTCACGGGAAAAAACCGCTTTCGTGGGTGAAAATTGCTATAACTGTTCTATTTTTTATCCTGCTTATTGTAGGAGTTTGGTATCTTCGAGAAAGTGGCGTGTTGAAGGAATAGGGAAATCAAATACACAAAAGCGAAAACTACTAATATGATTCAGGTATTCATCACTGGAGGGACTTTTGACAAGGAATACAATTTTATAACGGGAGAACTCTACTTTAAAGATACTCATCTCAAAGAAATGTTTGAACGCGGTCGGTCGACAATGGACATTGACATCAAAACCCTAATGATGGTCGATAGTCTGGAAATGACCGAAGAGGACCGGCAAATTATCCTCCACAACTGCCGAAGGACGCCGTCCGACCAAATTTTGCTTACCCACGGTACCGATCGAATGGTGGCTACGGCCAAGGTGCTTGCCGCCGCCAATATTCCCAACAAAACCATTGTCCTGACCGGAGCGATGGTGCCCTACGCCTTCGGCACCTCCTCCGACGGATTCTTCAACCTGGGCTCGGCCCTGGCCTTCGTCCAAATCCTGCCTCCCGGCATCTACATCGTCATGAACGGCCGTTATTTCAACTGGGACAATGTGCGCAAGAATCGCAAAACGGGCAATTTCGAAGAAATTAAGGTCATGGAACTGGAATGATCGCCCTGCGCCTCGCCATTTCCCCGACCAAGCCGGGCCGATGCGCCGATGCCTCCATTTTTACCTCAAGCCCCAATTGGAACCAGATAAACAGCGACAATTGGTGCGGACATTGGCCAATTGGATGGGAAAAATGTTAATCTTACGATAAATTAAATTAGGTTTGGCATTTAGCTGTCCTCAATAGTGATAGGGATTGCTGTAAATTTCTTATACTTGCATTTCCTACGATACAAGATAAAATACCAAAGTCGCATATGAAAAAATGGCTCCCCTCCCTAATTGCATTATTTTTATTTGCCACGACCACTCAGGGGCAACAGAGTGCTGATCAGGTGAATTTCTATGATGTCGGTTCCATCCACGAACTTAAAATTACCTTCTCACAGCCTAATTGGCCTGATTTGCTGGATTCACTGCGCAGATACGGCGAAGGGATGCTGCTGGCCAATCTGAATGTCGATGGCCGCCAATATAACGATGTGGGGATTCGCTATCGGGGGACGAAATCCTTCCGTACCGATGCCAAGCGCAATCCTCTGCACATTATGCTCAACTACATCAAGAAAGACCAAAATCATCAGGGATACAAAAACCTTAAGCTCAGCAATGCGCTGCGCGATCCTAGTTTGGTCCGCGAAGTGCTGTCTTACGAAGTTGCAGGGCAGTATATGCCGGCCCCTAGAGCCAATTATGCTAAGCTGTTTGTCAACGGAGAGTACTACGGACTGTTCGTCAACCTAGAAGCTATAGATCATGTTTTTGTGCAGCGCCACTTTGGGTCCGATGACAATAGTTTTTTCAAGGCCAAGCCTACTAAAGGAACCATGCAATCTACCGTTTGTAAAAATAATGTCTATGCCTCTCTCGAATACGAGGGCAGTGCTTCTTGTTATCTGAGCAACTATGTGATGAAATCCAGAAATGGCTGGGATGACCTGATTGAATTGACTCGCGTATTGACTGAGCAGCCCGATAATGTTGAGTCCGTACTCAATGTAGACCGCACCCTTTGGATGTTAGCCTTCAATAATGTGCTGGTGAACCTGAGCAGCTATTCTGGACAAGTCAGCGAGAACTACTACCTCTACGAGGACGAAAAGGGGCAATTCAATCCCATCGTCTGGGATTTGAACCTGTCTTTTGGTAGTTTTAAAAACATTGGCAAAGGCTCTGACCTTAAGCTCAAAGAATTACAGCGACTTGACCCTTTACTGCACGAAGGCAATGTGACCAAGCCGCTCATCAGCCAGCTGCTGAGCAATCCTCTTTACAAGAAAGTCTATCTTTCCCATATTCGCACCATTCTTTACGATCATTTCGTGAATGGCGAATACGAAAAGAGAGCGGAAGAACTGCAACGCATGATCAGTGATGCGCATTTCAAAGACCCCAATAAGCAATACAAGCACGAAGAATTTTTGGCTAGTCTGAAAAAAACGACGGGTAAGCGGAGTAAAATCCCCGGTATCGTCGAGCTGATGTCGGAGCGGGCGCGCTTCCTCAAAAAGCACAAGGCTATTTCCATTATTCCCCCTACCGTAGAAGAAGTGACAGTGACCAAACGCGAGAAATTTTCCAATGAAACGGTCAACACCTTCAAGATTCAGGCTAAAGTAGACAAGCTGCCCAAACGGGTCAAACTGTTCTATCGTTTTAGTAAAGACGATCTGTTCAAAGAAGTATTTATGGCAGATGACGGTCGAAACAACGATGGAGAAGCAGGAGATAAGGTTTTTGGCGTAACTATTGATCCGAAAGGAGCATCAGATACGATTGAGTATTTTATCATGGCAGAAAATGCTTCTGCTGCCAGTTTTGATCCCCCTAACTACATGAATAAGCCTTACTTATCGAATCTGAAGGATTTGAACTAATTAGGGTATTATGTACCGCCAACTCATCATTTTTTGCCTACTCGGCAGTCTGTGTATCGCTGCTGATGCGCAAGACCTTTACGATATTTACCGGGTCCGAGACCTCAAGCTTCGCTTTACGGAACAGGACTGGGAACAACACCTGGATTCGCTCAAACAGGTTGGAAGTAAGCGCCTTCTGGGGCGAGCTACGGTAGATCAACTCGTTTTTGATAGTGTAGGAGTGCGTTATAAAGGCAACAGCTCTTATTTTAATGTGCGCAATACAGGGTCTACGAAGTTGCCCTTCAACATTAAGCTGGATTACAAAATAGATGGTCAGGCTTTCGAAGGAGGTTATGAGACGTTCAAGCTATCCAATATCTTTCGCGATCCCAGTTTTCTCCGGGAGGTGATGTCCTATGAGATTGCTCGCAAGTATATGCCTGCTCCCAAGGCTAATTTCATTCGGCTCTATGTCAATGATACCCTACTTGGGATATATAATAATACCGAATCGGTAGACGAGGCTTTTCTGGAAAAACATTTTGGCTGGGGAGAGGGCGTACTGGTCAAATGTGATCCCAATTGGCACGCCAAAACCCCTGATGGATGCGATAAGGGGGAAAAAGCATCACTTCTTTATCTCGGCAGTGATTCGCTCTGTTACAAGGGGCTTTATGAAATGAAAACGGATCACGGCTGGCGGGATTTAATTGAACTCTGTCAGATTCTCGATGAAGACCCCTCTAACGTAGACGACTACCTCAATATCGATCGGACCCTTTGGATGCACGCTTTCAATAATCTACTGGTCAACCTGGATAGCTACGCTGGTCGACTTTGCCATAATTATTACCTCTATAAAGATTCCTTTGGCATTTTTCAGCCCATTTTGTGGGATATGAATCTCTCCTTTGGCGGTTTCCGCTTCGACGGCAGCAGTAATATCCCGCTTTCCAATGAGAAGATGCAAAAGCTCAGCCCCTTTACTCACTACAAAAATCCCAAACGCCCGCTGATCAGCAAGCTACTGGCCACCCCCCTCTATCGCAAGGTCTATATCGCCCATCTCCGAACCATTCTCAAGGACAACTTCACCGAAGGCCAGTTCGCCCGCCGTACTGCCGAGGTGCAACGCACCATCGATTCCTACATCAAAAACGACGAAAACAAACTCTATCCCTATGAAGCCTTTCAGGTCAATATCGACAGTACTGCCAAAGCGGGTAAATCCAATATCATCGGCCTCGAAGAGCTGATGGACGCCCGCACTCAATACCTCAGCGAGCACCCGCTGCTCAAAAAAGACCCTCCAGCGATCTCCGAAGTCGTCCACAACAAAAGCAGCGATGCCATCCAGATCAGCGCCCGCATCCAAGCCGCCCAAAGGGCCTATCTGATGTATCGCTATCACCCCCACGCTCCCTTTCAAGAGACCGAAATGCTAGACGACGGCGCCAACAACGACGGCTCCGCCGCCGATCAAGTCTACGGTGCCTCCATCAAACTCCAACCCGGCGCTCAGTACTACATCATCGCCGAGGCCGAAAAGATCGCCCAGCTCTCTCCGGAGCGCGCGGCTTTTGAGTTCTATGAAGTTCGGTAAGGCTGCCTTTGGCAGCTGGGTAGACGATAGACGGCCTTTTTCTACACTTCCGTGCTGCATGTACTCCCTTTACGCCTCACTACGTCTAATCGTATTACTGTCCATCGTCCACCAAAGCGCCAAAGGCGCTCCACCCTGCCGGCCGGCAGGCGGGCGTCCACCAAAATGCCAAAGGCATAAACTAGCGATTGTCCCAAAATTTCCCTACCTTGCAAAGTATTCCTACAGCAGCTTCTATAAGAAATTTAATTACAGCTTTCCAAACTCAAATTTTCGACATCAATCACGGCCATTGCGCCGAAGCCACTGCCGTGGGGTAGACTGGCCGGCAAGCCTCCCATTCCGGGACCGCTATCAGAATGGTAGTGTTTTTGATATAATCAATTAGAACATTCAAGTTGCAATTCACTGTTAAAAGATTCAAAGCGTCAGATATTTGAATCGAAATGCATCACAAGGCTGCATTTCTCACAAAATCTTCCTTTTTGAATCTCGTTCACCGCAACTTGGGTTAGAACAGTAATTTTAAATTCCAAGAACATGAAAAAGGCTTTATTCTGTATAGCCGTAATTTTGACGTTGGGCTGCACAGAAATGCTGGCTCAGAACCCCGCCAGACCCAACACTATACTGGCTAAGAAGCTATTTTTGGATCACCACACCCCTGACAATGGGGCCTTGGCAGATTTTGGCAACTACACCGATGGCTTTGAGGTCGCTTACCTGCGAAACCTCAACCCTTATCTCAATGCAGTACTGCCGCTCAAAGTTGGCGTGATCAAGCTGCCTTCGGAGCTGAACAATCGCAAGATTTTTGGCTTAGATGGGCAACTGCAAGTACAGTATTTTAAGGAGAAAAACCTTGCTGTTCCCTATGCTATGGCTGGTGTGGGTACGGTGATGGAAGATTTTGAAGATTTAGATTTTCAAATCCCTTTCGGGCTGGGCGTCAACTTCAAGCTCGGTACCTTTGGCTTTATCAATCTGCAAGCAGAATACCGCAAATCATTGTCACTCGACCGCGATCATCTTCAATATGGATTGGGACTCGGTTTTATGTTGGGTAAGTACACCGATGAAGAACTGGAGCTGCCTATCGGTAAGGTAACGATTACGGATACTGACGAGGATGGTATTGCCGATCAGGATGACAATTGTCCACAGGAGGCAGGATTGGCGGCCCTGGGGGGCTGTCCGGACGCCGATGGGGATAACATTGCGGATAGGGAGGACAATTGCCCAGAGGAGTTTGGACCGCGCAGTACGCGGGGTTGCCCGGATACGGATAATGATGGGGTAGCCAATTTGATGGATAAGTGCCCGGATGTGGCGGGGAGCCTGGAGGGCTGTCCGGATAGTGATGGCGATGGTGTGGCCGATAAGGATGACCGCTGCCCGAATGAGGCCGGTAAGGCGGAGCACGATGGCTGCCCTACGCGCGACAGCGACGGCGATGGCATTCCCGATCATCGGGATGAGTGCCCCGATGTGGCTGGAACGATCAATGGCTGCCCGGATAGTGATAAGGATGGCATTGCTGATAAAAATGATGCTTGCCCCTACGCTGCTGGCGAGGGCCGCTTCAACGGTTGCCCGGATACGGATAAGGACGGTATCGAAGATTCTAAAGATCGCTGCCCGAACATGGCGGCGCCCAGCTCTCCGACGGGCTGTCCTGAGATTAAGCAGGAGGATCGCGAAGTGCTAGACTATGCCATTCAGGCCATCCAGTTTGAGTTCGGCAGCGCCATTCTCAAGCAGCAATCCTACGCCGTACTGGATCAAGTCTACGATGTACTGAGCCGCTACGGAGATTACAAAGTGAATATTGAAGGCCATACCGATGATGTCGGTACGGAAGAAAATAACCTCAATTTGTCCATCCGTCGGGCTAAGGCCTGCTATGATTACCTACAAACTAAAGGAATCAGTACGACCCGTATGGGCTACGGTGGCTTTGGAGAATCTCGTCCTATCGATAACAATAACTCGGAAGAGGGGCGTAAGTTGAATCGTCGCGTAGAGTTTAATCTGCAGCTTCGGTAATTGAGGACTGCTTTGGCAGTAGGGAGCGCAAATGCCTAAGGGGTGTTTGCGCTTTTTTTTTAAAAAGTCAACTTTCTGATATTATCCAAATACGAACGACTAACCCGCACTACATCGCCATTTTTCATTTTCACATCATAACTAGAAGGGTACTTGAAAATCTCATCGATGTAATTGA
This sequence comes from Bacteroidota bacterium, assembly GCA_038750655.1. Taxonomy (GTDB): domain Bacteria; phylum Bacteroidota; class Bacteroidia; order Chitinophagales; family Saprospiraceae; genus JBCDGZ01. The sequence goes on along the minus strand of JBCDGZ010000015.1, from coordinate 12,706 downwards.
GGTTGATGATGGAGGAGCGGTGTACGCGGATAAAAACATCGGGATCAAGCTTTTCGGCAATTTGCCCGATGCCATAACTACTGAGGTAGCGCTGCGTGTTGGTGTGGAGTTGGGAGTAATCTTTTTCGGCCTCTATCCATACAATGTCATTCGTGTCGATGGCTAGCAGGCGATTTTTGGAGGAGATCAATATTTTGGAGGGGTAGTTATTGGGGCTGTTGAGGACCTCTTGCTGTAAGGTTTCGGCCAGTGATTTGAGTTTGAGGAGATTTTCTTCTTGGTGTTGCATGACTCGCTGAACGGACCGACTAAAACGCTCCTTGGTGTAGGGCTTCAGCAGGTAATCTACAGCATTGACTTCAAAAGCCCTGAGAGCGTATTGATCATAGGCCGTAGAAAAAATGATTTGTGGGACCTCTTCTAATTGTTGCAGTACTTCAAAGCCGTTCATCCCTGGCATCTGAATATCCAGAAAAACCAATTCTGGCTGAAATTTTTTGATCAATTGTATGGCGTCTACGCCATTATTAGCTTCTCCAATGATGACCAACTCAGGATACTCGCTGAGGTACTCCCGCAACAAAGAGCGGGCGGGAGCTTCATCGTCGATCAATGCTACTTTCTTCATGCTTGCAGGACTAAATTAGGGACAAAACTTTTCGTAACTGCGGGAATATCGAAATGTACACACAGGCCACCTTCAGGGCGTTCCACCAAGCGGAGTTGACTGCCGAACATTTTTTCCAGCCGCAGTTGGGTGTTGCTCAAGCCAATGCCGATACCATTGCTCGCTTGGGGTTTTTCCAACCCCATACCCGTATCACAAATCGAGAACCTCAACTGCTGGTCGACTTTTTCTACTTTGATTCGCACATCTCCACCTTCAATTTTGGGTGATATGCCATGTTTGACCGCATTTTCCACTAGCGGTTGCAGAATCATTGGCGGGACGAGGTAGGAATAAAGCGGCCTTGGTACTTCAAAATAGAAGTGTAGCCGTTCACCAAAACGGGCTTTTTCCAGCTCTAGATAATTGCGGATAAAAGCCAACTCTTCCTCCAATTTCACCAATTCTTGCCGCGAACCTTTGGTTTGGTAGCGAAACAAATCCGAGAGGGTGGCAATCATTTCGCGGGTATTTTCCATACTCGGCGGAATGGAGGCGCTGATGGTATTGAATATGTTGTACAAAAAATGTGGATTAAGCTGCGCTTTGAGGGCAATCAACTCACTTTTTAGAGCGGCCTGCCGGAGTTCGGCTTCCAGGCGCTGTTGCCTTTGCAATCGCTGATAGTAGTCGTAAGTGTGGAAGATGCCAAATTGCAAGATGTAAAACATCCCCGGAATGTAAATATCCCACCAGGCCGCTGGCCAGTCGAGATGCCATTCATTGGTCAGCTCACAAATCAGGTAGTAGGTCTGTTGCTGAAGGACAACGAAGAGAGGCAGGAGCAGCAGGTGGAGACTAAATTTTCGACGCATATCCCAATGGGCCAGTTGGCGGAACATTAGCCACCAGATGGGAATGGTATACACCGCCTTGATACCAAATTCGTAGAAGACCGTGGGGTAGAGGTCGCTTTTGCCACCGGAGGTAAGGTAGAGCGTGATGTCATAGGCGAGGGTGAAAAAGAGGTAAAAGGTAATTGCCAGGCCAAGTTCCCAGTACTTGATGCCGAAGAGTCGATTGTTCCAAAAGGTAGAGGTGAACATAACCATTACGATTTTAAAACAAGATAAGATAAAGCGAGGAGATTGCGGGCAGGGAATCGATGGATTGCAATATGCTTCGATAGAATCAAATAACCCCAACCCCGATCAAAATGTCGTGGTTGAGGTTATGGTTTAAAAATGGACTAAAGGATGGAATGGTCCTTTTTAGGTTCAATATTTTTCTGAAAAAAAGGAAGCCGCTTATCACTGTACACCATTACAATTATCCGTTTTATTTAACCTTAAATCCGCTTTGGACGTTAGTAAATAGTGTAAATACCCTGAAGCGCAATAAGCTGGCCCCTAAATCTCAACGTTATGTTTTTCATAGCCCTAATCTTTTAAGATAGGGGTTCGCTAAATACATTACTTCAGCTGGAAAAAGGTAACCAGTAAAGAGAAAGTTTTTTATTTTTTATCTTTAAGGACTCAATTTTCTGATCATGGAACAATACCTCAGCAGCACTTATTTCTTTGATTTTGAGCACCGCGATTTTCAGCACTACCTGAACGGTCTGATACTGAAGGCAGAGTCGCCGCGGGCGCTAGCGATCGAACTTTACTACGCCGTACGCGACGGTTGGTGGTATGATCCTTACGATATTTACTGGGAAAAAGAGCGCTGGCAATGCAGTTCCATTTTGAAAAAAAAGCAGGGACACTGTATCGATAAGGCCATTCTGCTAGTGGCCGCCCTGCGGGCTAAAGCCATCCCCGCCCGGCTTCATTTTGCTAAAGTCAAAAATCATATCGCCGTTGAGCAACTGGTCCAAGAGCTAGGCACCGACGAGCTGACGCCCCACGCCTACGCCGAAGTCTGGCTAGACGGGCGCTGGGTGGCGGCCACCCCGGCCTTCAACAAAGCCCTCTGCGAACACCTCGGCGTAGCTCCCCTGGAATTTGATGGCCAAACCGACTCCGTCTTCCAGCAATTCGATACCGAAGGCAACCGCTTCATGGAATACCTCGATGATTACGGCAGCTTTGCCGACCTTCCGCTGGACTTTATCATCAATAATTTTAAAGCCCACTATCCTGTTCTTGTGCAGCGCTTTATGCAAAAAAAGAAAGCCTCGGAGTCTTAGCGAAGCTGCCATTGCAGCCCCAGGCTGAGGGTGCCTATATTCCATCGTTCCTGCCAGCCTAGCTCAGCAGCTTCCAATTTGTTGAGCGATAGCTGAGCTTGCAGCCCGGCGGTGAGCCGTAGGCTTGGTCGAAGGCGATAGAACAGTTGCCCTTGGGCCTGCGCCTGCCACAGGTTTCGGCTATCGTAATCCTCCTCGCTCAGATCTCGATATTCCCCTTGTAGCAGACTGAGGTCGAAGCCACCGCCGCGCTGTTTCAGCAGGTGGGTGTAGTTTAGCCCCGCGGCTAGCGTCAAGCCCAGTCGCTGGTTCAAGTGGAAGTCAGCACCGACCAGTACGGGGATTTGAATGAAATGACTTCGATTGTAGACCGTCTTGATTCGCTGTCGGTTAATCGTCACTGCCTGAGGACCGAGAACCTCCTCTGAGGTACCATTGCTTCGGTAGATGACTTTAAGTAATTGATCGTCTAGTACTTCCGAGAAGGAATTAGCATAACGATCTTGAAAGCGATTGGTAAGCAGGGTGTAGCCTAGCCCGGTTTGCAGGAAAAAACGGCGGGAGAAATATTTCTTTACTCCCAACTGAATGCCTCTTGCATCAATGCTTGACGCTGCGGCATTGGTACGAGCAAGGTAGTCAGTATTCTCCGGGTCGATAGCGGTTCGATTCTGGTCCTGTAAGCCGTAGTGCAGGTCCAGGCTGAGCCAAAGGCGGTGGCCTGTAGTCGGTTTAATGGGCTCAACTAATCCGAAATGGAGTTCCTCGCGTTCGGTAGCCTCTGCGGTAATGATTTTACTTTGAACTTGTTGGGTAAGTCCTATGGCCTGCTGGGTTACGGAAGGCTGGACGGTGGTCTGTTTTTGCTTTACAGGGGTATCTGTAAGCCTTGTGCCATTACTTTCCGCCATTTCATTTTGTTCGATAGGGGCTTGGGGCTTTAGAACGGGGTTTTCCTTTTTCTTTTTAGTTGAAATAAAAGGGGAGGATGGCTCTACATGACTGGTTTGATCAACCGATTTGACGGGGGCTTGGGGTAAGGTTGCTGTTGTGGACTTTGTATGGGCCGCTGCTTGAGTCTCCGTTTCGGCCGAAGTATTCGGTGTTTGGGCATCTGCTGCTATTGTAGGAGCAAGGGCAAAACTTTGCTCCGACGTCACCGCTGACTGTGGTGCTTTCCGCCAATACCAACTTCCTCCGGCTGCAGCCAGCCCCAGGCCGAAAAAGAGCAGGAGGAAGAGCCAGCGGCGGTCCTTCTTTTTGCGTTTCTGCTCCACTTTTCCCCACAGGCCCTCAAAGTCAGCTTGCGAGGAATAGTCGGACAGCCCGTCCTTTAGTTGTTTATCTAGCCAGTCGTTTTTCATAAGTCAGATCATCACTTTTTTTTAAAATCTTTTTGAGTAGGGCGCGGGCGCGGGTCAGCCTAGAGCGGGAGGAGCTGGGGCTGATGCCTAGCTCTGCCGCGATGTCCTCATGTTGCCACCCGTCGAAAACGTAGAGGTTGAGTACCAGCCGGTAGGCCTCCGGCAGCTGTTGGATGGCATGGAGGATTTGCTCCTGCGGAATGCCCGCCAGCTCCTGATTGCTAATGCCTTGCTCGGGCAGTTGCTCGGGGAAAATCATGGTCACCTTGCTGTTTTGTGCTCGTATCAGTTGCAGAATGCGGTTGGTACAGAGCCGGTACAGCCAGCCGCCGAAGGCGCCGCGGGTGTCATCGTACTGTCGCAAGCGATCGAACAGATGGAGGAAGCATTCCTGCAGATAGTCCTCCGCATCCTGATTATTGGCAGCGTAGCGACGGCAGAGGGTCAGCACCTTGGGCGCAAAGCGGAGAAAAAGCTGCTTCTCCGCTTTGCCATCTTTTCGCAGACAGGCTTTTATGAGCTGTTTTTCGGTCACTATGAGTTTTTCTAAGCTTTGGTTTTTTTCGTTTGTTTACTGTAATGAAGGCCGGTATTAGCGCAATACAAAGGTAAGGGTTATTGCGCCGCCTGGATATTCGTTGGTAAAGTTGCCTCCAATTCCTTCTTTCACTATAACATTCTCCCACCTCAATTGCACCTCATCTCCTGTATCCAGACCATTTTCGATCAGTTGTCCACCGCTCATTACTGCTTCCACCGAATAGGTGATCGCATCGGCTGAATACTCCCTAAGATTCAGTCCATTGAATATATAGACCTGGCCGGTATTGCCGGGCTCTTTCATTATATCTATATCAATGCCGTAATCTGCAGAACTGTTGAGACTAATTTGATCCACAACCTCATGGCTGAAACTTTTGGTCGTTCCCGCAGGCTGCCCTGTGAGTAATAATTCATCCGGTGTAAAACTACCGAAATAGACCATATCATGTCGGCGGCCATCAAATTCTAAGGTTACAATTTCAGTTACCCCATTACAAGTCGAGAGAAATCCGGGATCAATAACTGGGGTGACCGCCAAGGTTTGGGGGTTACTCTGAAGTTGGCCGATCAGATCATAAGCCCTAATGGTTAATTCACTAGCACCGCAGGTGGCGATAGTACCAGCCACTCTTCCTCTTTCATTGGCAAAGAGTAGCAGTTGCTCCTGGCTACCGGGAATATCGATGGTCAGATAAGGTTTAGACAAAGGGCCTGCGGTACAACTGACGATGTCAGCAGAGAAAAAACTAAGGTTGCCATCGACGGTGATGATCCGTAGGATGGGGTCGCTACTCATCGGAGCAATATTCTCTGTGTGAAGCAATCCACCACAGTTGTCAAAGATGTCTAGTCTTAATTCTTCATTTGCCGGGACCAGTCCGCTGAAATACCCGTCAATACTGCTGTGGGTTGTTCTTTGATCCCCATTGCTCAGTTGAGTCATGCGCACGGTGGTGGGCAGCCCCGAATTACTGGGCGTTCTGATGGTGGCCTCGAAAAAAACAGTTTCAATAGGTATATCGCAGTTCCAAAAGCTAAAGTGCCTTACTTGACCAATGTAAAAATCCCCTTGGAGCATAGCTTCCCCCTCTTCTTTCCAAAAGCCTAATGCCTCGTCAAAGTACCAAAGCGGAATAGCACTTGGTGCCTGCCACTGCAATGCATCCGGGACCGGAATTTCTAAGGTAGCCGCCTGATTGATCTGCAGTCGCTGCCCGGCGTCCCCTTCCAGCTCCACCTTGACCATCCCAAAGCTCTGCAAGCCTCGCAGATTATCTTCGCTGTCGAAGCCCGATAAGTCGCCCGGAACAAACTGCTCCACCTTTGGATCCGTGGGGTCAATGTAGTAGCTGTAGACCGCCACTTCGCCAGTATAAGCATTACCAAATTCATCCTCAAAGCTGTTGGGTGCAAATTCAACCCGACCACCACCACTAATCTCTATTGCTCCACCCTGGCTAGAGCTGATCCGAGGGGCATCGCCCCGCTCCGTGAGTTGGATAAAAGTTCGTGCCAAGCCCACCTTGGAGGCCATTACCGCCTTTTGCAGGTCGAAGTATCCAGGTTTCCGCAGGTGCAATATCCCGCGCTGCCCTTGGATCGTATGGCTAATCAGGAAAGCCCCTTTAGCATCCGTCTCTACGCTTTGAGGACCGAAGGTGACCTGTACCTGTCCCAGCGGCTGCCCCTGGCGATCGGTTATGATGCCTTGCACGACTGCGTCAAATTCAATTTGCGGTAGCGGATTATCCGGGGTATCAATAATCACATCCGAATCTTTGCGGCAGCCCATCAGGCCGATCAAAAGGAGAGAAAAAAGGAAGATGATATATTGCTTATTCATGATATAGTTTATTAAGAGCTTTTTAGAAATTGGACGTCCTTTACTCTATACTATCCGTGAAATGGGGGAGTGCTGCAAGCAATAGAATTTTTTTTGAAAAAATATTTGTGTTTTGATGGTAAAATATTTTGTGTTATATTTGTTTTCAGTTTTGATCATTGCCATTGGCTCAATTTTGTAAGATGTTCTCCTCGATTACTTTGGCAATTTCCCTCAGTATATATTTCCTATTTCTTGAAAAGGCCTGTAGAGAAAAAGGATGCCATCATTAGATTGGAACTCTTGCAATCCGCCCTGCAAGGTTGAGCACCTCGTGTGCTTAACTGAAAGGAAAGCGGGGCGGATTGGCGGCGGTGGCGAAGTGGGCGGGACCCTCCCACTTTTGCCAAAACCCATTCTCCGCTCACCCAACTCCTTAAATGTAATGCTCTTCATAACATTTCTCTCGCAACCTTCTCCTACGATATTCTCCCTCCCTCCTCTTCCAACCTTCTCCAATAACCCCTACCACAACCTTCAATAACTACCACATTTTCCCTATATTCAAGCACAAAACCAATCACGATGAGTAACAAAACGAGAAGACACTTTATCAAGCAGCTGGGCTTGGCCGGCGCGGCAATCACCACCGATCCCGTAGGTGCACTATCTACCCAACATCAGACTTTCCATTATTTACAACGGCGATACCAAGCGACCGAGAAAGAGGAATTGGCTTTTGCGGTCATCGGAGCCGGAGGCATGGGGATGGCCAATATGGATACCGCCCTGCGACATGAAGGAGTGAAAGTTGTAGCAGCTTGTGATTTGTACCAAGGGCGGCTGCAATTGGCTAAGGAGAAGTGGGGCGAGGATATTTTTGTTACTGATGATTATAAAGCGGTGTTGAGGCGCAAGGAAGTGGATGCGGTCATCATTGGGACGCCGGATCATTGGCATACACAAATAGCGGTGGATGCGCTGAAGGCCGGCAAGCATGTGTATTGCGAAAAGCCGATGGTGCACAGCGTCAAGGAGGGGCATGAGCTGATTAAAGCTTGGCGGGCCTCGGGGAAGGTGTTTATGGTGGGCAGCCAGGGGCTGTCCTCGCTGGGTAATGAGAAGGCGCGGGAGCTGCTGGCGCAGGGTGTGATTGGCGATCTTAACTACGCAGAGGGCTTCTGGGCGCGGCATTCGCCCGTTGGGGCCTGGCAGTACGCTATTCCCGAAGACGCCTCCGAAGAAACGGTGAGCTGGCAGCGCTACCTCGCCAATACCACCCAACGGGCCTTCGACCCCCTGCGGTTCTTCCGCTGGCGCAACTACCTGGACTACGGCACCGGCATGTCGGGCGACCTCTTCGTCCACCTGTTTTCCAGCCTCCATTTTATCACCAACTCCAAAGGGCCGAATAAGATTGCGGCGCTGGGCGGCCTGCGCTATTGGAAGGATGGCCGCGAAGTGCCTGATGTACTGCTGGGGATGTTCGACTACCCCGAGACGCCGGAGCACCCGGGCTTCGACCTCTCGCTGCGCTGTAACTTCGTCGATGGCACCAGCGGAACGACCTACCTGCGGATCGTCGGCAGCCGAGGCTCGATGGATGTGGAATGGCGCAAGGTGACCGTGCGCACCAACAGTATCTCGACAGATGACCCCTTCGAGCTGGCCAAGCTCAAAGAGCTGGGCCAGACCAATACCAACCGCAAGAAAATCCTGCCGCCTAGCGAAATGGTTTACGAAGTAGAGGAGGGCTATAAGGGAGCACACTACGATCACCACGGCAACTTCATCCACGCCATTCGGACGGGAGGGACGGTGGTGGAGGACCCGGTGTTTGGCTTCCGGGCGGCTGCGCCGGCTTTGCTGTGTAATGATAGTTATTTTAACAATACCTTCATCCACTGGGATCCGGTGGAAATGAAAGTACAATCCTAATCCTGATGATGAAAAATAGTTATCCAATTCTGCTGTTCTTTTTCTTGTTCGGCCTTGCGGCCTGTCAGCAAGCTACTGATCAATCTTCAAAGCAGGCTCCACCGCCGCCGAAGGCCGAGTCGGCCGAGCAATGGACGGCCCTCTTCGACGGCCAGTCTACCGAAGGCTGGCGGGCCTTCAACGGCGATACACTGCCGGATGGTTGGATTGTCGAGGAGCAGTGCCTCAAGTCGCTCGGTAAGGGCGGTGATATAGGTGGAGACATCGTCTACGGTGCACAGGAGTTTGAGAATTTTGATTTGCGCATGGAGTGGAAGATTTCCACGGGCGGCAACAGCGGAATTTTTTACCATGTCCAGGAGGGCGAGCAATACCAGGCAGCTTACCAAAATGCGCCGGAGTATCAGGTGCTCGACGACATTGGCTTTCCCGAGCCTTTGCAGGATTGGCAGCAGTTGGGGGCTGATTATGCGATGTACTCTGCGGATATAGAACGGAAGATTGTGAAGCCGGCGGGGGAGTGGAACAGCAGCCGGATTGTCTTCACGCCGCAGAAGGTGGAGCACTGGCTGAATGGGGAGAAGATTGTGGCGTTTGTGCCTTGGTCAGCGGACTGGAAGCAGCGTCGGCAGGCGGGGAAATGGAAAGATTTTCCCGATTATGGAATGGCCAAAAAGGGCCTGATTGGCTTGCAGGACCACGGCAGTTTCATTTGGTACCGCAATATTCGAATCAAGGAATTGTAAATCTTTGCTTATTGCCCCATTTTGTTTGTTTATCGTTAATCAACTTTCGTACTTTTGTGAGAGTATTTTCGATATACAATTGGGTTTGAGGAATAAACGCATATATCGTTTCTTTTTTGGGTTGCTTTTGCTGACTTGTTGTAACAGTCTGTACAGCCAGCCTTATATGCTTTCGGTGACGAAGCTGGATACGGATAATGCTGTTGAGGCCTTCATCAGAGACTTCTATAAAGATAGCGATGGATTTATGTGGATGGCCAGCCCCAGCGGCATCGCTCGGTTTGATGGGCACCAGTTCCGACTATTCAATACGACTAACAGTTCGCTGCGAGGCCTTCTGTCTAGCCGGGGGCGCAATATTGCTGAAGATGGAGAGGGCTATATCTGGGTGATCGGAGAGAAGACGACGGATTTACTGCACCATTCGACTTTTGAGGTTATCCCTTTTGAAGAAAAATTTTCGCAGGCGCCCTTTGTCGGTCCCATTGAAAACCTCAACCAAACCCCAGGCGGGTTCCTTGTCTTTAAATCCATACAAGAACAACAGTTTTACAGTTATCATAAGAACAACGGATTTCACCGATTGTCTTTTATCCCCCCTATCAGTGACCTCCGTATTCTTGCTGCGGAAGACAATTATATCTGGGTGTCTGACCAAAAAGGAGGGTATGAAAAGTATGAAGTGGAAAGTAGGCAACTGGTTAAATCCTTCCAATTAGAAGGAGCTGATGATCTTCATCTGGTGGGCAATCGTTTAGGGGAGGATGTATTTTACAGGACGAAGAATAATCAGCTGATATTTTATACCACTCAAAAAGAAGGCTTAGCTAAAATCTTCGTCATCACGGCTGATCAGGCCTTTAATCGCAATGTGCATGCTCCGTACTATTTGCCCGAGCAAGATATTTTTGTAGCCAGATTTCCCGACAATCAATTTTACACCATTGACCTGGGACAAAAGACCTCCATTCCCATTGAGATACCTCAAGCATTGCTGCAAAAGACTTTGGGAAAGGGCGAAATCGATGATCAGGGCATCATCTGGTTGAGTAATCGTAGAGAAATTCACCTCTTGGAGGTCAAGACCAAGCAGTTTCGGCAATACCCACCGTTCCGACTGATCCGTGGGTTTTGGTTAAACCAGGATTACCTATTTACGGCCAGTACAAAAACCGCCTTGAGAACGGGGGAAATTGTGCAGTCGTCAGCGGAAGTTGTGGAAAGGGAGAGTAGCGATCGGTCGGTGGAGAGCAATCTGAAGGAGGAATGTTGGTTTGGGGGGAAACCGGGAATCGTACAACTGGATACGAGTAACTTGGCCATTGTCCAGCAATTTTCGGCTGCAGATGAAGCAGTAGCTTTTTGGTCCGTTTTGCGAGATCAGCGAGGAACTTGGTGGGGAGGAACGGTTAATCGAGGCTTGTTTTACAAATCTATTTCGGAAAAAGAATTCGTACTCTTTAATCGGTATAATGGCTTTGAAAAAGCGATCGGAGCCATCTATTTGCTGGAAGATGGGGAGCACCTTTGGGCGGCCACCAAAAATGGACTGTACCTGATTCATCACCAGAGAGGGGTCGTTGCCCGATATGCACAGGCGGCCAAGAAAGGTTATGAGTTGCCGTTTGATAATGTCTTCTTTATTTACAAAGAACAAGAAGGCATCTACTGGGTCAGCTCGGCCGGAGGAGGGATTGTAAAACTCTATTTGAACGACACGTACCAGGTTATTGACTCCAAACATTTTACTATCGAAGATGGATTACCCTCTAATACAGTTTACTGCATTGTGGAAGATGATCAACGCCGACTCTGGATGAGCACCTACAATGGCATCGTTTGTATGGATACCCAAACGGAGAATGTGCAGATTTTTCGGCAGGCTGATGGGCTTTACGAATCGGAATTCAATCGCAATGCTTATGCTAAGGGCGATGATGGGCGTATCTACTTCGGCTCCATGCGAGGTATCACCGGCTTTCATCCCGATGAGGTGATTAAAACCGGCAGTCTTGGTCTTCCTATTTTTATTACCCAATATGCGATCTACAACAAGGGGGAAAACCAATGGGTGGATCGTACCAACGCTATGCTTCGCGATCAAGCCATTAGCCTCCAACCTTCCGAACGCTTTTTTAAGCTGAGCGTATCGATGCTGGATTTTTTTAATGCGCAAAATCTTCGGTACACCTATAAGATTGAAGGGCTGCTGGAAGCTTTTCAGCCCATCAAGGGCAATACGGTCGAGATCAGCGGCCTGCCCTACGGTCGCCACCAATTGCGGGTGCGGGGGCAGGGTGCGGATGGACGCTACTCAGAGCAAGAGCTGGTGTTGCCTATCATTGTCATAAGGCCCTTTTATTTGCGTTGGTGGTTCATCAGTCTGGTATTTTTGTTTGTGGTGATTAGTGTAGTACAATTTTATTTTTGGCGAATTCAGCAGCTGCAGGAGCGTCGGCGCGAGTTGGAGCTGATGGTCAAGGAGCGCACCGCGCAGATCGAGCGAGACAAGACCACCATCGAGGCGCAGGCGGCGCAGCTCAAGGAATTGGATCAACTCAAATCTCGATTTTTTGCCAACATTTCTCACGAGCTGCGGACGCCGCTGACCCTCCTCCTCAGTCCGCTGGAAGGCCTCCTGCGGCGCTATGATTTTAGCAATAGAGATTTTACAACCATCCAACTGATGCGGCAAAATGGCGAAAAGCTCCTCAAGCGAATCAATGAATTGCTGGACCTGTCGCGCTTGGATGCCAATAAAATCGAAGTGCAGGCAACGCCCACTTACCTGTATCCCTTTTTGAGAAATATCATCGCCTCCATTGACAGCGCCGCCAATGCCAAAGAGATTCAACTGCTTTTCGAATATCACCTCAACGAGGAGTTACAAGTGCTGTTGGATATTGATAAGTTCGAAAAAATATTTTTCAACTACCTCAGCAATGCCCTCAAATTTACGCCCAAAAAAGGGCGTATCACTATTGCCGTTCAGCGCATAGAGCAGCGCCTGCAACTCAGCGTAAGCGATACCGGCGTCGGCATCCCCGCCGAAGACCTCAACAAAATCTTCGACCGCTTCTACCAAGCTGCCCACTCCAAAGGGCTGCAAGGAACCGGCATCGGCCTGGCCCTTTGCAAAGAACTGGCCAAGGTGCTGGACGGCGAAGTCTGGGCCGAAAGCACCATCGGAACAGGCAGCACCTTTTACCTCCAACTCCCCCTAGTAGAAACCTTTGCCGTCAAAGCCAAAGAACAGATTATAGAAGACACAACGGAAAATACCCTCCCTACTCCAGAGCCGGCCCCCTCCACTGAGGGCCGCTCCACCATACTCGTCGTCGAAGACAACGCCGACCTACGGCAGTACATCGAAAGCGTTCTGCAAAGCAACTACCAAGTGCAAACTGCCGAGCACGGCCAAGCCGCCCTGGATTGGCTAAAAGCCGAAGACCGCCCCCTGCCCGCGCTCCTCCTCTCCGACATTATGATGCCCAT
>JBCDGZ010000014.1:0-74425 GCA_038750655.1 Bacteroidota bacterium | reverse complement strand
GAATAAATTACATGATTCAAAAAAGTGAGGAAAGAAAATATAGATTAGACTTACTTTATATGATTTGTATTTCCGAAATGAAAATAGATTTATTTTTTTGAATTTCTAACTAATACTAGAATTCTTTTTGGGAAAGAAAAATTATCGAAATCTCATTAGGTATTAAATGAGAGGCAATATTCGGTAACTTTTTAAGTACTTTGTGGAGTAAAACGAAATATTAGCGTGTAGCTACTATATTGAGTAAGACATTAAGTTAAGAGCGAATTGGCCCACAACTTAACTTGTCATTGTGTCAAAATAAAGAGAAAATCTAATTGTAAGTACACGCTCAAAGCCGTAAAATTAAGCTGCGAACGAAACAACATCAAGCCACCAGCCAACTATTCCCCTCCTACTGCAACCGCAAAATCTTCATCTCCACCCGCTGATTCTTCCGACGCCCCTCGGCCGTACGATTAGAAAACTTCGGCTTGCGCTTACCGTAGCCCTTATACACCACCCGATTGCCATCTACCCCCTGCTCGACAATATAAGTCGCTACCGATTTGGCGCGGGCGGTTGAAAGCCGGTCGCAGAATTCGGTCTCAGGGACGTCGTTGGTGTGACCACCGACCTCTACGACGATCAATGGGTTTTGCTTGAGGAATTCGGCGATTTCGTTCATTACCGGGAAAGACTCCTCGGTCATGTTGGTACTGTCGGCTTCGAAATAGATCTGGGAGACCTGGAGGGTTTGGCCTTTTCGCAGCCGCCCGGCAGTGAGGGCTGGCAGGATTTTTTTGTCCATCTCGAAATCCAGTGATTGCTTGCAGCCTTTGGCATCGGTGACAGTGACAGAATGTGCCCCGAAAGAAAGTTCCTTTGCTTTGGCGGCCGATTCGCCATTGTCCCACTGATAAGTATAGGGCGATGTTCCTCCCTCTACGGTCAGGCTTATCATACCGTCTTTACTGTTTTCGTTGGTGGTAGGGTTGCTCTTGCCAATAGCGACGGAAAGGGCCGCGGGTTGCTCGATTGTTATACCGGCTTCTTTGGTACTGCCATTGGTATCCGAAACCGTGACTTTATAGCTTCCGGCAACGAGGCCGCCGGGGTTGGTGCCATTGAGGTTATCGCTGCCCCAACTATAGGTAAAGGGGGACTTACCACCACTAACTTCCACATTGAGCGCGGCGGACCGCTCGCCATTGCAAGCAATCTCAGCAGTTTGCTCGATGGCAACCGCAAGGGGTAGAATATCTTCCGTAATTTCAATAGCCGCCTCGGTTGTGCAACCATTCGCGTCCGTAATGGTTACCTGATGCTGACCAGGGGCCAGTTTTTCGGCGCTGAGGCTGGTTTCGCCATTGTCCCATTTGTAGGTGTAGTCACCCGAGCCGCCGGAGGCTTTGACCTTGGCTTTACCATCGGAATTATTGGTAGAAGCTGGTGCAACAGGAGTAATCTTAGCAGTAAGGGCTTGTGGTTCTTCGATGGTGAAGCGGGCTTCGGTGCTGGTGCCTGCTGCATCAGTCACCGTGAGGCTGTAAGCGCCAGCGCTGAGGCTGTTGGCCGACTCGCCGCTGGACCCACCGCTGCTCCAAGCGTATTGGAAGGGCGATTTACCGCCGCTCACTTCCGCTGTCAATGCGCCGCCTGCGCCGCCGGTGCACTTAATCGCGCCGCTGCTCTTCAGCTCAACGACCAGCGGTAAAATATCTTCTGTAACCTCCGTTGTAGCCGTAGTGCTACAGCCATTAGCATCGGTAACCGTAACGCTGTGCGAGCCCGCAGCTAGTTTTTTGGCCGTCCCCTCCGTTTCGCCACTGTCCCATTTATAAGTGTACTGACCACTACCACCTTCCGCCTTCACCGTGGCCTTACCGTCGGAATTATTGGTACTGGCTGGTGATTTAGGGGTAATGCTGGCACTGATGGCCTTGGGTTCTTCGACCGTGAAGCTGGCTTCCGTGGTAGTGCCTGCTGCATCAGTGACCGTGAGGCTGTAAGCACCGGCACTGAGGCCACTAGCCGACTCGCCACTGGACCCACCGCTGCTCCAAGCATATTGGAAGGGCGATTTACCGCCGCTCACTTCCGCTGTCAATGCGCCACCAGACCCACCGGTGCACTTAATCGCGCCACTGCTCTTCAGCTCAACGACCAGCGGTAAAATATCTTCTGTGACTTCTGTCGTAGCCGTGGTGCTACAGCCATTAGCATCGGTAACCGTAACGCTGTGCGAACCCGCTGCGAGTTTCTTGGCTGTCCCCTCCGTTTCGCCACTGTCCCATTTATAAGTGTATTTGCCGCTGCCACCTTCTGCCTTTACCGTGGCCTTACCGTCGGAATTATTGGTGCTGGCTGGTGATTTAGGGGTAATGCTGGCACTGATGGCCTTGGGTTCTTCGACCGTGAAGCTGGCTTCCGTGGTAGTGCCTGCTGCATCAGTGACCGTAAGGCTGTAGGCACCGGCGCTGAGGCCACTAGCCGACTCGCCGCTGGACCCGCCGCTGCTCCAGGCGTACTGGAAGGGCGATTTACCGCCGCTTATTTCCGCTGTCAAAGCGCCGCCTGTACCGCCGGTGCACTTGATCGCACCGCTGTTCTTCAGCTCAACGACCAGCGGTAAAATATCTTCTGTGACTTCTGTCGTAGCCGTGGCGCTACAGCCATTAGCATCGGTGACCGTAACGCTGTGCGAGCCCGCAGCCAGCTTTTTAGCCATATCCTCCGTTTCGCCACTGTCCCATTTATAAGTGTACTTACCGCTGCCACCTTCCGCCTTTACCGTGGCCTTACCATCGGAATTATTGGTACTGGCTGGTGATTTAGGGGTAATACTGGCGCTGAGCGCCTTGGGTTCTTCGACCGTGAAGCTGGCTTCCGTGGTAGTGCCTGCTGCATCAGTGACCGTGAGGCTGTAGGCACCGGCGCTGAGGCCACTAGCCGACTCGCCGCTGGACCCGCCGCTGCTCCAGGCGTACTGGAAGGGCGATTTACCGCCGCTCACTTCCGCTGTCAAAGCGCCGCCTGTACCGCCGCTGCACTTGATCTCGCCGCTGTTTTTCAGCTCAACGACTAGCGGTAAAATATCTTCTGTGACTTCTGTCGTAGCCGTGGTGCTACAGCCATTGGCATCGGTGACGGTAACGCTGTGCGAGCCCGCAGCCAACTTTTTAGCCATATCCTCCGTTTCGCCACTGTCCCATTTATAAGTGTACTTACCGCTGCCACCTTCCGCCTTTACCGTGGCCTTACCATCGGAATTATTGGTACTGGCTGGTGATTTAGGGGTAATGCTGGCGCTGAGCGCCCTGGGTTCTTCGACCGTGAAGCTGGCTTCCGTGGTGGTGCCTGCTGCATCAGTGACGGTCAGGCTGTAGGCACCGGCGCTGAGTCCGATAGCCGATTGTCCAACAGCATTGCCATTACTCCATTGGTATTGGAAGGGCGATTTACCGCCGCTCACTTCGGCAGCTAGCGCGCCACCGTTGCCCCCAGCACATTTGATCTCACTATTACTTTTCAGCTCGACGACCAACGGTAGAATATCTTCTGTAACTTCGATATTAGCAGAAGCCGTACAGCCATTCTTGTCCGTAACGGTAACGGTATGCTTGCCCGCCCCTAACTTGGCCGCTTCGGCAGTACTTTCGCCACTGTCCCATTTATAGGTGTACGGCCCCGTACCCCCTTCGGCCTTGGCCAACGCTTTTCCATCCTGATTATTGGTACTGGCGGGAGCTTGGGGGGTAATGGTGGCCTTAACTGCAGTAGGCTCGGCGATTTCGAGAGCGGCGTTCGCGGTGTTGCCGAGAGCGTCTGTCGCTGTGATTTGGTAGTTGCCCTTCGCCAGGCCGCCGATGGATTCGCCAGACTGACCGGCGGCGCTCCACTTGAAGGTGTAAGGCCCTTGGCCACCACTGGCCTTCGCTTGCAAAGCAGCAGTAGCACCACCCTGACAATTGATAGCCGCGGTTTGCTCAAGGGCGACGTTGAATTCGGCTAACATTTCGGTAATGGTGACCTTTGCCGTTGTACTACAGCCATTGGCATCGCTAACAGTTACGCTGTGTTCTCCCGGAGCAAGTCGGTTGGCCGTTTCGGTTGTTTCTCCGTTATCCCACTGGTAGCGGTATTTAGGATTCCCTCCGGAGACGCTTACCGTAGCGGAACCATCTTCACCACCCCCAACACTAGCTTCTTTCTCCTGACTTATTTTGAGGGTCAGACGAGGATCTTCGATCTTTGCCTCCGCCTGAACGGTTTTACCGTTTTTATCGGTGACCGTAACGCTGTAGTCGCCAGGACCTAAGTTAGAGGGATTATCTCCTTGCAAGGCAGCACTCCATTCGTAAGTGTAAGGAGGTTGGCCACCGCTAGCTCGAACCTGTAGGGAAGCATCCTGGGAGTTCGCATCGCAGCCCAGGGGTTTATCCACAACCAAGGAGGCTGACATAGAAGAAGCCCGACCGATGAAATACACTCCCTTATCGTCTGTACCCACCCAAAGAGCATCATCGCTATCAACAGCGATGTAGTTGACAAACTGACTGGTAAAGTTCTCGGCAGGACCGAATATTTCGTAGGAGTCTAACTCAAAGTTATAGCGGCAAATGATTTCAGAAGCGATCCACAGCCGGCCCTGGCTATCAAAGGCAATATCGACTAGACTACCTTCCACCATCTGTGTCTGCATTTCCAGGCCGTAGAGGTCATTCTTATCGTCGAGTTCCATCACCTCATTATCTCCCAACACCCAAATGGTCCCCATGTAATAGGTGACCGCAAGGATGTTAAAATATTTACCGGCCAACTTGGATTTTCGCCCTTGGCTAATGAATAAGCCATCATCCGTACCAGCAATCAGTTGATTTTTAGACGTGAGGTACATCAGGGTCGTAATATTATCGGAACGCAGCTTGGAATTCTTGCTGGTCATTTTATTGATCAAAGACAGAGAAGGATTGGTCTTAAAATGAAAAATACCTCCTCCTTTGGTCCCGATGTACAACTCTTTTTTGACCTTATCGAAAGCAGCGCAACTGATCGCGGAGAATTGGTCCCCCATGATCCCTTGTAATTCTGATTTGGGAAGATTGAGTTCTTCGTTGCCGTCCGCTACGCTCAACACAGACCATTGGCTGTCTTCAATACCGACCTCTTTGGCAAAATCGGGCGACTGGGCCAGAAAAAGCCCTTGTTCGTCAGCTACCCATTTATTATTATTATCATCAATGTAAATATTACGAATAGGAACACGCCGGTCTATATCAGCACAGCGCAGTACTTCCATGGCTTCTTGGGCCAGGCTAAAGGTTGTCAAAAAGCAGAAAAGGAGAGTCAATGTCTTATTCATCACCGGTACGTTTGAAACATTTTCACGAATATCTAAAGTTGTTTTGAATCAAACTGCCCAAAGGCGAGGGAAATTGTAGAAAAAGGGCAGATTTATGTTAGCTCGTACCCGGTAGATGAACAAAAAACCTCACAGCTTACACTGTGAGGTTCCAACTATTTTTATCATAAAAAAATATAAAATTGCATTCACTTCAAATGTATGCTAGTATTAAGTCACTCAAATGAAATATAATCGATCTCTAACTCGAAGGGAATTTCTCGCTTCTCGTTGGTGATGACACCTAATCGAATGATTTCCTTTTTTTCTTTATCGGTTAGCTTGGTGCCCACAAGACGCCCCATCTGGTATGCTTTGAAATCAGAGAGTTTCAACTCTAATATTTCCCACTCTCCACTTCCACTAGTCTGGAGGGGATGTTTGAAATAGGGGTAATAAAATCTTTCGTACATTTCGAGTGTCATGGCAAATTGACAACCGGTGCTGCGCAAGCGGATTTTAACCGTCTCGAAGTCGGAAAGGTCGGTGGGTTCAAAAGGGCCTTTGAAGGAGGCAAAACCGCCATTGTTGGCCAGAGAAACCTTACCCTTAAACAACAGGCCATTTTCGCTGAGCTGGGCCTGCCCTTGGGATAAACCTCCCATCACTCCATCATTGATCACATTCCAATTCTGGCCATCCTTACTTTGCCCAAAATCAATCTTTAGTTGAGGAATATTAATCGTTGATCCAAAAAGTAGAAATAACATAAAATATCGCATGGCTTTAACTTATTTTATTAAATGTATTAATAATAATTTCGCCTATGACTCTAAGCTAAGAACCACTTTGTTGAACTTTTGTTCAAAAATAGGGTCAAAAAATTAAACAAAATAAGATGAAGAGCACTATTTGCGCCGACGAATCAGGCCTTCCTGCACTACGGAGGCGACCAGAATACCTTGGCGATTGAAGAGATTCCCACGGGTGAAGCCCCGGGCATTAGAGGCGCTGGGGCTGTCCAGCGAATAGAGCAGCCATTCATCGACTCGAAAGTCGCGGTGAAACCACATGGCGTGATCCAGACTGGCCATCTGCATCTGATCCATGCTAACGGGATGAGGTCCCAGGGCTGTCGTGAGGAGGTTATAATCTGAGGCGTAGGCCAGGATACGCCGATGGACGCTGCCGCTGTCGGGCAGGCGGCCCTTGGCTTTTAGCCAGACATGGCGAAAAGGCTCGCCCTCGGAAGGCTTTAAAAAGCCCATAGGATCAACCGGACGGAACTCAATGGGGCGCTGGCCCAGAATGCGTTGATAGATTTCGGGCAATTCGTCGATACAAGCTTCCAGAATTTCCTGATCATTGGACAGCTCCTCGGGAGGCGTAACATCGGGAATTTGAATCTGATGATCCAATCCTGGCTGCACCAGCTGAAAGGAGGCCGACATATTGAAAATCGCCCGCCCATTCTGAATCGCTACCACCCTACGGGTCGTAAAACTTCCCCCATCCCGAATCCGATCTACATTAAAAACGATCGGCTTAGTCACATCACCAGGGAGAATGAAATAGCCGTGCATAGAATGCGCCAAGCGCTCCTCTGGCACGGTGCGGATGGCGGCATCCAGCGCCTGTGACAGCACCTGCCCGCCAAAAACGCGCTTACTGCCGATGCTGTGCGATTCGCCACGGAAAATATTTTCTTCAATTTGTTCCAAGTCAATGACTTCGAGAAGGGTCTGAACGTCTTTCATAATGCAGAGGTACCATTTCCTGCAAAGGTGGTCTTTTCCTATCGTTTTCCCAAACACATTTACCCCTTAGAAACTATTAGGCCCCCTCAGATTCAATAATCCAAAGGGGCCAATAGTCATTAACTTTTATTCAAATGATCTTCAACTCAACTTTAGAAGCAGACGATCAATCCGAGGATAAAATCACGGCCGGCATCAATATCATCACGGTTCAAGAGGAGGATGTCTGTTCCGTCTTCCAAAAAAGTGAGGTACCCAAAGAATCGCTCATTGTTGAATGGGAAAGTACTGGTGTCAACAGAACCTGCACATCCAGCAGAACTGCTGCACAGATACTGCTGAGCCTTAATCAGGTCCAGAGTAGATAGATTGCCGTCATCATTCCAGTCACCGAGGAAAATCCAAGAACCACAGTCCCAAGTCGATCTTGCCTGTACGGCGCGCTCAACATCAGCCTGATCAAATGGCTCCAAGCCATTGGCCACCATTTCCTCGTTGATCTCTTCTAAAGTAGCGTGTTCTACGGTCAATTCTTTATCGGTATTGGCAACTTGCTGCTCTAGCCAAAGCTCAAAGTTATCATCAGCAGTGACCACTGATTTGACATCATTATCTTCTTTGTTACAGGCAGCAAACATCATGGCGAAGAGGACACAGGCCCCTAAAAAAAATTTCATAGTTGATTGCATGGTTGTTAATTTAAGGTTTTTAGAAAATGCTTCTCCATTAGGTAAATTTTACTTTGGGAAGATTAAATTAAATTTTTCACTTCAAATCAACAATTATTTTACAACTACCACAGCCTCTTCAAGCCAGGTCAACACCTCACTCAAAAAAGAGCAGAAACCATCAAAAATTGTATATATTATTAATTTTTACTTTAGCCTATGTGCAATACAATCACATAGAGCATAATTTATTAAACGTTGAAAATCAATACAGAAAGGGACAATAGAAGAGTGGTATAGAGTGGTAGACGTATAATTTTGTCAATCTGAGGATCAAAATAGAATTATTCTGTAAATACAATATTGTTTTTCATTTTTGTCGACATCAAACCAGAATAGTTCGAATGTAAAATTAACCGCAGCTCTTCTAACATGCAAGTTTTTTAACACATAATATTCGTACTTTTTTATTTCGCTTATTCCCTCGCTTGAATGAAATAATTTCTACCGAATTCAGGCAGTGAGGGCTGGCGCAGGAGAGAGCAATAATACCTAGTAGAATATTCCTATATTGAGTTGCGATTCATCAATATGTCAACCCCAATGAAAAAGTCATTTGTTTCAGTAGGTCGGTTACAGTGCCACCTTCGCGCTGGCGGCCGTGGACCAGCCATTGTACTCTTTCACGCCGCCCCCTTTTCTTCGGCCCAGCTCCTCCCTTTGATGCAACAACTCAAGAACCGCTTTACCCTTATTGCCCCGGATACGCCGGGCTATGGGCTGTCGGATTCCTTACCTCAGTCGGCAGAGCGGATAGAAGACTATATTCCCTATTTTCGACAACTTTTTGACCAATTAAATCTAAGTAAGTTCGCTATCTATGGTACGGCAGCGGGGGCGCAAATGGCCCTCCGCTATGCCCTCGAATATCCCGACCAGGTCAGCCATCTTTACCTAGACAATGCTGGCCATTTCGACGATAAGCAGAGGGCGGATTTATTGGACAACTATTTTCCCGACCTCAATCCAACTATTGGTGGTAGCCATTTGCAGTCATTATGGCAAATAGTAAAGGGACATTGCCAGTATTTCCCCTGGTATGCTCAGCAAGCAGCGCATAAGCTGTCTACTCCGATGCCCTCCGCCGAGGTACTCCATCAGCGAGCCATTGACTATTTGCAGGCCGGGCCCGATTATGCCCGTGCTTACCGACTCGCCTTTCTGCACGAACGAGCGGAGCACGTACAGCAACTAAAAGTCCCTACGACAATATTCAACTGGGCGGACAGCCCTGTCCGTCCCTACATCCAGCAGTTGCTCAACCATGATCTACCACCCCATGTACAAATTTGCAATACCCCGGCAGAGGAGACCAAGCGCTATAAAAAAATGGGTGAACACATTCGACAAAGCTCCTCCTCTACACTGCGCTACACCTTACAGCTGCCGACGAAGTATCCAGCGCGAGGACAACGCTATTGCAAGAGCCCAGTAGGGCAGCTTCATGCTCTTTACGATTTCTGGAAAAAGGAAGAGCCCTTACTCATCCTGCACGCACAGGGCGGCTCTGCGGCCTTGATGAAGCAGAATATTCAGCAGTGGTCACAACCCAGAGCAGTGATTGCCATCAGTAAGCCTGGGCACGGGGACTCTGACCCCATCGCCAAAGGCAAGAAAGTAGGGGATATGAATCAGCTGATAAAAAACGCTATGAAATCGCTCGGCTTTGAGGAGCATGGCTTTTTCTCCATGCCCCCTTCAACCCCTCCCTATCCGCTAAAACCGGATGCGGAGGGGCGTTATTTACTGGAAGCCTGGATGAGCCTACGGAGTATTTTGGCTAGTGGGGGAAAGGAGCAGTTGCATATTCATTTATTGGAATGGATGAAGGCTAGGGAATGGTCATAAAAATCCTTAATTAAGTTTTTTAGCGTAAAATTGAATAAATTATCACATTTTTAAGTAAAAAAATTGTTAGCTTAAAAACAGTATTTCGCTAATAAAATTTACTATGAAAAACTTTAACTCAGGAAAATACATTAATCAAGGGTCCTACAAAAGCTTCCAGCCTCAAATGATCAATAGAGAATGGAGCATTGATAATATGGAACTCTTGGCCTTACTGAGCCAAGCTGACCGACAAATAGGCCGATTAGACATGTACTCTGATTACATCCCTAACATTGATTTATTCATCGAAATGCATGTCTTAAAAGAAGCAACACAGTCAAGCAAAATCGAAGGAACCAAAACAAACATTGAAGAAGCCCTTCTGGATAGAGAAGATGTGGTAGAGGAAAAGAGGAACGATTGGGATGAAGTTAGAAATTACACCCAAGCACTAAATCAAGCTATTAATGGTCTCGAAAAGCTCCCTATTTCTTCAAGATTAATAAAGCAAACCCACAAAACGCTGCTTCAGGGAGTAAGGGGTGAACATAAGCTTCCCGGAGAATTTCGGAGAAGCCAGAACTGGATTGGAGGAGCAACTATAAGCGACGCTATATTTATCCCTCCTGTCCATACTTCAGTGAATGATTATATGAGCGACCTGGAAAAATTCATTCACA
This sequence comes from Bacteroidota bacterium, assembly GCA_038750655.1. Taxonomy (GTDB): domain Bacteria; phylum Bacteroidota; class Bacteroidia; order Chitinophagales; family Saprospiraceae; genus JBCDGZ01. The sequence continues at coordinate 64,107 of JBCDGZ010000014.1, read as the reverse complement.
ATGAAGAAAATTATTTTCCCGACTTATTGAAAATAGCTCTTGTGCATTATCAGTTTGAAACCATACATCCCTTTCTTGATGGCAATGGAAGAGTTGGCAGGCTATTAATCACCTTATTTCTTGTAGAGCAAGGTATTCTGAAAAAGCCTGTATTGTATCTATCAGATTTCTTTGAAAAAAATAAGCGCTTGTACTACGAGAATCTTATGCGTGTCAGAGAAAAAAGCGACCTGATTCAATGGTGTAAATTCTTTTTAGTGGGCATCATAGAAACTTCAAAAAAAAGTATTGAGACTTTTGATAAAATACTGAAACTACAAAAAGAGGTAGACCATAAACTTCAAGCTCTCGGCAATCGGGTACTCAACGGCAGGTCCGTTTTAGAATATCTATATCAACATCCAATGATCGATGCTAAAAAAGTGCAGGCTACAACTAGTCTATCTTTGCCTTCAGCCTATAAACTAATCAGTGACCTAGAGCAGCTAGGGATTATCTCACAAATGAATGAGCACAATCGACGGAGAAAACAGTATTTGTTCAAAGAATATTTACAACTGTTCCAGTAAGTCACTTACGAATACTGCATGCCATTAATATTTAACAACCTTCTTCACCCCACTCTGCCCTTGCCCATTTACAATCCTGCAAAAGTAAATGCCTGCTTGCAACCGGGAAAGATTGATGTAATCAGAGCGCCGCTCCTCAAGCAGCAGATGCCCCAGCAAATCATACACTTCGATCTTGGCGATTGTGAAATCGGCTTTTATGTGGAGGTCAGCAGTAGTGGGAACGGGGTAGAGGCGGAAATCTAGCGTTTCGATTTCTTGGGTACTGGTGGGGTCGATGATCTCGGTGCGGACTTGATTCGTTACTAAATCTTCGTTGAAATCGAAGATGACGTCGGCTTGGTTGAAGATAATGTCACCACCGCTTACATTGTCTTGGGGTTTGATTTTGTAGGCAACAAAACCGTAGGATTCCTCCTCGTTGACCGCCTCGTGGGGCAGATTAATATCATCGAACAAGAAGTTAACTTCCTTGCCATTTTCTATTCTAATGGCCAATTCGTGGCTGGTGCTTTCCAATTGTAAAGTACTCCAATCCAATCGCTCGTCTAATTCATTACGGATGTGTAGTCGCAGGGCGGGCTGCGTACCATTGTTTTGAAAACGGATGAGGTAATGTAAATAGTCGTCTGCTTCTTCCAGTAAAATTTCGGGGCCTTCCAGCACTTGCATGTCGTTCAGTTTGAAATCGCTGAAAACGTTTTGTCGGAGCGAGAAGATATTATCGGAAGGGGTAATGTCGGTGGCGGTGGACTCAATTTGAGCGGTAAAGATTAAGGTGTCTCCAAGTTCGGTGTCAGGAGCGGGGAACAGCTCGAAGGTCAGATCGATGGTTTGGGTTTCGAAGGGGGCCAGGTCGATGAACGGAAATTGGAGGGTGTTGGCTCCCGTTGTGGAGGGATTGGCGGAGGCGCTTTCGAAGCTGCATTTCTCCGAATCGTAGGTCAGGGTGATCGCTCCACTTAGGGGGCGAGTCCCGGCGTTGTGATAGCGGAGATGATAGGTGGCCTTTAGGCCGGGGAGCGCCTCGTTGGTAGGGTAGAGACTAATGTTGAGATCGTCAATGCTTTGGGTGGGGCTGAGGCAAAAGTTAAGGACCTCAGTATCCCAGGTCCCGGTAAAATTGACAAATGGGGCGGCAGGCTCCACCCGGAAATAGGGGGCGGCCAGTACGGAGGTGGTGTAGCCTCCTTGGTTGCAAAACAGCTGGTAGCTGCCATCGTCGAACGCTAGCGTCGCGTGCTGGCGCGTCCCGTCGCTCGTATTTACCCGAACCCGAGAAGCTGGCACATCCTCCCCATCGCATCCATCGCCATCAAGGTCCAGCTGAACAATGCCCTCAATCTTATTATTCACCACATCCCGACTCTCATGCCAATAAATCCTATCATTACTAAACGCAGAGAGTATATCAATGGCCCCGTCCTGATTAAGGTCTACAGCGTATAAATCTCGGCAACTTCCAAAGTTCATTTTAGCAATAACTTGCTTACTACCAAAAATGCCCCGCCCCAGAAGATTCCTGTACCAAACCAGCTCATCGTCTCCTATGGAAGCCGCTAGGAGATCCACATCCCCATCATTATCTAAATCAGTAGCGTAGATTACGGACGGACCATCAAGGTCACTGGAGACGGTATGTATAGTTGCAAAATCCCCTAAGCCATCCATATTTTCGTACCAGACTACTTGATCCTCAAGTACAGAAACCAAAAATAGATCATTATCTCCATCACCATCTGCATCGGCAACAAAAATAGAGAGGGCACGCTTATCGGTAGCAATCAGCCCGCGATCAACAAATGTACCTTTCCCGTCACTGTTCTCCGCCCAGCCGATGGTATTAGCAATTGATGACGACCATACAACATCCAGATCACCATCATTATCCAAATCGCTGGAGAACAGTCTATTGGGATCAATTACGTTAACAACAACTTGTCTGTCACTGAAGCTGCCCCTACCATCCATATGCTCGTACCAATTTACTTGATCTCCTTCTATATCTGGTGTAAGCAAATCCAAATCCCCATCCCCATCTACATCTGCGAGCTGTAGTGTATGCGCATTACCAATTCCCTCTACAAGCACCTCTTCCGTACCAAAAGAAGCTCGACCATCTGTATTCTCTAACCAAAAAACACGATGGCGTTCTCCAACAACGATGTCCAGATCGCCGTCGACATCAAGATCGATTGTACGGATTGTGGTTCCACCAGTGGCGGACTCTGCAAGGACCTGCCGCCCTCCAAAATCTCCCAGCCCATCTCTATTCTCATGCCAAGCAACCTTGCCATCTCCCGGCGAAACCGACACAATATCTGCATCCCCATCTCCATCCAAATCCGCAGCGTACACAGAAGCCACCCAGCTGCTCACCTCACGCGTAATCCGCTGTTGATCACCAAAGGCTCCCTGGCCGTCGGTATTCTCATACCAAGCTATTTTATCGTCGAATCCCGAAGCAGAAAGGACATCCGCATCGCCATCACCATCTAAATCCACAGCGAATACAGAGGATGCACCTTTAGTGATATTCGTAATCATTCGCTGCTCCCCGAAGGTCCCTTGGCCATCCGTATTCTCATACCAGGCGACCCGATCGTCTTCTACAGTTGCAACAAGAATATCCATATCTCCATCGCCATCTACATCTGCGGGGTAAATGGCTTCTACGCTCTCCGTTGGGTCTGCAGCGATTTGAAAATCATCAAAATTTCCCTGGTCATCTGCATTCTTAAACCACAGAATCGCTCCTTTAGATCGAGAATATAAAAGTACATCTGGATGACCGTCATTATTTATATCCGTAGTGTGTACGAACCGAACATTTAGGTATTCCTCCGAGAGCGCGTGTTGAGTACCGAAGGTCCCTTGCCCATCTGTATTCTCAAACCAGGCAGGACCAAGCCCAGTCGGGGATGCCCCTTCTGTGACAATGTCAATATCGCCGTCCCCATCCATATCTGCCGAAGCAATCGTATTGTTCCGCCCCCTTGTATTACTGACCACCTTCGGCCAGCTAAAGGTCCCCTTGCCGTCTGTATTTTCGTGCCAAACCGTATTATAGGTATCTTCTGAATCGGAAATCACGTCCATATCACCGTCCCCGTCTACATCTGCAACGTGCACAGAATAGTTGACACTTCCACTAGCCCCAAACTTTCGTACGGGGCCAAAAGTCCCTTTCCCATCCAGATTTTCGTACCAGGCCAGACCAGGATTACGACTTGATGTTGAAAGCACATCTACATCTCCGTCACCATCCAAGTCCGCCGCCGCTAAGCCCCAGGCAAAAAGAATATTTTTAGCAATTGGCCGTTGTTGGCCAAAGGTGCCCTTGCCATCTAGGTTTTCGTACCAAGCTATAGTATGTCCTCCCGATGCTGCCGAAATCACATCCATATCCCCGTCGCCATCAATATCGGCGGAGTAGACGGCGTAGGCGCCATCGTCATCATTTGGACCACCGGAAACCAGATGATTTTGAAAAGCAAGCTGAGCAGAGGCGCTCCAGGCAAAGAAAAGTAGACCAATTAGCAATAAGTTAGATTTCATAAAACTTTATTTTCTTCTTTAGAATTACCGATGGTCTTCGCCTTCAATGAGGCTGTAAATCGTTCCGTTTTCTTGTAAATAAGCCATCGCCATTCGCGGTGTATTGCAAAAATGGCCATAGTTTCCTTGTCGATCAATTCCGATCACTCCTCCTAATCCATCCACTCTTTTTTCGAGTAGCGCAATCCCTTTGGCTGTCGCCTCTTGCGCTCCACAATAAGCATACAAATCACATACCGTCTTACTCAGCAAAACTTTCATAATCGACTCGCCCCAGCCTGTCGCCGAGGCGCCCCCTCGCTCATTGTCCGCATACGCGCCGCCGCCGACCAGCGGGCTGTCGCCCACCCGCCCCTTCAGCTTGCGAGCCGTCCCCCCCGTCGAAGTCGCCACCGCAAAGTTACCCTCCGCATCCAGGGCCACCGCTCCGACGGTATCGCCGGGTAAATCACCAAAGGGCTGATAAGTTCGATAGCTGCTATCGCCCTTAATCTGCCGGAAAAAGGCCAACTCGCGCTCGGTCAGCAGCGCCTGCGGCGGCAGCTCCTCAATGCCCATGCGGCGGGCGAATTGTAAAGCCCCCTCGCCGACTAGCATGCAGTGCTCCGTTTGCTCCATCACCAGGCGGGCCACTCCGACGGGATGGAGCACATTCTGTAGAGCCGCTACGGCCCCAAAGTCCAGCGTACGGCCATCCATGATGATGGCGTCCAGCTCGACCTCGCCGTGCTCGTTGAGGAAGGCCCCTCGGCCAGCATCAAAGGTGGGGTCGGCCTCCATGACCTTGACTGCCCCTTCGACGACGTCTAGGGCGGGGGCGCCGGCCAGCAGCAGCTCCCGTCCGGCGGCGACGGCAGCACGAACGCCGTCTAGGTGGGCCTGCCGGTAGGCGTCCGGGATATTCCAGGCCCCACCGTGTACGATTAGGCGAAGTTGATTGTTGTACACCATAATTATTCTAAAGCCTCTGTTAAACATCCATTAAGCACCCAAAAAGGTAACCACCACCAAAGGTACAAATTGTCTTCCAGTAAGGATTCTCCGCTGTAGCAAATACATATTTGCTATAAAACCCTATTTTTACCCCATGCGCAAAACTTACGGCAACACTTGGTGGGGAAAGGAATGGCTGAACGCCTTAACGGCAATTGATTACTCCAATCGACTACCGCGCGGAAGGACCTATGCCAACAAAGGGGCAGTGCTGAATATTACGATTGAAGGCAATCATATCGGGGCTACGGTGGCGGGTTCCCGCCGCAATGCCTATCGCGTCGACATTTACGTCCCTCCCTTTGATTCCGAGGACCAAGCGAAAATCATTGAGCTGATTACCAGCAATCCCTTCTACCTCTCTCAGTTGCTGAACCGCAACCTACCGCCCGACCTCAACGACTATTTGAACGAACAAGGCATCGCCCTTTTTCCAACCAGCTGGGAAGATTTGCAGGGGGAATGCTCTTGCCCGGACTGGGCGGTCCCCTGCAAGCATATGGCCGCAGTGCTTTACTTGATTGCCAATGAAATTGATAAGAATCCTTTTTTGGTCTTTGAACTACACAATTTTGACCTGTTCGATGGTTTGGCCAACACTGGATTTATTGGGAGTGACCAGAAAGAAATTCCGGTTACTAATGTCGATGACCTGATCCAGCCTTTCGACATTGAACCCAAAGATTTTGACTGGAAGGAGGAGGTTTATCAGACGCTGGATTTCACCCGATTGCCCGATTGTCTGGATAATTTAATGCAGCTGCTTTCTGACAAGCCCGTTTTTTACCCTTCTGGAGATTTTAAGCCCATTCTTCATAAGGTCTACCAAAATACTGCTCGAAATTTGAGAAAGGCGGAGCTAAAGCGGGAGCTACCTGAAAAACTCTTGGCAGAGCACTTGGCGGTAGAGGAGGTGGCCATGATTACAGATGAGGCCTTCAACTTTCTGTACTGTACGCTTCGAAATAATAAGGGAGATGATATCCTCATTTTTCAGCATTTAGAGGATTTGATGGAATGGTTGAAGAAAATTCCGCCAGCGGCCCTCTTGCAACTATCGAATCACTTACGTGGTCTATTTCTCGCCTATCAATATGCGCTTAAGCTGGCCATACATTCCGCAATAACGCCGGAGCTACTGCAAATAGGTATCCAACATTACCGCATCCGCTGGATACCGCTGGTGATTAACGAGGACATCAATCAGCTGAATGAAAAATTGAAACAGCTGATTCCAACAGATTTAGTTTTTGTGAAGGTGGGGAAAGAAATCTTCGAACCCATCGAGAGCGAAACCCTCAACAGCAGCCTGAGCGTCTTTCTCAATCATTTTATCCAAAAACAGCCCCAGACCAATCTCAGGATGCTGGAGAATCAAGTCACCCAGTTGTTCTTTAATGGGAGTTTGGAAAAGTTCGAGGCTTACGAAAGCCAGGGGTATCCTGCCGCCATTCAACTCTGGCTGAACAAATTCTACTTGACCGAAAAAGATTTCATCCCAGTACTGCTCGTGGAAGACCAGCCTGAGGAGAACAGTTTTGTAGTGGACGTGGCCGTGGAAGATAAAAAGCAGGCTTTGCAGACGCTCATTAGTCTACCGGAGCTGTTTGAGGAAACCCAATACCGCAATATCCGCATGGATGCCCTGCGCGATCTGACGATGCTGGCCGAACATTTCCCTCAGATTCAGACGCTCATTGCTTCTAAAGGACAGGAGCTGCTTCATTTTGATTCAGAAAAATTTGTAGCGGTCCTCTTTAAAATCTTGCCAACCATTCGGCTCTTTGGCATCAAGGTACTGCTGCCGAAGGCCCTGCGTAAGCTGTTGCGCCCTCAGCTCTCCCTAACCCTGGAATCGGAGGAAGGTGGAGCGATCAACAAAAAGTCTTTACTTTCATTAGATCAACTGATCAACTTCAACTGGCAGGTGGCCATTGGAGATCACCTGGTTCCAGCATCGCAGTTCGAGCAAATGATCCAGCAATACAGCGGGATTGTATTGATCAATGACCAATATGTGCATTTCAACGAAGAAGACATCAAAAAACTGATCCAGCAAATGCGCAATCCTCCCCAGCTGAATAGCCAAGAACTCCTACAAGTCGCCCTTACCGAAGAGTACGAAGGAGCCCACGTTCAGCTCGATGAGACGACTAAAGAACTGATCGACAACCTGTTGAATGGGGAGGCGGTGAAGCCACCCCGGCAGCTCCGCGCCACCCTGCGCCCCTACCAACTGCGGGGCTACCAGTGGCTCTACAAAAATACCCGCATTGGCTTCGGTAGCCTCATTGCTGATGATATGGGGCTGGGTAAAACCCTGCAAGTCATCGCCACCTTGCTTAAGCTCAAAGAGGACGGCGAGCTGGATCAACGCAAAGCACTCATCATCGTCCCTACCACACTGCTTACCAACTGGAGCAAGGAGATCGCCAAATTTGCCCCCGCTCTGCACCCCCACCTCTACCACGGCCCTAAGCGCGACCTGGCTCCCCTCCAAACCGCCGATCTGCTCATCACCACCTACGGCGTCGCCCGCAGCGACAGCCACCAACTGAGCAAACTGCCCTGGCTCCTCCTGGCTATCGACGAAGCCCAAAACATCAAAAACCCAAGCACCGCCCAGACCAAGGCCATCAAGAAAATCAAGGCGGCGGTAAAAATCGCCATGAGCGGCACCCCCGTCGAAAACCGCCTGAGCGAATATTGGAGCATCTTCGACTTCAGCAACAAGGGCTACCTCGGGGGCCTAAAGGCTTTCAAGGACAACTACGCCCGCCCCATCGAAGTCGACCGCAACCAGCAGCAGCTAAAGCGCTTCCGCAAGATCACTTCCCCCTTCATCCTGCGCCGCGTCAAAACCGACAAATCCATTATCAAAGACTTACCAGACAAGATCGAGCAAGACCAGTTTTGCCAGCTGACCAGCAAGCAGGCTGCCCTTTACCAGAGCGTAGTGGACAATACCATGCGGCAGATTGAGACGGCAGAGGGCATCGCCCGGAAGGGCTTGGTGCTCAAGCTGATCACAGCCCTCAAGCAGGTTTGTAACCACCCGAGGCAGTTCCTCAAGAAGGGGAAGGCCGACGCCGCCTTCTCCGGAAAGTGCATGCTTTTGATCGACCTGATGCAGCCCATTTTGAACAATGGAGAAAAGGTCTTGATTTTTACGCAGTACCAAGAGATGGGCCGCCTGCTGGCGGAGATGCTGGAGGAACACTTTGGACTGGCAACGCCCTTCCTGCACGGTGGCGTCCCCCGCAAAAAGCGCGACGAAATGGTCGAGCAGTTCCAAAACGACCGGGCTACCCGAGCCCTCTTGCTCTCCCTCAAAGCCGGCGGTACCGGCCTCAACCTCACTGCCGCCTCCAACGTCATCCACTTCGACCTCTGGTGGAACCCCGCCGTAGAAGCCCAGGCCACCGACCGCGCCTACCGCATCGGTCAGAAGCGCAATGTGCTGGTCCATCGCTTCATCACCCAAGGCACTTTTGAGGAAAAAATCAACACCATGCTCCTTAAAAAGAAAGAGCTAGCCGACCTCACCGTCTCCAACGGTGAGCAGTGGATTGGAGATTTTTCGGATGGGGAGTTAAGGGAGTTGGTGGCTTTGGGGAAAGCAGATTAGGCGTACAAACATTTTCGATTATTTCGATTATATTCATTGAATTGATCATAACCGCAATCCAAAAAGATGAATCCTTTAGAGCATATATACAAGCCTTCGAAAGAAGAACAAAAGGTCGCTATGGAGTCCTACAATACGCTTGTAGAAGCACTTGAAAAAATCCATAAAGACGCTCCTGAAATAGAGGTTGAAGAAACGAAGGAAAAAATTAAAGTACCCCTGAAAGCCTTGAAACTACTTGCCAAAATCCTGAAAGTTACGAGCCAAGGGAAACCTATATCAATTGTTCCGGTGGCTACAGAAATGACTACTCAAGCCGCTGCTGATCTACTGGGCTGTTCTCGTCCCCATCTAGTAAAATTACTTGAGGAAGGAAAAATTGACTACACCAAAATTGGTAAACATCGACGGGTAAAATTTGAGGATGTAATGGCTTACAAGAAAAGTAAAAAGGCGGAGCAGCAAGAATTATTGACCAAAATAATGAATGCCGACGAAGAATCAGGATTGTATGATTCATAGCATTAGATTTATCTGTGTCCTCGATACCAACGTAATCGTTCCTATTGAGATTCGTGATCTACTCTTTTGGTTTGCCCACGACGAGTTATATACGCCAAAGTGGAGTAAACATATCTTCGATGAATGGATAGAGGTAATGAGAAGAAAGAGGGTAAGCGAAGCAGAAATCAAAAAGCGGATCGGCTGGGCGAACCAAGCTTTTCCAGACGCATTAGTTAAAAACTACGAGGTACTCATCGATAGCTTAACACTTCCTGATGAAAAAGATCGCCATGTCCTAGCCGCAGCAATCAAGGTTAATGCAAATATTATTGTTACTAACAACTTAAAAAATTTCCTAGCTCAGTATCTCGAACTATTTGGCCTAAAGGATACGGCGAATTATCTACACGCTTTATTGTAAAACATTTCCCCAAAAATCTGTTATACACTTGAATAATCAAGATGTACAATGACACGACCAGATTTTACAGATATTAAGACCGGCGTAGAATTCAACAATTGGTACTGGCTGAAAGCCGAGATGGTAGACATTTGCAAGGCCATCCAACTGCCCTACAGCGGCAGCAAATTTGAGCTGAGGGATCGCATTATATATGCCTTGGATAACGATGGGGCACTCAAGCCTGTAGCCAAAAAGAAAAAGGCCCACTCTAAATTTAATTGGGCGAGGGCGGAGCTGAGTCGGGATACGGTGATTACGGATAATATTTCTTTCGGTCCTAACTTTCGGCGGTTTATGAAGGCGGAGATTGGCGATCACTTTTCTTGTCATGGTGATTTTATGGCCTGGGCAAAGAGCAATGCGGGGAAGACTTTGGAGGATGCCATTTTGAAATGGGAGGAACTGGAACGGCGTAAGGAGAATCCTAATTTCAGAAGAGAAATTGCTGCCTATAATATGTTTAACCAATATGTCCGTGATTTTTTGGATGATAACAAGGGCTATTCTTTCCAGGAGGCCCGCAAATATTGGGACGTCAAAAAGCAGCTGCCAACCAAGGGCGGCTTTGTCAAATATGAGAAATCGGACTTGGCGCTGATCTAGCCATTCGTTTGATGCCCAAATTGACTTCTATAATTTTTGTTGGGGAAGGATACAAAATGATCACACAAATTTAACCTAAATTTGAACTCCAGATGACCTGTATCGTAGTACATTTAGTGTTTGATGCCAATTGCAATTCACCATTAAGAGATTCAAATTATGTCTGAAAACCTTCCCCTTATTAAAAGAGACATCAGCTGGTTATCCTTCAACGAAAGGGTACTTCAAGAAGCTAAAGACCCTAGTGTTCCTCTTTTGGAGCGCCTAAAATTTTTGGCCATTTATTCCTCTAACCTCGATGAGTTCTTCCGCGTTCGGGTGGCTTCCCATCGCAGCTTTCGGAAACTGAAGAAGAAGACTCGGAAAAAACTAGACCTCAAGCCTAAGAAAATTCTACGAGAGATTAAAGCCATTGTAGAGCTTCAACAGACGGAATTTGGACGCATTTTTCGGAAAGAAATCATCCCGGAGCTGCAGGCCGAAGGGATTTTTTTGGTCAATGAACAAGACTTCACCGATTCCCAAATAGCATTTGCCCGTCAATGGTACGATGAGCAACTGGCTAGTCAAATTCAGTTGGTAAGCCTGGATATGGAGCAGCCTGCCCCATTTTTAGAGAATAAAGGACTTTATTTGATTGTTCATTTTGCAGCCGAAGGCGCTCCACCCGCGCTCATTAATATTCCCGACGAGACGCCCCGCTTCGTCGTCGTCCCCAGCGAGGCCGACCAGCATTGCATCACCTTCATCGATGACCTCATCCGCTGCAAACTCCCCCAGCTCTTCCCCGATCAACCCATCACCGACGCCTACGCCATCAAACTGTCCCGCGATGCCGAACTCTACATCGATGATGAATTCTCGGGCGACTTGATCGAAAAAATTCGCCGCAGTCTGGACAACCGCGACATCGGCCTACCCACCCGCTTTCTCTACGATACCCGACTGCCGGAGGCCCTACTGGATCAACTCAAGACCGTCTTCGAATTAAGTAAAAACGACTTGACCCCCGGCGGCCGCTACCATAACTTCAACGACTTTTTCGGCTTTCCCGATCCTAGCAAAAATTCAAAATTGCACGATACCCAGCTGCCTCCACTGCCTCATCCTGAACTAGAGCACTGCGATTCTCTAATGGAGGCCATTGGGCAGAAAGATTATATGCTGCACTTCCCCTACCAGCGCTACGACTATATTCCTCAACTGGTTCGCGAGGCAGCTGAGGACAAGCAAGTCGAGCAAATTCACATTACCCTCTACCGCGTTGCTGGCAAATCTGAGGTTGCGCAAGCCTTGCTCTACGCCGTACAGCAGGGCAAAAAGGTGACCGCCTTCATAGAGGCTAAAGCCCGCTTCGACGAAGCGTCCAACCTCTATTGGGGCAATCAGCTCAAAGAAGCCGGGGCGGAGGTGCGCTACAGCTTTCCCGGCATCAAGGTGCACACCAAGCTGTTGCTGATTAGCCGCAGAGAAAAGAAGCAGTTGCACTACTACAGCTATTTGGGTACCGGAAATTTCAACGAAAAAACCGCCCGCCTCTACTGCGACCACGCATTGCTGACCGCCGACCAACGACTGGGCCGGGAAATCACTCAGGTCTTCGATTTGCTGGAAGGTAAGATCATCATGCCCAAATGTAAGCACCTGCTGGTCTCTCCCTTCACCACCCGTAAAGGCTTCACCGCCATGATCGACAAAGAAATCACTAATGCCCGGGTGGGCCTGCCCGCTTACATGATCCTCAAGATGAACAGCCTCGAAGATCAGGAGATGATCGAAAAACTCTACGAGGCCAGCCAAGCTGGGGTGAAGATACAGCTGATCGTCAGAGGGATTTGCTGTCTGGTGCCCGGCGTCAAGGGCCTCAGTGAGAACATCGAAGCAATGAGCTTGGTCGACCGCTTTTTGGAGCATGCGCGGGTCTATATCTTTGCCAACGGCGGCAAAGAAAAAATGTATACCGCTTCTGCCGACTGGATGAATCGCAACCTCGACCGTCGCGTCGAAGTGGCTATGCCTATCTACGACCCGGAGGTCTACGCAGAGCTGCGCCAGCTTATCCAACTACAATTGGAGGACAACCGCAAGGCCAGAATCATCGATCAGCTACAGAGTAATCCTTATCGTCGAGGCCCAGAAGAGGCCCCAACCGTACGGGCGCAGATAGCGGCCTATGAGCTGCTAAAAAGTAAGGTGGAAGCAACGCTAAGCCCCACGAATTAGCGCAGCGGGCCGTTGGTTTTTCCGCGCTTTTTCCTACTTTTAGTTTTTCATCCAACCCAACGACTCATGCGGATCATCAAAAGGCGGCAATTCATCAAATCTTCTGCGGTAGCTGGAGCTGGATTGGGCTTGCTGGGCCTTAGCCCCCTCAGCGCCTGCGGCGTCGAAAAAGACAGCCCCTACATGAAAGATATTGGCTTACAACTCTGGACGGTTCGCGAGCAGCTTAAAGCCGACCCGGCTGCTACCCTTAAAGCCATCCGCGAACACGGTTATCAACAAGTGGAGCTGATGGATATGGATCAGCTAACAAGCTTTCGCCCCATTCTCAAAGATTTGGACCTCCAAGTCTACTGCTCGCACATCCCCTCGGCTCACTTCACGGGGCGTTGGGAACTGCGCAACAGAGAAGCGCCGGCAGGAGGCATAGAAGCGGCCATTGATGAGGCAGCTAAAGAAGGGGTCAACCACCTTATTATGGCCTACCTCTTTCGGGAAGAACGGGGTACTGCGGATGATTATAAGCAATTGTGTGATGGTATGAACAGAGCGGGGGAGCTGTGCAAAAAAGCAGGTATTCAGCTCTGCTACCACAACCACAGCTTTGAGTTTGCTCCGGTAGATGGCGAAAAGGGGTTTGATATTTTAATGGAGCGACTGGACCCCGACCTGGCCAAATTTGAGTTGGATGTTTTCTGGACCAGTATTGCGGGGGTGGAGCCGGTGGGGCTCATGAAGCAGCTCCCAGATCGGATTGCCCTGCTGCACCTCAAAGATAAGCTAGCGGATACGCCAGATATTTTTGACGAGGGGGAAGTGCCTAAAGAAGCCTTTAAAGAATTGGGAAATGGTGTCGTTAATATCAAAGGCGTGCTGGCCGCAGCCGAGAACGCGGGGGTCAATTATTGTTTGGTGGAGCAAGACCAATCTCCCGATCCTATTAAAAGTATCGGAACCAGCCTTCAATACCTAAATACCCTATGATGTTAGACCTAGAGCAACTGCGCTATCCTGTTGGAGAATACATCATTCCTGACCTTATTTCTCCAACGCTTCGCGATCAGTGGATTGCGGTTATTGCGGATTTACCGGGGCAGCTGAAGCAAAGGATAGAGGGACTGAGTCCTGAGCAATTGGATACGCCGTACCGCCCCGGCGGCTGGACCCTCCGACAGCTCATTCACCACCTGGCCGATAGCCATATGAACAGCTACATTCGTTTCAAGTTGGGACTCACCGAAGACCGAGCCGCTATCCGTCCCTATGATGAGAGCCGCTGGGCGGAACTGCCCGATACCCCCAATACGCCGGTTCAAGTTTCTCTAAATTTATTGGACAACTTACATCAACGTTGGGTGGTCTTACTCCAACAGATGAAAGACAGCGACTGGGAGCGAACTGTTTATCACCCAGAAAATAAACAAACCTACCGATTGGATGAATTATTGGGGATGTACGACTGGCACAGCCGCCATCACCTGGCCCATATCGAACAAACCTTTGCCCAGAATGGCTGGTAATAGCCAAAAGCCAAAGGGGGCTTGCACCTTAGTATTATTTCTGGCTAATTGCAAAGAAAAAGCAATGCGCTCCTTCTCTACGATTATCCTTCTTCTCCTTTTCTGCCACACCTTCTCCTCTGCCCAGCGAACCATCGGACTGTTCCTCAATGACAGCAGCAGCTTCGATGGCTACACCCTCCTTGCACCGACGTCGTCTAACAGCTGCTATCTGATTGACAACTGCGGGCGGCAAGTCCATACTTGGGCCAGCAGTACCCGGGGCAGCGGAAGCACTTATTTATTGGAAGATGGTCGGCTGCTACGAACAGGGTTTGTCCCCAATAGTAATTTTTTTGGTGGAGGAAGTAGTGGTCGAATAGAACTGATCGATTGGTCGGGGGCGCTATTGTGGGGATACAATTATTCGAATGATACAGTCTATTCGCATCATGATGTCGAATACCTTCCTAATGGGAATATTCTGGTCTTGGCTTGGGAATACCGAAGTGAGGAAGCAGCGATTGCCAACGGCCGAGATCCAGAGGATATTAGCACTCCAATTTGGCCGGAGCAGATCGTGGAGCTACAGCCGGTTGGGAATGATGAGGCAAATATTGTTTGGGAATGGCACCTGTGGGATCATCTGATCCAGGATTTTGATAGCACTAAGGCCAATTATGGGGTGGTAGCGGAGCACCCGGAGCTTGTTGACATCAACTACAGTGCCCGAAGCGGCGATCCTGATTGGATACACGCCAACTCGGTGGCTTACAATGCGGAGCTTGATCAGATTATTATTAATTCGCGCGATTTTGATGAGTTTTGGATTATTGATCATAGTACGACGACCAGTGAGGCGGCGGGCCACAGCGGTGGCCGCTGGGGCAAAGGCGGCGATCTGCTCTATCGCTGGGGCAATCCCATGACTTACCAGCGCGGCGACATAGAAGATCGTCGGCTCTTTATGCAGCACGATGTTCACTGGATACCGGACAGTCTGCCGGATGGAGGGAAAATTATGGTGTATAATAATGGCTTAAACCGTCCCGATGGCAACTTCTCCTCTATAGACATCCTCACGCCGCCGACCGATGCCCAAGGTAATTACCGCCTCATCACCGGACAGCCCTACGGCCCCAGTCAGCTTGATTGGACCTACCAACCCGCCGCTCCCAATACCTTTTTCTCCCCCATCACCTCCGGTGCCCAACGCCTACCGAATGGCAACACCCTGATTTGCATTGGCATCGACGGAGAACTCCTGGAAGTTGACGCGCAACAGCAGCTCGTCTGGCGCTATATCAACCCGGTTCGTCAGGTGCCCTTTCCTCAAGGCGAAGCCCCCTTCGGAAACGGCCTCTTCCGAGCCTACCGCTATCCACCGGAATACCCCGCCTTCAACGGTCGCCTGCTCATCCCCGGCGATCCCATAGAACTCGACCCATTGCCGCTACCGGAGGATTGCCAACCTACCTCAACCGAGGATGCCCCAGAGGCGCTGGCTTTACAGCTCTTCCCTAATCCGATAGTGGATCAGCTATACCTGCAATTCAATGGAAAAGATGGCTTGCCGATGCAAGTGATCAGTACCGCCGGGCAGGTGGTTTGGAGTGGGGAGCTGCGAGCCGGAGACATGGAAATCAATAGCGGGCATTGGCCCCCGGGCCTCTATATTCTGACCGTGGATCAGCAATATTTTTTCAAATTGATCAAAACCTAACTCCTGTTTATGGCTGAACGGTACCGTACAATTCCTCTTTTTTCACCTTTTGCAGGCCTCGTCGCAGTTGAAAGTCTACGACAGGGCGGCAACTTGGGCCTGCATACGGATGATGATCCTGCGGTGGTGCGCAGTAACCGGGCCCAGCTTTGTGCTGATTTGAATATTACCCCAGACCAATTGATCGGCTCGCATCAAGTACATGGAGACGACATTTTAGTGGTCGAGCAAAAGGGCTACTTTGAAGGGTACGACGGGCTGATCAGCGATCGAAAAGGACTTTTTCTGAGTGTGACCGTTGCCGACTGTATGCCTTTACTTCTCTTTGATGCCCAAAAGCAAGTCATCGCAGCAGTACATGCGGGCTGGCGGGGGACCGTCGCCGGCATCGCCCGCAAGTGCCTTTCGATGATGCAAAACCACTACGGCAGTCGGCCATCCGAGTGCTACGCCTGGCTCGGCACCTGTATTGACGAGTGCTCATTTGAGACCGACGCCGATGTTGCAGACCGATTCTCGGCCGACTTCAAGCGTTGGGATGAGCAACGGCAGAAATACCTCATTGATCTCAAAAAAGCCAATCAAGCGCAGCTGGCAGAAGCTGGCATTCCTCCCTCCCAAATGGCACTTTCGTCCTATTCTACCGTACTGCACAACGAAAATTATTTCTCCTATCGCAAGGAAGCGGGCCAAACTGGCCGGATGTTAGCTGTAATTGGAATAGTTGGATAAATAATGACTATTCTGATTTTGACGCTTTATGAATTTCGTTAGTAATTCTTTCCTAAAAAAACAATGGCTCCTATGGGGGCTCCCTGTACTATTCTACCTAGCCTGTAACCCAAGCGATACTAAAACTGAAATCGCTGATAATGAACCACTTAAAGAAAATGGCATAAGTGAGGGGGAATTCAAATTACTCTTTCGAATGCAAAAAGCCGTTGGTACTTTAGTCATTTTTGATCCGCAAGAGAACGAATTTTACATCCACAATGAACCACGAGCGAATCAGTCCTTTCTGCCCGCGTCCACCTTTAGAATCGCTAACTCACTGGTCGCACTAGAGACAGGGGTGCTGGGAAATGAGCAGGAAATCATTCCCTGGGATGGTTATGACCGCAATAAAAAAGCGTGGAATAGGGACCACAATCTCAGCTCTGCACTGAAAGCCTCTGCCGTCTGGGTATTTAAGGATTTGGCGCGGAAGGTTGGCAAAGGACGTATGCAATATTGGGTCAGACGAATGAATTATGGCAATCACGATACGGGCGGAAATCTGGATAAATTTTGGACCTCCGGCCAACTGCGGATCACTGCCGTCGAGCAGGTGGACTTTCTCCGAAGACTGTACTTCAACCGACTAGACATCACTGATACCAGTATGAATATGGTGAAGAAAATTATGATCAAGGAGAAAAAGGGCGACTATACCCTGGCCAATCAACTGGGCTGGGTGCCCAAATCTGACCCGGCTATCGGCTGGAATGTCGGTTATGTGGAGAAAGGAGAAAAAGTCTATTTCTACGCGCTCAATATTAATGCAAAAAATAAAAAAGACCTGGAAAACCGGGAAACCCTGGTCCGTAAAGCCTTTAATTTGATGGGGGTCAGCCCAGGCTGAAAAAAATCTTACCTTTAGCGCAAGTATTCCCTTTTAAAGACATCTAATTAGTGGTGTAAGATTGAAGACCACTATAGCTAAACCACTGGTTTGTACGACGAAGAACAACTCATAATTGCGCTCAAAGAGGGTTCTGAGCTTGCCTTTAAGACATTGGTAGACAACTTCCAAGAGAAGGTGTTGAATACTTGCTTAGGGTTTGTTCCGAATCTTCACGACGCTGAGGATGTTGTGCAGGAGGTCTTTGTAGAGGTCTATCGTTCTATTGACAAGTTTAGAGCGGAGGCCCGCCTTTCCACCTGGATTTATCGAATTGCGGTGAGTAAATCGCTGGAATACATCCGCCACCGGAAACGCAAAAAGCGCATGGCCTTTTTTCAATCGCTCATCGGTTTGGAGGACCAGCGCAGTGCGGCGGTCGCCGACCCGGTTAATCACCCCGGTTTGCAGATTGAAAATAAGGAGCGAGGGGAGGTCATCTTTCGAGCCATCGGCCAATTAGCAGACAACCAGCGGATCGCCTTTGTGCTGAATAAGGTGGAAGGATTGAGCTACCAGGAGGTGGCCGAAGTCATGGACCTCAGCCTGTCTTCTATCGAGTCATTGCTGCACCGCGCTCGAAAAAATTTACAGAAAAAGCTACACGATTTTTATAAAAAAGAAATGCAATAGTCCATGAAAGAGCAATCAAAAATTGACGTAGAAGTCCAAAAAACCATGAAAGTATTGGATCAGTTGGAGCGGGCAGAAGGCAACCCTTATCTGATGACCCGATTGCGGGCACGGATTGCGCAGGAAGAAACGGCTGCGCCACAGGGTTTCCGGAGGCTGTTGCCCCTCCTTCAGATCGCTGCCGTAGGCTTGTTACTATTGATCAATGTACTCACCTTTCAGTCAATGATTAGTGACAATACCGCCCAGGAGTTGAGCTTGACCGAAAAACTGGCCAATGAGTATGGTTGGGGCGAGTACGCCAATCCCTCTTCATTATATGATTCCCAAAACTAATTTCTTATGAGCTATTTCGACAATAATAAATGGACTTCCTGGATTATTGCCCTGCTTGTCCTGCTCAACATCGGCACCCTGTCCACCATTTGGCTGCGCCCCGGCTCACCACCGTCCAACCAACCGGTCCAACTGCTGCAAGAAGCCCTACAACTCAATGAGCAGCAAAGTAATCAATTTAAAACCCTAAGAGACCAGCACTTCGGCGCCACTCGGGAGCTGCAAAATCAATTGATGGAGAAAAAACGGGAAATGATTCGCCTACTCACAGAATCCCCCACCAATGGCGTCCACGCCCACGCTCTGACTGCAGAAATTGGACAACTGCACCAACAATTGGATAGCCTTTTAATCGATCACTTTACCGCCCTACAGGCAATTTGCCAGCCCGAACAGCAAAGAGAATTGGGAGAATTATTTCTAAAATCAATGGAAAAGAGACCCTCGAAGTAAAAAAAAGCCCCGCATTAGAAATGCAGGGCTCAAAGGAAATCAATCTAAATAATCTTTCTAAAATTCATCTTTCTTATCTTACAGCTTCCAACTGTTGTTAGCCCACCTGTTTACAAATACAAGCAATGGCTATAGTCAGAAGTCAGTATATGCTTGTTGAGATTTACTTTGCTTAATTAGACTAATTTTAAATAACGTAAATCTGATACAAAGATAGCTCAGGTTCACGGTCCTGACAATACCTATTTTTTCCAAAATCATAATACCTAACATTAGGTATCAATATCACTAATTAATGTGAGGCCGACTTGGAGTTTTATTGTATTTTACCACTTATGAAATCTCTTATCGAAGCGGCCCATCAACGCATCAGGCCCCATATCCGCCGTACGCCATTGGAATACGATCTACAGTTGAGTCAGCGCTCTGGCGCCAATGTCTACCTCAAATTGGAAAATTGGCAGCTAAGTGGTTCTTTCAAACTACGTGGGGTGATGAGTAAGGTCCTGGCTGTCCCTACGGAAGAGCGCAGCCAGCGTTATTTTGTCGCAGCCTCTACGGGCAACCACGCAGCCGCCTTCGCTTACACGATGCATCGTTTGGGCTTGCGAGGCAAAGTCTTCCTGCCCGAAGGGGTCGCTCCCGCCAAACTGTCCTTCATCCGCTCCTTCAAAGTTGACTATGAACTCTACGGCCAGGACAGCCTGCAAACCGAAATCCACGCTCGTCGCTACGCGGAGCAACAAGGGGCTATTCTCGTCCACCCTTACAATGACCCCCTTATCGTCGCCGGCCAGGGCACCATCGGCCTAGAGATCAGCGAGCAACTGCCCGAGGTCGATAGCGTCATCGTCCCTGTTGGTGGTGGCGGGTTGATCTCTGGGATTGGTGGCTACCTCAAGGGCCTACGGCCCGACATCCAGCTCATCGGCTGCCAGCCCGAGCGCAGTCCCGAGATGTATGTCTCCCTACAAAAAGGCCACATCATTGAAGAATCCATCACCCAGCCCACCCTCTCTGATGGCACCGCTGGGGGCATCGAACCCGGAGCGATCACCTTCGGCTACTGCCAGCAATACATGGATGACTTACTCCTCGTCGAAGAACCCGAAATTGCCGAGGCCCTCCGCTGGTCTATCCAGAACCGCCAAATGATCATAGAAGGCTCCGCCGGCCTATCGATCGCCACCTTACTGCGAGAAAAAATGCAATTTGCGGGGAAAAATGTGGTGTTAATTATTTGTGGAAAACGCTTGAGTTGGGAAAAACTTCAAAAGATCATCAAGGAAGGCTAAAGATGCCTTCTATACCCCTTAAGCGTTCTCCTAATTTTCGAACGGCTACTCAATTGCGAACAGCAACGCCTCGTTCCTTCAGATAGCTCTTTAGTTCAGTAATACCGATCTCTTTGAAGTGAAAAATACTGGCCGCCAGACCGGCATCTGCCTTTCCCTCTGTAAAAACGTCATAGAAATGCGACATCGCTCCTGCTCCTCCCGAGGCGATCACTGGAATGCTAAGGCCTGCTGACATTTGAGCAGTTGCGGCATTGGCAAAGCCTGCTTTGGTCCCATCGTGATCCATTGAGGTGAACAAAATCTCGCCTGCTCCTCGCTCCTGCGCCTCTCGCACCCAATCAAATAAATTGCGCTCTGTAGGCAAACGCCCGCCGTTGAGGTGCACCCGCCAGCCCTGCTCCGTTGACTTGGCATCTACGGCCAACACGACAAATTGACTCCCAAAGTTGCGCGCCAACTCATCAATCAATTCCGGTCGCCGCACCGCTGCTGAGTTGATCGACACCTTATCCGCCCCGCAGGACAGCAGCAGCTCTGCATCCTCCACCGTACGAATCCCCCCACCGATGGTAAAAGGGATACTGAGGTGCCGCGCGATGCGTTGCGCTAGGGCCGAGAGCGTCTTCCGCTTCTCATGGGTCGCAGTGATGTCCAGAAAGACCAGCTCATCGATTCCTTGCTCGCTGTACAGGCGGCCCAGCTCTACCGGGTCACCAGCATCCCGCAGGTTCTCAAAATTAACTCCTTTGACGGTCCTGCCCTTGTCGATGTCCAGGCAGGCGATGATTCTTTTGGCTAGCATAGTTTTAAATTATTCTCCTCCCACAAACTTACGCAACTCCTCCAGGCCAATTCGTCCCTCATAAATCGCCTTCCCCACAATCGCCGCAGTACAGCCCATCTCCCGCAAACGATACAAATCCTCCATCGTCGTTACCCCACCGCTCGCCACCAGCTCTAAATCTGGAAAGCGACGTAGAATCTCCACATACAGCTCTACGGCGGGGCCGCTCAGTAAGCCGTCCTTAGCAATATCCGTACAGATGACCCGGCGGACGCCTTCGGCCACATAGCCCTCCAAGAAATCAAAGAGTTCAATTTGGCTTTGCTCTTGCCAGCCGCTGACGGCCAGCATTCCTTGGCTGACGTCGGCTCCGAGGATGATCCGCTCGCTGCCGTAGCGTTGGAGCCATTGAAGGAATAGCGGGCGGTTCTTCACCGAGATGGTACCGACGGTGACCTGCTGAGCGCCGCTGTCGAAGGCCAGTTGGATGTCCTGGTCGCTTTTGATACCGCCGCCGAAGTCGACATGGAGCTGGGTTTGGCTGGTGATCTGCCGCAGTGTTGGGTGGTTGATAATTCGGCTGGCTTTAGCCCCGTCGAGGTCGACGAGATGGAGGTGCCGTAGGCCCGCTTGCTCAAAGCGTTGGGCGACGGCCAGCGGGTCGCTATCGTAGACTTTCTTACGATCGTAGTCGCCTTGGGTGAGGCGGACACATTGGCCACCGATGATGTCTATTGCAGGGATGATTTGCATGTGTTCTTTTTAAATGCTCTTAGTCCACCATATCTTGATACTGCTGCTTCAACTCTTCAAAGCGTTGGTAAACGTCCCTCCCTGGCAGTTGATCGCCGCGACGCAGAATGCCGTAGAGATAGTTTAGTTGATCAATGTATTGCGGCTGCTCGTAATTGCCTTGGGTAGTCAGGAGTTTTGATTTTAAAGCCTCCAGCGTCTTCAGCTGTTGTGGGTCTGCTTTTTTAGCTTTGATGGCTTTTTCTACCTCATTGGCTTTCTTTTTAGCTTCTGAAATCAGATCGACCACTTGCAGGCTTAACGCCTCTTGTGCTTTAAGGTCATCCATACTGATCCCGGAGGCAGTCGCCTTGGGATCCATTAGCAATTCAAAGGTCTGCTCATAACTTTGCCCTGCGATAATCAGACGAACCGTGTACTGTCCGGGGCTGACGTAAGGGCCATTCTGAAACCGTCGCTTGGGGCTTTTATCCCAGGGCCCTTGGTGGCGCATATTCCAACGGAAACGATTGAGTCCCGGTCGCGCCTTAAGCCGCGTATTGACCGTATAGTCGATAACACCTGTAGCCATATCCCTCATGGCTTTGGCCGCATTAGAAATTCCTTTGTTGCTGTAGTGGCTGACCATTTGTCCGGCCTCATTAATGATTTGCAATTGTAATACAGAATCCGTTAGAGCTGGAATGTAGTAATCAATGATTACGGATGGTCCAGGATATTTTGGAGACGCCATAAAAGCGCCTCGGCTGAAATTAGGGTAGCGATAACGGTAAGTATCTGCGGGGCGAAATAATTGAGCACTGGTATTCTCGAGTACGTCGATTTTTTGGTGCAGACTGCCCAAATTATCCAAAATCCAAAATCCTCTTCCCATTGTAGAAAGGACCAAATCTTTACGATGCACCTTAATATCGGTTATCGGTGTCACCGGCAAATTCTGTTGAAAAGCCTGCCAATTTTTCCCATCATCAAAAGAAACAAAGCAACCGAACTCCGTCCCAGCGTAAAGCAGCCCAGCTCGATCAGGGTCTTCCCGAACAACCCGAACTGGATAATCCGCCGGGATTCCATTTTTTCCATTACTCAACAGCGTCCAGCTTTTTCCGTAATTATTGGTCCTATAAATATAGGGTTTCCAATCGTTCAGCTGATAACGAAGTACACTGATGTAGGCTTTGGCAGCATCGTGAGGGGAAGGCTCTACGCAGTCAACACGTCCCCCATCGGCCAGGCCCTCCGGTGTCACCTTCGCCCAGTTTTGCCCACCGTCGCGCGTGAGATGCACGGGGCCGTCGTTTGCGCCGACCCAAATCATGCCTTTCTGTATTTTAGATTCTTGAATCGAATAAATAGTGCTGTAGAATTCTTCTCCGGTGATGTCTCGGGTGATAGGGGCCCCGGAGATCACCTGCTTATCCTTTTCAAAAGCCGTCAGATCGGGGGAGATGATTTCCCAGTTTTTTCCTTCATCCGTAGTTCGGTGAACATACTGGGAGGTATGATAAATCACCTTAGCATCATGTGGAGAAACGTGGATGGGCGAAACCCTTTGAAAGCGAAATTTCAAATCTTTAGGATTATGGCCGTACATATTTCGAGCCCCTACATCATAGCGCTGCTCTTGACCAGTAACTTTATTAAATACGCTGAAGCGCCCCTTGCAATTAGAGTAGACGATATTAGGATTTTGGGGATTGGGAACGGCGGGGCCGGTCTCACATCCTCCAGTATCCATAATATAACCTACACCGCCTGCCTGATGGCTGCGAGGAGGTAAACTGGGTACGGAAACCGTCGAGTAATTATCTTGCTGGCCCGCATAAAGCCAATAAGGATGCTGATTATCGACCTCGACCTGATAGAGTTCTGCCGTAGGCTGATTGAACTGGGTGCTCCAGGTTTCTCCTCCGTTATGGGTCACATTAGCCCCCCCATCATTGGCTTGAATAAATAAGTTGGAGTCGTGAGGATTGATCCACATATCGTGGTGATCGCCGTGCGGAGCACTTCTGTACTTCCAGGTCCTACCCCCGTCAGTAGATTTGAGGTAGCGGGTCGCCATGACGTATACGACATCGGCATTTTGTGGATCGGCCTCTATATTGGTGTAGTAAAATGGGCGAGTCCTAAGGTTTTTTTTGCCAGAAACATGGGTAAAGCTTTGTCCTTGGTTGTCGGAGCGATAGACGCCTCCCCGCTCGCCCGGCGCTTCAATCAGAGCGTAGACCACACTGGAATTAGAAGGCGAGACCGCCAAATCAATTTTTCCCATCAGCGGCGGTAAGTCCTGACCAATTTTTGTCCAAGTGTCTCCACCATCAATAGATTTATAGATACCATTTTCTTTCCCACCGCTGATAATGGTCCAGGGCTTGCGCTCCCCCCGCCAGGCAGTCGCGTAGATAATGTCAGGATTGCTGGGCATAAATTCAAGATCAGCGAAGCCGGTTGTATCGGAGAGGTAAAGCACCTTCTCCCAGTTCTGCCCCCCGTCTTTAGTACGGAAAACCCCGCGTTCTTTATTGGAACCGAAAGCCTGCCCAATAGCTGCAACAAAGACAATATTGTTGTTTTGTGGATGGATTTCAACTGCCCCGATCTGCCCAGTTTTCTCCAGGCCAATCGCTTGCCAGCTCTTGCCAGCATCGACAGATTTATACATTCCTTTTCCCGAAATGACATTGCTCCGCAAGCCATCCGAGCCTGTTCCCACATAGATAATATTAGGGTCATTGAGTGCTACACGAATCGCACCGATAGATGGACTGGCAAAATAGGCATCCGAAATATTGGTCCAACGGGTACCATAATCGGTTGTTTTCCAAACACCCCCACCAGTGCTACCCATGTAAAAGACATGGGGCTGTGACGCAACACCCGCCACAGTGGTTACCCGTCCTCCACGCGTAGGACCCACATAGCGATACTTCAAGGCATCAAACTTAATATTCGATTGTGCCAGCCCATCGACTAGCACCAATAAGCTGAACAACAGCAACAGTATGGATTCTTTTCTCATAACCAACATGAATTTGATAGCAAGATAAGCAATCTATGGGGTAAATTGATTGGAGAGCTTGTATTCTCGGGGCCAGAGGAAGCTGGTGCTTCCTCTGGTGGTGGACGGTAGACGGTTGACGGCAAACGAAGGGAGGCGGAGGACAGTGCGGAGCTACGTCTACACTACGTCCGGCCGTCAACCGTCTACCAAAGTGCCAAAGGCACCGACCGTCAACCCAAAGCGCCAAAGGCGCTCAATATCGACTTCTTCCGCTTCCGCCTGGATTTTAATTTTGTATACAGAGTTTAGAACATGCGCTGGAACCAGATCAATAGATTGATTAATGGTATGTGGGGTAACTGAAGAACCGCAGCGCCAGTAATTACGTACAAAACAACTTATGAAGGATTACAAATATAACATTGAAAATTCAAATGACAATATTTTCTCCTACTTTTTTTCAAATATCCAGGAAACAACGAAGAATTTGCTCTCCTATTCCTCCTGACTTTTCAGGGTGGAACTGTGTAGCATAGAAATTATCTTTTTGCAAAGCAGAGCTAAAGGGCAATATATAATGGCTGTTGGCCGCCGTATAGGGCCCTGGCTCGACATAGTAACTGTGTACAAAATAGACATAAGCGCCCGTTTCTATTGGCGCCAAAAAACAATCTTGAGCCGGATTGATCTGATTCCAGCCAATATGGGGTACCTTTTCTTGAGCAAGCGGCTGAAAGCGCCGTACTCTTTGTGGGATAATTCCCAAACACGCTGTATCCCCCTCTTCCGAGTGCTCGCAGAGCAGTTGCATCCCTAAGCAAATGCCCAACACCGGCTGCCGCAGACTCCTGATCAGATCATCCAGCCCGCGCTGTCGCAGAAAGGCCATCGTGGTTTGGGCTTCGCCCACACCGGGAAAAATAACCTTATCTGCCGAGCGAATCTCCTCGTGGTCCGCTGTTAGTGCTCCTTCGACGCCCAGGCGACTCAGCGCATGGCGCACCGAAAGTACATTGCCTGCATTATAGTTGATGATGGCAACTTTCATTACAACAGTCCTTTGGTAGTGGGCAATTCCTGACGATGCAAATCCCGGCGCAGCGCAGCGCGAATCGCTTTTGCCCAGGCTTTGAAAATCGCTTCAATCTTGTGATGCTCATTGTCTCCCTCTGCTTTAATATTCAGGTTGCAGCGGGCATTATCGCTGAAAGATTTGAAGAAATGGAAAAACATCTCCGTAGGCATTTGCCCGATCATTTCCCGCTTAAAACTCGCCTCCCAGACCAGCCAGGGCCGGCCGCCAAAGTCAATCGCCACCTGCGCCAGGCAGTCGTCCATCGGAAGGCAGAAGCCATAACGCTCGATACCCCGCTTATCACCAAGGGCTTGTTGAAAAGCAGTCCCCAGGGCCAGCGCAGTATCCTCGATGGTGTGGTGCTCATCGATGTGCAGGTCCCCTTGCACCTGTACCTCCAGATCGCAGCCCGAATGCCTGGCCAGCTGATCCAACATGTGATCAAAAAAGCCAATGCCCGTATGATTATTCGCCCGGCCTTCGCCATCGAGGTTGAGACGAATCAGAATGTCGGTTTCTTTAGTTTTACGGGTAATTTCAGCCCGGCGAGGCGGCAGTTTGAGAAAGCGGTAGATGGCTGCCCAGTCTTGAGTGGTTAAGGCGATGGTCGCTTCAAGGGCCGTCGCATCACTCAATTCCTCAGCACCAAGCTCAGGATTTGTATTGATCCAGATGCCTTTGGCTCCTAAGTTTCGAGCCAGCTCCATATCCGTCAGTCGATCTCCTACCACGAAGGAATTAGCCAAGTCATAATCGCCTTGCAAATAATGCGTCAGTAGGCCCGTCCGAGGCTTTCGGGTGGGGGCATTGTCGGCGGCGAAGGTTCGATCGATGAGCACCTCGGCGAATTCAATGCCCTCGTTGGCAAAGGCTTGCATCATTTTGCGATGGGGGGCCTCGAAATCTTCTTCTGGAAAAGAAGCTGTTCCTAGCCCATCCTGATTGGTTACCATCACTAATTCGTAATCCAGCTCCTGCACAATGCGAGAGAGGTATTGAAAAACTTGTGGATAAAATTCCAGCTTCTCCAGCGAATCCAGCTGATAATCTTCGGGCGGTTCTAGGACGAGCGTTCCATCGCGATCAAGAAATAATACTTTTTTCATAAGGAGGTATTTGTGGGGATAAATGCTTGCAAAGCAGTTAACAATTGATCATTTTCTGTCGGTTTTCCTACCGTCATTCTCAAACAGCCTTCGCAAAGGGCAACCCTGGAGCGATTCCGAACGATAATTTTTTGATCCATCAAATAGCGATAGCAAGTGTCCGGTGCTTCCAGCTGGGTCAACAGGAAATTGGCAGAAGAGGGATAAACTTGTTGAACAAAAGGCAAGGCCGCCAACTCGCGGCGCAGGCGCTCCCGCTCCGCCAGCAAAGTAAGCATCTGCGCCTCGAAAGTCTCTCGATCCCGCAGGGCTTTCAGCGCCGCCTGCTGAGTAAGCTGATTGATGTTGTAGGGCGGTTTCACTGCATTGAACAGGCGGATCAGAGCAGGAACAGCAAAAGCCATCCCCAGCCGAATCCCCGCCAATCCCCATGCCTTGGAGAAGGTTTGTAGAACAACCAACCGGGGATAATCTTTGAGCCATTCGAGGCAACTACTCTGAGTAGAGAAATCAATATAAGCCTCATCAACTACGACGATTCCCGGAAATTCATCCAGCAATCGACGCATAGTAGCGGGGGTAAAGTCGTTACCAGTAGGGTTGTTAGGGCTGCACAAAAAGAGCAGCTTGGATTGAGGATTCGCAATGCTCAGGATACCTTTGACATCAGGCTGAAAACCGGGCAATAGCGGCACTGTCCGAATCGCCACATCGGCGATGCCTGCACTGACTTTGTACATCCCGTAGGTGGGCGGAAGAGTGATAATGTGATCCTGACCGGGCTGGCAGAAAATGCGCAGCAGCAGATCAATCGCCTCATCACTGCCATTGCCCAGAAAAATACGGTCAGCCGGTACGCCCTTGAGCTGGCTGATCTGCGCCTTGAGCGCCCGCTGCAAGGGGTCGGGGTAGCGATTGAGACCTTCGCCGTAAGGATTTTCGTTGGCGTCCAAAAAGACTTCGGCCTCCCCGTCAAATTCGCTGCGGGCAGAGGAATAGGGCTTTAGGGCCAGAATATTGGGGCGAACCAGTTTAGTGATGCTTTCCATAGCGATTAAAGGGTTTTGAGGCGAACACTTACTGCATTACGGTGAGCCGTCAACTGCTCTGCTTCGGCCATCCGCTCTACCGCCGGCCCAATATTGCGCAGGCCCTGCGGGCTCAGCTGCTGAAAGGTAATCTTTTTCACAAAAGCATCCAGGTTCAGGCCGCTATACGCTTTGGCGTAGCCATTGGTAGGTAAAACATGGTTGGTGCCAGAGGCATAGTCGCCTACCGATTCGGGAGTGTAGTGCCCAAGAAAGACCGAACCGGCATTTCGAATGCCCTCCGCAAATTGCTCGGCATCGTCCATCGCTAAAATGAGGTGCTCCGGGCCATATTCGTTGATCAAGTGCAGGGCAGCAGCGCGATCTTGGACTACGATGGCGGGGCTATTTTGCAGCGCAACCCGGGCCATCTCCGCTCGCTCCAGGCTTTCCAGCTGCCGTTCGATCGCCAACAGGGTTTGCTCGGCCAGGGCGGCACTAAAGGCCAACAGGACGACTTGACTATCGACGCCGTGCTCGGCCTGTGAGAGCAGATCGGCGGCAATAAAATCAGGATTGGCGTTTTCGCCAGCCAACACCAGCACCTCGGAGGGCCCTGCGGGCATGTCGATGGCGACGCCCCCTCGGCTGACGATCTGCTTGGCGGTGGTGACGTACTGGTTGCCGGGGCCAAAGATTTTGTTGACGGCGGGGACCGTTTCGGTGCCGTAGGCCATAGCCGCGACGGCTTGAGCGCCACCGAGCTTGTAGATTTTATCGATACCCAGCAATTGAGCGGTGTAGAGGATGACGGGGTTGATGCTGCCATCGGCCTGCGGCGGCGTACAAAGCACCAGCTCTTGACAGCCGGCAATGCGCGCAGGCACGCCCACCATCAGCACCGTCGAAAACAAGGGGGCGGTCCCCCCTGGGATATATAGCCCTACCTTTTCGATGGCTACACTTTTCTGCCAGCAGGCGACACCAGGCATGGTCTGAATGCGGATGCTCTCTTGCCGCTGCGCCTCGTGAAAGCGAGCGATATTGTCGTGTGCCAGTTGGATAGCGGCTTGGAGTTCGGGCTCGACCTGGCGGGCCCCCTCGGTGATCTCTTCGGAGCTGACCGCCAGCGCGTCCAGCTGGACTTTGTCGAAGCGGAGGGTCAGTTCTCGTAGGGCGGTATCGCCTCTTTGGGCAACATCCTGTAGCAATTGCCCGACCGTGGCTTCTAGGTCAGGAGCATTGATCAGCGGTCGCTTGAGGAGGGCGGGCCACTGAGATGGAGGAGGTTGATTATAAATTTGCATAAATAGGGATTTTATCAATGCTATAGAATCATTTTTTCAATAGGAATAATCAGAATGCCTTCGGCACCATTGGCTTTCAGCTCGTAAGTGATTTCCCAAAAATCGTCTTCTCCGATAACTGTATGCACCGAACTCCAACCCGCTTCCGCTAGTTTCACCACCGTAGGGCTCTTCATTCCCGGTAAAACACCAATCACCTTATCCAACTGCTCATTAGGTACATTCATTAGGAGATAGCGGTAATTCTTCGCCGTAATCACAGAGCGGAGGCGAAAAAGCAATTGCTCGAGAATAGCCTCTAAATCAGCATCCTCAATAGCGCGGGAAACGAGGCAGGCCTGCGATTTGAACAGCACCTCCTTTTCTTCCAGTCCATTTTTAAAAAGGGTGCTCCCAGAACTCACTAGATCACAAACGGCATCGGCAAGGCCAATACTTGGGGCAATTTCTACCGAACCAGAGATGACGTGGATGTCTGCTTGAATCTGTTGTTGTTGAAGGAAGGCTTGCAAAGAGTTGGGATAGGAAGTAGCGATTTTTTTGCCTTGCAGGTCTTGGATACTTTGGTAGGGCATTTCTTTGGGTGTCGCAATGGACAGTCGGCATTTAGAGAAGCCGAGTTTCTCCAACGTACGAAGCTCCTTTTGTTTCTCAACCAATAGGTTTTCCCCGACAATCCCTACATCGGCCACTCCATCGATGAGGTACTGAGGGATGTCAGAATTGCGGAGGTAAAGAATATCTACTGGAAAATTACTGGCTTGTACCCGCAGTTGGTCGCGACCATTTTCGACGCGCACTCCGCATTTGCGCAGTAAATCCAGCGAGCCATCGTGCATGCGGCCAGACTTCTGGATGGCGATTTTGAGTCTTTTTTTCATGATTATTGAG
The DNA here is from genome assembly GCA_038750655.1 of Bacteroidota bacterium. GTDB lineage: Bacteria > Bacteroidota > Bacteroidia > Chitinophagales > Saprospiraceae > JBCDGZ01. Next base: position 34,019 of record JBCDGZ010000014.1, on the reverse strand, counting down.
GTTTTAAACCAAAAAAAAGAGGCTTACCAAGCAAATGGTAAGCCTCTTTTTGATGTTTAGACTGTTTATTCGATCAACAGACAACATTCAGATCACCATTCGCCCGAGGGAGCAAAGCCAGATGATGGTGATGATGAAAAGTTGCGAACATATGATCGAATAATGATTTTTTATAGTGGTACCTCCAGGAATCGAACCAGGGACACCAGGATTTTCAGTCCTGTGCTCTACCAACTGAGCTAAGGTACCTTCCACTGTTGCGTTCAACAGACGGGTGAGCTATTTTGCCACCGAGGGGCAAATTTATAGTCTTTTTTTTGATTGCACAAGGGGCGAGGCCAATTAATTTTTCAAAAAGCTTTTGTATGTGCAATAATTGTAACATTTTGCAGAGAATAAACGTTCAGCGAATCATGTTGTCACGATTAATCGCCCTCCCTCTGATTGCAGGCGTTTTCGGTTGTCTTTACCTCAGCCTGGAATTCAGCGATGCCTATGCTTACGGTATTATTCCGCAGGCCTTGTTGCTCGTCGTGATTTACATCTTGCAACCCCAGATCGACTGGTGGTGGTATAATCGCAACCCGCCGAAACTGGACATCAAGATGATCCGTACGCTGGATCAGTTTTTTCCTTTCTATACCAAGCTTTCTCAACAATTGAAGGAGCGTTTTCAAAAGCGCCTGGCCTTGTACATTTTTGCGCATGAGTATATCGGAAAGGATGTCCTAGAAGAAGTCCCGGACGACATCAAGGGAGTAATTGCGGCAATGGCCGTCCAGCTGACGTTTGGGCACGAGGATTATTTGCTGACCAAATACGAGCGGATCGTAATTTATCCCTTTCCCTTCCTTTCGCCCCAATTTCCTCGCAACATCCACGCCTCGGAGCTCTTTGAGGAGGATGGCGTCGTGATCTTTGCCGCCAATAAGCTAATGGATGGCGTCGTTAAACCCAAGCAGCACTTCAATATTGGGCTTTACGAATTTGCCCGCATCTATACCAATTCCTATCCCGATCAGGAGTATCCACAATTCGATGAGTTTATTTGGGGAAAACTAGAAGCCATCGGTGGCTTCACCAAGCAAGACATCGAAAAAACCATCGGCCTACCCGAGCCTGACGCCCAGGCCATCGGCATCGGCTGTTTCTTCACCTTCCCCGATAAATTCCAACAGCTGCTGCCCAATGCCTTCGACCGCTACCAACAAATTTTCAACATCAACCCTTCCAAACCCGAGCACCCCGTCTTAGTCGAAATCAAAGCAACAGAGGCCCAGAACTAAATCGCTCTGAGCCTCTGAGGTACCGTATTTCAACGTTATTATTCTTTCTCTTTCTGTACTTCCGGCGCATCATCTTCATCCTCCTCTTTCGTTGGCTGCTCGCCTTCTTCCACATCTTTGACCGCGTCCATCACGTCTTTGGTCGCCTTTTCTAGCTTATCGAACTGTTTTTTGCGGGCCGCCGCCTTGGCTGCCTCCGCTTTACCGTTACTAGATGGAGGCACCACTTGTTCCGCTTCGCCGTCGTCCTCAAAAGGCTCGCGCGTGAAGGTCAGCCCCTTTCGATCAGTGTCTACATAGATGGTATCGCCAGCGGCGAAAGTGCCGGCCAGCACGAATTTAGACAACTCATTAACGACCTCTTTCTGCAAAACCCGCTTCATGGGTCGCGCACCAAACTGAGGATCATAGCCTAAATCGGCCAGCAAGTTTTTGGCCTTAACACTCAATTCCAGGATAATACCTTTCTTGCCCAGCATTTTCCGCGTCTTCTTCAGCAGCAGCTCCATAATCTGCTTGATCTCACTCTTAGACAAGGGCAGGAACATGATTTGCTCATCGATACGATTGAGGAATTCGGGGCGAAGATTTTCTTTGAGGTGCTCAAAAACCTCCACCTTGGTAGTTTCAATGATTTCTGTGCGGTGCTTATCACCAAGAGCATCCAGATCTTCGAAATTTTCCAGGATCGTTTGCGCGCCCATATTAGAAGTCATAATGATAATGGTATTCTTGAAATTGGCCACCCGCCCTTTGTTATCGGTCAATCGACCATCGTCCAGCACTTGCAGCAGAATGTTGAAAGTATCCGGATGGGCCTTCTCGATTTCATCCAAAAGAATAATCGAATAAGGCTTACGGCGTACCGCCTCCGTCAGCTGACCACCTTCGTCATACCCCACGTACCCCGGAGGTGCCCCCACCAGTCGAGACACCGAATGCCGCTCTTGAAATTCACTCATATCGATGCGCGTAATGGCCTTCTCATCATCGAAAAGGACTTCAGCTAAGGACTTAGCCAGCTCTGTTTTACCGACCCCCGTTGGCCCGAGGAAGATAAAGGAACCGATGGGCTTATTGGCATCCTGTAAGCCTGCGCGGCTCCGCCGTACGGCATCAGAGACCGCTACCACCGCCTCGTGCTGCCCGATCAGGCGCTTGCCAATCTCTCCTTCCAAATTCAACAGCTTGTCCTTCTCACTCTGCATCATCTTTTGCACCGGAATGCCCGTCCAGCGTCCAACCACTTCGGCAATATCATTAGAGTTGACCTCCTCGTTAGTAAAGCGATTTTCTTCGGGCAGCTCATCCAGTTTTTCCTCGGCAGCTTTCAACATCGCCTCTTGCTGCTTCAGCTCACCGTAGCGGATTTTGGCAACCAGTTCAAAGTCGCTATCCCGCTCCGCCTTATCCGCCTGCTGCTCCAGTTCTTCCATTTTCTTCTTGACATTCTGGATAGCATCCAAAATCTCTTTCTCATTTTTCCAAGCAGCGCGCAGGCCCTCCAGCTTCTCCTTAGCATTGGCAATCTGCTCGTTGATGCGCCCCAGCTTTTTCTTATCCTTCTCCCGCTTCACGGCTTCTTTTTCAATCTCTAACTGGCGTACCTTGCGGTCTTGCTCGTCGATCTCATCGGGAACAGAGTCCAGTTCGAGGCGGAGCTTGGCCGCCGCCTCATCGATGAGGTCGATGGCCTTGTCCGGCAGGTAGCGGTCAGAGATGTAGCGATGCGAAAGCTCAGCGGCGGCAATCAGCGCCTCGTCTAAGATTTCGATTTTGTGGTATACCTCGTAGCGCTCCTGCAAGCCTCGGAGGATAGAAATGGTGTCTTCGATGCTAGGTTCGTCAATAACAACAGTTTGGAAGCGACGCACCAACGCTTTGTCCTTCTCGAAGTACTTCTGGTACTCATCCAGCGTAGTAGCTCCAATCGTCCGCAGGTCACCCCGCGCCAGGGCGGGCTTGAGGATATTGGCCGCATCCATCGCGCCATTGCCACCACCTGCTCCAATGAGGGTATGGATTTCATCGATGAAAAGAATAATCTCTCCATCTGAGCCTGTCACCTCTTTGATTACGCCTTTCAGGCGCTCCTCAAATTCTCCTTTAAACTTAGCTCCAGCAATCAGCGCCGCAATATCGAGGACAAAGATTTTTTTGGTCTGTAGATTTTCGGGGACGTCCATCTTGACAATCCGCCAGGCGATGCCTTCTACGATAGCCGTTTTCCCTACTCCGGGCTCTCCAATTAGGATGGGGTTGTTCTTTTTACGGCGAGAAAGGATGTGCAGCACTCGACGAATTTCTTCATCGCGACCAACGATAGGATCCAACTTCCCCGACTCTGCCCGCTCGTTGAGGTTGATGGCGTATTTGGCTAATGCGTTGTATTGATCCTCAGTGTGCTGGTCGGTCACTTTACGGCCTTTGCGCAGCTCATCGATAGCGGCCCGCAGCGCCTTTTCAGTTGCCCCTAATTCTTTGAGCATACGGGCTCCCTTATCCGTACCCTTAATGATGCCCAGCAGGATCAACTCAATAGAGATGTAATCATCCCCAAAATCCTTAAGCAATTTCTTGGCTCGGCTCAGGGCCTTGTTGGCATCCTGGGTCAGGTACTGCTTATCGGTACCCTGAACTTTGGGATAGGCCTTGATGGCTTCATTGAGCTGGCGGTCCAACATCGACATATTGACATCGGCCTTTTGCAGAAGAAATTTGGGTACATGTTCATCCGTCACAATAATTCCCTTAATCAGATGGACCGTATCAACCTGCTGTTGGTCATTGGCACCGGCGATCTGTTGGGCTTTTAGGATGGACTCCTGTGATTTTACTGTGAAATTATCGTATGTCATATTGCTCTGTTCAATTTATTTTTTAATTCAAATTGCGATTCCGTATCAGAAGAGTAAATGCGTCAGGTGGTTGAGTCAATCGCAACTTGGGTTACTTTATGGAATACAGTCATTTGTATCAAATTGTTGACCAAGCTGAAAATAGGACTTTTTCAAAGACTTTTTGGCAGTCTTCGACGAATTGGCCAGACTTTTTGACATTACATCAATGGCAATCCTTCAACATTTTGTACCCTACCGACCGGGTAGACTTCATGCGTACGCTCGTAATGTGGACTGCGCTTATAAACGAACTCCAGCTGAGCGCGAGCTGATTTGGCCAGCTCGGTATCCGCTTCTTTAGCCGCTTCCAGCTCAGCGCGGAGTTTAGGATCAGCTTTGAGGTATTCGGCAGCCAGGTCTTCAAATACATAGGCAGAAAAGTATTCTTTTTGCATGAGAATGCCGTCGAAGAAATTCCAGGCAAACCAGGAATCCGGGGCCTGCGGCTCCAGCGTTTCGATGATGTAGCGGTTGGTTGGCTGGTTGGTCAAAACAACGTAATCCCCTTTGAAATAAGGCCAACGGCGGGTACTTTTTTCCACTTTAACATTGGAGTGCAAATAATGCCCTTCGTAAGGACTTTTAGTGGTTTTGTAATCCAGGATGCGGTACAGCTCTACTTCCAGTTCCCCATCTTCTGCCAACCGTTTCAATTCCACACCATTCCACTGCAAACGCTCAATGACTTCGCCATAGGCTTGTGGGATGATATAGGCTTGTGGCTTCTCTATACTGAGTTTGGCCTTGTAGTTTCTGTAGTAGGGGATGGACTTATCATAGGGCTCGTTATGATCGTAGTAGAGGCGGTCTAGCCCGCTGACCTCGCTAGGCTTGTATTTGGCCGCGTAGCCTTTGAAGCGCAGCTCCTCCACGGCCTCCATATCCATCGCCCAATCCAGTTCGAAGGTAGGCTTGGTTTCAGTCAGAGCGATGGTGGCTTGGCGGGCCTTGGCCAGCTCGGCACCCTCTTCCTGCATGGCCCGAATCATACATTGCATAAAGGCATAGGTGCTCATCACCCGATCTTTGAAAGGCTTTAGCATGTGGGTCTCCGGCATGAAGGACAGGGTGTTGAACAAGGAGGCGTAGCCGGAGGAATAGCGCGGGTAATCCAAAAATTCGGCGATGCCTTCGTCGGGGCTACTACGGGCATAGACGTAGGGGATCATTTCCCAGTCAGCGGCTTCCATATCGCGGTACAATCGAGGCAATAAGCTGTTGTTGAGGTAGTCGGCCAGGGGGCCACCCAGCTTGTTATGTTGGGTCGCGATGAGGGTCATAGTGTAGGGATAATCTGCGCCATTGGAGGTATGATTATCAACCAATACATCGGGTTGCCAGCGGCTGAAAATCTGGTTGAAGGTTTGGGCATTGCGGGAGTCGCATTTGATGAAATCGCGGTTGAGGTCGAGGTGGCGGGCGTTGCCTCGGAAACCATAGGATTCGGGGCCGTCTTGGTTGGCGCGGGTATGGCTATTGCGATTGAGCGCGCCGCCGATATTATACATCGGGATGAGGACAATGACCAGAGAATCCAGTTCAGCTTGGAGCGTAGGTTTTTGGAGATAGTCGCGTAGCAGGAGCATACTCGCATCGACCCCGCAGGGTTCGCCGGGATGAATGGCATTGTTGATCATTAGGATGCGTTTGCCGCTGGCCCGAATGGCCGCCGGCTCAAATATTTGGTCTTTCGATAAAACCAGCTGATGAATAGGACGACCACTGTCCGTATCGCCGTGGCTACTGATTTGCAGCTGATCGTATTGCGCCGCTAGACGCTCATAATAGTCGATGGTCTCGGCGTAAGTCGCCGTGGTATTGGCATTTTTCTCAAACGGAGTGATCCAGTCCTGTGGGGAAGTCATAGTCGGTTGATTTTGTAATGTGCAATGAGAGAACAATAAAATAACGGGGATAATTTTTAGCAATTTCATCGAGGCATATTTTGGTCTCAATCGTAAATGTAAGCATTTATACAAAATCATTGACCTTAAGATTACTTTAACGACGCCTTAATAATTTTTAAGACGAGATGAGGATTTATTTAATAAAGGCACTGATTATAATTCCCAATAAAAACAGTCGATTATGCATATTATCCGCATCCGTTTCCTCTTGTTTGGTTTCTTGATTTTCACTTTCAATTTTACCTACGCTCAGTATTTCGGAAGAAATAAGCCCCACTACGAAAAGTTTGATTTTGAAGTCTACCAGTCCCCTAATTTCGAACTCTACCACTACCTCGACAATCCAGCATTGCTCAACGAGCTGGCCCAATACAGCGAGCAGTGGTACCACATGCATCAATCCGTATTGAAGGATACTTTTTCGAAAAAAAATCCGCTGATCTTTTATAACGACCACGCCGATTTTCAACAAACCAATACCATCAGTGGTAACATTGGTGACGGTACCGGCGGGGTGACAGAAAGTTTGAAAAATCGAGTCATTATGCCGCTGGCGATGACGCGACAGCAAACTCATCATGTCCTGGGGCACGAACTTGTTCACGCTTTTCAATACCGTATGTTGATCAATGGCGATTCGACCTCGCTGCGCTCTATCGCCAACCTGCCGCTTTGGCTCGTGGAGGGAATGGCAGAATACATGTCGATCGGAAGAGTGGATGCCCATACCGCCATGTGGATGCGGGATGCCGTACTCAATAATGACATTCCCAGCATCAAAGATTTAAACAATCCCCGGTATTTCCCCTACCGCTACGGCCAAGCTTTCTGGGCCTTCCTCACGGGCCTCTACGGCGACGACATCATTGAACCCTTCTTCATGGGTACCGCCAAGTACGGCCTCGAAGAGGCCTGCCGCCGAGTGCTCAAAACCAATCTCGAAACCCTCTCCGGCCAATGGGTCGCCTCCATCAAAACCCATTACCAGAGCATACTCCCCGCCAAGAGAGAACAGTTTTCGGGCAAGCGGCTACTTTCAGAACGCAATGCCGGTAAGCTCAATATTTCACCAGTACTGAGCCCAAATGGTCGCTACGTGATCTTCTTTTCAGAAAAAAACCTCTTTTCCCTCGATCTCTTCCTGGCCGATGCCCGCTCCGGGAAGGTCATCCGCCGGGTGGCCAGCACCACCAAGGAAGGCCATATCGATGCCTTTAAAGCCATTGAATCGGCGGGAACCTGGTCGCCCAACAGTAAGTCCTTTGCCTTCACCGCAGTACGTAAAGGGCAAAATATCCTGATCATCAAAGAGGTAGAAACGGGCAAAACCATCGAAGAAATTGCCATCGAGGGCGTACCCGCCTTCACCAACCCCGCCTGGGCACCCGACGGGAAGCACATCCTCGTCTCCGGGCTAGTCAATGGCCAAAACGACCTCTATCTGCTGAACCTAAAAACCAGAAAAGTTCGGCAACTAACCGACGATCACTACGCCGCCATACAACCCAGTTGGTCAGCCGACGGCCAGCATGTCATCTTCGCCACCGACCGACTCAGCCACAAGCGCGGCCGCAGCAACGGCAAGTGGACTTTCAACCTGGCTAGCCTCAACGTCGACCAAGGCACGGTCTCTAACTTGGCCATCTTCGAAGGGGCAGACAATCTAAACCCCGTCTTCGATCACGAGCAAAACGTCCTTTTTGTCTCCGATCGAGATGGCTACCGCAACATCTACAAATACATTCCCAGCGAGGGGGCTGTTTACCAGCTGACTGACTTTATGACCGGGGTCAGCGGAATCACCAAATATGCTCCAGCGATTACCGCCGCGCGCAAGCGTGATCGCCTCCTCTTCTCGCATTACTACAACAAGGGCTACACCATCTACCAAGCCTCCACCGAGAAGCTAGAGGGGGAGCTAGTGACCAGCGATTCGGTTTCTTACGCTGCCGCTACCTTACCGATTGCGGGCCTGGGCAGGACCGACATTATCAATGCCAATTTGGAAGCGATCGACCAACTGCCCTTGCTCTCCTCGACCGCCTTCGGCAGCCAGGACTATCGCCCGCAGTTTCGCTTGGATTACATCGGTGGTGGAGCCGGGGTGGGCGTTGGAAACAGCGATATTTTTGGGACGACGGCCGGCCTGGCCGGCGGTGTTGACCTGCTCTTCAGCGACATTCTAGGTAACAACCAGCTGTACACCGGCGTCTCTCTAAACGGCGAGATTCAGGACTTCGGCGGGCAGGCCTTATACATCAATCGCAAAAGCCGGATTACCTGGGGGGCACGCCTATCGCACATTCCGTTTCGAACGGGCAGCTCCTTCTTTGCGGGGGTAGACACCTTGAGCGTAGGAGATGGAGGCAGCATTTTGGCCAATCGGGTGGTTTCGGATTTGGTGCGGATTTTTGAGGATCAAGCGGGGGTGTTTGCACAGTTGCCGCTGTCGAAGACCCAGCGGATCGAGATAGGGGGAGCCCTCAGCCGCTACAGCTACCGCATCGATCGCTTTAACAATTACTACGATGACTTTGGCCGCCTGCTGACCCGCGATCGCGAGCGGCTAGAAGCCCCCGACCCCTTTATGCTGGCCAGCATCAACGCCGCCTACGTCGGTGACAACTCCTTCTTCGGTATCGCCTCGCCCATCAAAGGCCATCGTTATCGGCTAGGGGTAGAGAAATTCTTTGGCCGCTGGGACTTTTACCGCCTCACTGCCGATTTTCGAAAATACGTTCACCTCAAGCCTTTCAGCCTTGGCTTCCGAGCCTTGCACCGGGGCAACTACGGCGAGAATGCCGGGCAGATCAATGCCCAGTACGTGGGTAATCCCATCTTTGTGCGGGGCTACGGCATCAATGCTTTCGATCGGTTCCAGGACTGGGATTTGACGGTCAACGAACTGGTCGGCAGCAAGATGTTCATCAGTAATTTTGAGGTACGAATGCCATTTACCGGGCCGAGTCAATTGGCGCTGATCCCTTCCAAGTTCTTGTTCAGCGAACTGGCTTTCTTTGTAGATGGTGGGGTGGCCTGGAATGATTTCAGTGATTTTGGTACAGATCCAGATAGCCCGAATACGATACGGCCACAGCCGATATTCAGCGCAGGTTTGTCGATGCGCATCAATGTATTCGGAGCTTTGATTTTAGAGCCCTACTACGCCATTCCGCTCCAGGAAAATACCAGAGGGGTATTTGGTGTTAACATCGTCCCTGGGTGGTAGGGGGAAAGACGGATCGGCAGTTAAGTGGCTTGTAATCAATAGTATTACAAGTCACCAACTGCTTCTGATCTCATCATTATGGATTATTGGGTACAGGGTATGGAGCGCCACAACCTGGGGTAATTACAACTTTATATTTTCATTGGATTTGTTCACAAATTGCCACTTTAAGTCCTTCCAAACAAGCAATAATGAGTGAACACCCCCTGCCACGGGATGAACCCTGCTTTTGGTTTATTAAATACAATCTGCCTATCTTGGGAGCAGCAAAAGGAATGCTGTGCTCAAAACTTTAACATTTACATATCGTCTGCTCTTGTTGCTGATCATTTGCTTCGGGGGTTCGGCCGCTGCGCAAGATCCGGTCTACTGGCAATTGACGGATGAGGATGGCCTGCCCAGTATGACGGTCTACAAAATCATTCAGGATCACAAGGGCTATATCTGGATGGGAACCAGCAACGGTTTGTGTCGCTATGATGGGAAAGAAATTAAGGTCTTTAACAGCCCGCTTCTAAAGGGTAACGAAATTCTGCAAGTCCGAGTCAATCCTTCCAACACCTTATTTTTCAATAACTTAGAGGGGCAGCTTGCCTATTGTAAAGACGGACAAATAGGGATTTACAAGGAGGGTGTTTTTATAGATACCACCAATGTCTCAGAGATAGATTTTGTACATGATCGCATGGTTATATTCAAAAGAAAACCTGTCTATGGATGCACCATCTATGAATTAGATGAAAAATTCACTCCTATCCGGCGGCATGAATTCTCTGCACCTGCACGGTTTTTATTTTCGCATCAGGACACTATGCGCCTTGTCAGTTGGTTCCCTAATCTTTGGGGATCACAGAGCATACACCCGATAAATCCATCAAGCTACGAAATTGGTCCAGGCAAGGGGTACCCTATCCGGCAATCCTACAATAAGATGGTACAAAGTTTCAATGACCAGTTCATTATATTTCAGACAGAGAATACCGCCTACGCCTATCAGGGGGATAATTCCTCAACCCTCTACGAAAGTAAAGACGCTATTAATGGTCTACACATCATTGATGAGGATATTTGGATACTGACAAAAAAAGGGATGGTTAGGTACAGTGCCAATAGCAAAGACAAGTCTCCAAAGATACTATCCAGTATTTATTGTAATGTTATTACTAAGGATAGAGAAGGAAATTATTGGGTAGGGACGACAGACAATGGCGTTTATATCATTCCTTCTATGGCTTTCGAGGTCTACACACAAAATAATACCCGATTACCAGACCAACGGATCAGTGATATTTATCCCGTCCCCGATAGCGATTTAATCTATGTTGGTCATAACAGTAAGGTCATAAGCGTCTTCAACAGTTCAGGGGAAATTCTTAAAACGATTACGCTTCCTGATCAGGATGCTAGAATAACAGATATTCTTACTACGCCCCAGAGAGAAGTCTACCTGAGTAGTGACTTTGGCATCTATAAGCTAGACTCGGAGCTAAAGCTGATCAACTACTGGCCTAAGGTTGGAGCCAAGGAGCTGCTAATTGACGAGGAAGCCAAGCGCCTATATGTGGCAGGCCCTACCAATACTATCTGGATGCCCATAGCTTTATTGGATCGACCGCTCCCGAAAGATTACCCTTCCCTCAACAAAAATAATTCGCTAGTTAAACAAAGAACTTATGACTTAATTAAGGATCATCAGGGCAACATATGGTTCGGGACGACACAGGGCATCTATACCTCCAGAGATAGTATTAGCCCTTTTTTGGAAGAAGGGCGGCATCAGAAGTATAGTGTCAACTGTATAGCATTAGCCGCCGATTCGACGCTTTGGTTTGGGACGCAGAGTGATGGGCTTATTGGCATTAAGAATGACCAGGTGGTGGCGCGCTATCGCAGGCAGGAGGGACTAGCTAGCGATAAGTGCCAGACGCTTTTTATTGATGAACAGCAGAAGCTCTGGGTAGGGGGCAATAAAGGGGTAAACTATTTAGATCTGGAGAGCAATAGCATCGCGCTGATCAATACCCTGGATGGCCTGCCCACCAATGAAGTGACCGCCATTGCGACTAAGGGAGATCGGGTTTGGGTAGGGACGCCAAGGGGGCTAACCAGCTTTCCCAAATCAGCGATTCAGCAGAACAAGGTGGCTCCGCCCATTCGTATTACGCAAGTAAAGATTTGGGAGCAAGATACGCTTTTGCAAGAGAGCTATCAGCTGCCTTACAATCAGAATAATCTTTATATCGCTTTCAAGGGAATCGCCCTGAGGGCCCGAGGCCAGTCGAGCTATCGTTATCGAATGCTGGGCGTGGATACCAACTGGGTGGAGACGACAACTGAGTTTGTACGCTATCCGGCGCTCAACCCCAATGCGTATACCTTCGAAGTGGTGGCGGTGAATGAGGATGGTGTAGCCAGTGAGCAGGCAGCCCGACTGAGTTTTGTTATTGCTCCTCCCTGGTGGCAAACTTTGTGGTTTCGGCTATTAGCTATCATTTTTAGCGTCACAGGCATGGCATTAATTTTTTATCTTCGTCTCATTAATATTCGCCGCAAGGAAAAGGAACAGATGGCTTTCAAGGAGAAGGTCAATGAGTTGCGCATGCAGGCCTTGCAAGTTCAGATGAATCCGCACTTTGTCTTCAATGCCCTCAACGCGATTCAAAAGTACTTGACTACCAATGAGCAAGAACAGGCGATGATCTATCTGGCCCGTTTTGCCCGACTCATTCGCATGATCTTTGAACATTCCAAGAAAAAACTAATTAGCTTAGAGGAAGAACTTGATTTTTTAAAATTATATTTGGAGCTTGAAGGGCTTCGTTTCAAGAACAAAATCGATGTCACAATTGATGTCGATGATACATTAACCGAAAAGGCAGAAAGCATTAAAATTCCGCCGTTATTAATTCAACCAGTTGTTGAAAATGCGTTTAAGCATGGCTTGTTGCACAAAAAAGATAACGGTCGCCTCCTCCTTCACTTTACAAAAGAGTCTGATCAACTCCTCTGTACGGTCGAAGACAACGGCGTGGGAAGGGAAAAAGCCCGTCAATTCAATGAATGGCGGCCCAGAGAATATGAGTCTTCCGGCCTAAAAACGACACGAGAACGGTTGGCTATTATCAATCTAGAAGAAATGGCCAGCCAGCATACAACCGCAGGAATGGATATTACTGACTTACAGGATGCAGCGGGTAAGGCCTCCGGCACCCGGGTAACCATCCGGATCAGCTGCGAACTGTAATTATTGCTCTCTAGCGGATAAACAAAAGGCATATGGATCTTAAGGCTATTATCGTCGAAGACGAAGATAATAGCAGGATCACCCTATTCAACATGATCACCAATTTTTGCGAAGGGGTCAAAGTCGTTGAACAGGTCGATTCTGTTAAAACTGCAGTCACCGCCATCCGGGAATACCAGCCTGATCTGGTCTTTCTGGATATTGAAATGCCGGAACAGAACGGCTTCAAACTATTCGATTATTTCGAATCCCCCGATTTTGACATCATCTTCACCACTGCCTACAACCAATACGCAGTAAGGGCCTTCCGATTCGCAGCGATTGATTATCTGCTCAAGCCAATCAATCTGGAAGAACTGCGCGAGTCTATCAAAAAGGTAGCCGAAAAGCGGCAGTACGAAAAATCATCTCGACGCATTAATCTGTTGCGCGAAAACCTGAACAACTTCATCAATAAGCTCGCCTTGCCCACCAATGATGGCTATATTTTTATTGAGCTTAAAGAAATCATTCACTGCGAGGCCCAAGGCAACTACACGGTTTTTCACCTCATCAGCAGCGATAAAGTCGTCATTTCCAAAACCCTTAAAGTCTATTCTGAATTATTGGAAGAATTTAATTTTTTCCGCATCAATCGTTCTAACTTGATCAACCTTAATCACGTGCGCAAATACGGGCGGCAGAAAAGTCCCATGATCACTCTCAGCAGTGGGGTCAGCTTGGTACTGAGCGAGACGCGCAAGAAGGAATTTTTGGAAAGAATAGAACGCCTTTAGGCGGAACGGAGCATTACCTTTCTCGCCAGAATAAGTACAATTATTCCACTCCATACCGCATTGATGGTCCAGGTTAGGCTATCTCCTGGATTTAAGATAGGGAGTGACTTAAATAGGGCTTTTCCAAGGTTGTTGAAGCCCAAAAAACAGCTTAAGCCTACAATCAGTAACATGGCAGCGTTGGCCAGGTGACCATTGCAGAATCGTTCTGGTAAAATCGCCCGATCGTTGACGGCCAGCAGCAAGAAAATGGTCACTACGGGCAGCAGAATACCATTAATGGCCTGCGCTAGGATGATGACGGGAACCGGCTTGAAATTGGTCAATCCGAAGAGCAAACCAATGGTTAAGATGATGCCCCACACCAGCCGAAAATTGCGGGAACGATTGCCCCAATCGCCGTCTTCAGCAAAAAGGCTTTGTGCGGTGATGGCCGCCGCCAGCGGCGAAGTAATCGAAGAAGTCAGCCCCGCCGCAAAAAGCCCAAAGCTAAACAGTAATGTCGCCCAAATCCCCAGTCGCTCTCCCATCGCCGCTGCCAGGGCTTCAAAGCTAAAGCCTCCGCTGATCTGCGTCCCAACCACCAGTATGGCAATCGAAATCAAGCCGCCGATGCCCACCGCCAAGCTGATGCCAATACGCATTTCCCGCATGTCCTGCCCCTTGCTGATGCCGGAGGCCAGAAAGAGATTGTAGGGAACGATCGTCGTTCCAATCAACCCAATCAGCAGCAGCGAAGAACCCGAAGGCAAACTCGGAATAACCGCAGCTCGAACCACCTCCCCCAACGCAACGTCCGACCGCAGCGCCACCACAATAAAAGCCATCCCCATCAAAGCCACCACCATCCCTAGCAAGCCCGCAATCAGCCGATAATTTCCCCACCACAATAAAGTCGCACAGACCAGCCCAAGCAACAGCGTAATCAATTCCACAGGAATAGCCCCAAGTAGCATCAAGCCCGAAACGGCCCCCAGCATATTGCCCGCCTGATAGGCCGCACAGCCAAAGGCAACCGCCAGAAAGACCAAATACCTCAAGCCGCTGCGCCCCCCGTACTTCCGCGCAATAATCTGCCCCAAACTCTGGCCAGAAGCAATGGTAATTCGAGCCGCCGCCTCCTGCAGGACAATCGTTGCCAGGGTAGAAAAGAGCAAGGCCCAGAGCAACTGCAATTGAAAGGTCGCACCGGCCTTAGCAGCGGTCGTCACCGTTCCCGGCCCAATAAAAGCCGCCGAAATAATGGACCAGAACAGGACGCTGAGTAAGCCCTGTTTGAAAGAAATGATCTTTGCCATCTATAAATTGAGTTAAACCTTTGTCGTCTCTTGCCCCCAGCCACCACCACCTGGCGTAGCCATCAGGAGGCGATCACCGGGCTGCATCTGCCGACTGTCCGCCCCTTCCAGGGGCTCCTTCGTACCGTCCTTCCTGATCAAATACTGCTCCCCTCGCTGCCCCTCCTGTCCTCCATCCATCCCATAGGGCGCTACCCGCCGATGCTGCGTCAACACTGTCAGCGCCACCCGCTCCAAAAATTCCAACTCCCGCAAAATTCCGTCTCCACCGTAGCAGCGTCCTCGCCCCCCGGAACCCCGCCGGATCGCAAAGCGCCAAAGGCGCACCGGATAGCGAAACTCCAAGTCCTCCGGATCGGTAATCCGCGTGTTAGTCATATGCTGGTGCACCGCCGAACGCCCCGCAAAATCAGGCCCTGCCCCCGCTCCACCACCAATCGTCTCATAATACCCAAAACGGTCATTGCCAAACAATAAATTATTCATCGTTCCCTGACTGCAAGCCGCCAGACCAAGGGCCTTAAGCAAAGTATCGACCAGCCGCTGGCTGACCTCCGTATTGCCCCCCACAACGGCTGGACACTGACGAGGATCGGCCGCAAATTCGGGGTGGAGCAAGCTATGTGGCAATTCTAGCGTAACGGCCTGCATCAGCCCTTCGTTGAGTGGAATATCCTGATTGCAAAGCAGCCGCAGCACATAGATCAGCGCAGAGTGGACAATCGATTGGTTGGCATTGAGATTATAAGGGTGAACGGCGGAAGTACCGCTGAAATCAAAGTGGATGCCCTGCTCGCTCAGCTGCACCTCCAAGCAAATTCGATGGCCGTCGTCCAAGGCTTCCTCTGCACTGAACGTCCGCTCGCCGTAGGCTTGCAGGGCGTGGGCGAGAGCAGTGGCGGCGTGGGCTTGCAGTAGGCCCATGTAGCGATGGACTTTGCCCAGTCCGTACTGCTGGACCAGCTTTTGCAAGGCGGTGGAGCCGCTGCGGAGTGCGGCCAGTGCAGCGTTGATGTCGGCCAGATTTTCTGCGATGGAGCGGGTGGGATATTCCGCCCCCTCCAACAAATCGCGGATGATTTGCCATTGTACAACTCCCGCTCTAACCAAGTAAGTCGGGCTAATGACCACGCCTTCCTGGGCTAGGCTGCGGGCATCCGGGGGCATGGAGCCGGGACGGCTACCGCCGATCTCGGCGTGATGAGCCCGGTTGATCACATAGCCGATCAAGGTTTGGTCGGTGGTGAAGACGGCACTGAGTAGGGTGACATCGGGCAGGTGGGAGCCGCCGTAGGCTGGGTGATTAGTGATGATCACATCGCCGGGGCCCAGCGGGGAGTGCGCCAGCACCAGCCGAGCACAGATGCCCAGGCTGCCCAGATGAACCGGAATATGGGGAGCATTAACCAGCAGTCGAGCATTTTGGTCCAAAAGCGCACAGGAAAAGTCCAGTCTCTCCTTGATGTTGACGGAAAAAGCAGTACGCTGTAACTGCGCTCCCATCTCCTCAGCGATAGCCTTAAAGCGATTGGTGAACAGCTCCAATTCTATCGCCGTTTTCATCTCGGGTGCTGTAGAAGCAGAGGGGTTGGACTGCTCAAGTACGATATTTCGATCTGTTTTGACCTCCGCTCGCCAGCCTTCTTCAATCAGTGCCGTAGAGCTTTTATTGAGCAATAAGGCCGGCCCTTCAATCTGAGCACCGCCCCGCAAATCCGCCCAATCGTACAGGGCGATTTGTATATCCTCAAACCGAGGAGAAAGGTAATCAAAGGCGGTTGGTTGATACGTAGTAGGAACTTCTTGTTCCTTCGTTATATTTTGTTCCAAAGTCGCCGCAATCACTTTTATGCTTTCCAATTCGATCTTCCGTCCATTAGGCCAATGGCCAAAAAGCTGACGATAGCGCTCTTCAAAGTCATGGCGAAGCTGCTTTGGGTCCTCATATGCGACCTCCAAACTACTTTCCTGCCCCTTAAATCGCAAATACACCAGCACTTGCCGGATGGTCAGCTCTTGTGCCTCTAATCCTTCCGTACGGAGTTCTTCCAGGGCCTCGTCGCTCAACGCCCGAAGTATCGCAGGCAATTGGGCCTGCCCCTCTTCAAAATCCAGTAGGAGTTGCCGTTGTACAAAGCGTTCAATCTGCGCCTGCCCGATACCGTAGGCACTGAGCAATCCGCCCTGGTAAGGCAGCACAATGCGATCGATGCTCAACAGTTCGGCGATGCCGCAGGCGTGCATACCTCCGGCTCCACCAAACACCAGCAGGGCATAGTCGCCAGGGGCAAAGCCCTTGCGAATGGAGATGCGACGAATGGCCTCAGCCATCTTTTCATTAGCAATCTGCTCGAAGCCACGCAGTAGCTCAAGCGCAGTATAGTGAGTAGCAGTTTGTTGGTTGATGGTCGCCTGTAGGGCGAGCAAGGCGCGATGGGCCGCCCCTTCATCGATGGGAATGCCAAAGCGGCTAGGCTCCATTTTACCCAGCAGCAGATTGACATCGGTGATGGTCAGTGGCCCCCCGGCTCCGTAGCAGGCAGGACCAGGCCAGGCGCCGGCGCTTTCTGGGCCGACCCGCAGCTGGTGGCCATCGAAGTAACAGCGGGAGCCGCCGCCGGCGGCGACGGTCTCAATGGCCATCGACGGGTTGGCTAGCTCAATACCGCCGACGTCACTGAGATAGCGGTAATCAAAGCCCTGGTCAAAGCGAGCCGTATCGGTACTGGTACCGCCCATATCGAGGGTCAGTACGCGAGGGTAGCCCAGTTGGATAGCGATGCGGGCTGCGCCGACTACGCCGCCGGCGGGGCCACTCAGCAGGCTATCTTTGGGTTGAAAGCGACGCGCATCAATGAGCCCTCCGGCACTGGTCATCATCCGAAAATGGCTGTTCTCTGCCGCCCCAAGGCTACGATGGATGCCCGAAAGGTAGTGGCCAATGACTGGGGCTAAATAGGCATTGACCAGAGCGGTTTGGGCCCGAGGTAGTAATTTGATGCTGGGCGAAAGCGCAGCGGAGCTGGAACAATACGGAAAGCCCGCAGCCTGGCAGGCGGCAGCCATCCTCGCCTCGTGTGCAGGGTTGCGGTAGGCGTGCAAAAAGGCGATGGCAACGGCCTCAATGTCGGTGGAGCGCAGCTGGGCTAGGGTTTGTTCGATAGCCGTATCGTGGAGGGGCTGCAAGATTTGTCCTTTGGCGTCCAGCCGTTCTTCGACTTCAATGACCAGATCGTAGAGCAGTTCGGGGTCGGGGATGTTGAGCTGAAAGAGATGGGGGCGCTGTTGGGTGCCGATGGCCAGTAGGTCGGCAAAGCCTTTGGTGATGAGTAGGGCAATCTTTGCTCCTTTTCGCTCTAGCAGGGCATTGGTGCCTTTGGTGGAGCCCAGTCGCAGGTCCAGCGGAGGGAGGGTCGAGGCTAAGGGGGTTTGGGTGATGATGCGGGCGGCCAGGATTGGCGCTTCTTCTCCGGCGCTGATTTCGAAATCCAGGGGCCAACGGCCCTGGGGTAGACTTCGATCGAGGGTCACTTGCCCTTCAACTGGATCGAGGCGCACCACTTGAGCGCGAAAATCAGCATGGCCCAGCAAACGCAGTTCATAGCCTTTAAAAATCGCCTTTTCTACCTCCCAGTTGATAGCCATCTGATAGCTTTTTTCTCCTAGAGCCCCCGTAATTCGGCCGCGCAGTGCGGCACTACTGAGGACCTTTGTGCTCCAAATTTTTCCTTCTGGATCACGAGCGATACAATCCGTAAAGGTGCCGCCGGTATCCACCCAAATCTGCCATTTTTGCCGCTGCTGCATAGAACCGAAAGTACGGAATTCTTGCTGAATTCATAAAATACTGTCCCCTCCCCCCGTGTATATCGCTTCAAATGCATAAATTTAGGGTAGTTCTCAACAATTGTATATTGCAATGAAATTACGCTTGCTGCTTCTACTGCTTTTAACTAGTCTTTTTTTACTCGCATCATTGAATGCCCAAAACGTGGATAATCCTTTTCTACAAACAGATCAAAAAGGCCGCCTACAGCTGACGGTGGAAGGCGCGTCTCATTTTGCTCAATTGGCGCTGGATTGTATCCAAAGAGAGTACCCCAACAAGCTCAATCAGGTCTTGCAAGATTCTTCGAAATTGGGGGAGCCGCAGGAGCTGCACCCCGCTTTTTACGGTTGTTTCGACTGGCATTCCTCGGTACATGGGCATTGGATGCTGGTGCGATTGCTGCGGCAGTTTCCCAACATCCCAGAGTCGGACTTGATTCGATCTAAGATCAGCGAGAATATTACGGAGAAAAATATTGCCGGAGAAGTAGCCTATCTGGAGGGAGCCAGCAAGTCTTGGGAGCGCATGTACGGCTGGTCCTGGCTACTCAAATTAAGCGAAGAGCTGTACGGCTGGAAGGATGAAGATGGACGGCGCTGGGCCGAGCACCTGCAACCGCTGGCCGATGCTATTGTGCAGCGTTATCTGGATTTTCTGCCCGTTCAGCAGTACCCCGTCCGCACCGGCGTGCATCCCAACACCGCCTTCGGCCTCTCCTTTGCCTGGGACTACGCCCTCCGCACCGGACATCAGCAATTGCAAGAGCTGATTGCCCAAAGGGCCAGCGACTATTATTTGGACGACAAAAACTGCCCGGCGGATTGGGAACCCAGCGGCGAAGATTTTTTATCGGGCTGTCTGGAAGAGGCCAACCTGATGCGCCGAATCCTTCCCCAGGCTGCTTTTAACCTTTGGTTTAAAAAATTCCTTCCCCGAAAGAAATTAAATGCCTTTTTCGAACCAGCCGACGTTTCTGACCGCTCTGATCCAAAAATCGTACATCTCGACGGGCTGAACTTGAGTCGAGCCTGGTGCATGTACGGCATCATTCCCCAGCTGCGCAGCGTTCGCCTACGGGCACAGTTGACCAAGGCCGCTAGCCGACACCTTTCGGTGACGGTTCCCAACATCGCCAGCGAGCATTACGAAGGGTCGCATTGGCTGGCCTCCTTTGCCGTTTATGCCCTTTCTTTTGAAGAATAAAAACGATGAAAGAACGACAACAAAATATAGAATCCTGGTTATCGAAGCTGCAACAAGAAAGCTGGAACCTAGAGCTGCTGATCTCTGGTTTCTCCATTTTCCTATTGATCCAGGCCAGCCAGGGGTTGAAAAGTCTAGCGATTAGCTATAGAGGTAATTTCGTTACCAACGGTGCCCTGGAGTCTGTCCCCTATCTCTTTATCGGAATACTACAAATCGCTTCTTATGTACTGATTTGTAATTTGATCATCCACATTTTTTTGCGCGGCTTCTGGATCGGAGCCATTGGACTGCGCTCTGTACAGGATAAAGTCAGCTACGAGAAGTTGAAGTACAGCGACTTTTTTGTCAAAAAACTCCAAAAGCGCATCAGCACTCTCGACACCCTCCTCATCCGACTGGATACGATCAGTAGTGTCATTTTCTCTTTCACCTTCCTGATCATTTTCATGCTCATCTCCCTTTTCTTTTGGGTGGTTTGGATCACGCTGATTATTATTACTCTAGATGCTGGATTCAATTTCTTGGGAGAAAGTTGGGCAGAGACATTGGAACCAGTACTTGGCATCACCGTTCTAGCATTACTATTCTTAGGCGTCATCTACCTCATTGATACCCTTAGTTTGGGATTTTTCAAAAAATTCCATTGGGTCAGCCGTATCTACTACCCTGTATATCGTTTATTTGGTTATTTCACGCTAGCGGGGATTTATCGAGCCATTTATTACAATCTGATCAGTCGTTTTTCAAAAAACTACATCCGGCTATTTTTGATCATCTATTTGTCCGTAATTATTCTGGTCCCCTTTACCAAGCTGGACAGCTTTCAATTTTTTCCAGATACCCCGGGAGATACCTTACTCGATCGAGAGTTTTACGATAATATTCGACCCAAGAACGATAGAATCACCATTGCCAGCATTCCCAATCAATTGATCAAGGATGGTTATTTGCCGCTTTTTCTTAGTTATGACATCAACGACAACGACAACATTATCAGATGGTGTGAGGACTATACGCCGAGTAAGGAAAACTTATTTGTCTCGGGAATTCGCATTCGAAGCGATGGTTTTACCTTCAACAATCCTAAGGTTAAGGAGAAAGACCCGGAGAAATTACGCGATTGCTTGGCCAATTATTACTCAATTTATCTTAATGATTCTTTGTATAACCAGCAAGAATTCTTTTATTATGAGCACCCTAACATGGGGGAAAAAGGATTGTATACTGTCCTGGATATTGAGGGGCTGTCGAGGGGGCAAAATACCGTGTATGTCAGGGCTAAAAACTTTGATGAACGGGATTCGTTAATAGAAAGTACTTTTGCCCAGATTCCCTTCTGGATTGATCGTTAGGGAACGGGCACCTATTTTATTAAGACTACGATTATGAAAAATTTATCGTTGCTATTGTTTGGTCTCTTGCTATTAGCAGGCTGCGACCTGGAAACTTCGGGAACCGGAGGAGAGCAGCAAAACCAGGGTATTGTTGCGGATAATAGTCAAAATAAGGAGCCGGTGAAGCCGAATTGGGATTGTATTCCGGGGCAGCAGGTCGGGCTGATTAAGGCGGGAGCGACGGAGGTGGACATTATTAACAGCTACGGTGCTGACCAAGTGGTTCGTCGGGATATTGGTTTGGGGGAAGGAGAATCGGCCCCAGGCACCATTGTTTTTCCGGATACGAAGAACCAGTTGATTATTGAATGGCAGGACAGTATGGTGTACCAGAAGATTGCGCGGATTCGCATTGAGGGGGAGGAATCGGACTGGGCGACCCCGCAGGGGGTACGGATAGGGACGACACTAGAACGCCTCGAAGCCATCAATGGCAAGCCGTTCAAGTTCTTTGGCTTTGAATGGGACTACTCGGGGCTTTGCAAAGATTGGCAAGGCGGCAATATTGATCCTAAATTGAGCGTTTTTCTCAACCCCGGCAACCCCGAGGCGGTTTATCCTGATTTGCTCGGCGACGCTGAATTTTTGTCTACTCATCCTAAGGCCAGCACCGCACAGTTACAAGTCAGTTCTTTTGTTATCGAATTTTAAGTGTCCTTTCCCTCATGAAGATTATCCAAATCACCGACCTCCACATTGAGCTCAAAGAAGAAGCCCCCTTTGGCATTGATGTCATTAAAAATTTCCAAGATATTCTTCATACCGTTCAAGAACTAAAGCCCGATCACCTGGTGGTCAGCGGCGACCTTTGCTACCGGGAGGGAGAGGAGGCGATCTATCGTTGGTGCAAAAAGCACCTGGATCAATGCGGTATTCCCTACGATGTCATCGCCGGCAATCACGATGATTCTACCCTCATGGCCAAGACCTTTGCGCTAGAGCACCTGCTGAATGACGGCGAGCTGTATTTCACCAAAAAAATCGGTAAATATCCCATCATTTTTCTCGACACGGCCCTCCGCCAGCACTCCGACAATCAGCTCAAATGGCTGCGTCGGCAGCTCCACCAGGCCAACCAAGAAGTCGTCATTTTCATGCACCATCCCCCCATCCACTCCAGCGTTCCCTTCATGGACAACAACCATGCGCTGAAAGATATGGATGCTGTACAAGCCATCTTTTTCGAACATCCTCACCCCGTCAATGTCTTCTGCGGCCACTACCACGTCGAAAAAACGGTTCGACTCCGCAACATCATGCTACAAATCACTCCCTCCTGCTTCTTCCAAATCGATCACTACGAGGAGAACTTCAAAGTCGATCACCATCGCATCGCCCTCCGTGAAATCATCATCGAACAACAGCAACTGCTCTCCCGCGTACATTATCTGCCGGGGAATACACCGGGGCTAGAGTAAATTACTTTTTTAGAGATTCTTGACTATATTTAAGGCATGGATGCCTTTCTCAACGCTTTTGTTCGCATCGTCGATGCCATCAATGAGCAAGTCGGTCGTGCCACCGCCTGGCTGACCTCCTTGCTGGTCCTGGTCGTTTGCCTCGATGTCATCTCTCGCTACGTCTTCAGCGATACGGCGGCCTGGGTCATGGAACTGGAATGGCACCTTTTTGCGCTGATTTTTCTCTTCGGGGCGGGCTACACCTTTAAGCACGACCGCCATGTCCGCGTCGATTTGTTTTACACCCATTTTTCAGAGCGTAACAAAGCCTGGGTCAATCTGCTGGGAGGAACGCTCTTTCTTGTTCCCTGGTGCCTGTTGATCCTCTACACCTCCTTCGGCTTCGCGCTAGACTCCTGGCAAACTGGCGAGGGCTCCCCGAACCCCGGAGGGCTCCCCGCTCGCTACTTGATCAAATTTTCGATCTGCCTTGGTATGCTGCTCTTGCTGCTACAAGCCTTGGCCAGCATCGCCCGCGCCCTACTGGTGCTGCGCTCCTCTTCTGACCAAAGCCCCGAATCTGCCTAGCCTATGGAACTCCTCGCGATACTGCTCTTTGTCAGCATTTTCATCCTGATTCTCTACGGCTACCCCGTAGCGTTCACCCTGGCGGGCATCTCAATAATCTACGCATTTTGCTTTCTGGACCCCGCCAGCTTCGCCGCCTTACCGCCCCGCATCATGGGCGTGATGAGCAATTATGTGCTGCTGGCCGTTCCGCTGTTTATCTACATGGGAATTATGCTCGAAAAATCAGGGTTGGCGGAGAGCCTCCTGGAGACGATGGCCATGCTCTTCGGCAAGGTTCGAGGGGGGCTGGCCATCTCGGTGGTTATCGTAGGGGCCTTGCTGGCCGCCTCGACGGGTATTGTGGGGGCGACGGTGATTACGATGGGCCTCATCAGCCTGCCTACCATGCTCAAACGGGGCTACAAGCCCGAGCTAGCAACGGGAACCATTGCCTCCTCAGGGACGCTGGGGCAGATTATTCCGCCCTCCGTTGTATTGGTTTTGCTGGGTAGTGTACTAAATGTATCTGTTGGTGACCTCTTTGCGGCGGCGCTGTTGCCCGGTGTTTTGTTGGTCTTCTGCTATATTCTCTACATCGCCATTATCGCCTACCTTCGCCCCGAAGATGCACCTTGTATCCCGGACGAGGAGATTGATCGCTTTCGACAGGATGGCTTTTTGAAGAAAGTCATCAATGCCTTTTTTCTGCCGCTGTTGTTGATTGTCGCCGTATTGGGGTCCATCTTTACCGGGCTGGCATCGCCAACGGAGGCCGCCGCCGTAGGGGCCCTTGGTGCTACCTTGCTGACCCTTTCTCAGGGTAAGCTCCAATTAAATATTCTCCAATCTGTTATGCGCGAGACGACGCTGCTGACCTGTATGGTCTTCGTCATCCTCTTGGGGGCCACGACTTTTTCCTTTGTTTTTCGGGAAATGGGCGGTGATAATTACCTGATCGAATTGATCTCGAATGCGCAGCTCAGCCCGATGGCCTTTTTGCTGGTGGTGATGCTGGTGGTGTTCATTGCTGGCTTTTTTATTGATTTTATAGAAATCATCTTCATCATCGTTCCTGTTGTCGCGCCGGTCTTTATCAGCTTGGACATGAATTTGGTTTGGATCGGTATTTTACTGGCGCTTAATCTACAAACCTCCTTTCTCTCTCCGCCCTTCGGCTTCGCCCTTTTTTACCTCAAGGGGGTCGCCCCGCCGGGCATCACCACCCAACATCTGTACCGAGGCATTGTCCCCTTCGTCCTCATCCAACTGATCTTTTTAATCGTCGTCATTGTATATCCCGAAGTAGTCTTTGTATTTTTGAATTGATGAAAAGAGATATTCAGAATCGCGCGGACATCAAACAGTTGATCCAATATTTTTATACCCAACTGCTCGAAGACAAAGAGATGCACCACCTCTTCATCGACATTGCTCAAATTGATCTGCCGGCTCACCTGCCCATCCTCTGTGACTTTTGGGAAGGCGTACTTTTTCATACTAATACCTACCGCCGCAATACTATGCAGAAACATTTGGATTTGCACCAGAAATACCCGCTGACCAAAGCGCACTTCGATTATTGGTTAGGGCTATTCAAAGCCTCCGTTGATGAGCTGTTTATTGGAGAAAAGGCGGAATTGGCCAAGACCCGCGCGCTGTCCATTGCGACGGTCATGCAAATCAAAATTCATCAATTGGACAGCAACTCGCTGCTCTAAAATTTCACCTTCAGTCAAAGGAGCCGCTATCGCTTTTTCGTCGCTCTTTCTAGTCGATCGTTGATTGACTTTCCTAAGCCAATGTCCGGAAATTTTTCGGCTACGATCATATCCAAATCCAGTGCGTCCAACTTATGCAGAGTGGCATACAATCTGGCGGCCGCCTCCTCCAGATCACCTTTAGCAGACAGGATTTCCATGGCCTGAACATTCGGCGCAGCGATGGCCTTGTCAAAGGTTAATACGCCAATTTTTTGCTCGGCCCGGGCCGCAACAAAAGTCTTGACATCTGCCACGAGGTAGGTTTTTGTTCGCGGGGCATAGTGCCGCGATAGCATCCCCGGTGCATCCGGTGCTTTTTCTTTTTTATTCTTCACCTCTACTACTCCCACCACTGCACTGATCTCCTCCAGGGAAATGGAGCCGAGTCGATAAAGTACCGGTTCGTCGTTTTCAAAACCAATAATCGTCGATTCTATCCCTTTTTGGCAATCTCCGCCATCGAGGATCATGTAGAGTTGGTTTTTAAAATAATTCTCGACGTGCTGTGCGCTCGTGGGACTAATGGAGCCAAAGGGATTGGCGCTAGGTGCAGCCAGGGGGAATCTAATTTTGGCTAACAAGCTTAAGGTCAGCGGATGGTTCGGCATTCTCACGCCGACCGTATCTTTTCCAGCGGTTACCAAATCTGGGATACCGGCTTTCTTTTTGAGGATGAGGGTTAAAGGACCAGGCCAGAACCGCTCCGCCAGTAGTTGAGCTTTAGCAGGAACAGAGGCAGCGACTTCTTCCAATTGCTGCATTCCATAGATGTGAACGATTAAGGGGTTAAATAAGGGCCTTTGCTTTAATTGGAAAATTTTTCGGATGGCTTCTTCACTGTAAATATTACCGGCCAGACCATAAACCGTCTCTGTAGGAATCGCTACCAGGTCTTCATTGCTCAGGATTTCGCTGGCCTTAGTCAGGTCTTGTGATATTATCGTCATATGCTAGGTGCCTTGGGCTTTACCGATTCGTCTAGATTTGAATTCGGTTGTAAAACGCTTTTTCGGTTAGTTCTGACCACCCTGTCGCCTGCCGCTTAAAGGCTTTGAAGGAGTCGTAGACCCGCTTGGTAAAGGGATCGGCGGCGGCCATTTCGTTGAGAATGTCGTCGGTGTAGCCCCGTAGCTCTGCCAGCAATTCGGTGGAGAACTTACGGACTTCTACGCCTTCTTCATTGACCAGCTTGGCCAGGTAGTGGCTGTTTTGGGCCTCGAATTCGGAGAGCACCCAGAGGTTGACCCGCATCGCTGCCGTCTGCACGATGGCTTGCAAGTCAGGCGGTAGGGCATTGTATTTATCCAAATTGATGAAGAATTCCAGGGCCGTCCCCGACTCGTGCCAGCCGGGGCTGTAGTAATATTTAGCAATTTCGTGAAAGCCCATTTTATAGTCGTGGTAGGGGCCAATCCACTCCGTTGCATCAATAACGCCGCGCTCCAATCCCGTATAAATCTCTCCGCCTGCCAGCAGCACCGGGGCTCCACCCGCCCGACTCAATACCTTTCCACCCAAGCCCGGCATCCGCATCTTCAAGCCCTTAAAATCTTCGATACTGTTAATCTCTCGATTGAACCACCCGCCCATCTGCACCCCAGAGTTTCCTCCCAGCATGGGCAGCACATTGAATTGGGCGTACAGCTCCTTCCACAATTCCATCCCTCCACCGCTGATGATCCAGGCATTGTGCTGCTGGGCATTCATTCCAAAGGGGACCGAGGCAAAAAACTGTGCTGCCGGGGCCTTCCCCGCCCAGTAATACGCCGCCCCGTGGCCAATATCCGCCGAGCCATTGCTCACCGCATTAAAAGCTTCCAGCGGCGGGACCAGCTCTCCACCACCGTAGACCTTAATTTGCAAACGCCCTCCGGACATCTCGTCTACCCATTGGGCAAAGAGATTACACCCCTCTCCGAGCACCGGAAAATTTGGCGGCCAAGTCGTTACCATCTTCCACTGAAAACGCTCGGCATTGAGTCGATCAGTCGTGGATTCAGATTGGGCGAAATTGACGGGCGCACAGGAGCGAATGATCAGCGGCAAGGAAATGGTGCCCAGCGCGATGCCTTTGAAGAAGTCTTTTCTACTGAGTTTTTTCATGGCGGATTGAGATTTTAGCGTTAACCCATTACTCCCTGCACCAGGCCACCGTCTACGCTGATGGTCTGTCCGGTGATATAGCTGCTCAGCGGAGAGAGTAGCCAAGCGGCGAGGGAGGCAAATTCTTTGGGATCGCCCATTTTGCCTACGCCGGTCTGCGCTTCGTAGGCGGCGCGGGCCTCGGCGATGCTGATGCTTTCGCTCTCGCTGCGCTTTTTGAATAGGCGATCCATTGCTGGTGTAGCGTGGTAGCCGGGACCTAAGATATTGAGGGTGACCCCTGCGGCGGCTACTTCCTGCGATAAGGTTTTTACAAAACCCACTACCCCGAGGCGAATCGAATTACTGAGTACTAGATTTTTGACAGGCTGCTTGACCGAAACACTTTCGACATAGAGCATACGACCGTACTGCTGTTGGAGCATATTGGGTAGAAAGGCTTGGGTGATGGCAATTTTCCAGCGAAGCACCTTCCGGTAGGCTTCATCCCAGTCCTCCAATTTGGTCTCCAAAAACGACATCGCCGGAGGCCCGCCCGCATTGACTAGTATCCCGGCTAGCTTACGACGACCCACCTTCTTGGCCAATGCCGCAATGGTGGCTTCCTGGGTAATATCCCCAACAACGGCTTCCAGCTGTCCATCATATTTCTTCTCCATCTTCTGCAAGGGGGCGGCACTGCGAGCCACACCAATGACCTTGGCTCCTTCGGCCAGTAATTGCATTGCCACGGCTTTCCCAAAACCACTGGTCGCTCCACCAACGATGAACAGTTTTCTTTTGATCTTTAAATTCATAGGTGATCGGATTCGCTTTTATACATAAAGCTACTTTTTTCTGGTCAAATCCTCCTAATTTCTTCTTGGGATCAGCGTCTTGGGATAGGCAACTACGCTTTCATTGCCATCTTTACCAACCGCCGCCACACCGAAAAGGTAATTATCAATTACAATATGGTCTAGGGTAAAGTCTTCGAGCTTACCTACATAGCGGAAGTGCTCCCACTGTGGGGCAGTTGTTGCGCGCCAGTAGATTTTATAGCCGGCCAGATTGGGATCATCGTTACTTTCCCAGCGCAGGCGGGTGGAAGGGCGGACGGCGCCGCCGATCATCAGGTTCTTCGGAGGCGGAGGGGCCCAGGCCAAAGCCGCCATCGTAATGGCATTGACCGCAGTAAGCTTCGCTGCGTAGTCAAAATTTACCCCTTCAATCACATCACCGTAAGCAATCCCGTCTTCAGTACGAATATCCTGGTGTTGGCGGTTGTAGTTCTCGTGGGTCTCCATGATACGGACTCCCGGGAAGCCCAGATCATTAAAGGGCCGATGATGCCCACCTCGACCAAAGCGATCTAGCCTGTAAATAAGGATGGCATCCAGATTGGTCATATACAAATCGGTTAGGCGATCGACATAGCGGGCCAGCTGGCGAGAGACCCCATCAACCTCACCACCGTAGAAGCGATGCCAGATGCGCTGCTGTTCATTATCGGTTGCCGGAGTAGGTTCGGAGAAAACCCGGAAGGTATTATTTTCAATCACCCCATCAATGCCTTCAATATTACCAATCATATCATTGTTGAGCACACCAATGATCTCCCAACCTTTCTCCTTGGCCATCTCCGCCATATGACGACCACCAAAGAGGCCCTGCTCCTCACCGGACAGCCCGGTATAGACGACGGTGCTCGCAAATTGATATTGGCTGAGCACTCTAGCGGCTTCCAACACGCCGGCCATTCCGGAGGCATTGTCATTGGCTCCGGGAGCGTCGGTGGTTCCATCCGTCGCATTGGAGGCTCGCGAGTCAATATCTCCCGACATGATGATGTGTCGATTGGGATAGCGGTTGCCCTTTTGAACGGCGATGACATTGACCACCCAGGTATCCTCTGGAATACGGCGGTTGCCTTCGGCGGGAACGAGGGTGCGCTGGTAGTAAACGTCGAGGCAATTGCCGCAGGCTACTGAGATGCGCTCAAACTCTGCTTTGATCCAACGGCGGGCCGCACCGATGCCTCGGGTTTCAGAGAGGGTGTCAGAAAGGGTATTGCGGGTACCGAAGCTGACCAGCTTTTGGATGTCTGCTTCGATACGATCCGGGGAGGAGGCCTGGGCGATCTCGTAGAGCCGGGAATCAACCTGCGGAGGGGCCGCCTCCGCTTGCCCCAACAAAGGGGTGCTGAAAAGGATAAAATAAAAGTTTAATAAAACTGTTGAAGCTTGGATAGTAGAATTAGTAAAAATCATAAAAAATGAAGGGTATTTTAGTCTAAGGTAGCACTTTTTGTTTGACGATCACAAGAATAAAAAGGTCAAATCGTTCAACAAAATGTCCATCAAAAGACCAATTTTCAATTTTTATTGAAAATTGTAGAATTTTAGAATTTTTTGACAAAAAAATTCAATGCATTGATTTACAAGTGTTTAAATCTAAAAATTGGCAAAAATGACGTTACAACACCATTCTGCCAGCAACTTTTGTTTAACGTTTTCTTGTATTTTGTTTAACTATGATATATCTTTGTTAAACACAAAGGGAAATAACGCCCAATTTAGAAGCAAAAAACCTTCATAATTATGTCTACAATAGAATTCAATAGCCGCTTTGATCAGATGACTACCCTTTTACAGTCGTTTGCCTACAACTTGACTAAGAATGTTGAAGATGCTAAGGATCTCTTTCAGGAGACTGCTTTCCGTGCGATGACTAATCGTGAGAAGTTCAGGGCTGGGACCAACTTCAAGGCTTGGTTGTTCACGATTATGAAGAACATCTTCATCAACAATTACCGCAAGCGTGTCAAGGCGAATACCATCATGGATTCCACTGACAATATGTACTACCTCAACTCTGGTAAGGTGATGGTAGACAACGGAGCTGAGTCTAACATTATGATGAATGAATTAAATAATATGGTAGCTAAGCTCGACGATAGCATTCGGATTCCGTTCCTGATGCACTACGAGGGCTACAAGTATCAAGAGATTGCAGATGAACTGGATTTGCCTCTCGGTACGGTTAAAAGCCGCATCTTCTTTGCCCGTAAGGAACTCAAAGAAGTAATTGGCAAGCGCTACAACAATGTCTCCCAAATTCGGGAGCGCCTCAAGAGAGGATAGGTTGTTAATTTTTAAGGATTTTAGAAAATTCCCATATCTTGAAGGCGATGAGTTACCAAACTCGTCGCCTTTACTTTTTAGCTATGTCATTACCCAGTTCCAGTACCGCTCGACAGTTTCGCCAGACCTTAATGGACTGGTACGCTCAAAGTCATCGCCCGATGCCCTGGAAAGGCATTAAAAATCCCTACTTGATCTGGTTGTCGGAGATCATTTTGCAACAAACACGCGTGGAGCAGGGGTGGGCCTATTTTGAGCGATTCCGCGAAAACTTTCCTACTGTTAAACATTTAGCTGAGGCCGAAGAGGATGTAGTCATGAAACTATGGGAAGGCTTGGGCTATTATTCCCGCGCCCGCAATTTACACGCAACAGCTAAGTATATTGCCTTTGATTTGAAAGAAGAATTCCCGAAAACCTACGAAAGCTTACTGCGACTCAAGGGGGTTGGTCCTTACACCGCTGCTGCCATCGGCTCTTTTGCTTATGATCTTCCGGTTGCTGTAGTCGATGGGAATGTCTATCGCGTCTTGTCTCGCTATTTCGGCATTACTACGCCGATTGACAGTACTTTGGGAAAGAAGGAGTTTGCGGCTTTAGCACAGGAATTATTAGACAAAAATCAGGCGGGGCGCTACAATCAGGCGATCATTGACTTTGGTGCTACCCAGTGTAAACCCAAGCGCCCTAATTGCCCTCAATGTCCTATGCAGGAGGGTTGCGTTGCTTATCATGATGATCAGGTCAATTCCCTCCCCATCAAATCCAAAAAAATCAAGCGCAAGACCCGCTATTTTAATTATCTGGTGATCAACGCTGCCAATCAGGTCTTGCTGCAAAAGCGCAACCAGAAAGATATTTGGCAAAACCTCTACGAATTTCCGCTCATCGAAAGCGAGCAGTTGCTACAGCGCAGTGCTTTGAAAGAAACAAAAAGCTGGCAAGAATGGAGCTTCCTGCAATCTGCCGGGATCACTCGACAGGCAGGCCCTTTCAAGCAGCAGCTTACCCATCAGACCATTATCGCCAATTTCTGGGAAATTCAACTCTCTAGCTCCCTTAAACCGGAGGCATTTGCCTTTCTCGCTGTACCAAGAAAAAGTCTCCGCAAATACGCTTTCCCGCGAATAATTGATTTGTATTTACAGGATAAATCCCTATATTTAGAATTGCTTTGAGAACGATTTTATACCTACATTTGCGTCGTTTTTCACCTGTCATTATAACATTCATATTAAAATTCTAAAAATGATCAATAAAGTTATCCTCATCGGTAATCTGGGAAGAGATCCTGAAGTACGTCACCTCGAATCTGGGGCGGCTGTTGCTAAGTTTTCTGTTGCCACCAACGAAAATTACAAAGATCGCAATGGCGATTGGCAGACGCAGACGGAGTGGCATGATGTAGTGGCCTGGAGAAGTTTGGCGGAGCGTGCAGAACGCGATCTCAAGAAGGGTAAATTGGTGTTTGTTGAAGGAAAACTTACCCATCGCAAGTACCAGGACAAAGACGGTAATGATCGCTATATCACAGAGGTTCGGGCGCTTTCTATCCGCCTACTGGAAAAGCGCGAGGGTACTGGCAATAACTTCAATAGCAACTTCCCTAGCGAAGAACCAACGATGACCAACACGAGTAGCGCAGCGCCTGCGGCGACTCCTATGACCAATACCAGCAATACTGCAGCAGCGGACGATGACTTACCATTTTAAAATTGATGAAACCTGGCCTAGTATATAAGCGTTTACTTATCGTAAATACCCTCTTATAATTGGAATCAGAACCGGATCAATTATATACGCTAGCCCAATTACTGTTTATCCCTTTGCAAGCTATGCCCACTTCGGGGATCGCCTTTGCTGTGCTATTGGTGATGATTCTCCTCTTGTGCTCAGCACTGATTTCTAGTTCTGAAGTAGCATTTTTCTCGTTGACGGCCAATGATTTTAAGGATTTAGAGGAGGAAAGCAGCCCTTCGGCCCAGCGCATTCTCTATCTCAAGAATCAGCCCCGGACTTTGCTGGCCACGATCTTAATCAGCAATAACTTCATCAATATTGCAATTGTTATCCTCTCGGACTTCGTCCTTCGTAATGTCTTACCGCTAAAAACCTGCGATGGCTGGGCCGACTCGATGATCCAAGCCCTGGGCTTCCCCTTCCTCTCGACCAGCTGGCTAGGTTCGACCATACATTTCATCATCACCATCATTGGGGTCACCTTCCTACTGGTCCTGTTCGGCGAGGTAGCTCCGAAGGTCTATGCGAGGTACAACAACCTCCAGCTGGCCAGCTTCATGTCGCGCAGCCTGATGTTGCTCACCCGCATCTTCCGCCCACTCAGCAGCGTACTCGTCAAAGGGACCAATATCATCGAGAAGCGGCTGGCGCGCAGCTCTAACGGAAAGGTAACTAGCCGCGAGGACATTGATCAAGCCATTGAACTAACGGTCAAAGATGATAAGCACGCTGAGCGAGACATGGATATTTTGAAAGGGATTGTCAAATTCGGCGATGTCCCGGCCACCAGGGTGATGCGCTCCCGAGTTGATGTGGTAGCAGTCGATTTTAGGATTGGCTTCAAAGAATTACTTAAAGTAGTCCGCGAATCGGGCTACTCCCGCATCCCTGTTTATGATGAAGACTTTGACCATCTGACTGGAATTTTATACATCAAAGACTTGCTTGGACATTTGGAAGAAGAGGAAAATTTCGAATGGCAGGCCCTGATCAACACCAATGTCCTCTATGTCCCGGAAGCGAAGAAGATCAACGACCTGTTCCGGGAATTTCAGAGTCAGCGGCAACATATGGCTGTCGTTGTTGACGAATACGGAGGCAGCTCTGGCATCGTTACCCTCGAAGATATTATGGAAGAGGTGATTGGTGATATCAAAGATGAGTCGGATGATGCTTCCGAAATTGAGTACATCAAAGTGGATGACTACAACTATATCTTTGAAGGCAAGACCCTGCTCAATGATGTATGCAGGGTCATCGGCGTTGATACCACTACCTTTGATGAAGTGCGCGGCGATGCAGACTCTGTTGCTGGCCTCCTTCTAGAACTCGCCGGGTTGATTCCTAAGATAGAAACAGAGTTGTCTTACAATGATTTCGTATTCAAGATCGTTGCTGTAAACAAAAGACGCATCGAGCAAATCCAGATTAGTTTACCGCAAAAGTAGTTAGCATGTCTCTCCGATACCTCATAGGAATACTTTGTCTTTGTCTGGGCCTCGCGGCCTGCGGCCCCGAACTGGTCCCAGTTCCCAAACCCCGGGCCTACCCGCGCGTCCTCTATCCCGAGAAAAACTATCAATCCTTCGAGGAAAACTACTGCGCATTCCACTTTGAATTTCCCACCTACGCGCGCGTTGAGCAAGATACCCTCTTCTTCGATGAGCGCCCCGCCAACGCTTGCTGGTTCGACCTCTTCATCGAAGAGTTTGACGCCCGGATACATTGCAGCTATTATCCCTTCGACGGCTCCGAGGCCTTCGAAAAACTAAGGGAAGATGCTTTCAAGATGGTCCAAAAGCACAACATCAAAGCCTCCTATATCGATGAGTTTCCCATCCAAAAATCCGAGTCCGTACAAGGCTTCGCCTTCAATATCGAAGGGCCTGCGGCCTCTCCCTTCCAGTTTTATCTGAGTGACAATCAACAACACTTCCTTCGTGGGGCCTTATATTTCAATACCCAGGCTCGGCCCGACTCCCTGGCCCCCATCTTTAACTTTGTCAAGGCAGATATTATGAACATGATCAATACTTTTGAATGGAAAGAGTAGATTCCTATGCTCCTATTGCTTTTCGTACTTAGAAAAGTCCATCTCGTTATACTTTGTTCTGTACATTTTCTCTAAGTCTTGGTGTTTCCCCACGGCGAAATACATCTCCTCATGATCAGCTAAATCCTGAAAGAAAATCTGTAGGTAGGTAGAATCGTTTTTGCCCACCCATCTGCGCTCTCCCTTATGATAACTCAGCTTG
>JBCDGZ010000013.1:0-77145 GCA_038750655.1 Bacteroidota bacterium | reverse complement strand
CTTTTTTGTTTTCTAGATTATCTAGGATCAGAAGCTTCTCTTATGCCGTAAAAGCAGTTCTGTTCTCTTTGTTCACCATCAAAGTCAGCAATACCATTTTGAAAGTTCGAAAAATAGCTCATAATGCACGCATCTCTATTATCCCATGTCCTAATGTTGAAAAATCTATCTACATGGTCATTTCTAAGCGCAAATTGATGTCCGAATTCATGAACTAAAACTTCAGCAGACTCTACAGTCGGATTTCCTAGAGGTTCAATTACATCAAGAAAAATATAAGTTCTGTTCATTTGCGATTGAGTTAATCCCACCTCTCCTGGTCTAAATTTTGTTGCAGCTAATAAGTAAAATATATTTCTATTATCTATTATGTTTTTAAACCAATATGTTGCATAATTATTCAATTGTAGTGCATTCATAAATTGGTGAAGCTTTGGTGAAAATCCACTTTCAAGTCTATCATCTGGATAATATTCCACAAACGCCCCTTCATCACTCCCATCAGTATTCGCCCCATAAGCTTGAGTCAAATACTGCCGAGAAACCTGATAAACACTATTATCTGAAGCCAAGCGCACCCCTCCATATTCATGAATAGAGGCATTTAGATCCGTAATTATTAAGGTGGAATTTGTCTTGGCAATAACAAATAGGTCGGTGTACTCCTTCCCCTTATTGGTGAAAACGATGATTTCGTCCCCTACTTCAAAATCACTGGTATTATCCACTTGCAGCACATCGTTATCTTCGTCGTCCAAATCGAGCCGGTACTGTTGTGTGAGTGTTGCTCCTTTGCGATACATCTGGTCATATTCTACATAGATTCTTTTCCAACCAAACATTCTGGCCGTTTTATAAGTCTTATCGAAGGAAGGGCTAAGGCTGGCTTCTACTTGATAATCATCACCAGAGATGTGATCTATCCCCAGTGTGACCTCTGCTACTGCCTTGGCTACTCCGTCAACATAGCGCTCATTATCTTGGACAACAGCTTGATTCTGACTCAAACTTCCAGAATTACCTAGGTTATCCCCTGGATCATTATTATTCCCTGGTTCATATTCTGACAAATCATCCGCATCCGGCGTCACTAGCCTAAAATACACCGTCTGCCCCACATAAGACATCGGCAGCAAAACCTCAATCTTGACCTGCGCATCTCCAATCTGGTAATCCGTGTAAAAGCCGCCACCGTGCAGGGCGGAAATCAGCACCCGCCCCTCATAGCCTGCCTGAAAGTCATCAGCGATTGGATGAATGGTGATTTCTTCATCGCAGTCTTCGAAATTGAGGGTGTTATCGGAGTTGCGGGAAGAAGGGGGATCGGTCTGTCCTGTGAGTAAATAAGGCAGTAAAGACAGGAATAGTAAGCTCCAAAATCTTATATGCATATTGTACATAAATTGTTGTAGATTTATTTTATGGCAATAAATTTACAATAATTCAGCCAGTTAATACTAATAATACAGTATTATATTTGCGTACGAAAAATACTAAGGATGAGGAAGAGTAAAGGGGCTATATTAGGGGTTCAATCACTGATTATCCCGCCACTCATACACCCACTTCGCCTGAATCTGCTCCAAATGCCCTTCGCTGGAATCCTCGCGTTTCCCTTCAAAATTGGGAATTTCCAGAATCCAGTCCAGTAGGTCGGTAAAGCGGATGCGGTAGATTTTACTTTCAGAGAATTCGTCGCCGAAGCGTTCGTAGAGCTTCATCGCAATGTCTTCGTGGTCGGGCCAGTTGATGGGCAGGTCGTCTATATCTTCGAAGGGCATATTTTAGATTGATTAGGTGAATATTGCGGGTTAATGTTCGTGTCCGATGATCCGAGATTGATCAGGGACTTGGATGTGGATGGTGGCTTCGTCTTCGAGGACCACACATTGGCAGCCCAAACGAGATTCCAGTCGGGGGTTAATCGCGCGGTCAATAAAATCTTCCTCTTTGTCAGAGATTTCTTCTAACTCATCCATCCCCTCTTCTACATACACATGGCAGGTACTGCAAGCACAAACACCACCACAGTTGTGGTTGAGGTGTACATGGTTGTCTTCGGCGATTTCGAGGATAGAATAACCTGCTTCGACATTTTCGACGGTAACGGGTTTGATCTTGCTGTCCTCGAAAGTAAACTTTACGGTAGCCATTAACGCTTTTTTGGTTCTAGTTGTTTTAACAATCGTATGTTTAATTTGGTTGACTTACTCCGCAGTGATGATGAACTTATTCTTTTTTCCATTCTCTACCATCACGTACTTTCCGTGTAGCAACTCTTCGTGATTAATTGTGGTCTCGATGCTGCTGATCTTATGCATATTAACGGCAATGGCATTTCCGGAGATGGCCCGGCGGGCTTCCCCCTTAGACTTGACAATTTTGGTATGTTCGGCCAGCAAGTCTACGATGTTAACGCCATTAGCAAAAAGCTCCCGTGCAACGGTATGGCTAGGAATTTCACGGGCTACCGCCTCCAATGTTTTTTCATCCAATCCTAAAAGATGATCGCGATTGGCACTGCGATCGAAGAGCAGCATCGAAACGGTTTGTACCCGTTCGAAATCATCTTGGGAGTGTACACGGATGGTCAGCTCCTCCGCCAAAATCTGTTTTAGAGGACGTGGATTATCCGCATACTCTTTTTCTAGCGCCTCTACTTCTTCTCTACCTTTGAAGCTGAAATAGCGGAGGAAGCTCGGTAGATCGTTATCATTGGCTTTGAGCCAGAATTGGTAAAACTGGTAGGGAGAGGTCCGCGTTGGGTCGAGCCAGATATTTTTCCCTTCTGACTTTCCGAATTTCTTACCATCAGCCCTCTTCAGTAGTGGAGTAGTGATGGCATGTGCATCATTTTTCGATAAATTTTTACGAATAAACTCTTTGCCCGACATGATATTCCCCCACTGATCCGAACCTCCCATCTGTAGCTTGCAATTATACTGATTGTAGAGGCATTGGTAGTCATAGGCTTGCAGCAATTGGTAGCTGAATTCTGTGAAGGATAATCCCGTACCTTCCAAGCGCGTCTTCACCGATTCCTTACTGGTCATGTAATTGACCGTCAACGTCTTTCCGACATCGCGCAAAAAGGCCAGTACATTCATCTCCTTATAAAAGTCCAGGTTGTTGACCACAATCGCTTTATTCGGCCCATCTTCGAAGTTGAGGAATTTCATGGCTTGCTTTTGTTGGAATCGCAGGTTGTGGTCCAGTTCCTCGTAGGACTTGAGCTGTCGCTCTTTATCTTTACCCGAAGGGTCGCCGATGCGCCCCGTCGCTCCCCCCATCAAAACGATCGGCTGGTGCCCAGAGCGTTGGAAGAAAGAAAGCAGCATCAACTGTACATAGTTGCCTATGGTCATTGAAGATGCAGTAGGATCAAATCCGATATAACCAGTAACCATTCCCTTGGCCAGTTCCTCCTCAACGCCCGGAGTCATGTCTTTGATCATGCCCCTCCATGTTAGTTCTTCGAGAAAATTCATTCCAACAAAAATGTTTAATTCAGTTAATGCCAAGCACCATTAAGGGTGCCTAAAGAGTGTGCAAAGTTATCAAAAAATCGATTCCAGTGTTAAATAAATAATTACTTTTCAAAACAAGCGGTTTTTAAGCTGAAAAGTTGCGATTTTACCCTATTTTGGGCCATTTCTCAACAGGAGCACTTGCATGAATCTGGAATACTTTATCGCCAGAAAAGTTGCCGTGGCTGGCAAACAGTCGTTTTCCCGACTAATCATCCGGATCGCCATCGTAGCGATTGCGCTGAGTGTTACGGTGATGATTGTGGCCACGGCATTGATCACGGGCTTTAAAAACCAGATCAGCAGCAAAATCTTCGGTTTCTGGGGGCATATTCACATCATGAGTTCTAAGGTGAACCAGACTTTCGAGGCGGCCCCCATCTCTATCAAGCAGGATTTCTATCCCCATATCGATACCATTTCCAGCGTCCGCTATCCAGGAAACTATAGCTTCTTGGGCTACGAATTTGAGGATTATGTGGTGGAAAAACGTTCCAAAGGAGGCGTTAGCCATATCCAGGCTTTTGCCCATATGCCTGGGATTATTAAGACCAAGAAAGAAATCGAAGGCATTATTCTCAAGGGGATAGGCAAGGATTATAAGTGGGAAAATCTGCAGAATTACCTCATTGAGGGCGACTTTATTCCGCTGAAAGACAGCCTGGCCTCTCGAAAGATCATCATCTCCGAGCAAACCGCCAATCGCCTCAATGTTAAGTTGGAGGACAAGTTTATTGTTCACTTTGTTAATGAGGGAGAGCAGCTGCGCCGACGCTTTGAGGTTGGAGGCATCTACAAGACCGGGCTGGAAGAATACGATCGCAAGTTCGCCCTGGTGGATATTCGGCAAATTCAGCAGTTGCTGGACTGGGACGAAACTGAGGTGGGGGGCTTTGAAGTGTTCATCGATAACATTGATGACCTCGATCCGCTCAATGAGCATATTTACATCGAGGAGATTCCCAATGATATGTATTCTCAAACCATTCGCGACAAATTTCCCAGCATATTCGAGTGGCTAGCCCTGCAAGACATCAACGAAGTGGTCATCATGGGGCTGATGCTGATTGTCTCTATTATTAACATGGTGACGGCACTGATGATCCTGATCCTGGAGCGAACCAATATGATCGGGGTGCTGAAAGCCCTGGGGCAGACCAACTGGGGAGTGCGCAAAATCTTCCTCTACCACGCGGGCTACATCATCTGTATTGGCCTACTGATCGGTAATCTAGTGGGCCTCCTGCTCTGCTATTTACAGCAGCGATTCCAGATTATTCGCCTCTCTGAGGCTGACTACTACCTCTCTGTGGCTCCCATCGAAATCAACTTCTGGACCATCCTGATGCTCAACCTGGGTACCCTCGTTATCACTATACTGTTTTTGATTATTCCTTCCTACTTAGTTACCCAAATCACCCCCGTAAAAGCGATGCGCTTTAAATAGCGACTGTGGAAATATTGTGGAAAACTTTAATTTACTCCAGCCCAATAATATAGTACATTTGTATCCGCCTTCATATATTGGTTGAATAACCCGGTTGGCTACCGGGAACATTTTTACCCCAAAGTAACTTTTACAGTAAGACTCGTGTGTTAACGATAGGCACACTATGATTCACTTTCAACGCTCAAAATAGTTGATATGGAAATCTCAGGTAAGTCTTACCATCTGCGTTTCAATCCTAAATCGATTTTGCCAGCTTTATGGCACAAATCTTTAATGGTCGTCTACCGATTTGTAGATTACCTGTGTTGTCTGCCGCAACGGCTCTGGCGTGTTGTTAGACATCTATGGGTAGGCTTGCAAGGAGTATTGTCCTTATCTTTGGACTCGGATTGGCGCTCGATATGGCGGCAGCGTTTGCCGATGTGGTGCTTGGAGCTGCTGATTTACTTGTTGGAGTGCCTCGGCATTGGTGAGTTGTATGAAACCCTGCAAGATTGGGTGAAATTCAATACTCGCCCAATGTACGACTGGGAGATTGAGCTAGCGCGTAGCGTCTTTGGCGATAGCATCAACTATCGACGGGTGCGCATTGATGAGATGGCAGTTTTGGGGCCTCGGCAGAAGCATTTCTACTACGTTAGCTTCTATATTATTAACAGCTGGGGACCCATGCAGGACAGTATCCTACTCCACGAGCTGACCCACGTGTGGCAGTACGAGCGAATGGGAGCTGTTTATATGCCAAGGGCACTGAAGGCCCAATTTTCACGGTATGGTTATAATTATGGAGGTATATCGGCCTTGAAGGCTTATTTGAGGAAGGGAAAAGATTTCCTGTCCTTTAATTTGGAGCAGCAGGGAGACATCGTCTCGGATTATCATCGCCTGAAGAAGGGCTACCAGCCACGCTGGGGAAATGGTAGTCGTAGTGATTTGCCGATTTACGAAGCTTTTATTCAGCAGATGCGACGAATCTGATGGGAGATTGTTTCCGGTTTGAATAGGTATTAATAACTTTTATTGTAAGTTTGCAGGCGTGCCCCCAGGGCACACAAATTCATTCAGTAATGGAAGATCACATTCATGATTCGGTACTACGCAAAGGCAAATGGGCAACTCAAGGAATTGGAGGAACCGAAAGCTTCCTGCTGGATCAATATTTCCCCTCCATTTAGTCAGGAAGAGCTGGAAGATGTTGCGCAAAAGCTGGATATTCCTTTAGATTTTTTGACGGATTCTCTTGACATCGACGAGCGTTCGCGCTACGAACGAGAGGAAGATGTTAGCCTAATTGTGGTCAATACGCCCATTTTGAATGAATCCGACAGTGAGAATGAGGCCATTTACATTACGGTTCCTATCGGGATTATTATGACAGTGGAGTATTGCGTGACCATTACATCGCATCTTAACCCAGTTTTGCAGTTGTTTTTGGAAAATAAGGTCAAAAACTTCGATCCGGCCAACGATAAGCTCTTTGTCTTGCAGCTCATGGAGCAAAATGTATATCGCTTTCTGACTTGCTTGAAAAAGCTGAACCTCAAGCGAAATCTGATCGAAAAACAGCTGTATGACTCTAGTCGAAATCGCGATTTGAGGGCCTTGCTGGCCATAGAGAAAAGTCTCGTTTATTTCGTGAACACCCTAAGTTCTAATGAACTGCTGAAGATGAAGATGAAGCGGACGGACTTTTTGAAAATTCGGGTGGATGAGGACATGACTGATCTTTTTGAGGACATTATTATTGACAACAGCCAGGCCTTGGAAATGGCTAATGTGTACACTAATATTCTCAACGGTACGATGGAGGCCTACGCATCCATCATTTCCAATAACCTCAATGTGGTCATTCAACGATTGACGCTGATTACTATCATTTTGATGGTGCCCACGCTGGTGGCTAGTTTTTATGGGATGAATGTTCCGGTGCCATTTAAGAGCAACGATACCAGTTCCTTTTATTTCATCCTTTTCTTCTCGCTTATCATCAGTCTACTCCTCGCCTGGTGGTTCCGCCGGAAGCGCCTATTCTAATTGATTATCAGAGAGAAAAGTAGGCTCATTTCACTTTTTTGATTAAATGCGAAATAGTTTTCCACATAAAGTTATCCACATTGTGGAAAACTTAACTAACATTAATAGGGTGCTGATAACCAGTTGTTTAGTATAGTTATCCACATTTTGTTGGTAACTAACAGTTCCTGATAAGGAGTATTTCCTTAATTTAGTGTTACTATATTGAAAACTACTTTGAGTGAAACACTATACCTCCTATTCAACCACACTTGAAGGCTTACAAAAGAAGAAGGGAATCACTCCAGTTTTCTTATCTATTTTTATCAGGAAAGACTTTGGTACTTGATTCCAAATCGCTTTCCGACAGCATTATGATAGAGACTACACCCAGTACTTCACATCATATGCATTAGCCTCTGCTGGTGTGCAGTATCTAGATGTAAGATTGTCAATTTGTTAATTAACCACTAAACTTTGATTAGTTATGAGTGCAGTAGTCGAACCTATATTGCAAGATAACCCTGGTCGTTTCGTCTTGTTCCCCATTCAGCACAATGATATTTGGGCCTGGTACAAGAAATCAGAAGCTTCTTTTTGGACAGCTGAAGAGATTGATTTGTCGCAAGACTTGACCGACTGGAAGAAGCTCAATGATGATGAGCGCCACTTTGTGAAACATGTCCTGGCTTTCTTTGCAGCGAGTGATGGTATCGTTAATGAAAATTTGGCCGAAAACTTTGTCAGCGAGGTACAGTACACAGAAGCGAAGTTCTTCTATGGTTTTCAGATTATGATGGAAAATATCCATTCGGAAACCTATTCTCTGTTGATCGATACCTACATTGATGATACCGAAGAAAAGGACTATCTTTTTAACGCTATTGAAAACCTGGATTGTGTAAGTAAAAAAGCCAACTGGGCGATCCGCTGGATCGAGGAAGGCACTTTTGCAGAACGCCTAATCGCCTTTGCTGCCGTAGAAGGTATTTTCTTCTCTGGCTCCTTTTGTTCCATCTTTTGGCTCAAGAAGCGAGGGCTGATGCCTGGTCTGTCTTTTTCCAACGAGCTGATCTCTCGTGATGAGGGAATGCACTGCGATTTTGCTTGCCACCTCTACAATAACCACATCGTCAACAAGCTGCCCAAGTCCGTAATTGAAAAGGTCATCAAGGATGCAGTAGCCATCGAGCAGGAGTTTGTTTCTGATGCTTTACCGGTCAAGCTTATCGGTATGAACTCCGACATGATGTGTCGCTACATCGAGTTTGTAGCCGATCGCCTGTTGAGCGCCTTGGGTAATGATAAGGTATACAACGTCGAGAATCCTTTCCCCTGGATGGATATGATTTCTCTGCAAGGCAAAACCAATTTCTTCGAAAAGCGGGTGGGTGATTACCAGAAATCTGGTGTGATGGCAACCCGTGATAAGCAGGTATTTTCTTTGGATGAGGAGTTCTAATTGCTGCTCATCAACCCTATAAAGAGATTCAACAAAACGAAAAAACCAACTGCTAAGTACCAACAGAACC
The DNA here is from genome assembly GCA_038750655.1 of Bacteroidota bacterium. Taxonomy (GTDB): domain Bacteria; phylum Bacteroidota; class Bacteroidia; order Chitinophagales; family Saprospiraceae; genus JBCDGZ01. The sequence goes on along the minus strand of JBCDGZ010000013.1, from coordinate 68,623 downwards.
AATTAACTTTTATGTTTAAACTGGCACTGATTTACATCCATTATTTAAATCCCTCAAACTTTATCTAACATGCAAGTAATCAAAAGAAGCGGAAAGCGAGAAGATGTTAGCTTTGATAAAATCACTGCAAGAATCAAAAAATTGTGCTACGGTCTGCATCCTGATTATGTAGATTCTATTGAAATCGCCAAGAAGGTGATCCAAGGACTCTACAATGGGGTGACCACCACAGAACTAGACAACCTGGCCGCAGAAACGGCGGCGACGATGGCTACCAAGCACCCTGACTATGCTCAGCTGGCCGCTCGTATCGCCATTTCTAACCTCCATAAGAATACCGACAAATCTTTCTCTCGGTCCATGAAAGCCCTCTACCACTATATCGATCCTAAAACGGGCGATAAAGCAGGGCTGATTGGTGATGACACCTTTGCCATCATTCAGGAACACAAGGATAAGATTAATTCTGCGATCATCTACGACCGCGATTACAGCTTCGACTATTTTGGCTTCAAAACACTAGAGCGCTCCTATCTGCTAAAGATGGACGGCAAAGTTGTTGAGCGTCCTCAGCACATGCTGATGCGGGCCGCCCTAGGTATCCACGGTAAGGACATCGAGGCGGCTATCGAGACCTACAACCTGATGTCCGAAAAGTGGTTCATCCACGCTACCCCCACACTATTTAATGCTGGAACGCCCAAACCTCAACTCTCTTCTTGCTTCCTCCTGTCGATGACGGATGATAGCATCTCCGGAATTTTTGAAACGCTGTCCCGCTGCGCCAAGATTTCTCAATCTGCTGGTGGCATCGGACTCAGCATCCACAACATCCGGGCCCAGGGCAGCTACATTAAGGGGACTGGCGGAACGTCCAACGGCATTATTCCTATGCTGCGGGTTTTCAATGACACTGCTCGCTACGTGGATCAGGGCGGAGGTAAGCGCAAAGGGGCCTTTGCCATCTACTTGGAGCCCTGGCACGCCGATGTGCTGCACTTCCTCGATTTGAAGAAAAATCACGGTAAGGAGGAGCTGCGCGCGCGAGACCTGTTCTACGCCATGTGGATGCCTGATCTCTTTATGGAAAGGGTGAAAAGTGACGGAGAATGGTCGCTGTTCTGCCCTAACGAAGCCCCCGGCCTCTACGACTGCCACGGCGGGGAGTTTGAAGCGCTGTACCACAAATACGAAGAGGAAGGCCGTGCTCGCAAGGTAATGAAGGCCCAAGACCTTTGGTTTGCCATCCTAGAATCTCAGATCGAAACGGGTACGCCTTATATCTTATACAAAGATGCCTGTAATCGCAAGTCGAACCAAAAGAATCTGGGAACCATCCGTTCTAGTAACCTCTGTACGGAGATTCTGGAATATACCTCTCCCGATGAAGTCGCCGTTTGTAACCTGGCGTCTATTTCTCTGGGTAAGTTTGTAGAAGATGGGAAATATGACTTCCAACGCTTGTACGAGATCACTCGTGTCGTTACTCGTAATCTCAACAAAGTCATCGATGTCAACTATTACCCGATCAAAGAAGCGCGCAATTCCAACATGCGTCACCGTCCCATCGGTATCGGTGTGCAGGGCTTAGCGGACGCCTTCATCATGATGCGTCATCCCTTCGATAGCCCGGAGGCCCGCAAGCTGAACCGCGACATCTTTGAAACCATCTACTTCGCGGCCCTCACAGAATCCTGCGAGATTGCAGCCAAGGAAGGTACCTACGAATCTTACGAAGGCTCTCCCGCCAGCCAAGGAGAATTACAATACGACATGTGGGGCGTACAGCCTTCTGATCGCTGGGATTGGGACGGTTTGAAGAAGAAAATTAAAAAACAAGGGCTGCGCAATAGCTTGCTGCTAGCGCCCATGCCTACGGCATCAACCTCCCAGATTTTGGGCAACAACGAATGCTTCGAGCCCTATACCTCCAATATCTATACCCGGCGTACCCTCTCTGGTGAGTTTATCGTCGTCAATAAGCACCTACTGAACGACCTGATCAGCTTAGGGCTTTGGGACGAGGATATGAAACAGCGACTAATGGCCGCCAACGGCTCTATTAAAGAGATCAAAGAGATTCCACAAGAGTTGAAAAACTTGTACAAGACGACCTACGAACTTAGCCAGAAGGTCATCATCGATATGGCGGCTGATCGTGGAGCCTTCATTTGCCAAAGCCAAAGCCTCAATCTCTTTGTTGAAAATCCGAACTTTGGTAAGTTGTCTTCCATGCACTTCTATGCTTGGCAGAAGGGCCTCAAGACCGGAATGTACTACCTCCGTTCTAAGGCTGCCGTCGATCCGATTAAGTTTACCTTATCAGATAAGCACCAGCGCGTAAGCCAGAAAGCGGCCGCGGCCGTAACTGCCGAAGCTGGTCAAGATACAGGAGCCACCGCAACACAGCAAAGACTGGAGGCGCTCAAAGAGACGCCCAAGGACCAAGCGCAAGCTTGCAGCCTCGATGATCCAGATTGCCTGATGTGTGGCAGCTGATACTACTGCAATATTATAATGATAGGAAAGGCGGATCATTCGATCCGCCTTTTTATTTTTCGGCAATCAGTTGCTTGGCTAGCGCAGGAACGCCAACGGTGGCTTTTTCTTTGATGACATTCAGCGACTTGCTGTGCCCCAGCTCATAGTTGATCGACGGATTGGGATCGATATAGTGAACGGGAGCGAAGGGAGGAGCATAGCCCACCAGGCTTGCCGCCGGGTAAACCTGCATCGACGTTCCGACAATAATCACAATTTCTGCCTCCGCAATGTGCGCCGCTGCCAGTTCCAACATCGGTACCATCTCTCCAAACCAGACAATGTGCGGCCGGAGTTGAGCCCCCTGCTCGCATTTATCCCCCAGCTTGATGTCTTTCGTCCAGTGGTAGACCAGACTTTCCTCCTGCGTACTGCGCGCCTTCAGCAACTCCCCGTGTAGGTGAATAACCTGTGTACTGCCCGCTCGCTCGTGCAGGTCATCGACATTTTGGGTGATGATACAAGTATTGAAATGCTCTTCTAATTCCACCAAAGCCAGGTGAGCCGCGTTGGGGTCCACTTCTTGGAGCTGCCGCCGCCGTTTGTTGTAGAAGTCAAGCACCAGTTCCTGATTTTTGCGCCAGCCCTCCGGCGAGGCCACCTCCATAATGTCATGTCCTTCCCACAAGCCTCCGGCATCCCGGAAAGTACTAATGCCGCTCTCCGCGCTGACACCAGCTCCCGTTAAAACAATCAATCGTTTTTTCATAGCCGAAAAATACGAATCCTCGACCGAAAGTTAAAATCACAATACCTACTTACTCCCCGTAGAGGGCCTGCCAAGCCGCTCCGAGATGAGCAATGAGGTCTCTGGCAATGAGGCTTTCTTGTCCTAGCCTGGCGGCAGCCTTGTCGCCCGCCAGGCCATGTAGGTAGACGCCTAGCCTGGCTGCATCGATAGCCGCGTAGCCCTGGGCCAACAAGGCGGTCAAGATGCCCGTTAGCACATCGCCGCTACCGGCGGTGGCCATCCCGGGGTTGCCGGTGGAATTGAAATAGCACTGGCCGTCTGGCGCGGCGATTGCCGTATGCGCTCCCTTAAGCAAGAGAACAAAGCCGTACTGCGCAGCTAGTGCCCTTTGCTTTTGGTTGCGCGCAAAGTCGTCGGAGAAATCGCCGAACAGCCGCCGAAATTCGCCTGGGTGTGGAGTGAGGATGCTGCCTTTGGGGATCAGGGCCAATAGCTCCGGCGCAGCAGCGATAATATTGAGGGCGTCGGCGTCGAGGACGAGTGGGCCAGTGGCTTGACTCAACAGCTGGCCTAGGGCATCGGCCGTTGCAGCAGCTGTTCCAAGGCCGCAGCCACAGCCGATGGCCTTGTAAGGTTGGAGGTCGGGCAGTTGGGAGAAGTGTTGCTCGTTGGCGTCGATGCTGACCATCGCTTCGGGGAGGGCGGTTTGGAGGATGGGGTAGGCACAGGCGGGGGCGTGTAGGCTGACCAGGCCTGCGCCGGCCCGCAGGCAGGCTTCGGCGGCCAGCACTGCTGCGCCGACCTTCCCGTAGCTACCGGCAATCAGCAGCGCGTGGCCGTAGCTGCCTTTGTGGCCAAACTTAGCTCGTCGCTTCAATAGTCTCTGAGCCATAGGGCGGTCGAGGTAGTGGAATGCAGTTTTGCTGTCGGCGATAAAATTGGGAGAAAGCCCAATGCTGCGCAGCTCCCAGCGGCCTACGGCCTCTTGATTCTCTGGATAGCAAAAGGCTTGCTTGGGCAGTTCGAAGGAAAAAGTGCGGTGAGCTTGAAAGCAGCTGCCGGTACTGTGTTGGTCGGCGAAGAGCCCGGAGGGGATGTCAACAGCGATCCGCAGGGCGGGCTGCTGGTTGAGGTGATCGAGCAACTGCGCCCAGTAGCCTTCGACGGGGCGATTGAGGCCAGAGCCGAAGATGGCATCGATGATGAGGTCGCCGTCCGGGATGGAGGGGAGGGGATCGCCGGGGGTGATGTTGAGAGGCTGGAGGTTGCTGCGTCGGGGCAGCCGCTGCAGGTTATGCTCAAAATCTGCTGATCGTTTCGGGGAGATGGTGCAGCAGTACAGAGCAATTCGGTAAAAGCGGCGGTAGAGTAGGCGAGCAATCGCCAATCCATCGCCTCCATTGTTGCCAACACCGCAGAAAATATGGATCGTTCTGCCCTCCGGAGGATAGCATTCCACCAGCCAATCGACGAAGGCGAGGGAGGCGCGCTCCATTAAATCAATGGAGGCGATGGGTTCTTGTTGAATGGTATGAGCATCCAATTGTCGGATTTGAGGCGCACTGAGTATTTTCATGACTTAAATCTATGGATTTTTCGATAACTTTACCGCTGGTAATGAATCAATAGACGGCCAAAAATCGTTAAACCCATCTATAATTTAACTGATGAGCATTTACAATAAGATCAGGAAAAATTTACAGCAGGGGACCCTCCTTAAGGCTGGCTATAAGGCCCTTTCGGGGCGTCTGATCAAATGGGTGAAGTACCATAACGTTTTTTACCCCTTTGATTACGAGCGGGTTATGACCCGTAAAGTACAGCAAACGATTCCGCTTATCAATCGTGATCATATTAAGATGGGCAATTACTACATCGATCGGCGCCTGCCTTTGACGGAGAAGAGCATTGTTTATTCGTTGGGAGTGTGGACCAATATTGAGTTCGATTTGGCTATTACTAAGGCCCACTGTTGTCCGGTATATATGTACGATCCGACGCCGATTTCGATTGAGTTTATGGAGGAAAAGGCAAAGGAAAATACATTACTACGCTTTTTTCCCTGGGGCGTATGGACAGAAGATACAACGCTGAAATTTTACTTGCCGCCCAATGGCAGTTCGGCCTCAGCGGTAAATGGCCAGAACGGAGTACATTTCGAAGCAGAATGTAAGACCATCGCCAATTTGATGGCGTACAATGGACATCAGCATATCGATGTGCTCAAAGCAGACATTGAAGGGGCTGCCCTGCCCATTATCGAGCAACTGATCGAAACCGAGATTTATCCGACTCAGATCGTCGTCGAATTCGAGCGGCCGATCCACGATTTGAAGGGCAATATTGACTTTTTTCACCGTTTGATAAAGTTGCGGGAGCGCCTAGCGGCTCTAGGATACGAAGAATTTCGCCTGCCTCGTAGCGCCGCCAAGTACTTCTCCTTTGATTTATTATTCAGCAGAATCCACAAAAATACCGCGGCCAAGGAACGGACGCACAAACATAAATCGCATGAAAAAGCTGAAAGTAGCCTTGAGTAATTTTGCATCCCTATTGGGACAAGATTTTATCAATCTCCTACATCTCTTCGATGGTTATGGCAAAGATGACCAGGTCAATACCTATGCGAAAGAATTGCGGGAGACGGGAATTATCCGAATCGATAATTTTCTGCCAAGAGAGCTGTGCGACCAGATTGCTCAGCAAATTGAAACCATCACCAGTCAACACAATGGCTCTACAGAGCTGAGTAGTGGTGCCTACCTCAATTTTCGCAATGAGAACAAATCCGGCGGTTCAGATAAGGGAATGGTGGATATTTTTAACATCGACTACGCTATAGACGATATTGGCGATATAGATTTTTCGCTGGTCGAAGATATTCTTGAAGTCACCACCAAGCAAAAGATCGTACATTATCGCAAGAATGCCTATGTCAATCGTGGGGTCAAAGGCACTCGGGGCTATCATGTAGACAACGTACAGCCCGTACTTTTCAAAGCGTTTGTCTACCTGACTGATGTACCTGATTTGAGCTATGGCCCCTATTCCTTCGTGAAGCGTAGCCACCGTTTTTCCCGATCGGTGTACTACAATATTTTCCGAAATTTATTTGTATCTTCTGCTAATAATACGGACATGCCCGTATACGATGAAAACCAGGTTTACAGTGCCATTGGTAAAAAAGGTAGCCTGATTATTTCTAATCAAAATGCTATTCATCGCGGTATGCCGCAGGAAGAAGGCAAAACGAGAATCGTATTGATCCTCAATTACATGGTGCTCTCCAAACTGAGCTATTTGCACAAGTCGGCTAAGGAAAACTTGAAAAATAAGCCTCGATTAGCTCCGGTATAGAAATTGCTGCTTCCCTGTAAAGAACTAAAACAACAAAAAATGATGAGAAGAAGCTTACTCCTTACCCTGGCTTTGATGATTTCCTCTTCTGCTATGGCCTTACATATTTTGGGGGGCTCTATTACCTATGAGTACTTAGGGGGATCAGATTATAGAATCCGCCTTGTAGTCTTGAGAGATTGTTTTGGCAATGGTGCACCCTTTGATCAGCCCGTAACGATAGGAGTTTTTGATGAAAATGGAACCCGCTACGCCGGCTTGACTCCTAATCTTATGCCTACCACAGATACAATTACACTATTTGTCCCCAATAATGTTTGTCAATACCCGTCGACGCTCTGTGTCGAGCAGGGCATCTACGAAACGGTAGTCAGCTTGCCCTCCAATTCCAGCTTTTATACCTTGGCTTACCAGCGTTGCTGTCGCTCCGCGATTATCACCAATCTGGTAGAACCCTCGGCGGTTGGGATGACCTTTCAGACAGAAATTCGACCAGCCGACCGCAATACATCACCTGATTTCAATAGCGAAGTTCCCTTTGCGGTATATACCGGAACCCCATTTACTTATGATGCCTCGGCGAGCGATGTAGATGGCGATTCCCTGGTGTACTTTTTGGCGGCTCCCTTCGGCGGCGGCACCTTGCAAGATCCCCGTCCCGAGCCAGTATCTCCACCTTATGAGGAGCTAAACTATGTCCTACCCGCCTTCGGTGTTGACAATATGCTGGGCGGGAATTACCCCTTGACCCTCGATGCTCAGACAGGCCATATGAGTGCCATCCCAGCCATACAGGGTATTTTTCAGATTTCTTACGGTGTCAAAGAGTTTCGCAATGGAGTGGAGATTGGAACGACTTATCGGGAATTCAATTTTAATGTGGTCCAAACGGAATTCGGGCAAAGCTTTGACATCAGTGGTAAAGTACTCATCGATTCTACTGCTGTTCTTGACTTGGGTAAAGTGCAAATTTTGGAACGCAATATTGCTAATGACTCCTTGAGCGTTTACGAAGAGCAGTCTATTGATAGTACGGGAGGCTATGCCTTTACGGACATCCCGCCTGGTGCTTTTTACGTCAAAGCCCTAATCGATACGGCTTCGATCTACTACGCCAGCCATTTGCCGACTTATTATGTTTCTGCTCCCTACTGGTACGAAGCTGAACCGATGAATCAATGCGATACTTCGCAGGAGAATCGGGATATTGTACTTTTGAACGTTATCGATAGTTTGGTCGGAGGGTATGTGTTAAGTGGGAGAGTACAGCTGCCTTGGGGCGACCCCGTCGCTGATTTGAACCTTCTGTTGGCCAATGAAAACGGTCAATTGCTGCAAGCGCGAACGACCGACAGCGAAGGCTACTTCCAATTTGACCGCCTGGAAAATGCGGACTATCTACTGATGGCGGATTTGATCAATTCTGGAATTGATAATACCAATGCCCCTATGATGCGAATTACGGGGAGCACTGATATTTTGGTTGAAATGCAAGAAGATCGCCTGATTGTAGCCGAAGAAACCAGCGTGCCTTCTGGCCTTTCGCCTTCAGCCCTTCGCCTGGACTTGTATCCCAATCCGGTTATCCAAACTCTGACCCTGGATATTCAGACCTCGAATATGGGGGCCTACCAAGCGAGTATCTACGATACCAAGGGGCGAGTGGTACGGACGCTTGCACCTCTGCAAATCGGGACGTCTACCTTCCAGCAAACCGTCGATTTGGAGGAGCTGCCCACGGGCGTTTATTACTTCCAATTACAAGGCGATCAAGCGACCATGACCCGGAAATTTATTAAACAATAACTCCTCCTCACCGATGGTTTTGTAAGCGTGTTTCAGCTAAAATCTTTGCGCTTGATTTTTACCATATCTCCATTGGGGTAATGCCAAACAATGCCCTCCATTATTTTCCCATTGATCGTATTTCCCTTTTAATTAATCGAGCAAAGTGGAAAAAACGCCTCCAACGACATAACTTCTGTAGACCTATTCGGCATTTTCTAACGCTTAAAATTTAAAGTTATGGGAGGTGGCGGAGCCATTCAAGACATGATCAATCGCAACAAAGCCAATCGAGCTTTGGCGAAAAGTCGGTTTAGCAAATTTGAGAAAAAAGCCCATTACAGTTGGGGCAAGCATGGGGGGGAAGGCTATCAATTTAAGACGCCTGACCCGAAGGAGGTAGCGGCACTACGCGCGCGGTTGGAGCGGGAGCGGGCCCGAGATCGCCGCAGGCTGTGGGCAGTGACGATTGTGGTGGTGATTGGATTAGCTTATTTTTTGATTCCTTTGCTTTTGTAGAGGGCTACCCAACTAAAAAACACCCAGGACCTGCATAAGGTCACTGGGTGCATTAGTTTCAAACCACTGGTTTGAAATCGTGGCTTTTTTGATTTATCGAAAAACTATTCAAAAAATATTAGTTAGGCAGTACGACACCATCGATTACGTGGATGACACCGTTTGAAGCATCCAGGTCAGTCTGTGTAACGGTTACCACACCACCTTTCTCATCAGTCAGGATGACTTTTCCACCTTTCAAGGAAGCAGTCAACTTATCGCCGCTAACAGTTTCTACTGTAAATTTTCCTCCAGCGTTTTTGATGGCATTCACAACATCGGCAGCCTTGAATTCTCCGGCTACAACGTGGTAAGTCAGAATCTTGGTCAGTGTGCTCTTGTTTTCTGGCTTAAGTAGGCTAGCTACCGTACCTTCTGGAAGCTTAGCAAAAGCTGCATTAGTTGGTGCAAATACGGTGAATGGACCTGCGCTTTTCAGGGTTTCGACCAGGCCAGCAGCTTTAACCGCTGCAACCAGAGTGCTGAAATTCTCATTGCCTGCAGCAATATCTACAATGTCATCGCCACCACCTTTCCAAGAGGCCAGCTGAGCTTTGGCTTTACTGCTGCCTTGGCACTGAGCGCCGAGAGTGGTAGAGAAGAGAAGAGCGAAGAAAAGGCTAAAAATGATTGTTTGAAATTTCATGATACGTTTTTTAAATTGGTACAAATCTTTTTGTCGGCCTATTTACGAATCGAGAAAAGTGTCTGGACTTCATCGAAATCTTAAGATTTTGTTAAAAAAATTCTTTTTTCGGAAAATTCTGCGGCTTCCTGATCCCAATTCGTGGTCATTACCGTGGTGAGTTGGCTATTTTTTAAGGGTATATATTATAATAGGTTCCCAAAACACAGGAGTTGTAGAAGAACCGGAAAATTATCGCAAGAGTTATTATCTTGTGGGAAGATTTCATAAGTTGTTTATGAAAGGATACGGTCCTAGATGGGTAATGTAGAAAAAAATATCATCCAATATCTCCAGAAAGGGGATAAGCAGGGCATCGCTCTGATTTATGATCATTATGCAGACACATTGTATGGTGTCTTGCTGCGCATGCTCAAAGAAGAGTCGGCTGCCCGGGATGTATTGCAAGAAAGTTTAATCAAGATATGGCAAAAGGGTCAACATTATGACCCTGCGAAAGCCAAACTCTTTACTTGGATGCTGAGCATTTGCCGGAATACGGCTATCGATCGGTTAAGAGTGCGGCAAAAAAAACAATCGCGCGAAATCCAAATCGAGGATTCTACCGTATATGATAAAAGCGAAAATGCCATCCGACCCGAACATCTCGATGTTGCGGATCAGGTTGCAAAGTTAGAACCTAAGTATCAAGAGGTTATTCGAGCCCTGTTTTTTAAGGGGATGACGCAGCAAGAAGCAAGTGAAGCCTTGGATATTCCATTAGGTACGGTAAAAACCCGATTAAAAATCGGTTTGCGTGAATTAAAAAAAGTTTTTGGTGGATCGGCCATCCCACTGTTAATCTTGCACTGGGCTACGATCGTGTAAATATGAAAGAAGAGCTGAAAAAAATTCTAGAATCAAGCCTTTTAGAGGAATACCTGCTGGGTCTCTGCAGTGACGGTGAGAGTCGTCGGGTAGAGCAGTACATCGAGCAATATCCTGAGGTAAGGATGGAATACGAGCTGTTGCAGGATAATATCGAGCAATACGCCCGCCAACTGGCTACACCAGCCCCCGTTGGCCTCAAAGCGCAGGTCCTCGAAGAAATCGACCGGCTCACCGCCGTCCAGGCTGCACCGCCCCCCCCTCCACCGCCACCAGTTACTCCCATCGTCGAAATCCGCCGCCCCTGGTGGGCCGCCGCCGCCGCTATCGCTGCTCTGATATTCGCCTTGGGCAGCTTCCTCCTCTGGCAGCAAAACAGCGAATTACAAACCCAAAAGCTAAGCCTGCAAACAGGCTTTGACGAGCTCAAAGCCACCTGCGAAGAAAATAACCGCCTCCTAGCCAGCTCCCAACAACAGCTGGAATTCCTCCAGGCCCCCGGCACCGCCAAATTCGTCTTGCAAGGCAATCAAATGGCCTCCGGCCTCAGCGTCGCCGCCTACTGGAACGAGGCACAGCAACGCAATCTCATCAACGTCCTCAACTTGCCCGCCCTCCCCAACAACCAATGCTATCAGCTCTGGGCGGACGTCGACGGTAAAATGCTGGACCTGGGCATCCTCCCCAATATCCAGGATTCTTTCAAGGAATTGAAATATCTGGCCAATGCCACCAGCCTCAACCTCACCATTGAGCCAGAGGGCGGGAGTGACCATCCTACGGTTTCTCGTCTAGTGGCTAATATTTTTATTTAAACCCTTGTTTTTGCCACTGTGGCGCTATTTCCCACCATTTCCCTATAATCCTCCGCCAATCGTTTGAGATTGTATAGTATTTTCCTAAATTTATAATTCCTGTCTATCATATGTTGAACAGGAATTGGCTAACTCTCAACCGACAACCACTAAAGCGCTTCATGGATAATAAGATCGCTGCCATTCTCCGCTTTTCGCTGATCGTATTAATTGGATTGTTACTGTCTGTACCTAGCCAGGCAACCCATATCGTTGGGGGAGAAATGACCTACACCTGCCTGGGAGCCGACCCCGATTCTGTCGGTAATAACCTGTTTGAAATCAAACTGACGGTGTTTCGGGATTGCTGGAATGGTATTCCCTGGTTCGATAATGTCGCCGATATTGCTGTTTATGATCGGGATAGCAATTTGGTACGAGGGCTGCTCATTCCGCTCGATCGGACCATCAACGATACCATTGATGCCAATTTATCCGATCCCTGCCTGGTCGTACCGCCTAATGTTTGTGTCAATACCACCACCTACACCGATACCATCTCGCTGGGCTTTCTCATCGGTGGGTATCGATTGGCCTACCAGCGCTGCTGCCGAAATTTTACCATTCTCAATATTATCGCTCCGCTAGCAACTGGGGCGACTTTCGATGTGACAATCTCCGATTTGGCCCTGTCTGAATGCAACAGCAGTGCGAAATTTATCGATTGGCCACCGATCTACATCTGTTCAAACGAACCCATCGACTTTGATCATTCGGCCATCGACCCAGATGGCGATTCTATTGTCTATAAGTTATGTACGCCTATAAATGGAGGAGATACCACGACGCTAGGGGCCATGCCTCCCTTCAATATGCAGACCACGCCACAACCCGTCACCTGGGTGAGTCCGCCCTACGGAGTGAGTAATATGCTCAACACCTTGCCTACTCCCGACGACCATCGGCTGACCATTGACCCGCAAACTGGATTTTTGACGGGCATTCCCAATACGACGGGGCAGTTTGTAGTCGGGATTTGTATTGAAGAATACCGCGACGGCTTTCTGATTTCCGAAACCCGAAGAGATTTTCAGTATAATGTCGGTATTTGTGGAGAAGCCATTTCTTCTTTCTTCCTTCCGGAAATTTCCTGCGATGGCTTGACTATTGATTTTGATAATGAGAGCCTTAACGCCGATGAGTACCTTTGGATATTTAATGACCCCGATAATCCGGGAGCGACCTCTACTTTACCGAATCCCTCCTATACCTACTCAGATACTGGCACCTATACAATTACACTGATTGCAGAACCGGGCAATGAGTGCGTCGATACTTTTACGCAGACGGTAAATTTACAACTTCCCTCTTTGAGTGCAGATTTTGAAATTCTTCCGGATACTTGTGCTAATTCTTATACCGTATCGGTTATCGATGTTTCGGCGGATACGATTTCTAATATCGTTGCCTGGTTTTGGACCTTTAGTAATGCGACAGGGGTCATTGATTCTTCGCGCTTGCAAAATCCTAGCTTCACGGCGACGGATCATCTGGTGCAGCATACCATCGAACTGGTGGTTCGATCGGCCAATGGTTGTGAGCAGCGGGTGATTAGGTCTTTCCCTGCGCGATTTATTACTGCGGAGCCGATTAGCGATTCGATAGCGATTTGTGGGCAAGACTCGGTGCGGCTATTGACCAATCTTGCTCCCTCGTACAATTACGAATGGTCGCCGGCTGAGGGCTTGAGCGATACGGCTTCTTTCAATCCCCTGGCTTTTCCTTCTGAGACTACTACCTATACCGTATACATTTATGATAACATTCGATTTTGTGAGCTGATTTATGATATTACTGTCGTTATCCCGGACTCAATCGAGATTGATATGCCGCCGGATACTACGATTTGTGAGCAGGAATTTGCCTTGACGGCCTTTAGTGCTCAGGCTGCGCAATACAGTTGGACGCTAGATAGTTTGACGGGGCAGGAGATTGCTACCGAGGCTACGGCTCAGGTCGCCTTCGAAGGGCAGGAGCGCTTTTATTTGACGGTGGAAGATCGATTTGGATGTCAGGCTATTGATAGTGTGCTGCTGATGGAAAATAGCGTTAATGTGGCTTTGGAAGATTCCTTGATTTTGTGTCCGGGAGAGCCGATTCGCTTGCAGGCCGTCAACCTCGATCCCGAGGATACTTTGATGTACAGCTGGACGCCATTGGCCAATATTTTGGAGGGAGCGACGACGGATACGCCGCTGGTGAGCTTCAATGCTCCGGGGACTTATCAGCTGTCTTTATTGAGTGAAAATCAATTTGATTGCGATGTAGTAGACTCGTTGACCATTACGGTATTAGATACTTCAGCGCAAGCAGCTTTTGTGAGTTCTAGTCAGTGCGGAGGCTTTACGGTGCAGTTCAGCAACAACAGCGTCAATGCCCCCTTTTACCAGTGGAACTTTGGCGACCCTTCGAATCCTACTGCTGGGTCCAGCCTGCTTAATCCAAGCTATACCTATCCTGATACGGGGACCTATTTGGTTACTTTGACTTTTAGTATTGATGTGGACTGCCCGGATACCATTGTAAAAACTATTCGCGTGGTAGAGCCCTTGATTAATGCCGACTTTGATTGGGAGGTGGTTGAATGTGGCGATAGTTTGGTGGTGGCTTTTACCGATCAGTCTACCAATGACCAGGGTACGATTCAAGGGTGGGAGTGGACCTTTAGTAATGGAGCTAGTGCTTCTCAGCCCGATACTACGCTGACCTTTCTGGAAAGTGAATCGCTCATGGCTACCTTAATCATCCAATCTGATGATGGTTGTAGTGATACCTTGAGTCAGCAAATACCGATTGAGTTGATTGAGATTGATTTACCGGATTCTGTAGCCATCTGCCCCGGTGGATCGGTGGAGTTGAACCCCAATCCCGATACCAGCTATGTCTATGAATGGTCGCCTGCGACGGGGCTGGATGATCCCACTTTGCCTAATCCTATTGCTTCACCATTAGTACCCACTATTTACTCCGTGACCATTACCGATTTTAGTCGAGATACCTGTCAAATTGTAAAGACCATCGGTACTTTTTTCACTCGAGAATTGGTCATTGACTTGCCGGAGTCTGATACCACTTGCTTAAACGAATTCACGATTATTGCCAATATCAATCAAATAGTGAATGTAGAGTGGTCACTAGACTCTCTCTTTTCTCCTGGAACAATTATAGGGATGGGGACCGATTTACAGGTTACGCCCTCCGATAGTACGACTTATTACATTCGTGCTACTGACCAAAATGGCTGTGTCACCAGGGACGAGATCAAGGTATTTGGTCGAGGGGTACGAGCCGTCCCCAGCACCTACGGCATCTGCCTCGGCGATACGATCGAACTACAGATCGAAGAGCTCAACCCCCTGGATACGTACACCTTCAGTTGGCGGCCAGAAGAAGAAATTATTGAAGGAGCCGATACGGAAAATCCGCTGGTGAGCCCCTCTGAGACCACCGTTTTTTCAGCAGACATCACCAACCAATACGGTTGTAGTGCTCGCATCAATTCCTTAGTCGAGGTGCTGCCCGCCTCTCCTGCGCTAAGCATCATCCCCACCTTGGATACCATCATCATGGGCGATTCCATCATGCTAATGGCTACCGAAGATTCCTCCTACACCTACAGTTGGACACCTACCGAAAGCCTCAGCGATTCTAGTATTTTCAATCCTATTGCATCGCCCAGTGAAACAACGACCTATTCTCTGACGGTTTCTAATCGTCTCGGCTGCCAAAATACAGCCACCGTGACCATTGTCGTCATCAGCTCCATCTGCGATGATCCCTACATCTTTATTCCTAATGCCTTTTCCCCCAACGGTGATGGGGAGAATGAAACCTTCCGGGTATTGGGCTTCAATATTGATGAAATTTATCTGGTAGTCTACAACCGGTGGGGCCAGAAAATCTTCGAGACGGAGTCCACCGATCAGGGTTGGGATGGCACTTATCAAGGTAAGGCACTGCCGCCCGATGTGTTCGGCTACTATGTCCGATTACGCTGTATTACGGGAGAAGAATTTTTCCGAAAAGGGAATGTCACCTTATTGCGATAATCAGGAATTGACGGGACTTGCTTTTTCTTCCGCCTCCTTCATACTTCGCTCGTTTACCGGAAATTTATGCAAAGTAAAGGTAAAGGTTGTCCCCTCATTAGGTCGAGAGGCCACAGTGAGATGACCGAAATGCTGCCCGACGATTTTCTTGCACAGCGCCAGACCAATTCCCGTACCTTTACCCATTTCGTGGTTTTTGCCGTGCAGTTTTTTGAACAGCAAAAATATCTTTTCGAAGTACTCCTCTTCTATACCGATCCCATTATCTTCGACGCTGAACTCCCAGAAATGGCTTTGCTCTACACAGCGGATGGCAATTCGGAGAGGAATGCCTTCCTTGCCAAATTTTACCGCATTAGATAATAAATTCTGGAAAAGTTGGGATACACTGGTGGGATTACAGCGAATCTGTGGAGGAATATTTTCCAAACTAATCGTTGCCTTTCGCTCGTCAATGGCTACTTGCAGTCTTTTAACCACCGCCAGGATCAAGTCCCGTACATCCACATCCTCAAATTCCATTTCTTCGGAGTTGATCTTGGAATAAGTCAGCAGATTGGTGATCAGTGCGTCCATACTTTTGACCGCAGATTGAATGAAGGTAATGAATTCTTTGGCCTCCTCTGGCAATTCCTTGCCGTAGCGGCGGGAGAGGAGTTGGATGAAATTACCCACTGTACGCAGCGGCTCCTTGAGGTCGTGGGAAGCAAAGTAGGCAAAATTTTCCAACTCAATATTGGAAGCCATATAGCGCTGCAATTCCCGATTTTTGCTATTGAGCACCCATTCGGATTGCTTTTGCTCCGTAATATCCTCGATCCAAACAATTCTCTTGTTGCTATCTCGGTAGCTGAGATTGCTCACCTTAACCTTGGCCCAAAGGATGCTACCATCCTTTCTCAGGTAGCGCTTTTCGAGGGCATAACTGTTTTTTTCCTTACGATCGAGTTGGCTTTGGCCAGATAGATGAAGGGTCAGATCATCGGGGTGGGTCAAATCCTTGAAGCTAAGTTGTCGGAACTCCTTTTTGGTATAGCCGAGTAATTCACAGCAACTTCTGTTGGGGAACATCTCCTGTTGCTCATTTAAGATGATAATGCCGTAGGGCGACTGTTCGTAAATGAGCTGTAGCAATTGATGCTCTTCAGACAGCGAATGAGGATGTTGCGATGCGGGAGTAATCATATACAAATATTCTTCGACCCTCTTGGGGCGAATGACCTAATATGCTCTCGCTATATTGTTACGCAGTTATGGTAGTCAAGTTGCTTGTTGAAGGGGATTTTATTGAAAATGCCCCTCCAGACTGCTGATCTGAAGGGGCATTAAAGGCCGATCGGAAAAAGGCTTAATTCATCAGATCGCCCTCGTGGATGTCCGCCAAATCCAGCACAAAGGCGTACTGCATGGCAGTTTCTTTGTGTCGTTTAAAGCGGCCGGAGGCGCCTCCGTGCCCAGCATCCATATTGGTATGCAACAGCAAGACATTGTCGTCGGTCTTCATTTCTCGCAGCTTGGCGACCCACTTAGCAGGCTCCCAATACTGTACTTGCGAATCGTGTAGGCCCGTTGTCACCATCATATGTGGATAGCTCTTGGCCTCTACATTGTCGTAGGGGGAATAGGATTTAATGTATTCGTAGTAAGTCTTATCTTTTGGATTGCCCCATTCGTCAAACTCCCCAGTTGTCAGGGGGATGCTTTCATCTAACATGGTGGTGATGACATCGACAAAAGGAACCGCTGCGATTACGCCCTTGACGAGTTCGGGGCGCATATTAATCACTGCGCCCATCAGCAGGCCGCCGGCGCTGCCGCCCATCGCGAAGAGGCGTTCTTTATCACCATACTTTTCAGCTACCAAATAATCCGCACAGTCGATAAAGTCAGTGAAGGTATTCTTCTTGTTCAATAGCTTACCGTTCTCATACCAGTGACGTCCCATTTCTTCGCCCCCCCGAATGTGGGCAATGGCGAAGACAAAGCCGCGATCCAGCAGGCTGAGGCGTACCGAGCTGAAGTAAGGGTCCATGCTATTGCCATAGGAACCGTAGCCGTAGAGCATCAGCGGGTGGCTGCCATCGCGTTTGAAATTTTTGTGGTACACCAAGGAGATGGGAACTTGCGCACCATCTCTGGCCTTGGCATAAAGGCGCTCAGAGACATAGTTGTCGGGGCTGAAATCACCGACAACCTCCTGTTGCTTGAGCAGCCCCATATCCTTAGTCTTCATGTTATAATCGTAGTAGGAAGGCGGAGTGGTCATCGATTGATAGCCGATGCGCAGCAGGTCCGTATCAAAATCGCGGTTGACGCTGACGTAGGCCAGGTAGGCATCTTCCTTGAATTTGATGTAATGCTCATCACCTTGCCAGGGGCGGATGCGAATTTGGGTGATGCCATTTTTGCGCTCAGAAAGGACCAGACAAGACTTGAACACATCGATGTCCTCTAGTAGCACATCATCGCGGTTAGGGAGGACTTCCTTCCAGTTATCCTTGGTGGTCGCCTTTTCTGATGTTTCCATGAGACGGAAGTTCTGGGCATCCATGTTGGTACGGACGTAGAATTTATCGCCGTAGTGGGCAAAGTCGTATTCCAGGTTGCGCTCGCGCGGCTGGAAAATGCGGAATTCGCCATCAGGATTGTCCGCTTCCAGGATGCGGTATTCCGAGGAAACCGTTTGGTAGCTACCGATGACGATGTACTTTTTGGATTTGGTCTTGTAAACAAAGGTGCCGAAGGTCTCGTCCGCTTCGTGGAAAATTTCTTCGTCAGCCGCCGCATCCGTTCCCAGTTTATGCTTGAAAATTTTGTAAGAACGCAATGCTTTGTCCTTTACCGAATAAAAGATGGTCTTATTATCTGCTGCCCAGACCGCTCCGCCGGTGGTATTAGGAATCTGGTCTTCCAGCATTTCGCCCGTTTCCAGATTTTTGAATCGAATGGTATAAATTCGGCGGCTCAGCGTATCGACGCCGTAAGCCAAAATCTTATTATTGGGACTGACTCTCAGGCCAACCGCCCGGTAGTACTCAAATCCTTCCGCCAACTGATTGACGTCTATCATCACCTTTTCTTCTGCTCCATTTTCATCTTTGCGGCGCAGGTAGATTGGATATTCCTTACCTTCCTCATAGCGGTTGAGGTAGTAGTAGCCATTGTCCTTATAAGGTACCGAGTCATCATCTTTTTTGATGCGACCGACGATTTCATCGTACAGTTTCTCCTGAAATGCTTCCGTATGCTTAAGCATTCCTTTGGTGTAGTCATTCTCACTTTCCAGGTAATTGATCACTTCTTGATCCTCCCGATCGTTGAGCCAATAGTAATTGTCAACGCGGGTGTCGTCATGAATGGTCAGTTCTTTTTTGACCTTTTTAGCCTGTGGTGGGCTGAGGTCAGCATTCTTACTCATACTAGTTAATTTAGAATTGTTTCCGGGCGTCTTCTCACCTGAGTTACAGGCCATTAGAAGGCAAAAGCATAGGGCTGTTGTAATACACTTAGTGAAGGAAAGGAAATGTTTGATCGCGCTCATCAATCTAGAATTTAGGTGAATTGAAAGGTAATCCTTCAGGGTCTGCTCAATATATAAAACTTTTTTGCTTTCTTGTAAACTCAAATGCAATTAAACACTTCATACCGACAAATATGGGCCATCTCAGCACCGATTATGCTGGGGAGTGCCGTACAAAACATAATTGCATTAAGCGATAGCGTTTTTCTCTATCACCTCAGTGAAGTGGACTTTGCGGCCATCGGCTTTGTCGGAGTATTTTACCTGATTGTGGCAGCCATTGGCTTCGGTTTTTCTAAAGGCGGGCAGATTATGATTGCCCGACGAATGGGAGAGGGGGCCACCGGGCAAGTCGGTCGTACCTTCTATGCTATGCTTTATTTCGAGCTAGCCCTGGCCATTTTCATGTTTTTATTCATGATTTTCGGCTGTCCCTACTTTTTTGCCCTTTTTGTCAACTCAGATATTATCTATGAGCGCAGCCTGGAATACATCGGCTGCCGCGCCTACGGCGTCTTCTTCAGCTACGTCGGTGTAGCCATCGTCGCCCTCTACACCGGCGTGGCCCGCCCCACCTTTATCGTCATCGATACCATCATCCTGGCCCTGGTTAACATTGTCCTCAACTACGGCCTGATCTTTGGCCACTTCGGCCTACCCAAGATGGGCATTGCCGGGGCCGGCCTGGCCTCCACCATCGCCGAAATCGTCGCCTTCATTATCTTTGTCATCTATATCCTACTCGACAAAAAAGCCCGAGCCTACGAGCTATTCATTCTCCCCAAGATCGACATCCCGCTGATTCGCACCCAGCTGCGCATCGCCACCCCCATCGTCGCCCAGGCTGTCGTCGGGCTGGGAAGCTGGTTTGTCTTCTTCGGCATCGTCGAGAATATGGGCGAAAGAGAGCTGGCCATTACCAACCTGGTGCGTATGGTCTATCTTTGCCTCTCCATTCCCTGCTGGGGCTTCGCCTCCGGCATCAACACCCTGGTCAGCAACCTTATCGGCCAACGCAAGCGGCAGGCCGTCCTGCCCATCATCTGGAAAACCACTAAAATCTGCCTCCTGACCACCATGATTTTCACCCTTCCCGTGGTGTTCTATCCTCAATACATCCTCTATCCGCTGCTTGGCTCCGAAGATATGTCGCTCATCACTGATGCCCAGCCCATCTTTTATGTACTGGCAGCTATCCTCGTCCTCTTCTCCATCGGCGGTATCTATTTCAACGGCCTGACGGGCACCGGCGCGACCATCTATGGACTAAAAATTCAGTTCTTTTGCGCCATTTTCTACCTATTGTACATTTACACTATCGTCGAGTTTACCGAAGGGGGGCTCGAATGGGCCTGGGCCTCCGAGGTCTTTTATTGGATCGCCATCATCGTGCTGACGGTTTCCTACCTGCGCTCCGATCGCTGGCATGGTCTAAAGGTCTAGTCCCGCAATTTCTCCAGCAGCACAAACTCCCATTCTAATCGACGTTCCTCCGGAAAATGCTCAAAGAGCAGCACCCGATCGGGATCAAAATTGGTGACGTAGTCGGGGGCGAAGGCGGGGTCGAGGGAGTTGTTGATGCCAGTGCCGAGGAAGTAAATGCCTTCTGCGGTACGAAATTCGAAGGTTTTCTGCCGCTGGCCGAGGTCGCCGGCGATCAATAGGACCTGTACGCCCCGCTTTTGGACTTGGCGGAGCAGGGGATAGACGAGTTGTTCGAAACTGCCCGGGGGTTGGCAGCTGAAGGCCAATTGGGGGCGGTAATAATGGAAAATAGTGTCCATGTCCAACTGGTTGTTCGTTAGGGTATTGGTGAGCAAGCAGTGGTGGTGGAGAATGATGAGGTGGGAAGCTTTGCTGATGGTATCGGTGATGCTTTTGAGGAGCGCGAATTGTTGATTTTGCTGTGCGCATTCATCGGGCGCAGTAAGCTGGGGGTGATTAAAATTGGTGTTGAGGACCAGCAGGCAGAGGCCGTCAAAGCTGCGGGTATAGAAGCTGGGGCGTTGGGTGATGCTTTTGATGTCGCTAAGGCTACCTCGGGTCAGGTCGTGGTTGCCCAGGCTCCAATGGGTGCTGGGTTGGCTGATGAAGAAGATGCTATCCAAATAGTGCAGGGTGCTGCTGCGTTCACTACTGCGGGCACAGAGGTCGCCGCCCAACCAAATTTGATCAAAAGCCTCGAAATCCATAGCTCTAAGGCGATGATCCACTTCATTGTTATCTTTAGCTCCCCACTGGTAGGTATGGCTGATGAAGCAGTACGTTTTAGGGGAAGAGGACGAATGGCAGGCGACGTTCAGCAGGAGCAAGCCCAAGAGCAGGGCGAAAGCACAGCAGCGAAGCATTTACAGTTTTTTTAATTCTTTGGTCATCACATTCAGCTCTAGCTGTAGCTCCTGAGCAGTGTCTAGCGAGCGGCTTTCCAGCATACGCGTAGAGAGCTGGTCGATGGTCGTGAGGTAGTGGGTGTCGTAGGCCAGGTTGGTCTTGAGTGCTTCCATATTGGCCAGCTCCTCGTAGTGGCCTTCTTGCAATTTTTTGAGCTGTTCCTGTTTTTCGGCCAGCTCCTTGACCATATTGTGGTTATCCCTTAGCATCAGCAGCTTGTGGTAGCACGAGCGGTAAAAGGTGATTTTGGCTTCCCGCAGTTGCATTTCTTGCTCAAAGGCCTGGATCAGGCGTTCGCTTTCTTCCAGCGTCTTGGGGTTAATTTCTCTGGAATGTTCTCGCCGCATTTCGATTTCCGAGATGCTTTTTTGTATGTCCTCAATCTCTGATTCATTTCTATTGATC
The DNA here is from genome assembly GCA_038750655.1 of Bacteroidota bacterium. Lineage (GTDB taxonomy): Bacteria > Bacteroidota > Bacteroidia > Chitinophagales > Saprospiraceae > JBCDGZ01. Next base: position 46,959 of record JBCDGZ010000013.1, on the reverse strand, counting down.
TGCTCCTGGCAGTCCGTCAATTTTCCTTCTATCATCCCTTCCGTCGTCTTTTCGTAGGCCCGCTGGTAGCGAATATTGCTGTAGAAGCGAAAAAGGTAGATCGAAAGGCCAGCAAAAAGAAAGAGGGCCAGGATGAAGGTGAAAAAAGGCGGGTTGATGCGAAGCAAGAAAAGCAGGCCAAAGAATCCTAATAAAAAGGCGATGATATAAAATTGCGCCAGGTCACCCTTTTGTTTATCGGAGACCCGATCCTTCCTGATCCTTCTTTTCATATATTATCTATCATTAGTGAGGAAGAGTAAAAATAGGGGCATTTCTTCACAAATGCTAAGGTAAAATGTATTTTTACGCCCGAATTTGATTCTTGGCTTGCATAATTCAGTATCTGCATCACAAATTAGCATAACATCAGATGAATATTTTACAAAAAATACAAGAAAAGTACATCGAGGAATTTACTAATAACATCCCCTTTGATGAATTTTTACTCAATATTTTGCTGGTAGCGGGCCTCGTAAGCCTGCTGCGGCTCTATTACATTCACTTTGGCAACTCGATCTCCAATCGGCGTAAGTTTTCCAATAATTTTCTCCCTCTGGCCCTAGGCACCCTGCTGATTATCATGATCGTCAAGTCTTCTATCGCCCTCTCGCTGGGCCTCGTCGGCGCCTTGTCGATCGTCCGCTTTCGGGCCGCCATCAAAGACCCCGAAGAGCTGACCTACCTGTTCATCGTCATTGGCATCGGCCTGGCAGGGGGCGCCAATCAGCCCGTACTGGCCATCGTAGCCTTTGCCCTAATCATTTTACTGCTCTACCTCAGTCGAGTTTTCGGGGGGAAGCACACCGTAAGACGCGAGGATCGCCTTTTTGTGAATATCAATACGGATGTTGAGGATTTGCAACAAATTTCTCAGCTGCTGACCAATATTTTTCCCTACGTTGAATTAAAGCGTATGGATACCCTGGACAAGGGATTGGACGTTTCATTTATATGTAAGGCGCGCTCGCTGGAGCAGCTGAGTGAGGCCAAAAACAAGATCATGGCCCTCTCACCAGCCACCCGCCTCTCCATAATCGACCAACCAGATCTCATTGTATGATTTTAGCCAACCGCCGCTATGAGGCCGGACAATTGATCAGAGCTTCGATGAAAGCAATACTCGCTGGGCTAGTGCTGCTTTTGTTGCTTTGGTTGTTCTGGCCCAATCGGCGGGCGATGCTAGTATCTCTTCCCTCTGATATCCAAAGTCTATTTTTCTGTCATGCAGAGGAGGTGGAGGGGGAGCAATTTTTGAGTGGTGGTTATTACTTCGATGGAGCTAAGCACCAAAGCGATGAGGTAGCCTATGCTGGACGCTATAGTTGTAAGCTGCCCTTGGGCGAGGAGCTGCAATTTGGGTTCAACTTCCGCCTGCCCAACCCCCAGCCGGGGGAGCTGTATCAGGCTTCGGTTTGGCGCAATAAGGCCCGCCGCGGAGAAGATGGCTTTCTGGTGGCTTCAGCAAAGGGCGAGGGAAGCTTTTATCGCTCGGCGGTCTTCCCCACGCGCTCGGAGGGCGACTGGGAGTTGGTACAGGTTCACTTTAGCATTCCGCTCTACCAACCGATTGAGGAGGTGAGTATCTATGTATACAGCCAAGGCAAGACGGTGATGTATTTTGATGATTTGCGGATTGAAAAGGTGGGTGATTTGAAGGATAATGAGGTGTTTGTGCCTCGCGAGGTGCATTTGGAGTTGAAGCCGGAGGCGATGCAGCAGTTGCGCAATAAGGAAGCCCAGGCCCGCCGACGTGGTATGTTGGTCAGCGAGGAGGAGGACTGGGTTAAAGGAGCGATTGTGCAGCCTCAGAGCGATAGTATGACCAAGGTGGCCCTGCGCCTTAAGGGCGATTGGCTGGATCATCTGAAGAAAGATAAATGGTCGTTTCGGGTCAAATGCCGGAACGGACAGAGCTGGAATCGGCTGCGGGTGTTCTCTCTGCATACTCCGGCAGCCCGCAATTACTTACTCGAATGGGTGTTGCACCAGTTTTTTCTCAAAGAAGACATCTTGACTACGCGCTATGACTTCGTCACCCTAGCACTAAACCAAAAGCCCTTGGGCGTCTATGCCTTGGAGGAACATTTTGATAAGGCCCTGTTGGAATTTCGGCACCGACGTGAAGGGCCGATCTTTCGGTTCAGCGAAGAGGGGTTCTGGGAGGCCATGGATCGGCAGATGAAGCAGTTGGAGGGCATCGACCACGATATTCAGCAGTCGGTACGGCTGGTGGAGACGGCGGAGATTGTTCCTTTTCAGGAGAATAAGACTTTACAGATTGAGGTGCTGGCCCAGCAGTATGAGCTGGCGCAGACCTTACTGGATCAGTATCGCCGGGGCCTCAAGGCCCTCGATGAAATTTTTGACCTCGATGCGATGGCGCGCTACTACGCCATTAGCGATGTGATGGGAGCGCAGCATGGCCTGAGCTGGCATAATCAGCGGTTTTATTACAATCCGATCACCGGCCGGATCGAGCCGATTGCTTATGATGGCTTTGGTGGGGAGCCGGTACGGCGGCATAGCATTCGCGGGCAGGGTGCCTTCAACCTCCGCAAGTTGGGCAGCCGCAATTTGGATGATAAATTCTTTATGGATCAGGGCTTTGTGGAGCAATACATGGCCTATCTTTATCGCTTTAGTTCGAGAGCTTATTTGGATGCTTTTATGGCAGAGATTCAGGAGGGGCTGGCCCTGCGCGAAGTACTGCTGCAGCAAGAATTTGCGGACTATCGCTTTGATGTGGAGAAATTGATGCACAATGCCCAACGGGCCAACCTGCTCGTATTGCCCTATAACAATCGCTCCCTCCGCACCTACCAAGTAACCAACAACGGATTGGACCAGGCGCTGCAAATTGCCAATACCCACAGCCTCCCTGTCGAGGTGATTGGCTACGGCACTCGGGCGGATAAGATCAGCGATACGCTGCACCAGCCGCTGCTGCTCGAAGGCTTCATGCCTCGCTTGGTCAATTCAATCACCGAAGCCTACGGCAGTCGGGGGCTACCCCTGGATTCCCTGAATCGCAGCATACTCTGGCAGCCCTACCACGACCAGGAATTCCTCAACTTCCAAACATTGACTTTACCCGCCAATAGCCAGTACCTCTTCCTTCGTCCCTTAGGCATCGATACCATCTTTCACCATCAAATACGTCCCTGGAAAGCTCCCTACGCCCAAACACCCGGACAGCAGCTAGTACAACGCTATCCATTAAAAGCCGGAGGGGCCTACCAGCTCGGTACTGGCGAAGTCTACTTCCGCAAAGGCCAACACCGCATCGATGCCCCCATCGTCGTACCCGAAGGCTACCGAGTCATCTTCGAGGCTGGTGCAGAGCTGGATTTTGTCGACAAAGCCCTATTTTTATCCTATTCCCCGGTTGTTATGCGCGGCAACGAAGAGCAGCCCATTCGGATCACCTCTAGCGATCAGAGTGCCGCTGGCTTCACCGTCCTCGGCGCGTCCGACCAATCACGGCTGCACTACGTACGCTTCGAAGACCTCAAATCGCTGGTTCGCGAGGGCTGGGCCCTCACCGGCGCGGTGACCTTCTACGAATCGAATGTCGAAATCAGCCGCTGCGAATTTTTCAATAACCACTGCGAAGATGCCCTTAATATCATTCGGTCCAATTTTAGGCTTTCTGGTTCGGTCATAAGTGATACCTTTGCCGACGGTTTGGATGCCGACTTTTGTAAGGGAAGGGTGGAAAACTGTCTGTTTCAGCGAACAACGAACGATGGGATGGATGTTTCAGGAAGTATAGTGATGATCGAAAATTGTGTGATGGACAACTGTCAGGACAAGGGCATCAGCGTTGGAGAAGAAAGCGATGTAACCATACTCTCCGCAGAGATCAGAGTAGCCCCGATTGCCCTGGCTTCCAAAGACCTGTCCACCCTGCTGATCGAAGAGGTCAAATTGCAGGATTGCGGCCAAGGCTTCACCGCCTATCAGAAAAAACCAGAATACGGCGGTGGAAAAATTATTGTGAAAAAATACGAGGCGGATAATGTAAAACGCCTCTATAATATACGAGAAAATAGCTTGCTACAATTAGTAGATAAACAAATTAAAGGCTAGATTTTTTAATCATAACGGTCAATCGTTTATGCTGTTATTGGATAAAAACAAAAGACGGTTTAGCGCCAGAAAGATATTGCTATGGCTGCTATCGGGGAGCTTGATCCTATTCCTTGGCTACTTGCTGATCACCCAGCGTAGTGGGGTAGACAACAACAATGCTGCAATTTTTTGTGATGCCGAAACGGTCAAAGATCAAAAGTTTGTGACCAGCGAAGGGCTGCTGCTGGGCGGCGGGGAAAAACAAAGTGAAGACTTTGCCTTCAGTGGCCAGTATTCCTGTCGTTTGCCGAAGGCAGACGGTATGCAGTTTGGCTTTAGTTATAAGCTGTATAATGTTGAACCTGAGGGCGTTTACCGCTTGAGCGTATGGCGTAGAAAAGGTAAGGGAACGGGCGGTAGCTTTCTGGTCATTTCGGGGCCGAAGTCCACCGGATTTTACCTCAACAGCAGTGGTGGGGTTAAAGAAGAATCCAAGGGCTGGGAGTTATTGGAAATGCAAGCCCAAGTGCCCGGAGATTATGAAGGGGACTACCTCAACTTCTACATCTATTCTGAAGGAAAGGCACCGGTTTATTTTGATGATATGAAAATCAAAAGGCTGGATAGCGAGATCGCTTTCCCAGACTTCTCTCCACGGAAAATGGAGCTGGAAATTAAGGATCAAGCCTACCGAAAATTGGTGCGAAAGCGGGATGAAGCCTACGAAATAGGCCTGCTGCGAACCAATGACGACAGCTGGGTGAAAGGTTTATTGAGAGAAGGGAAGGAAGAATTTCCGGTTAGCTTACGGCTGAAGGGAGACTGGCTGGATCACCTGCAAGGGGATAAATGGTCGTTTCGCTTTAAAGTCAAAGACCCCTTTGCCTGGAATCGCCTCAAGGCTTTTTCTATGCATACACCGGAAGCCCGCTTCTTTGCCCTGGAATGGCTGCTGCACCAGCTCTGGGAACGCGAAGATGTCTTGACCACCCGCTATGACTTCGTCGACCTGAGATTCAATGGTAAAGCGCTGGGGATTTATGCCTACGAGGAACATTTTGATAAACAACTGTTGGAGTACCGCTCCCGCCGTGAAGGCCCCATCATTCGAATGACAGAAGAGGCGCTTTGGGAAGCGCGGATCCGACAGGTGCAAGGCACTGGTTTGAGCAATATTGACTTACCAGCCATTGCGGAGATGGTCAATTCAGACATCGAACCTTTCAAGGGCAAACGCACGCTCAACAGCCCTAATCTGAAAGCACAGTTCGATATTGCTCAAAACCTACTTTACGAGTACCAGCAAGGCAGCAAGGCCGCTAGCGAGATTTTTGACCTTACTCGCACGGCTCGCTACTATGCCATCACCGATGTTATGGGAGCCCATCACGGGGTCTTCTGGCATAATCAACGGTTTTATTACAATCCAGTGCTTTCCCGATTAGAACCTATTGGCTACGACGGGTTTAGCAATCGTCCCTGGAATTACAAGCTCTTTTCGATTGCCAAGACCAGGATTGAGGATGGTAATGTAGGAGAACTGGGTGCTATACGGAAACTGTTTGAAGACGAGGAGTTTATACGTGAATACATGAAGCATTTATATAAGTACTCTTCTCCGGAGTATATGGGCGCTTTTCTAGATGAGTCCTGGAATGGCATGAAGGGGCGCCTTGATTATTTGCGGCTAGAGTTCCCCAAGCTTCGAATTACGAAAGCAGAGATTCTGAATCGCTCAAAGAAAATACAGGAAAAGCTTTTGCCCTACAACAATCACTCTGTAGAGGCCAGCTGGTCGCCCCATCCTAAGCTAGGGCAGCAGCTACAGCTGAGCAACCTGCATGAACTGCCCCTAGAGGTCGTCGGTTTTGGACGCAATGCTAAAAGACTCAGGGATTCGCTGGAGCAGAGCCTGGCCCTGCCCGCCTACTACCTGGGTGACCCTCGGGCCTACCGCTTTGTCAAGGCCCCTTTAGACAGCCGCTATGTTTTCTATAAGCCCTTTGGCCTGGATACAATATACAGCACCACCATTCGCCCTTGGGGGCCGAAGGACGGACAGCTGCTGAAGGCGGACCACTTCAACCCTAAGCTGCTGAAATGCAGTTTGCCCTTGGAGAAAGAGGGGCAGCGTTTGCGCTTGCGCAAGGGGGAGTATACGCTTGACCAGGATTGGCTGATCCCGGAGGGCTATGAGCTGTATATCGACGCCGGGACGAGCATTGATATTGTCGGAGGAGCGAAGGTACTGAGCCGTTCGCCGGTGCGCCTGCTGGGCAATAGCGAAGAACCTGTGCTGATCAGCTCTTCGGATGACAGTGCCCAAGGGTTTACGGTCTTGCAAGCTGGGGGGCCATCCAGCCTCGACTACTGCATCTTTAAAGACCTGAACACCTTGAATAAAGACGGCTGGACCCTCACTGGGGCCGTGACCTTCTATGAGTCGGATGTGGTCATTCGCAACTGTGTTATCCGCGATAATCATTGTGAAGATGCCCTCAATATTATCCGCTCCGAATTCGAGGCTGACGCGCTACTCATTCAAAACACCCCTTTTGATGGCTTTGATGCCGATTTCTGCAAAGGGACGATTGTCAATTCCAACTTTATCGATATAGGCAATGATGGGACGGATTTCTCGGGCAGTCGGATCCAGGTTAAGCACTGCAATTATGTACGTTGCGGTGACAAGGGGCTGAGTGTAGGAGAGGAGTCCAATGTTTTTGCTGATCAAATTCGGATAGATGGGGCCACGATAGGGGCAGCGGCAAAAGATTTATCGCACCTGTTCATCGAATCCATCTCGCTCAAGGATTGTAATCAGGGTTTTGCGGCCTACCAAAAGAAAGCCGAATACGGGCACAGCAAGATGGTGGTCGAAAGTTATCAGGCCAAAAATGTTCGGTACTTACACACCATTGCGCCTCGGTGTATTTTGGAGCTGAAGGGTCATCCGATTGTCGGGAAGTAGGGGAGGCTATTTTGGGGCTACCCTTAACATTCTCCCAGATTATCTGTTATCTTTGTAAGGCGTGAAAAGAATCAGCATCATATCGCTCTGTTTGCTCCTATTGGCTCCCGTTTTCCACTTGAGCCTGCTGTTCACTTTTTACCAGATACAAAAAAAACAGCTGACCCAAGAGCACTGCATCAATCTCTACCAACCGGAATTGGACTGCTACGGCAAATGCTACATCCAAGAAATTATCGCCCAACGACAAAGCGATGCAACGGCCTTGCCCGTTAACGTAGAGAAGCTGCCTGTGTTTTTGTTTTGCGAAGGTCAGGAGGGCTTGAATTTCGGTCTGGAAGAGGCTTCTGCTCGCTCAATGCCCGCCTTTCAAGATGCCGAAGGCCTGTTGTACGTTCATCGAATCTTTCACCCACCGCAATCACTGGCCTAATTTTCCTGTTCAATAGACCGCTTTAAATCATCGCAGGCCCTACAGGGCCTCGCTAATCATTTAATCATTCCTAATAAAAATAGTAATCATGTTTTTTAGAATTATAGGCTGTACGGCCATGTTAAGTTTATTCCTTTTTTCTTGTCAACCTGCCAGCGCGCCCGTCCAAGCCTTGTGGGACGAAGTGATGGTGGTCCACGATGAGGTCATGCCCAAGATGGGCGATATGACTAAGATTAAAAAGAAGCTCAAGACTTTGGATAAAAACCCCAGCATCGAAGCAGCGATTGTTAAGTTGGAAGATGCTGATAAAGCCATGTGGGACTGGATGCATAATATGAAATCCATGAGTGATGTTAAGGAATTGGAAGAAGGGGCGGCCCTCAAATATTTGGAGGAGGAAAAGGTCAAAATCGATGAGGTCAAACGTCTGATGTTGGAGAGTATGCAAGAGGGGGAGGCCTTACTGAAAACGGCTGCTAATTAAATACCCATTAATCAACCTTAATCCACTAAATCATATGAGAATTGTATTTTTTTTCGCGATCATCAGCTTGCTGGCTGCCTGCCAGCCCGCGACCCCGCCCGTTCAATCTGATACCCTTCCGATCCTGGGCAACCGCGATGTAGTCAACGGCGATACGGTTTACCACAAGATTCCCGATTTTAGTTTCATCAATCAGGACAGTCAGACCATTACCAACGCCACCTTTAATAATAAAGCCTATATCACCGATTTTTTCTTCACCTCCTGCCCGACGATCTGCCCGAAAGTGAAAGCGCAGATGCTGCGGTTGTACGAAAAATTTGATCAGGAGGATCAGCTGGTGTTGTTTTCCCATTCCATCGATGTCATTCGGGACACGGTGCCTCGGTTGAAGGATTACGCCAACAAGCTGGGCATTGAGAGTGAGCGTTGGCACCTGGTTACCGGAGAGAAGGACGCCATCTACGACATCGCCGATGATTATTTTAGCATAGCCATCGAAAACCCAGAAGCACCGGGGGGCTTTGACCACAGCGGACGGCTGATTCTTGTCGACCCCAATCGCTATGTCCGGGCTTTCTGCGACGGAACCGATGCGGAGGATGTGGATCGCTTTATGGGGGAGGTCGCCTTGTTGTTGAAGGAGATGAAAGGCGGGACGCCAGAGAGCTGATCAAGGACCTATTGATATTAGTTTAGCGTAAAATCAATATTGAGTTTACGCTAAACTGGCTCTCTGCTGTTTGACTTAACGAAAAGATAAGTCAATGATAATCTTTATTTTCCCCTTCTGAACAATAAGCCGGCTACATTTGGGGACATGAAAAACAACAAGTCCCTCGGCTTGACCAAACGCGGTCAGAATTGGCTTTTTCGCCGTATTCAGGGAAATAATTTGGTTTATAATACTTGTTGGGAAGATCCCCGTTGTGATCGGGAGCTGTTGCAATTGGACAAGGACAGCGAGATTGTGATGATCACTAGTGCCGGTTGTAACGCCTTGGCGTACTTGCTCGACGAGCCAGCTAAGATCAACTGTATAGATATGAACGCCCGACAGAATGCGCTGTTGGAATTAAAGCGGGTGTTTTACAAGGTTGATGCCTACAATTTTCTGTTCGAATGCTTTGGCAAAGGCCGATTGAAGGGGATGAAGTCCTTTTATCGTCGCTATCTGCGCTATCTCCTTCCTGAGTATGCCCAGGAATACTGGGATCGTCACATCTATTATTTTAGTGGAAAAGGTATGCGGAAGTCCTTCTATTTCCACGGCACCTCTGGTTTTCTGGCTTGGTCAATGGGGCGTTATTTTAAGATGAAAAAACAGTTGCGTAGCAGCATTGAGCAATGTTTTGCGGCGACCTCATTGGAGCAGCAGGCCTCTATTTACCAACAAATTGACCAACAGATCTGGTCCAAGCAGTTGGGCTGGGTGATTAATCGCCATTTGATATTGAGCCTGGCGGGCGTACCCAAAAGTCAGCAGCAGCTCTATGTGACGAAGTATGAGAATGGGACGATGGATTTTCTTAAATACTGCATGAAACAAGTCTTCACGACATTGCCCGCCCGGGAAAACTACTTTTGGCAGTTGTATTTTAATGGCAATTACACGGAGGATTGCTGTCCTGACTACCTCAAGGAGGAAAACTTCGAGACCATCCAAAATAATATTGATAAGATCAATACCAATACCAGCACCATCAGCGAATTTCTCAGGACCAATCCTGGCCAATATTCTCACTATGTCCTGCTGGACCACCAAGATTGGCTGGCGGAAAACAACGTCGAGGCATTGGAAGAGGAGTGGAGGTTGATTTTGCAAAATAGTCGGAAAGGGACTAAAATCCTACTGCGCTCTGCCGCCAAGGAAGTCGACTTCTTCCCCGACTTCGTCAAAGAACGGGTCACCTTCCAAAAAGAACTGTGCGAACGCATTCACCGGCAAGATCGCGTAGGTACCTACGCCAGCACTTATTTGGGTATCATTAACTCTTCCTTCAACCTCTGAATCCTCTATTTTGAATACGGAACAACAAGCAGCGGAGACTGCATTAGAACAGCAGCAGCGAATCAAGAATTACTACCAATTCCAGTCCCGCATTTACGATACGACGCGCTGGGCCTTCCTCTTCGGACGATTGGGTATACTCCAACACATTCCCTTCACTGCCCAAGAGGTCTTCCGCCTCGCCGAGATTGGCTGCGGTACCGGCTTCAACCTCGATCATATCGCCCGGGCCTACCCCCAAGCCAGCCTCATCGGTGTCGACGTCTCTGCCGACATGCTGGATCAAGCGCGGGAGAAGCTGCTGCATTTCCCCAATACCAAAATTTTCTACCACCAGGCATACGATCTGGAATCCCAAATCCTCCGGGCAACGCCTCCCGACATCATCCTCTTTTCCTACGCCCTGACCATGATCAACCCCCAGTGGAAAGACCTCCTGGCCAAAGCCCATCAAGACCTGCCCAAAGGTGGAAAAATTATGGTTGTCGACTTCCATAACTCTCGGCTACGCTTCTTTAAAAATCACATGGGCAACCATCACGTTCGGATGGATGCCCACGTCCTCCCAGAGTTGAAACGGCTCTTTACGACGCGGACAGCCCGGGTCAAAAAGGCATATATGGGTATCTGGGAGTATTTTATATACGTCGGCGAAAAAGCCTAGTGTTTTAGGAGTTCGCCGCTCCAATTCGTATCGTCGCTGTCCAATCGGATCAGGTAGAGGCCGTCGGGCTGGCCCGATAGGTCCAGCTCAAAGCGTTGTTCCCCTCGGTTGATGTTGAGCTGGTATTCCAAAATCAGTTCGCCCAGCAGGTTATAAACTGCGATCCGGGCTTCCCCTGCTCCCACACTCTGCCACTCCAACCAACTGCGCTCCCGCACCGGATTGGGCTGTACCCGCACCGAGGCGTCCTTACCCGCCAGCTGCACCACCCGTACTGGTGAATAGTCCTCACTACCATCCATATCCAACATCCGCAGGCGGTAGTAAAGCGCCTGCCCAGGCTTCACCTGCTCATCCTTGTAGCCGTAGCTGAAGCTGGCCAGATTCAATCCTTGGGCGGCCTGCCAATGCAGTGTCCGGAAATGTTGTCCATCCAGCGCCCTTTGCAGCTCGTAGCCTTCCAGCGCCTCCTCATGGGCCACCTGCCAAGACAACTGCACCGCCTCAGCAGCAGCAATGGCCCGGAAATCCAGCAATTCAACCGGCAGCGGGGCTTGGCCTTCTACGAAGACCGTGTAGCTGCGCGGCGGCAGCTGAATATCGATGGTATTGTTATTACTAACGGTGACCGTGGCCGCTACCGAATTGCCGATGACATCTTCGAGCACGTCGCCAGGACCCAGTACGCTGGTATTGATGCCATGCTCCACCTGTAGCGGCTCCCCCGCGAAGTTGATGGCCACAATGACCTCCCGGCCGCTGGCCCCTCCCGAAATTTGATAGATCAAACTGGTGTTGGGAAAGCCACCGGTGTAGTTGCCCGTGTAGGGCGTATTGATGCGAGACAGATAATCCACGTTAGGCGCACCAAAGATATGTTGCTGATGCACCTCCATCAGCGCATCAATCTGGGATTTAAGGGTTTGGGTAGGGGCATTGGGGATGGTGACGCCGTAGTAATCGGGGTAAAACACCGAGGGGAGGCCGACTCTGTTATTGGTCAGAATGTAGGCGTAGGCCAGCATGGGGTCATTTTGCAGCGGCTCATTAGGGCCCCGAAAGTCGTGGTTGTTAACAAAGGTAACCGTATTGAAACCACTGCCTCCGACGCCATCGACTACGCCGGAATTAAACACCTGTCGGGCATCGTAGCCAAACTGATCGCAGGCGGCCTTGAGCGCATTGCGCAGCGCGAAGTCGAACACCCGCATATTGATCGAGGAGAGGGCCGAAGGGTTCATCGCCGATTGCACCTCATCCACCCAGTTTTTCAGCAAAAAGGCATTACCATCGAAGTATTCGCCGACTACCAGGCCGGGATTGATGCCCTGCCCGTTGAGATGATTCATCAGCTCGCCGATGAAGCTGGGATTGAAATGCTTGACAGCATCCATCCGAAAGCCCCGCATCCCGACATTGCCGTACAGCCAGGTCGACCAGTCGAATAACTTGTTTTTGGTATCGACCTGATTTTGATCATAGTCGTAAAAGAACCAGAGCCAATCCCAGTCGCCGTCCAGGCTAGTGCTGGAAGCATTGGTGCTGTTGGGGCGGAAGTTCTCAAAATTCATAGCTCCCTGGCCAGAAGGCAGGGTCGTAAAGTCGGTGTAGGTCTGGTATTTCATCTGCCCCACCACATCGGCGTTGGCGCTCGTACTCCAAATGCCGTATACCCGATGATCGGCATAGTCGCCATTCGGGTTAGTAAGATAGATTTCCAGTTCATCCCCCGCAGGATTGAAATCCCCGGCGTTGACAGTCAGTTTAAATTCATCGGTGCGGCAGCTGCTGCCAGGATCGATAAAGGCATTGGTATTGACGCCCAGTTGGATGTCGTCGAAGGCTTCGCTGCAATCGCCGCCGCCATTGGGCTCGCTTTCCGTTTGATCGGGCAGGCCCTGCCAGCCGACGAGGCTCGTTGCGGTGTAGACGACATAGGCTTTGCCGTCGAAGCGGGAGCTGCCGGTTTTGGAGCTGATCTTGAGGTAATAGTCGCCTGCGCCATTGCCGGAGGCACCGCCGAGGGGCAGTACGCAGCGGAAGCGATCCGAGGGAAAGGGATTCTTGCTGGCGTTATAGTGCGTAGTGATGTAGGCACCAACGGCGGGATTATCTTCGGGGTCACCACCATCGCGGTGATTGTAGACGACGTCGACGACAGCGTCCAGGCCGTTGGTATTGAAAGCGTTGAGCAGATTGTTAAGGTCCGCGCGGCTGCCGAAGCCGGTCGGGCCTTGGCCGAATTCGCCCAAGTCATAGAGGTCTTTAGGATCATAGCCATTGCTGCAGGAGCCGAAGCTGGCCCGCGATAATGGGGGCAACCAGATGTGGGTGAAGCCAGCACTACCCATGTCGCTGGCTTGGCCAGTGAGCGTATTGGCCCAGTTGGCCCCATTGCACGTTTTGGGATAATCCCAATACCAGGCCTGCATCATAAAATCCTGGCTGAAGGTGCTTGTGGCATAAAACAGCGATGCACAGCATAGACAAGCACGAAGCAGCTGGGAGGATAATTGGTGTTTGTTCATCGTTTTGAGTTGGTTGCTTAATCGTACAAAATAGTCTCTGAAAGCGCTTGAAGAAACTGCGCTGACATGATTGTAAAACAGGACACTAAAAATACTGGAATTATCTTACTATAAGCCTTACCTAAAGCTAACAAAAAACGAAGATTTAACAAAATGAATAGGCCATCAGAATTGCGTAATCCTGATGGCCCAAGCTATTATTTTTCCATTACTCTACTGCTGACAAAGGCAGTTGGGGCGCATAAAGCCCCCCGTCGAAGGATAAAAGGGATAGGCATTACCGCTGCCTTCCATTTCCCAGTAGAAGGTGCCGCGCTTCTTATCGTAGTTGCCCACTTCGTTCATCGTCGCTGCATCGTAGAGCCGGCCGTTGATCATGGTGTAGCGAACGGTCTCTGAGTTGTAAATATCTTCCATCGGATTTTTGTCCAGCACGATCAGGTCTGCCAACTTGCCCACCTTCAAAGAACCGATCTCATCGCCCATACCGATGTAATTGGCCCCGTTGATGGTGGCGGCCTGTAGTGCCTGATAGTTGGTCATACCGCCCTGTTTGAGCATCCAAAGCTCCCAGTGTGCCCCCAAACCTTGCAGCTGACCGTGCGAGCCGAGGTGCATATTTACCCCCGCGTTTTGCAGCTTAGTGCAAGACTTTGAGGTCAAAATATGGCCATTTTCGTACTCCTCATCGGGAATCATGGTACGGTGTCGCGAGCGCGAATCGACGATGGCCCGAGGCATAAAGCTCAGCAGCCGCTCCTTTTCCCAGACATTGGTATTTTGGTACCAGTAATATTCGCCGTTGATGCCGCCGTAGTTGACAATCAGGGTAGGGGTGTTGCCAGTCTTGGTTTGCGACCAGAATTGGATGACATCATCGTAGAGCGGCGCGACGGGGATATTGTGCTCAACGCTGGTGTGCCCGTCGGCGACCATTGACATATTGTGGTAAAAGAAGGAGCCGCCCTCGGGGTAGACCATAATACCCAGCTCGCGAGCGGCCTGGATAACCTGCTGGCGCTGGTCCCGGCGGGGCTGGTTGTAGCTTTTGACCGAGAAAGCACCGAATGCCTTGGTGCGGCGCAGCGCCGAACGGGCATCTTCCAGGCTGTTGATAACGGCCTTGAAGTCGCCATCGGCCCCGTAGAGGATGGTGCCGGTGGAGTAGATGCGCGGACCGATCATGTGGCCAGCTTTGACCATTTCGGATTGGCTGAAGGTCATCTCGGAGTTGGAGGAGGGGTCGTGGGTAGTAGTGACGCCGTAGGCCAGGTTGGCGTAGTACTGCCAGTGCTTTTGCGGGCTGAGGCCAAAGCGAAAGGCTCCGAGGTGGGCGTGGACATCGACCAGTCCCGGCATAATGGTTTTGCCAGTACAGTCGATAATGGTGGCACCTTTAGGTACTAAAACTTCGCTGGCGGTGCCGATTGCCGTAATCTTATTCCCGGTAACTTCTATGGTGCCATTTTTAATGGGCTTACCTTCCATGGTCAGCAGCGTCGCACCCGTAAAATAGACAGTGCCGGTGGGCTGATCGGTTGGCGTGTAAAGGCCAATATCAATCCCTACGGTATCGATTGGTGGAATGGAATCTACCGCGCCTTCGAGGAAGAGGAAGCGGTTGGTCAGTTGATCGGTGAAGTACTGATCGCCCAGTGTCCAGTGCAGTTTTTTGCTGTCCTGCGACCAGTGGAGGCCGATTCCAGCATCGCGGGCCACCTGGGCCACCGGAATGACCTTGGTATCCGCCGAGAGGCCGATGGCCTGCCCGCTGTGCGGTATCGGTGCAATGTATACCTTGTGCAGCTCGTTGAAGGCTACCCATTTGTTATCGGGGCTGGGGACGAAGTAATTGGCGTATTTGGCCTTGAAGATGGTACGCTCGTCGCTGCCGTTGGGCTTGATGCTTTTGAAGGCTTTGGTGAGGCTGCCGAAGAGGTAGCCGCCGGTTTGGAAGAAGATGCGTTGGCCGTCGGCGCTGTAGCGGGGATATTCGCCTTGGGGGCAGACCAGTTGTTCATCGCTGCCGTCGGCGGCCATGTTGTAGATACCGGGCTTTTTGGTGTTGGTGTAGCCTTGGTGGGTATTGCCGCCCTCTTTGCGGAAGAGAATGCGCTGTCCGTTGGGCGAAAAGGAGGGGGTACGATAAATGGCCTTTTTGGTGGTCAATTTGGTGCCTTTGCGGCTGTTCAAGTCCAGACGATTGATCGCTCCCATTTCTTCATCATTCCACGAGACATAAACGATAGATTTACCGTCGGGTGAGAAGGAGGGCTCGAATTCGAAGTCCTCACCGTCCGTCAACCGCACCGGCTTCCCATTCGGCAGTGCTTTTTTCCACAAATACCCAATCGCATTAAAGATCAACAGCTGCTCATCTGGCGAAGTGATGGCTTGACGGATAACCTTGACCTTAATTTGATCGCTGTCCACCTGCTGCTTGAATAAAACCGTTTCGGCCAGTCGGTGTTTGGCATTGACAGTAAAGGGAATATTCGTGGCTTTACGAGTGGCCACCTCGACTTTCCAAATTTTCCCTTGCCCCCAGATGTAAACGTGTTTGTCGTCCTTACTCCAATCAAAACCCGTATACACCCCAAAGATGGACCAGGCTTCCTGCTGGTCCTTGCTCAATCCGTCAAAGAGCGGATACTCTTCTCCCGTTTCGATGTCGTAAACAAAAAGTACCGATTTGGTGCGGACGCGGCGTACAAAGGCCAGCTTCTTTCCATCATTAGAAATCTCCGGACGGGCTGCCCCTCCCGGACCACTAATCATCCGCTCCGTCTTGCCCTTCACCCGATCGTAGCGTTTAATGACGAAAATCTGGCTATTAGGGTCTTTATTGTACTGGAAATAGCCACCGGGGTACATATCCTCGCTGAAATAAACATAGCGACCATCCGGCGATACAGAGGGCTCATTGACATCTTGCTGGTTGTTCTTCCGCTTGGTCAGCTGGATACCTTTCCCACCAGAGATGTGGTATTGCCACATTTCCCCGGCACCCAGCGAGCGGGTCGAAGTGAAGTGTTTGCGGGCGACGATAAAGTCGGTCCCCGGTACCCAATCTGGGTTGTTGAGCAAACGAAATTTTTCCTTGGTAATCTGCTTAGCCTCCGTACCATCAGCGTTCATCGTCCAGATGTTATCCCCGCCGCCAGCATCGCTGGTGAAGAGGATTTTTTGGCCATCCGGGCTAAAGCGCGGCTGTACCTCCCAGGCCAGTCCGCTGCGCAATACCTTGGCGGTACCGCCGGTAGCAGGGATGCTGTAAATATCTCCCAATAAATCAAAAATCAGCGTAGAGCCATCGGGGCTGAGATCGAGGTTCATCCAAGTTCCTTCGTTGACGGAAAAGTCCACTTCCTTATACGCTCCCGGCGGGTTATTGACGTCCCATTTGTCCTTGTCTTTTTTCTGTGCTGAGGCATTTCCTAGGGCGAAAAGCAGCAGTAGTGCAACTACGATTAAGCGATACATATGCAGTATTTTGATAAACTTTTATATATTACAACTATAGCGATTGCACAAAATAGGGAATTAGGGTCATTCATTCCAATCTCTATCGCTTTGAATCTTAGAATAGGGAATCTCAGCTCATACGAAATAATCTTCAGACAATGACAAGCAAAGCTAAGATCAATCAGCGCTTGGATCAGCTGAATCAGCAGTTGGAAAGCCTGCATCAACGCTTGCGTAGCCGTTCGCACGAGCACCTCAATTACAAGCCTAGTCCGGAGCGATGGTCGGCCATGCAGAACTTGCATCATTTGATGAGAGCGGAAGGCTTTGCTTTGCAGTATGTGAAAAAGAAGTTGAGTTTTGTGCCTCAATTATCGCCGATCACTTGGAAAACGCGGTGGCGCGGGTGGATGGCTTGCACTTACTTGAGCCTGCCGATTAAGGTGAAGGCGCCGAAGGCAGTGCGAGAGGAGCTGCCCGAAGATTCTCAACTAGAGGCAGTTGTTGTAGAATGGAAGGCCAAGCGTTTGGAATTAGCTACCTATCTCAATGGTCTGCCCGAGGAGATTTTGAACAAAGAAATCTACAAACACCCGGTTGCAGGTCGATTAAGCCTATACGGCATGCTGGACTTTATGAAAGCCCATGTTAAACGGCATCAGGGCCAAATTGATCGGACTTTACCCTAATTAATGGTCCTCTTTGCGTAACTGATTGGTATCCAGAAATTCTACAAAATGTGCTCGCAGTGACTTTTGGAAGTTGCTGATCAGTATTCCCTCTTTTTTCTCCACCCCGTCACTAGCGGCCGCTACCTCTTCCAAAACTTCAATCAGGTAAGCGTATTCCTTGGTCGGGCCGTACTCCTTGAAGGTATCCAGGGCTTTGTTGTAGGTCTCCATGAGGGCATTTTGCTTGCGATGCTCATAGTCAAAAGACCATTGGATTTCCTTGGCCCAGGGATGCCCACGAAGGATTTTGTGTAAGGAATCGATTTCCTCCTGCTGCACCATCCCATCCGAAATGGCCACGGCATAAATTAGCTCTCCAAAGGCGTCAAAAAGTCGGGTTTTACTGACCATTAGTTAAAGATTTCGATTTTTCTGGTTTTGATTAATTGGCCATCCGGGCTGCTGACTTCCAACAAGTAGACGCCGCTTTCAAAGCGGTGCAGATTGATGTGGTGCTGAAAATGCTGCTGGTAAGGAGCGGCAGGGCTAGCGTGCATCATCCGACCTTGCAAGTCATACAGGCGGAAGGTCAGCTCGTTGGGCTGCTCCAGCGTACCGCTGATGAACAACTGGTCGGTCGCCGGATTAGGATAAATGGCCATATCATCAATCAGCAAACCATCGTCTGTGCTGACCAGTGGGAATTCCCCATTGGCAAAAGCATAATCTCCCATGAGCACCTGAGAGAGGCGGAAAACACCAGATTGATCAACTGAAATAGGATTAAATTTAGTGTAGTGAGGGTATTCGATCCACTCTTCACTCGGATCGGGGCGATAAACCAGGATGATGCTGTCTTCTGTAACCCCAACCAGGTCTGCATCCAAATTCGGGCTGGCAATGCCATTCCAAACCAGGCTGGCGTTGGCCTCAAAGTCTGCGGGCAGAATGCCGTTGATGCGCCAGTAGTGGTTTTGGGAAATGCGGACATCGAGATCAGGGTCTTGGATTTCATCAGCACCTACCCAGAAATGCTCTACGCTCACCCAGGCCGAGTCACCAGGCGTGAGGGTATTGACAGTCATTCCAAAGTCGGTGTAGGGGAAGCCAACAAAGCCTTCTTCGGTGACTTTCATCTGCGCATTCCATTGAGAAAGATTCAATGTATGTTCGGCATTAAGGTAGTAAAGGCTAGGCGCGAAGGGCAGGGTAGTGGTGGCCGAAGAAAGCTGGCCATCGGCCATAAGGCGCTTGACTTCCGTATTCCAATTTTCATCCACAAAAGTGACCTCCAGAGGTACATTGGTATGGAAATTAGGGGCGTTGCGTAGTTTTTGTTCAAAAAATACGGTCACCTCAAACTCACCGCCTACAGGCTCCACCTGAATCGAGTCGATCTCATGACCGGCCCACCCCGGGCTGTAAATCCAATCGTCAAAGAAAGAGGTCATATCTACGTCCGTGGCATCGGTCAAATGATCGCGGTACATCGCGGCATCGACGGCATCGAATTCGAAGAAGGCCAATGCTGATTGCTGGCCAGAGCGGAAGAGCGAATCTCCGAGATAGCCGCGCATATTGTGCAGCATCGAAGCGCCTTTTTGGTAGGTGTGTACACCATAGGTATTTTCGAAGGGTAGACCAGAAAGCGGCAGGAAGTCGCCATCCTCGATGTGCGCTTCGCGCATGACCAGCAGATGGTTGTCTTTGACTTGCTTGATAAAGGCCTCTTCTCCTTCTAGGTATTCGGTGAAAAGGTGGGCCGCATACTCGGCGTTCCCCTCCTTGAACCACATATCAGCCGGCGTAGAGAGCGTTGCGATGTTGCCAAACCAGTGATGCGCCAGCTCGTGCGACATCAGTCGCCGGTGCGAGAAAGTATTGCCTCCTATGGCTACGAATTCAGGATAGGCAATGAGGGTCGCATGCTCCATCGCTCCGCGGACCGTGACCGCAAAACCAACCTGCCCCCAGATGTAAGGCCCGAACCAGAATTCCAGCGCATCGATGCAGGGGCCAAGATCAGCAAAGGATTCTCTAACTGCTTGCTCGTGCTGCGGTTGCGCCAACAGTAGCGTAGTGAGAGGGCCCTCTATACCGTCATGTGTACCTCTGATTTCTACATAGTTGGAAACGGCGATGCCAGCCAGATAAGTTGGCAGCGGCAGTTCCATACGGTAGGAGCGCATGATGGTATCGCTACCCATAGCGGTTTGTCCCAGAAGATCTCCACTACAGTAAGCCTTGCGGCCCGCCGAGCTGATGATATTGAAGTCATAAGTAGCCCGTTCGACAAAGTTATCGAAGCAGGGGAACCACCCTCGACCGTAGTTGTAAGGATTGGAGTTGAGCCCAATACCTAGATTGTAGGCATAGCCGCTATTGAATTCAAAGCCTCCAAAACCACCGGGGTCCAAGACTGGCCGGCCACCGTAGTAGACCTCAACGTTGATCGTATCTCCAATGTCAAGGGCCGTGGGAAAGCTGACATTCAACTTCAAGCTATCATAGTTGTAGGCCAGTGGCCCATTATCACCAACTACAGAATCGACGCCAAAACCCAATAAATCTAGCACTACCGATTGCTGTCCATTCATCTTTGGTGTCATCCGAACCACACAAGAACCGTTGATGGTTTGACCCGTGAAGTCGGTAACATCCAAATTGATCTCATAGTTGAGGATGTCCATCGTATCGCTACGCATTGTGCTGTTGCGGAGGTCACGGCGCTCCTGAGGCGTCAGCGGCTCAAGAGGAGCACTGGGATAAGGGTATCGGAAATCACTTGCGGGCTGTGCCAACAAAGAATTTGCACTGCACAACAGAAAAAACAGACAAGCGAGGGTAGAGAAGATTTTCATAATTGGTGTTTTTTACGATAAAAAGGCAGGGATTATTCCACTACAACCTGATCGATCATAGGTAAATCTATCAAATCTTTTTCTTCTTTACTAATACTTCCCATACGAAGAAAGCCTCCTGACGCCTTTGCGACGTGTTCGGCGAAGCTATTGAGGCCTTTGCGAAAGCGCAGCGCAAAGTTGACGTCCAACTTGGGCAAGATGCTATTGAGGCCCGACAGGCGATGACCGATTTCTGCGTTGCGAGCTGCTACGTCCGACGGCAGGCTGTTGAGAAAGATGGAGAGTTTTTCAGCAAAATGCTCATCGGCCAGCTTGTAATAGTCGGTCAGCGAGTCCTCGCGGGCAAAAGAACGGATATTGGTCAATTTTTCGGCCCAGGCTTTTTCTTCCTCATCAATATTGCCATCGGCACCAGCGATAAGCACGGTAATCAGGGGAAGGGTATCTAGCATCAAAGTGGTTTCTTCCTCGTTGAGCTGTTCAAACTGTGGAATCATGTTTTAGTAAGATATGAGTTGGTTAATGAAATTTGGACTAAAGATAGTGAGTTGGATTTGACTTTTAAAGTTTTGGTAGGCTCTCGATTAAAATTATCTTTGCTCAAATTATTTCAAACCTCACGCAGTGGCAAGAAAAGCAAAGACGACCAAGAAAAACAAGAAAGTTACCCCCCTAATGCAGCAATATTTCCGGGTAAAAGGCAAATATCCGGATGCCATTCTGCTCTTTCGAGTAGGGGATTTCTATGAGACCTTCGGAGAGGATGCCATCACTACTTCTCAGGTGCTGGGGATCATTTTGACTAAGCGCAACAATGGTGGAAGTGACATTGAACTGGCGGGCTTTCCCTATCATTCGCTGGATATGTACCTGCCCCGGATGGTGCGGGCGGGCTTTCGGGTCGCCATCTGTGAGCAGCTGGAAAAACCAAGTAAGGAAAAGAAAATCGTTAAACGCGGGGTCACTGAAATTGTCACCCCAGGGATTGCCATCGACGATAAACTGCTGGATCATAAAAGCAACAACTTCCTGGCCTCCGTCGCCTTCGGCAAGCGGGATCGGGTCGGGGTGGCCTTTCTCGATGTCTCTACCGGAGAATTCCTAGTCAGCGAAGGGCGCAGCAATTATGTCGATAAACTCCTGCAAAGCTTTAAGCCCTCTGAGGTTATCTTTTCCAAAAGCAAGAAAAAGAGCTTTACCGATAACTTCGGCGAGCGATTCTACACCTATCCGCTGGAAGAATGGGTCTATACCATTGACTACGGACGAGAGAAACTGCTGGATCATTTTGAAGTCCAAGGTCTCAAAGGCTTTGGTATTGAAGCGTTGGAGCTGGCGCAGGTGGCTGCCGGAGCCGTTATTCATTACCTGGCTACTACGGAAAATCATAACATCCGCCATATCACCCGAATCAGTCAGGTGCAGCCGGATCGCTATGTGTGGATGGACCGCTTTTCGATTCGCAACCTGGAGTTGATCCACAGCGCCCACGACAGCGGCGTACCGCTCATCCAAATCCTGGACCAAACCATCAGCCCGATGGGCGCGCGCCTGATGAAAAAGTGGGTCGTACTGCCCCTCAAAAGCACCGAAGCTGTACAGGCTCGCCTCGATATGGTCAGCTATTTCATCGAACACGGTGCCTTAACCGAACAAATCGAAGCGCAGATTCGACAGATCGGTGACCTGGAACGGTTGATCTCTAAAGTGCCGCTAGGCAAAATCAACCCGCGAGAGCTGGTGCAGCTGCGCCGCGCCATGCTGGCTATCGATCCCACCAAGGCCCTCCTGCAAGACAGCGATAATAGCTTCCTGCAAAAAATCGGCGAAGGCCTCGATCCCTGCGAAAAACTCACCGCCGAAATCGGCAAAGTGCTGATCGAAGAACCGCCGGTCAACCTGGCCAAGGGCGGCGTCATCGCCGACGGCAACCACGAGGAGCTGGATGAGCTGCGCAATATCGTCAAGAACAGTAAAGAACTGCTCATTGATATCCAACAAAGTGAATCCCAACGCACCGGCATCGCCAGTTTGAAAATCGGCTTCAACTCCGTTTTCGGCTACTACTTGGAGGTGACCAATAAATACAAGAACCAGGTGCCGGAGGAGTGGACCCGCAAGCAAACCCTGACGGGCAGCGAGCGCTACATCACCGACGAACTCAAAAAGCTAGAGGCCAAGATTTTAGGAGCGGAGGAGAAAATCCTGGGGCTGGAAGAACAGCTCTTCGCCGGGCTGATTGCGACGGTGGCCGATTTCATTATGCCGGTGCAGCGCAACGCCGGGCTGATCGCCCGTCTGGATTGCCTGCTGGCCTTTGCCCGCGTAGCCATCAAAAACAACTACTGCCGCCCGGAGATCAACGACAGCTACGTGATCGACATCAAGGCGGGCCGCCACCCGGTGATTGAGCAGCACCTGGATTTGGGCGAAAACTATATCCCCAACGATGTGTATCTGGACAACGAAGAGCAGCAGGTGCTGATGATTACCGGGCCGAATATGGCGGGTAAATCGGCGGTGCTGCGGCAGACGGCGCTGATCTGTTTGATGGCGCAGATGGGCAGCTTTGTGCCCGCCGCAGAGGCCCGCCTGGGCATCATCGATAAGGTCTTCACCCGCGTCGGAGCAACCGATAATATTTCTTCCGGCGAGTCGACTTTTATGGTCGAGATGAACGAGACGGCCAGTATTATGAACAATATTTCTGACCGCAGCTTGATCCTGCTGGATGAGATTGGCCGGGGGACCAGCACCTACGACGGTATCTCCATTGCCTGGTCGATCGCAGAATACCTGCACAACAACAGCACGGCTCGGCCCAAGACGCTTTTTGCTACCCACTACCACGAGCTAAATGAGCTGGCCAATAAATTTCCGCGCATCAAGAATTACAGCATTTCCACTAAACAGGTGGGACAAAAGGTGATCTTTTTGCGCAAGCTGGTGCCGGGAGGCAGTAACCACAGCTTTGGCATTTATGTAGCCAAGATGGCGGGTATGCCGCGCAGCATCATCGAGCGGGCCGCGCATATTCTTTCCCAACTAGAGCAAAAATCCATAGACAACAACGGAGCTGATATTCCTACGCAGCCCGAAGCCGACTCCACCTTACAACAACTTTCTACCGAGCAATTGCAACTGAGCATCTTCGAAACTGTCGACCCGACGGCGGGCAAGCTCAAAGCAGCTTTGATGGATTTGGAACTCAATAATATGACACCGATTGAGTGTATGTTGAAGTTGAATGAGTTGAAGAAGCTGTTGGAAGAGGAATAAGTCAAAATCTGATTTTCGTAATATCTACTAATTGCTCTTGCAGGGCGACGATGACTAGTCCTGCGGTGTTGCGGCAGTTCAGCTTTTGCAGCAGGCTGTTGCGATGGCCATCGACGGTACGGGGGGAGAGGAAGAGCTTGGCGGCGATTTCGGCGGTGGTCAGCTCCTCGCAGATCAGCTGCAAGACTTCGCGCTCCCGCTCGCTGAGGGCGACGCCGAAGGGATTACGGAAAACGGGCCGGCTCTTATTCATCATACTTTCCCGCAGCACTTCCATCACTTTTTGATCATAGTAAAATCCTTTGTCGGCGACTTCCTGGATGCAGGTGGCCATCTCCTGCGGCGAAGCATTTTTGGCCAGGTAGCCTGCCGCTCCAAACTCGATCATTTTGGTGATAAAGGCTTTGGAGTAGTAGGTGGAGAGGATGATGAATTTGAGCTCAGGGTATTTTTTGTGGATGATTTTGGCGGCTTCGATACCGTTCATGGTTGGCATATTGAGGTCGAGCAAGAGGACGTCAGGCAGCTGCTCGGCGGTATCCAATTGCTGTAGGAGGTCCTGGCCATTGGTGGCTTCGAAGGCCAGGGTGGCACCGAAGTCGGCAAAAAGGCGGGCCAAGCCTTTGCGGAAGAGGGCTTCGTCGTCTGCGATGGCTATTTTCATGTCAGTGGTTTTGTGAGTTGGAAGGAAAGGCCCTGACCGGGGGCGCTGTCGAGCTGTTGTTGGGCTTCAATCATCTGCACCCGGCTCTCGATGTTGCGCAGGCCGAGGCCACTTTGCTGCTGCGGATTGTCGAGGGGGAAGCCCTTGCCGTTGTCTTGATAGTCGAGGCGAAGCTGCTGTGGGTCTTTCCAAAGATGGAGGCTGATTTGAGTAGCTTCGCTGTGTTTGAAACTATTGGACAGCAGCTCCTGCGTAATCCGAAAGAAGGCTAAAGCAATCTTTGGGGGGAGCATCGAGGGATCATTTTCCTGAATATCAAGACGCACCTTTACACTCGAATTTTTATTGTAGCGATCGCAAAGTTCTTCCAGCGCTGTAGGTAGACCAAAGTTTTCCAGCGTTGGCGGCAGCAGGTCGTGCGAAATTCGCCGCGTACTGTCAATCGTATTATTGACTACCTCAAAAAGCTCACCGATGGCCTCCTCATCTGGTGTTTTCTGTAAATGATGTAGACCAAGGTTGATGACATTGAGTTTGGAGCCGACCTCATCGTGCAGCTCTCGCGCAATGCGTTCTCGCTCTTCCTCCTGCGCCTGTATGCTACCGAAGAGCAGCTGGCGTTGATGGTCGACCTCGCGGGCCTGGGCCTGTAGGCGTTCGGCCTGGAATTTCTTTTGTGAAAAATAAAAGAAAAGCACAAAGGCCATTGCAAAGATCAGCATGATGATGACCCCGATGGTGATGACTAAGAGGACTTCGTTTTCTGGAAAGCTACTGTCCATAAGCTTGAAAAAATCAGCAGCGTAAAAAGGAAATAGATGATCCCATTGATGGCCCAAATTCCAAATTGTTGCTGCTCGGCTACTTGATTATCGTTTAAGAATCTGGAAAACATGAAGATAAATAAACTCCCCGAATAGTAGAAGATGACCGCAAAATTGACAATACTTAGCGCACGAGGAATAGGCATCGTCAGGTCTATTTTTCCAAAGGCATTGAAAAAGTAAGTGATGGCCGCTGCAATCAAGATGACCTGCACTAATGATTTTGCATTGGAATTAAAGCCGCCGATCGGTTCCAGCAAAATGCTATTAAGCAGTAGGAAGATAAGGACTACCCCGACCAACCAGGGCAGTCCCTTTTGTATCTTACGAATAGGCTTGAAGAGGAGCTGGTAAAAGTAAGCCCAAAGCAGCCACTCTAATGGCGTGTAAATATGGAGCAAAAACAGGTTCTGAATTTTATTGCGCCCCAAAACAATGGCAGTAACATTGATGATTAGTGTAGTGACCATGAAAAACCCTAATCGCTTGAACTCCAGTGGTAGGGAACGGTAGTGCCAGCACCAAAGTAGGATGCTCAACAGCAGGCATACCTGAGCAGCACTACTGAAAAAATGGACAAGCGACATGATCATATCGTCAAATTTGGAGCTCTAGTTTTCATTGATGTAAGGGACATCGCCACAGATGGGGGGGCAAGGCTCTGTAAAGTCGAAGAAGCCCTCATCATTTCCCTGTAAATTGCGGATCAAAAAGACCAAGTCAAATTCACTGCGATCTACACTGTCCTGCTTAACAGGATCGTAAACCTTATAATCTTTGATGACAGGATAGATGAGGACCTGAGGTTTTTCATTTTTCACACTATCGATTTTACTGTAATGTTCATATATCTGATCTAATTCGTATTCCTTCAAGGTGTAAGCCAGAATACCTAGGGTATCAATGCCAACAGAATCTTTGAGATTAAGGGCAGTATTATTAACTACAGGAAGGTAGCGGTCTTTATAATTGTCATACCTAGTTGTGAAATCCTCTTTAGTAATTTTGTAGGCACTATCAATATCTAAGATTTGAAGATCCTCTTCATTATCAGCACCCACCAATGGTTTTGTCGCGCCTTGAGTAGGCTGTTCATTGGGCTGTTGGGTCAATGTATAAATTAAAGCAGCCGCAGTAATCAAAAAGAGCAGTGTCCAAAGATTAGGTTTGAGGTTCATCGTGTTTGTTTTTAGAGTGAATAAATTTTGTATACTACCCAAGTTGCGTTGAACGAGAGTCAACTAAAGATAGCATCAAATTTCAATAATGCCACGCCCCCCTTTCTCAAACAGGTATTTATACCTATAAGCCTCCGCAGCTTTACCCAAAATAATAAAGTCGGCGTTTTTACGCTAAGTCAGCCTTGCATTTCCCCGGACCTTTGTCAGTGCAAGATCGGAGGCGTATTCTGATCATCCATTCATAACACTAAATTTTTAAAAAATGTATAAAAAGAATTTCAGTTCCACTTTTGCCATGCCCATGCTTTATCGTTTCTTATTGCTCTTTGTTTGGAGCTATGGAATGCTCCCCTCACTTCACGCCCAAGTCGATTTTTATTTTACCCCACCTAATGGCTGGTCGATGGATCGCCACCATCGGACGGTTGCGGATGTAGATGGCGACGGCAAAGCAGACATTATTGGATTTGGAGAAAAAGGAGTTTTTGTCTCTTTTTCTGATGGACAGAACTTCTCCATCCCCCAGCTACTAGTGAATAATTTTTCTATTGCAGTTGGAGGCTGGCAGGTGAATGAGCACGTTCGGACAGTTGCGGACGTTAACGGTGATGGCAAAGCGGATATTGTTGGTTTTGGCGGTGGAAAAGTCCTCGTCGCGCTTTCGCAGGGTCGTACTTTTGGTGCTCCAAGCGTTTGGTTGGAGCACGACCTTTCTACGCGCAATGGCTGGAACAATCGTGAGCACGTCCGGACAGCCACCGATGTAAATGGCGATGGAATGGCGGACCTGGTTGGCTTTGGCGGTGCGGGAGTTTTTGTTGCTTTTTCGAATGGCCGCAGTTTTTCAAAACCAGAAATGCTCATCAAGAATTTCGCTATCGGTGCCGGAGGATGGGAAGTTGCCAAGCATACTCGTCTGGTGGCAGACATCGATAATGATCAGAGAGCAGATATTGTAGCATTTGGTGGAAATGTCTTCACTGCTCGCTCTACCGGAACTCGTTTTGCAGAGCCCTCCCGCTTAGATCAGATGAGCTTTTTTATTAACCCCAACTGGTGGAACCTCAAGAGGCATCGCCGGATGATGGCCGATGTAAATGGTGACGGAAGTGCCGATATTGTAGGATTTACAGAATACAAAGTTTATGTGGCTCTCGCCGTCGGAGGTAGCTTTGACACCCAGCGAATGTGTTTTGAGGAGTTCAATTATGCTCAAGGCTGGTCTCCTGCGAAGTATCCCATTGCCATGGGGGATGTGAATGGGGATGGCAAAGAGGACATTATAGGATTTAAAGATGATCGAGTATATGTTGCTTTATCCGATGGACGTTGTTTTGGTTCCGCCAGGGCGGTATCATTTAGATAATTTAAGTTGCGATTGATTAATCAACATTGAAACCGTCCAGGCCGTGTCTCCCGCCAAGAGACACGGCGATTTTCCCTCACTACTTCGGCTTTCCCAAAATCATAATCGAGTTGTCTCCTACATAAGCCTTCTCCTCAATCTCAAAATGCCGGGCGACGGCCTCGTCGATGTACTTGGGATTGTGGATGCCTTCCTCGAAAGGCGTTTCGCTGAGGAAAAAAGTCCAGGCGTGGTCGTTGAACTTTCGGTTGCTGTGCAGGCCGCTGCGCCAGCGGATGCAGGTGTAGGCGGGCACGTGGAAGATGATGCGCCCCGTGGGTTTGAGTACGCCGATCATCTCTTTGAAGATGCTGTCCAGGTCGCTGATGTGTTCCAGGGTGTGGGAGGAGAAGATGTAGTCAGCTTTGAAATCGACATCCTTCAGGGATTTGTAGGGCACTGGGCGATTGAAGGCATCTACGGGGTCGAAGTCGACGATGGTAGCGTGCAGCGATACGGGGCCATTGGCTCCTCCGAAGTCGATGCCTTGGAGTTGGGGATCGAAGAGGGTGTTGAGGATTTTGTTTTTGTATTGCCACAGGCCCTTCCAGCGCCAGCCTCCCAAAATCTTGTGCACTCGACGATGGCGGTAATTGAAATTGGCCGAGTCGTCTTGTGCGTCGTTGAGGTAGCTTTGGTATTGATTGATGTTGTTGACCTTGGTGAGGAATAGTTGATCAAAATCCTTGGAGCCCAGAAAGGCTTTGTTCAGTACCTCTTTCCGCTTTCGGGCAAAGTAGCCGTTGACCAGAAAGTTATTGTACATGATTTTATGGAGCGTTCCGCTGATTTTCTTGCTGATTGATGTGGCCATGTTGGAGGATTATTTGAACATATGGTGTTGTAAAATGCTGTCTTCAGGAATATCGACCTGAGCAGTTTTGCCGAGCAGGTTCCAGTAATGGGTGGGGCTGATGCCGGAGGCGGGGCGCTTCCAAGTCAGGTCCTCGGCTGCAATGGTCTGCCCCTTGCTGATGGCCCGGCTGGCGATGAGGCTGCGCCGGGCGTTGGCCCGAGAGATGTCCTCCGAAGGCAGCGGCGCTTTTTCAAAGCTGCCCAGTGTTTCTTCGATAGCCCGCATACGGCGGAAAAAGAGCTTTAAGTCTTCCTTATCCATCGCATGGTAATGATCATTACCGGGCAGGGTCTTATCGTGGGTAAAGTGCTTTTCGATGACCCTAGCACCCAACAGCGCCGAGGTGACCGAGACTTGCATATCCTCCCCGGGTAAGGTATGGTCAGAGTTGCCGATGAGGTGTTTGGGAAAATGTTGACGCAGGGCGGGGATCATGCCTAGATTGGCATTTTTATTTTCTGTAGGATAATTCAATACACAGTGGAGCAAAGCCAGCGGGTTGCCCTCTTGTTCAATCATTTCTACGACTTGCTGAATTTCCCAAAGGTAGGAGGCCCCCGTACTCAGCATAATCGGCTTTCCGAACTGACACTGAAATTTGATGAAAGGGTGGTTGGACAAATCCGAGGAAGAGATTTTGAAAACGTCCATCAGATCGTTAAGAAAAGTTGCCGATTCCACATCAAAAGGCGTAGAGAAAAACTCAATACCGAATTCCTCACAGACCCGCTTTAGCTGTTCAAACTCATTTTTCCAAAAAGAATCGTACTTCTGAAACAGCTCAAACTGGCTGGCCGTCGGCTCCTTAGTCCGATCCCAGTAGGAAGGGCTTTCCTTGGCCGCCAGCGTATGGGCCTTGTAGGTCTGGAATTTAATGCCATGCGCCCCACCTTCGGCCGCCTCCTCGACCAGCCTTCTGGCCAGGTCCATCGACCCTTCGTGATTTACCCCAGCCTCCGCCAGGAGGTAGGGGCAGCGGATTTCAATAGAATTGGGGGTATAATTGCTAATAAGCTCTGCTAATTTCATTCTGCTGCAATTAGATCGTTGATCAATTTGATGACGCGGCGCTTTCCGTTGCGGAGATCGTGTGCAAACATTTTGTCCCGCATCGCCCGGCGTGCATCAAAATTATTAATTAAATGATTAAAGTTCAATAATAGCTGCTCGGCAGTTACCTCGGTGCCCAGCCCCAGGTTGATGAATCCGTAGGTGGGGTAGGCGAAAAAGTGGCTTTGCTCGCGTTCGTTCTGGGCCATGACGATGGTCGGTACGCCCATGAGGGCCAGCTCGTAGGTCGTGCGTCCGGCGGAGGTGAAGGCCAGGTCGGCCGCCCGCATAAAATCCGAGATGTTGCTGATATTCTGGTGGATATGGGCTTGATCGAAGGCCCGGAGGCTGTCGTACTGCTGGTAGCCGAGGCCGGCGACGATATTGAGGGTGATGCCTTGCTCGACGCAGTGCTCGTAGATGAGTTCCAAGACTTTGATGGTCAGGTTATTGGGGTCAACGCCGCCGAAGGTGAGGAGGATATTTTTGATTTCGGGGGCCAGGGCCTTGGGGGAGGTGAGGATGAACTCCTCGCGGGCGCAGAAGTAGGAGGGGCCGAAGTAGTGGTTGTGCAGTTGCTCCTTTTCGGGGTAGATGGCGTTGAAAACCAGGTCGGCGTGGGCCGCGCCGGGGCCGAGGTCTTCGAAATTGATGACTTTGATGCCGGAGGCTTTGAGGGCCTGCACATAGTCGGCCGAGGTATCCAGCAGGTCATTGATCACGATGTCTGGCTCCATCGCCAGCAGGTCGTCGACTAGTTTTTCGGACTGTTGCTGGTGGACCTCATAGTTGCTTTCCAGGAGCTTGGCCTTACCCAAATCGCTCTTTTTATCCACCAAAAAGGACAGCTGGTGGTTCAGAATTTCGTTGGCGATGATCAGGGAATTGTAGATATGCCCCATCCCGATCTGCGGATAGCCGATGACCGCGCAGACCACTTTTTTCTTCTTGATATAGTATTCGCAAAGGTTCCAATCTTCAAAATTATCGATGTCGATCGCTTCATTTCTGGCTAAAATCTGCAAAGAGACTTTAGGGCCGATGCGATTATTTTCTTCAATGATTCGGTCTCTAGTGATCAAAAAACCGCCCGTTTCCTTGAAATTTGGAGGTAGGTATTGGCGATTCAAGCGGGCTTTGTATTGGGGAAAATAGCCCTGCTCGTTCTTCCCCCAAGTCAGATGGGTGTCGTCGGTTGCGGAGATGATGGTATCGATTTCCGGCTGGTCGATCATGGTGCGGAGGGCCTCATCGATGGACTCGGTTTGCAGCAGCGGACTGGTGGGCTGGAGGGTAACGATGAGCTGGTATTGCTTGCCTTCTTGCTGACTGATGGAGCGGTAGGCGTGATAGATGACGGGGTCGAGGGTGATGGCATCGCCAGCGAGGTCGTTCCGCCGCCGGTGGATTTTTGCGCCAAATTTCAGGGCCGTATGGAGGATTTCTTCATCTTCGGAAGACACATAGACATCGCCATCGTAGCGAGATTGCAGGGCGTTTTGAATAGAGTAGGAAATCAGCGGTTTGTGGGCCAGCGGCCGGAGGTTCTTTCGGGGAATTCCTTTGGAGCCTCCGCGCGCTGGAATGATAAATAATATATTCATTTGATCAATTCTAGCATCTGTAGTGGAGAAACAAAATTAGTGTTTATTTTTGTATACTGTTAATTAATCATACGTAATCATACGTCTAATACTTCATGGAGCAGGATCAAGCCATTGCCCTCATACTTTTGCGTGCTTTAACCAAGGAAGAGATAGGGACCTTAACCCAGAACACTGAGGCAAAAAGCTACTGCTTATACTCCGAAGACCCCGAGTATGTTACTCCCTTTCCCCAGAATTATTCCCGCCAGCCCTTACAATTGAAAACCATTTATGAATCTTCTTACGAGGAGAGTTTTCAGCATATTCTGGACGCTAGTGATTTGGACATCAATGGCCAGCCGCTGGCTCGCTTACTGTCCACGGAGAATGCATATTGGTGGTTTTACATCCGTTTTATGCTCCTTTATAAGCATCGGGCGGCTATTTATGCCTTGAAGTTGTTGAGGTATTTTCAGGAAAATATCGAGGCTCCGGAGGTGCACATTTACCACAACTCGGGTATTTTACATCAATTGTGTGAGTTGCCTTATCATTCTCACTATCAAGCCGCTCGTAAGGCTGCACCGCAGCCCAAGAAGATCGCTAAGTATGTGTTCAGCTTCGCTTGGCGGGCCATCATGGGACTTTTTCAAATCCACCATCTCTTCAAATCCTATCCCTACCTCTTTCTGTCTAATGCCCAGGCCAACCAACCTGTGATTCGCAGTAAGGACCTGGCGATTGTCGGAGGAGACCATTTTACGGAGTACCTACAAGAACAGCTGGCCGATGAAGCCGACTTTCTCAACCTCTCCGAGAGCTTTCCTCCCAAACTGGACGGCGAGCGCAGTTTTACGCTGAGCCGACAGCTGCTCTTTGCCCGCTATCCCCGCACCCTGAATCTGGAATTGGTGCTGCTCCTACAACTATTCAACCCCAGGGTCTGGCTGCGGGCACGGCGGCAGATCAAGGCTTTGAAGGCCAGCATGGCGCAGTTGCAAGCGGCAGAATTACCCATTGAGCAGGCCCTGATCATCCGCTATATTCCATCGTATAAACGGTTGCTGTTTTTTCTGATCTTTCGACGGGAGGCCTTGAAGTCTTTTGGTCTACTGCGGCGGGCCAGGGCGGTGGGGGGCACCAATGAGCACGACGCGCGGGTGAAGTCCCTTTTCGATGTAGCCCGGCAGCTGGGCGTCAAGACCTTTGGTATTCAGCATGGTGTGGTCCATCCTCGCCATATGCAATACATCTTTGGAGCAAAAGATTTGGCCTATCAGCCTCATCCCGACCTCACTTTTCTGTGGGGCGCCTACTGGGCCAAGACCCTGATGCAAGATTCGGCCTACCCAGAGTCCGCACTACAGTCGCTCGGCCAGCTGCGCACCGATATTATTCCCCAACTCCAACAGCTCCAAAAGACGGACTTGCTGCCCGAACTCCGCAACGATCGTCCCGTAGTGCTGTATCCCTCGCAGCCGCTTTACGAAGGCGAACAAGAGATGCGCAAGCGCCTGGGCCGCGATATTATGCGCCTTACCCTTGATTTTCCAGACCTCCAATTCATCATCAAACCCCATCCCTGGGAGAATGATTATCGGCCCTTCTTTGAGCAACTGGCCGCAGAGCTGGGGACCAAAAATTTTCTTTTTGCCAATACAGATTTATATAAAACCCTGGCAATCAGTGATATTGTGATCGTCTACAACAGTACAGTAGGAGGGGAGGCCGCCTACTTCGGGAAGCCTTTGATCGTGATGGATTATGCCAATAATGACTTTTCGGGCTTTATCCGCTCTGGTATTGGCTTGGGAACGCATCAGTACGAAGAAGTGCGCCAGACCTTGTCGAAGCTATTGAACGGCCAACTAGAAGCGCCCTTAGAGCAACAGCAAGCTTTCGTTCACAACCGCGCTCACCGCATCGATGGGCAAACGGCAAGGCGTTACATCAAAGCTATTCGGAAATTGTAAGCCTTAGTCACCAAAAAATTCAACCTTCTTGCATTTGGGACAAACATGCACTTCGAGCATCATACCATCCAGCAATAAATCCCAGATGCTTTGTGCTGCCCACAATGCCGTTTTTCTGTCAAATCGATGCCTTCCTTTGTAATCCATAGGCGTTAGACATCTCAAACAGTTGATTTGCCGGGTCGTTGTTTCCTTTTGGTGGGGGAGGTCCTCTCCTTTCCGTACATCCTCAAAAGTGGCGATGGTTTTGGAGGCGAAATGGTAGTTGCATTTCCAGCAGATGGTAAATTCGTCCGGGACTTCGGCCGAACAATTTTCGCATTGTTTCACAGCTTCTATTAATTATTGAATGATAAGGTTCGTAGTATGTTGGCGGTTGTTGTGATCTAAAAGTTGAATCGTATAGATGCCTTTTGGCCATTGGTGGTTATTGATTTCTACTCTATTGGTATTTAAACCGCGTTCCTGATGAATCAATTTACCTGCTGCATCAAAGACTTGGAAGGCGGTGATTAGCGACTGAGGATCAAGCCCTTCAATGACGAACCAGCCAGCACTTGGATTAGGGAAGACTTTAACTCCGGTTGGTGAAGTGTCAATGTCATTGGTATTCGTCGGTCTGCGCAAGCGGATAATGAGTCCGTCCATGGAACAGGCAAAGGCATTATTTTCATCAATTACCGAAATATCGAAGAGATTTTTTGTCGTACTGGTTGATTCACTTTGCCAGCTCAGGCCACCATCTTCTGTTTTGAGTACCAGACCAACGTCGCCAATTACATAGCCGTTATTATCATCCAAGAAATAGATGCCTCTGAATTTGAGTGGGGTATCTGTCAGCTCACTTTCCTCCCAGGTCAGCCCCCCATTACTGGTTTTGTACAGGCTGCTGTTGTCTCCACAGATATATCCATTTTGGGCATCGAAGAAGTACATTGCCCACAATATGCCTTGGTGATTAATATTGAGTCGAAACCAGGTATCACCACCGTCGCTCGTTCTGTACAGCGAACCACTGTCCCCGCAAGCATAGCCATTTTGTTGGTCGATAAAAAATAGGTCTCTAAACATCGAAATGTTACCGGGAGTGATATTGGTCCAATTGGCTCCACCATCGGTCGTTTTGTACAATAGCCCTCGATCACCAGCAATAACACCTACCTGTGTATCGAAAAAATGCACTGCTTTGATGCGCAGATCAAAATCTACGATACTTTGCCAGGTTCTTCCGTAGTCCAGGCTTTTAAACACGTTTCCCTCATCACCGACGATGAAGCCGACAGAATCGACCAAGAAGCAACGAATAAAATTATAGCTGCCTAGCGACTGGCTGGTCCAGGTATCACCACCGTCTTCGGTGCGCGTAACGATCCCTCCCTGGCCAACCGATATACCGTAGTCGGTATCCAGAAAAAATACCCCCACAAGGGGCTGATCGGTATTAGTATTAGTCAGCGGCTCCCATTGGGCGTGCGCATACTGTAGAGAGAATAGAATGGAAAAGGCGATTAATATTGTTTTCATTAGCGTAGTGGATTAAAAAGTAAAAGTGCTTAATTCTGATTTCAAAACCAAAATTAAGCACTTTCTAATTAAAATGTGGGATTCGTTTTAGTTTTCTGCTACTTCTTCCGGTAGCATGACGATACGCACATATTTTTCCGTGTTGAAATACTGATTCGCTGCTTTCTTCACAGCTTCGGCATCCAATTTATTGACATACTCCTCAAAATCCTTTTGGGTAAGCTTGGTGGGATCGTAGCCATTTTTGTAGAAGCTTTCCAGCTGGCGAGCCCAAAAGCGGTTTTCCTTGAGGTCTTTGATGCGGCTTTGACGCTGGGTTTCGCGGACCTTATCCAGGTCTTTTTCCTCTGCACCGATCGATTTGGCCGTTTCGATGTCTTTCATAGCCGTTTGAATCAGCTCTTCGACCATCGGTGGATCGGCATTGAAGGAAATGGTGATAGAGTATTCATCCCTTGGTGTATGGCTCGGGCTGCCACTGACGCGGACGCCATAGACCCCGCCTTTGTCTTCCCGCATCGACTCCCGCATCTTGATGCGCAATACGTCGAGCATAGATCTGAAGTCGTAGCGATTTTGGCCATTCCATTCGAAATCACCGTGGAAAGTCAGGTTCACCAGGGCCTTCGGCGCCTTTCCTTTGGCAAATTGCTTTTCGATTTTCTGACTCGGATAGGTGTCGCCGACATCCTTCCAGGATTCCTCGCGTTGGGTGGCGGGCAGGTTGCTCAGGTAGGTTTTCAGCAAAGGCTTCATTTGTTCCATGTTGAAATTACCGACGAAGACGAAGGTAAAGTCGCTGGCATCGGCGAAGCGATCATTGTAGATTTTGTGTACCTGCTCCAAGTCGAGGCGATCCAGGTCTTCGGCCTTGGGAAAGCCTCGGCGGGGGTGATCATTGCTGAGAATCTTGGTCACCTGATCGAAGAAGTAGTACTGGGGGTTGGACATCAGGTTGGAGTAGATCGACTTTTGCTTGGTCACGTAGGAGTTGAGTACATCCTTGTCTTTGCGCGGTGCAGTGAAATAGAGGTAAATCAGCTGCATCATGGTTTCCAGATCATCCGGAGAAGCACTACCTCTGAAACCCTCGTAAAGCTCGCCGATGTAGGGCGAGATGCTGATGGTTTTGCCTGTGAGCTTCTTTTGCAGTTGAGGATTGTCGAAGCTACCGAGGCCCGCCTCGTCGATGATTCTGGCAGCGTTGCTGGCCTGTACGTAGTCGGCATCGCTGTAGATAGAGGAGCCGCCGATGCTGTAGGCGCGGAGCAACACCTCATCGTTTTTGAAATCCGTAGGCTTGAGAATCACCCGCACACCATTGGCCAGCTTCATCTCCGTCACGCCTACATTTTCCATCTCTTTTACCGCTACAATTTCCACTGGCGTTGGAATCTTCGCCAGCAGGGGCGCATCCGACACTTCATCTTCGTAGGGCGCAATATCCTTTTTGCTGACCGCAGCAAGTACCTTAGACACCTCTGCTTCCGTCGGGACCTCAAGTCCTTCTTTTTCTGGTCCAGTGATGACTACTACACGATTTTCCTCTGTAATCCACTGGGCTGCGAGGCTATTGACCTCATTGAGCTGAATGGTGGGCAGGAGGGTTTTGTAGAATTCTAATTCATCATCAATACTCGGAATAGGCGTACCTTCCAGGTAGTTGTAAACATAGCGCATTGCGAAGCGACGAGATTCGGTTTTGTCTTTTTCTTTAAATGCCCTTTCCATGCGCTTGAGCAGTTGCGTCTTTTGGCGCTCCATCTCCGAAGCATTAAAGCCATGACGGAGTACCCGCTCGTTTTCCTCCAATATCACCTCTAAGCATCGCATCGCACCGCCCTCGGGCGCCATAGCGTAAGAAGAGTAAGTATCCAAATCACCCACGTCGCGGCTGTAGCCCGTATAGGCATAGGTGAATGGCGGATTAGGCTTCTGAGCCAACTCATCCAAACGGGCACTGAGCATGGCATTGTACAGCCGACGTACGATGCTTGAGCGATAGCCCTGCATATCTTCGGTCGGAATATGATCGTGCTTGTACATCAGTTGTACATTGGTAAATGAGGCCTCCTTATCCGAGCAGATTGAAACGAGGGTTTCTTTGTGATCGGGGACATCATTGTTTTCTTTGCTTCTGGCTGGGGTTTCGCGATCGAAAGGCGTGAATCGCTTGACAATTTCTTTTTCCATCTCGTCAACATTCACATCGCCAACAATTACAACTGCCATCAACTCCGGACGGTACCAATCGTTGTAAAAGCGTTTGACCGTCTCATAGCTGGCATTTCTGATAATCTCTGGCTTACCAATGGGTAGGCGCTGCGCATAGCGCGAGTCCTTATACATCACGGGCAGCCATTGGTTCAGCATGCGCTGATTTGGGCTGAGGCGGCTGCGCCATTCGGATTCGACTACTCCCCGCTCTTTATCAATCTCCTCGTGGTCAAAGCTAACGCCGCTGGCCCAGTCTTGCAGAACGGTGAGGCCCTTGTTCAGCATCTCTGCGTCGTCCGTACGGGCTTGCAGCATGTAGACGGTTTCATCAAAACTGGTGTAAGCATTGAGGTCAGGACCGAACTTGGTACCGATGGTTTCCAGGTAGTCTACCAATTCATTTTTCGAGAAATTCTTACTGCCATTAAAGGCCATGTGCTCCACAAAGTGGGCCAGGCCCTGCTGGTCTTCGTCTTCCTGCATTGCCCCAGCGTTGACGGCCAGGCGCAGCTCGGCACGATCCTCCGGCTTGGTATTTTTGCGGATGTAGTATTTCATGCCATTGGGAAGCGTGCCCATGCGAATGTCCGCATCGACGGGAATGTCGACGTTTTTTCCGAAGTCATTCTGAGGAGGAGCGGGGGCAGTAGGCGCTTCACTAGCGGCCACACCGATTAGCTCTGACTCGCCACTGCTGGCGACGGTTTTGGTTTTAGGGGTGCAAGCCTGGTAAAGTATCAGGCTCAGAAAAAGTGAAAGAAAAGTACACAATCGAAATAAGCTCTTCATAGCGGTGGTATGTTTTAGTAGAGTTAAAAAATCAAAGATGAAATTACAAATTTTCAAATGTAATCGGTGGGGTTTATGGGATAATTTAGGCGGTCCAGGCATAGTTTGACAGTGACTTGACAGTAATTATCTTATACTATTCTTTTCTTCTACACAACCCTCGTATGATGTAGTCTTGCCCAGGGGAATGACTTCCCAATAACAATAGCCTATAACTATAGAATGGCGATGCTCCCAAAAAGAAACATCGCCATTCCAGATAATTGCAATTGTTTGATCAAGACCTAACGCCTGCGCATGTTAGGCATACCGCCCATCATGCCGCCCATGCCCTTGCCGGTGCTGAGCTTGTGCATCATCTTGCGCATTTGGTCAAATTGCTTAATGAATTGGTTGATCTCGTGGATATTGTGGCCGCAGCCTTTGGCGATGCGCCGTTTGCGACTCATATTCAGCAGCTCGGGGCGGCCGCGCTCCTCGGGGGTCATCGACTGGATGATGGCCTCGACCTTATTGAACGCCTTATCGTCGATGTCCAGGTTTTTGGTCATCTTGCTCATCCCGGGGATCATGTTGATCAAGCTTTTGAGGTCACCCATCTTGCGAATCTGGTTGAGCTGACTTTGGAAGTCGTTGAAATCAAACTTATTTTTCTTAATCTTCTTCTCTAGTCGCTTGGCTTCCTTCTCATCGAACTGCTCCTGGGCTTTTTCTACGAAGCTGACAATATCTCCCATCCCCAGAATCCGCTGCGCCATCCGGTCAGGGTAGAAAATATCGATGGTTTCCATCTTTTCCCCCGTACTAACAAACTTGATGGGCTTACCCACCGTGTATTTGACCGTCAAAGCCGCACCACCACGCGTATCACCATCCAACTTCGTCAAGACCACCCCATCGTAATTGATGCGCTCATTAAAAGCCTTAGCCGTATTCACCGCATCCTGACCCGTCATAGAGTCCACCACAAACAGGGTCTCATTGGGCGTAATGGATGATTTGATGTTCTCAATTTCATTCATCATCTGCTCATCGACCGCCAAACGGCCCGCCGTATCCACGATGACCACATCGAAGCCATGATTGACCGCATGAGCTATAGCATTACCGGCAATCTCGACCGGATTCTTATTCTCAATCTCCTTATAAACCGGAACACCGATTTGCTCGCCGAGTACAGAAATCTGATTGATGGCAGCGGGGCGATAAACGTCACAGGCGACCATCAGCGGCTTTTTCTTCCGCTTAGTTTTCAAGAAATTGGCCAGCTTGGCTGTGAAGGTCGTTTTACCAGAACCCTGCAAACCCGCAATGAGTATTACTCCTGGGTTGCCCTTGATGTTGATTCCGGCCGATTGTCCACCCATCAGCTCGACCAGCTCATCCATGACAATCTTGACCATCAGCTCACCAGGCTTGACCGCATTGAGGACATTCTTAGTCCCCAGTGCCTCTTCCTTGACTTTATCGGTAAACTCTTTGGCGATTTTGTAGTTAACATCGGCGGCGACGAGCGCACGGCGGATTTCTTTGACCGATTGGGCAATATTGATTTCCGTCAGTTTGCCATCCCCCGTTAGGTTTTTAAAGGCACCCTCTAATCTTTCATTCAGACTTTCGAACATATTAGCTGGTTTAAATTTTTATTTTTTCGATTGAGAACTGCAAATATAATGATTCTACAGAATTTTGGCTACTCCAATCATTATGCTTATCTATGTCCTAAATTTGTTTATCTATAATGAGACGTTTAATTCCTTGCTTGGTTGTACTATTCAGCTTGATTTTAGGCTGTGAAAATGCACCTACTTCGACATCGGACCCCACCAATTCCTCCAATCTCAATCCTGCTGCGGAGGGTTTTAATGAAAAAGAATCGGACCCCAAGGCCATCGCCATCGCTGATGAGGTTATGCTAGCGATGGGCGGCCGTCAAAACTGGGATGCAACCCGATACCTCTCCTGGAATTTCTTTGGCGCGCGTCGTTTACTGTGGGATAAGCAGATGGGGGATGTGAGAATTGAATCCGGAGATGGTAGCTTCAGGGCATTGCTCAATCTCAACACTATGAAAGGGCAGGTGATGGTGGATGGTAAAATGGTGAGCCAGCCAGATTCGCTCTCCGATTATTTGGAACAGGCAAAAAGCATCTGGATCAACGATTCTTATTGGCTGGTGATGCCTTTTAAGCTCAAAGATTCTGGAGTGACCTTGGGCTACCAAGGAAAAGAGGGTAATGATGAGGTGCTGCAACTGACTTTTGAGCGTGTAGGAAGGACGCCGCAAAATAAGTATCTGGTTCATGTCGATGGAACGACTAAGTTGGTCAACAAATGGGTATTCTTTACCAGAGCGACCGATGAAAAGCCACGTTTTGATAATGGTTGGACGGACTATAAAAAGTACGGAGGGATTCAGCTGAGTGCTGGTCGGGGAGAGAACCGCCGCCTGGATGATATTCGGGTGTACGATCAAGTGCCGGCCCACGCTTTCAGCAGCTTTGAGCCCATCGACTGGCAAGCCCCGG
The DNA here is from genome assembly GCA_038750655.1 of Bacteroidota bacterium. Taxonomy (GTDB): domain Bacteria; phylum Bacteroidota; class Bacteroidia; order Chitinophagales; family Saprospiraceae; genus JBCDGZ01. Next base: position 6,876 of record JBCDGZ010000013.1, on the reverse strand, counting down.
GCCTCTAGCCCTAAATTTTAAAGATAAAAAATTGTAATACGTACAATGGACGAGCGCCAAATGTAGTTAATATACAAATTGCAGCAATTGAAACACTATCTACTCCTTGTAATCATCGCCGTAGCGCTACTAGGCTATATTATTTTTCCCCAAACCTCCGAGGCGGAGGAAGAACGTCCCTTCGTCAATCCCCATCAAGCCGCCTTATTGAAGGATTATGAAGCTTTTTTACAGCAAAGTTCCTTGCCCGGCATGGCCATTGCCATCGTACGAGATACTTCTATCATTTACCTCAAGGGTTTTGGTCAGAAAGCTATGGGCCACCCCGGCGAGGTGGATGTCAACACGGTCTTTCGGATCGGCTCCCTCTCTAAAGGCTTCGCCGCCGCGCTGGCCGCGCTACTCGAAGAGGAGGATCAGCTCAACTGGGACGACCTGCTGGTCACCCACCTTCCCGATTTTAAGCTAAAATCTGCTCAAGACAGTCGGCAATTAACCGTCGAGCACCTGCTTTCCCACAGCTCCGGCTTGCCCTATCATACCTACACGAATCTGGTGGAGGCCGGGCAAAATAGCAAACAGATTATCCAGGCTTTAGCCGATATTAAGCTCAACGCGACACCGGGCACCCAATACAGCTATCAAAACGCGATTTACAGTCTGATTGACCCCATTTTGGCCCGCCGCAGTGGCCAGCCCTTCGACGAGCTGATGCGCCGGCGGCTTTTCCAGCCTTTGGGTATGAAAGAGGCTTCAACCAGCTATGAGGGCATCGCCGGGCACGGAAATAAGGCTTTGCCCCACCGTCGGGCCGGCGGCCGTTGGCAGCCCGCGCAGTTGACAACGAAGTACTATAATGCCATCGCCGCTGGAGGCATCAACGCCAGCATCAGCGATATGGCCCAATGGCTACAAGCCCTGCTGGGCAATCGCCCTGACGTGCTCAACAAGGCGGTCCTCGATGATTTATTTACTCCGCGCATCAAAACGCCCATCAAAGCCCGCTATTTCAGCGAATGGCCGCAGGTCGAGCAGTCCTACTATGCACTGGGCTGGCGCATCTTGGATTATGATGGCGAAACGGTCGTCTACCACGGCGGTTTTGTCAATAACTTTCGCAGCGAAATTGCCATCAATCGCAAAGAGAAGATTGGCATCTGTGTACTCATCAATGCCCCCGGACGCTTCACCAAGCGTTGTATCCCCGAGTTTCTGAATCGCTACAAACAGCGGCGGGATTCTATTTTAGTGGCAGAACAGCAGGACCCCAGGTTGCTCAAATAGACCGAAAACGATGGCTTTTTGTTGGAAGGCACGCCCCAGGGCGAGTGCTTCTTGTTGGCTGATGTCGAGGATAAGCAGGCTGGGTTCTGGCTGCCAGTCCGCCGAGTCGGGCTGACCAGCAGCTTCGCAGTAGCGCCAGCGCCCTTCGAGGACTTGCTGAATGAGCTGCTGATGGCGTTTTTGGTTGATGGATGCTGGAAGTTGCTCTTCCGAACCCGGATTGGCGGCACTGATAAAGGCCCAGCTAAACGCATTATTATCGAACAAAAAGGTATTCAGTTCGTCATTATCAATACCAATTCGGATGGCTAAATCAGGAGTAAAGACCCGGTAGGTTGTATTTCGATAGGCTGCGAGCAGTTGTTGGTCTATATTCCCCGAAGAATCATCCATTGCAGTTATTTTAAACGATTACAAAATTGTACCTTTGCGAGGATTTTGCCGGAAGGGTGACGAAAAGTGCGGTGCCCGCTGGCATTAAACATACTAAAATTAAACGATGGATAAAAATAATCTTATTGGTATATCGCTGATTTTTATTCTCTTTTTCATCTGGGTGCAAATCAATGCGCCCTCCTCTGAAGAGCTGGCCGCGCAAGAGCGTATTCAGGATTCTCTTCGGATGGTTCAGCAAAGAGCCGATAGCTTGGCTCAACTGCCTCCGCCTTCAGCTGTAGAAAAAATGCCTGCTGCCATCGCCGAGAATGATTCGCTCAAAGCACTGCGGCTTTACGCCGATTTTGGTCCGTTTGCCGCGAGTGCGGAAGGGGAGGAGCAGTTGAGTGAGTTGGAAAATGAAGTGATCAAGGTTGTCTTTACCAATAAGGGAGGTCGTATCAAGGAAGTCATTCTCAAAAAATATTTTAAAATCCTCACCGATGCGGAAGGCGTGGAGACTAAAGGCGTCTTAAAGCTATTGGAGGATGATAAAAACCGCTTTGAGTACCTGCTACCCGTCGAAGGCGTACGCGGAGCAGTGCCTTCAAGCGAACTGTATTTTACCGCACAAAAATCAGCCGATGCCATCGTTTTTAGAGCTAATGCCGGGGATGGCAGTTACTTTGAACAGCGCTACGCCATCAAACCGGATGCGTACGGGCTTGATTATGAGATCAAAACAGTTGGTCTGGATCGAGTGCTTAAGCAGGGAGAGAGAGAAATTACCCTGAATTGGGAGAACTACTTGGATAAGCTGGAGAAAAACTCGAGCTACGAGCGCAACTATACCAGTGTTTACTTCAAACCTTTGGAGGATGATCCTGATTACTGTTCTTGTACGTCCGACGAAATCGAAAAGGCGGGCGATGCAAAGCTCAAATGGGTAGCGCATTCCAACCAGTTTTTCAACAGTGCACTGATCGCCGACCAGCATTTTAACTCCGGCGAAATGGAAACTCGGGTCATTGCCGAGGATCAAGAAGACCTCAAGTACCTGCGTTCTACCGTCAAAATTCCGATTGATAATCCCAGCAATGGTACCATCGCGATGGATTTTTACGTCGGTCCTAACAAGTTTGAACGCCTCAAGACCTACGGCAGCGATTTTGAAGACCTCATCCCCTACGGTTGGAGCATCTTCGGTACCGTCAATCGCTGGATCATCCGCCCGATCTTTAATTTTCTGTCTAGCTTCATCGGCTCGGCCGGTCTGATCATCCTCTTACTGACCCTTATCGTCAAGCTGGTATTGTATCCATTGACGTATAAAATGTTGTACTCGCAGTCGAAGATGGGTGCTCTTAAGCCTCGGATTGCCGCCTTGAAGGAAAAACACGGTGATGACCAGCAGCAACAGCAAATGGAAACGATGAAGCTGTATCGAGAGTTCGGGGTAAGCCCGCTGGGCGGCTGTTTACCAATCGCGCTTCAGATGCCAATCTGGTTTGCCCTCTATCGTTTCTTTCCCGCTTCCATCGAATTCCGTCAGGCCAGCTTCCTCTGGGCAACCGACCTGTCCTCCTACGATGTCTTCGCCCTGCTGCCCTTCGAGATTCCATTTTACGGCTCTCACGTCAGCCTCTTCACCATCCTTTGGGCCTTGACGACAGTAATCTATACTTACTACAACATGCGGCACATGGAAATGTCGGTCAATCCAGCTATGAAGTACATGCAGTACTTTATGCCGCTCATGTTCCTCTTTTTCTTCAACAATTTCGCTGCGGGGCTGACCTGCTACCTCTTCTTCAGTAACCTGATGAATATCGGCCAAACGCTGGTCACCAAGAATTACCTCATTGACCAAGAAAAAATCAAAGAGGAGCTGGAGGCTTATCGAAAAAAGCCCAAAAAGAAGGGCGGTTTTGGCGAGCGCCTAGAGAAGGCCCTGAAAGAGCAAAAACGTATTCAAGAGGAGCAACAAGAAGCGAAGAAAAAGAAGAAGAAAAAGAAATGATTCGGCAGGCTCCCGCTCCCATTCTTCTACTGATGCTTGTGGTCCTCTGCGTGTCCAGCAGCTGTAACCGCAAGGCCAGCCAGGACTTAACACCGCCTAAGGTCCGCACCCCAAAGCCTGACCCGGTTATCGACCACCAAGAGGTCAAAGAAGTGGAGCAGCAGGAGCCAGAAATCGAGGCATTAGAAGAAGTCATTTACTTGGTCGCCAGCATTCGCAAAACAGGCTGCTACGGGCACTGCCCCTCTTTTGAGATCCGCCTCTTTTCCGATGGCCGTCTTACCTACAAGGGCTACGCTTATGTAGAAAAAATGGGCCTTTACGAAGCCTGGGCCGAGGACAGCCTGCGGAAAAAACTCCGCCACCTCGTCGGCAGCTATCAATACTTCAACTTTGCGGACCAATACCCCCCTGATGGCAGCCAAATTGCCGACCTGCCCTCTACCTACACCCACATCAACCTGGATGGCCTACAAAAATACATCACCAACCACTTTGACAGTCCCAAGGCGCTCCGCGCATTTGAGGAGGAATTGCAGTTGTTGTTGGAGAATCGCAATTGGAAGAAGTTGATGGGCAACGAATCCCAATAGCCTATGGACACCTTTCCGATTCCTGTTTTTATACTCAGCCTCTTCCTTCACCTCATCGCCTATTTGTTCCTTTTGAAAAGACACTGGACGGTCTCCGGTGGCGATATTGCCCATTGGGTGCTGTACGCGCTTTTGGGGTTGGTGGAAATCGTAGTGCTGATGGCGTTGAGTCTCCTTGGGGTATTTGCGTGGAGCGTATTTGGGGAGTACATGGCTGGCGTTTTTGCGGCTACGGTGCTTAATGTGGTGGTGTTTATTACGGCTAATTATTTTCGGTTTAGGAAAAAATGAGTGGTCTGTCTACGCCCGTTTTGTTTTCAATTGTTGCATGATCATTTCTAGTAGACGTCCGAAGGGAACGACCTCTACGGCGAGGTTGTCGCCGAGTCGGATAGGATGCTTTTCTAGGTTGGCGATTTGGCGTTGGGCAACTCTGGCCAAGGCTACCGGATGAAAATTGGCCTTTGGAAGGGAGCATAGGATGCGAATAAACCAGCGTGCTCGTTTCGTCTCGGCCCCTCCCAAGTAGCGATAGCTGTAAGCCTGTACGGCTTCCACTCGATCGATGAATTTCCCTCGGTCACGTACCAAATACACCAGCAACTCTGCGATCAAGATATTGACTTTATCCCCTTTTTTGTCGGCTTGAGCTTTGAAGGTCTCGTTGAGGTAGCGGCCAAGGCGGAAGGGTTTATCCAGTTGCAGGTGGCCGCTGCGGGCTAGGAAGTAGAGGTAGGCTTCGATGATGAGGAACTGCTCGTGGAGCTCGGTGTAGGGGCAGCGCTTGGCGCGTTGCAGGAGGGTGTGGGCGAGGGAATAGTCACTGGCGTGTAGGGTATTGATGATGGAGTAGAGGCGGGTGGTGTAGTCGTTGAAGGAGTGCGGGGGGGCGTGGGAGTGGGCGGCCTTTAGGCTGTGGGCGGCGGCGGAGTATTGACCGAGGGCGATGTGGGCGATGCCTTTTTTTGATAAAAAGAATTGAAAATGAGAAGCGTAGCTTCCCTTACTGTTAGTCAGATAATCTAGTACCTTCGTACAGTCTTTTACAACGGCTACGTAATTGCCCGTATGAAATCCGTAAAGCACTAAAAGTAAGGAGTGATACACTTTATATTTAATGCTATTCCCTGGGTACTTCGCGATCTCTTCAATAGCCTTTTTAATCACCTTCGGCTTTGCCGCGCGTCCAATCTGCAAGAGGGCCTGATAAAAATGATGCTCCGCTTTCTTTTCCGCCGTATATTCCTGCAAATAATAATCAACCTGTGCCGCATAGCCGTTGGCTTTCTTCTTACTGCGCTGATAATACACATGATTGTGATAAAGGATACTAGACAGTTCACAAGCGTAGTATACAAAGTTATACTCCACCGCGATTTGATGAGCCAATTTGATCAGACGTAGGCCCTCCTTTCGCTCCCCTTTATCCAAAAAAATCTGCCCTGTCAAAAAATATTTTCGACAATTTTTAATTTTTTTTGCTACGATATTTCCGCCTTTTGGCGCACTGACGATGGCCATAGCTTGCAGTAATTTTAGCGTCCTGGATTTCAGCTCTCGGTAGTAAGTGGCATCGTGTTTTCCTTTGCAGATGGTTTGTATGAAGGCTTCTTCGGTCAGGTACTTTTCTTGCTGAAATTGACGAATAAATTCACCAGGCTTACCCGTAATATGCTGTAATAAAGGGGGCTGTATGATTGATAAGTAAGATTTAATAGCATCCATGAAGTAAATGTAACTTGCTGATTTTCAATTGTTATTTGCAATAGACGTCTTATTAAGATATCTATTATTGTCTAACAATAAATAATTATTTGCATCAATTATTAATGCCTAATCTGTATACATTTAGGCCTACTTAGGGGTATAGGTATCATACTCTATTGTTATCCACTCTACAGCTCTGAAGAGCAAATAAACACAAAAAAGAATAAAAGAGAACCGTTATGAAACGCCGAGTAACGTGGATATGGCCACCTTACATGAGAGCGTGAAATGACTACAATAAGCAGTGTAGTTATAAGGTGGTTGCGTTAGCCCGGCTTTGGTACCTGTCTCTCTTCGGAGAGGCAGGCTTTTAGCCTACTGCTGTAAGCAGGTGTTTTGAAAATCTGCTGTTATAACAAGGTAACTATTTTTTGGGTAAGCCTATAATCGCAACAGGATTATTTGTTATAGATGGTTGATTGCTAAGCCTATCCATGTCCCTTGTTTTGCCCGAAAGTTGCTGTGGGGGAGGGCCTCTGCGGCAGCTTCGGGTACTTTTGGAGAAATGGTGTCTGAATTTGCAGATAATTGGTAACTGTAAGCGGATACTATCGGAAGAAGAGCGGATACTCTTTATCTGTAAATATTGAGGAGAGGCTAGTGATATTGGGGTGGTATTAATGGATTTAAATGAAAAGAGAAATGAAAATCTTCATAAGTATTTTGTGCTTACTACTAGACATTTCCTGTGCCGCTGACCATTATCAAAGGTCTTATTCAGCTTTGAATGCTCTTGCTAATCAAAAAAGGAACATGAAAGCACCTTCAATACTGTCGAAAAATTATTTATTTATTTGGCTAACTCTACTTTGTATTCAATATAGCATTGGACAATCT
>JBCDGZ010000012.1:0-80399 GCA_038750655.1 Bacteroidota bacterium | reverse complement strand
GTAGAGTCGATTGCTACTTTGGTTGAAGGTAAAAAAAATATCTTCCAGCCCATCTTGGTTAAAATCGCCGGTGGCGACGCCTCCGCCGTTGTAATAGTACATGTAGTTGAAGACATTGAAGTCAACATCAGGCTGCAAAATATTGCTGGCTTCCAGGCCGGTGGCAGCCGGTTCTAACAGTTCGAATCGATGCTTCGCGGACGACCGGGAGAGGTCATCGGTACAAGCATAAAATAATACCAGCAGAGAAATGACGATTCCGAACTTCAGCTGCATCCTCTTCATAATTTTCACTTTCATCGTTATTGCGTTAAACAAAGGAGTTGGGGTTGGTCATTGTTGATACCGAATACGAAGCAGACTTGTCCTTCTATGTTGATTTTTTCGACTTGCTGTACCTGACTGCGGATGTCGAGGCCACTTTCCTGGCTCTTGGCGACCTCAAAATTTCGATTGGGTCGATTCCAGATGAGCTGGCTGCGGCCAGCGTCGATGCGGGAAAACTGCGGGGTGAATCCGAAGTTGTTATTGCCAATAAGGATGTCGGGAACTTGGTCGTCATTGAAATCGTGCAACAGCAGATCGTTGGCACAGGAAAGCTGGGCCTCGGATGGCAGGGCCTCCATTTCAAAGGCTCCTTCCCCTTCGTTCCAGGCGACGGCCGAAGAAAAATAGGCTGCCTCCTTAACGACTGCCCTCGACAATTGTTCCTTATCCAACAGCTCCCGAATGCCTTTCTGAGCGTAATCCTTATGCTTGAGGTTTTGCTTTTTGAGGCTCACCAGTTGATCGGTCAGTTCTCTTTTCAGCAATACCGGAACGTCTTTATTATCGATGCGACGGGTCAGGATCTTTTCGACATTACCATTTTTATCAAAATCGGCTAACCACAATTTAATGGGCAAATGGGTTTCTTTGGCCAAATAAAAATTAAGCCCTGCGTTGCCCAGCACCAAATCCAGGTCGCCGTCCTGGTCCATGTCGGCCGCCTCCACGGATTCCCACCAGCCCTGGTAGCCTTCCAGGCTTTCCGTCTGCTGTTGCAGCAGGCCATCCTGGAACTGGTAAACACCTACGCCCATCCACTCTCCGACGACCACCAGCGAGGGGGCTGCTCCCTGCTCTAAGGGCACATAGATCGCATCGGTAACCAAGCCATTTTTCTCCAAGGCGGGCGCCTGCTGCTGGATCACATCTTTGAAATTGGCCTGACCATCATTTTGGTAGAGGTAATTTTTGGAATTGATCCCGTAGACACCGGGGACGGCGTTGCTGAAGACAAAGAGGTCCAGATCGCCATCGGCATCATAGTCTAGGGGAAGAATGCAGGAGGTGTTGAGGCCATTGCGCGAAAAGGCGGTGGTCTTGTGGCTAAACTGGCCTTGGCCATCGTTGATGTACACCCGATCGTGCATAACCCTGGCCCCCAATTGGCTGTGGTTGCCACCAGAGCCGACGATGAGATCGAGGTCGCCATCGCCGTCTAGGTCGGCCAGCGCCGCCGCTGTATCTTCGAAATCGGCCTCAGCTTCCAGCCCGCTGCTGGCTTGCCCTTCCAGCCCCTGTGGAGTCTGCAAATAAATCTTCCCCACCTGCCCGGCTGCTCCACCGATGAAGACATCCTCCAGGCCATCGCCGTTGAGATCGCCCACGGCGAGGCAAGGCCCCTCGGTAGAGCGTTTCTTGAAGGTCATGCCTTCGGCGTAGAATTCGATGAAGTCGTCCTCTTGGTGTTTGTCGAAGCTAGCGGCGACGGTGCGGAGGAGGGCTTGGGTGGTGGTAGGCCCGGCGGGTGTGCTCGGAGTACTGCTTTGCTCCTCTTTTTTGATGGTATGCAAAGTATTTTTGGCCAGCCCGGTTAGCAGGCTTTGTTGCTGATCGGGCCAGAGAATGCGTACGGAGTCGACACTGCGCGCGCCCAGTCCGATGGTTTGCACATATTCGATGCTGGACTGAAAGCCCCGGCTGGGGATCAGCTCGGTGCTCAGGACTTCGCCGCCGGCGTAGACCGAAATTTTGGCCCCGATGGCATTGCGGTTCAAGCCCTCTTGTTGGAGGCGGAACTTGATGTAGGCGCTGCTGTCTGTGAGAGCCTGGGTATTTTGCAGGACGAAGGCCGCTTGGTTGAGGTTATTGACGATGAGGTCGAGATCGCCGTCATTGTCCAGGTCGGCGTAGGCCGCGCCGTTGGAGAAGGAGGGCTGGTTGGCCTTGGCCGTCGTGCCCGTATCTTCGAACCGCAGGTTGCCCTGATTCATAAAGAGCTTGTTCTTGAGCGGTGTGGAGGGCATTTTTTTAATGACCTCGTTGACTTCCTCCTTTTTGCCACTGACCACCATTTTCTGAATGACTTCATTGGCAAAAAAGTCGATAAAGTCCTGATTAGTTACATCCTGATAGATGCCATTGCAGACATAAATATCGCGGTAACCATCATTGTCGACATCAAACATCAGAGCACCCCAGCTCCAATCGCTGGACGAGACGCCGCTAAAGAAACCGATTTCTTTGAAGTTGTCTTTGCTGTTCAGTTGCAGGGTATTCTGCATAAACTGGTAGTAAAAATCGCGCTGCAACTTGAGTTCGTGAAGATTGTAGGAATCGAAGGTGGTGGTATTTTTTAGTCGCTGATCATCATCTGGCAGCATATCGGTTACAAAGATTTCGGGTAAGCCATCGTTGTTGATGTCGGCCATATCTGCTCCCATAGAGAACATACTGAGGTGCTGAATCCAATCTTTGATTTCCTCTTTAAAGGTGCCATCTTTTTGATTGATGTATAAGTAATCCCGCTCAAAGAAGTCGTTGGAGACGTAGAAATCTGGCCATTGATCGCCATTCACATCACCGACAGTAATGCCCAGCCCAAAACCAATAAGGCTGCTGTACAAACCACTTTCCTGAGTGACGTCGACAAATTTACCGTCATCATTACGATAGAGCTTATCCCCTCCCCCTTTGAGAAAGTCCTTCACCGGCCAGTCCTCTGCGGGCAGCTCTCGCTTATTGCTGTAGTTGAGGGTATTGACGGGCATGAAGCTGTTGTTGAGGATGTAGACATCGAGATCGCCATCCAAGTCGTAGTCCATGAAGGCGGTATGGGTGGTGTAGCCATTTTCATCCAATCCATACTCTGCCGCTTTATCGGTGAAAGTGAGATCGCCATTATTGATGAAAAAGTTATTGCGCTGATCGACCCCATCTCGGAAGCCGGCGTTGCAGACATAAATATCGAGTAGGCCATCGGCGTTAATGTCCACCATTGTCACACCGGTACTCCATTTCCCGCTGCTGGCTACCCCTGCTTTTTCAGTGATGTCTTCGAATTGAAAATTGCCTTTATTGAGGTACAACTTATTGTCTCCCATATTGGCGGTAAAGTAGACATCCGGCAGGCCGTCGTTGTTGATGTCTCCAATACCCACTCCTCCACCGTTGTAGAAATTGCGGTAGCGGAAGATATTGAATTCTTTGGTATTCTCTATGGAATTGGTGAATTGAATGCCGGTTTGCTCGGCCGTCAGCAGCTGAAAAGGATAGCCTTTTTCGTCCGTTTTCTCAGACGGCTGACCACAGGACAGGACGAGGGTCAGCAGCAAAAAGATGAAGTTTCTCTTTTGGTACATTTGTTTAATAACTAAGCGATTAGTCCAACGATTCGCCCCGGGATGGCAAATTTACGAAGAACTTTAAAAAAAGAGAGGCCACTTCAAGATTAAAGTGGCCTTTCCTTTTCTATATTTTAGAATAGATCAAATTAGTACCCTGGGTTCTGCGGAAGATTGGGATTAGTCGCAATAGCTTCAGCAGGGATTGGGAACAACAAGCGTGAAGGATCAGAAGGATTAGGCTTCTCTTGCCATGTACCGAGATAGGTATTGAAACGAATCTGATCGTTTCTTCTCCAGCATTCCCAGTAGAGTTCTCTACTACGCTCATCCAAAACAGTTTGCAGATCAACGCTACCGAAGGTAGACGCTCCACGGATAGTTCTGATGCTGTTAACGAGATCTTCTGGACGATCAGGAGAGCTACCACCACGGAGGATGGCCTCAGCTTTCATCAGCAGAATGTCAGCATAACGGAAGAAGATGAAGTCATTATCAGAGTTGTCACCAGGAGTAGTGAAATCTGGTGGGTACTTGACACAACGGATACCAGTTACTTCCAGCTGATCACCTGTCTGGAACAAGTTGAAATCGCTAGTGAAGTTCAGTGGTCCTCCTTGACGATCTTCGAGGGGGGTGCCATCAGAAGCGAATTGCTGTCCAATCAGGAATCCAGCTCTCAGCCCACTACCATTATCACCAATATAGTCGAGGTCTTGGCCTCTACGTACGTCTGTTTCTTCGAACTTGTCGTAGAGATCGCTCAATGCGACGAAACCATTCCAACCACTTGGGTTTTGGTTGTAGTGAGTTGAGCAGAACCAACGAGAACGAACGTTACCAGAAGCACCGCCGCTTGAATTTTCAGATACGAAAATCAGCTCGCTAGATTCAGAAGTATTCTCAGGAATGAAGTTATCGAAGTAGTTATCATCAAGCGCGTAACTACCACTGCCAATAATTTCGTCACAAAGTTCGACAACCTTGTTCATATCAGCAGCATCGAAGGTGTAAGGACCTGCTTGAGGAGCACCATCAGCACCAGTAGCAGCGTGAACTGCTCTGTTGAGGTACAATTTAGCCAAGAGTACTCTGGCCGCATCCTGGGTAGCGGTAGCAGCAGAAGTGCTACTAGTAGGCAGATCGTTGAAAACAGCTTCCAACTCGCTGATGAATAATTCTACGCCATTCTCGCGTGTCAATAGTTGGCTAGGAGGATTCAATAGGTTTTCGTTACAAGCACGACGTGGCACTTTACCGAAGAGGTCAAGCGTCATGTAGTCGGCGAAGACCCGCAGGAAAGTAGCTTCGGCAGCAACCTGTCCAGTAGCTCCATTGCAAAGCACTTGCTGAGCGTTGAAACCATTTCTGTTCAAGGTTCTCCAACCTTCTTCAATAAACTGGTGGCTAGGCGTCCAGGAGTGGCGGTGCAATACCCGCCAGATACCGGCATCATCCCAGTCCCGTCCTCTAGTAGGGCCAGCCATCTCGTCAGTGGTGTGGTTGGCCACAAAGATAATGTGCTCCTGACTCTGTAAGTCTCTGAGGTTACCATAGGCACCTGCCAGCAGCTGAGCAACGTCGGCGTTAGCATCTAAGGTAGGAACACCGTCGTTGAGTTGTTCTTCCAGGTCAGTACAACTTTGGAAGAAACCTGCAATCAGGCATAGTAAAATAAAAGATATAGATATTTTTTTCATGACTAAGCATTTAATGATTAATTAAAATACTGCATTTACTCCAAATGTAAACACTCTCGCTCTCGGATAGGTTGCGTAATCTATGCCAAATGACGGCACATCGTCAATATTCTTGTTTTTGTTTACTTCTGGATCAAATCCATTATATCCCGTTAGGACAAACAGGTTCTGGCCAGTCACAAAGAAACGCAGTGAGCTGAGGTATTCATTTTCTCCCAGATCAACATTGTAGCCAATTGTGAGGTTAGCCAATCTTAAAAAGTCAGCATCTTCTAGGAACATGGTAGATGGAATCGGAGAATCGCCAGCAGCTTGAGCAGAAGACAAGACGCGGTCATCAACGTTAGCACCACCGTCGAGGGCTGCTCTACTGAACAGGGCCAAGGCAGTGTTATCAAATACCTGGTGGCCGAAGGCACCATTGAAGAACATGCTTAAGTCAAAATTCTTGTAGTTAATAGCCGTACGGATACCCAATGTAAAGTCAGGATTAGGATCGCCAACAAAAGTCCGATCACCTAAGCCCGGAGGAACGATACCACTCGCCGTGTTTTCACCGTCGCCGTTCAAGTCTTCATACTGTGCGATCCCCTCAGCGTTGAATCCTGTGAACACAGGAAGGTAGAAGGAATACAGTGGTTGACCATCAAACAACAGCTGAGCACGCTGATTAGAAAGTCCTTGTCCATTGATCTCACCTGTAATGATACCGGCGGGGAATGTCCCGGATACATTATTAATTTCATTCGTGTAGTAGCTGGCATTCAACCCAAATTCCCAATTGAAATCAGCTGTTTCAACTAAATACGTGTTAATGTTAAATTCTATCCCGCTATTATCTACAGTTACCCCGTCGAGGTTTCTCCAAACGAATACGTCTGGTGCCTGCTGGGCTGCACGAAGACGGAAAAGCAGGTCTTCAGTCGTCTTAGTAAAGTAATCCAAAGAACCAGTAAATTTATAGTCGGCAAAAGCAAAGTCAATACCCACGTTAAACTGGGTAGTTTCCTCCCACTGCAGGTCCGGGTTACCAACGATGTCTTGCTGGATACCTGAACCATCATCAAGAGGCTTAAATTGGTTTTGAGCAGAACCGGAAGGGAATTCCTGGTTACCAGTAATACCCCAACCTACTCTCAGTTTCAAATCGTTAAATACTTCAGGAGCAAAATCTTCATTGCTGATCTTCCAAGCTACAGCAGCAGAAGGGAAGACACCATAGCGATTGTCCTCACCAAAACGGCTAGAACCATCCGCACGAACAGTAGCAGTAACCAAGTATCTATCGTTGATGTCGAAATTCACCCGTCCGAAGAAAGACTGCAATTCATCATCAGGATCAGAGAAGGAGCTGTTGTTGTTTGGTGGGAAGCTGTTGGCAAAGTTCAAGTTATTGAGGTAAAGCGCTTGATCGTCGATCAAAAAGCCGTTACCACGCTGGGTATTCCCCTGGCGCGTGAACTCCTGATAAGAATAACCTACAGTAGCATTGAATCCAACATTGTCAGTCAGACTGGCATTGTAATCAAGCGTGTGCTCGAAAAGTTGAGTGTAAGCTTCGATGTTTTCGATTTGAGCTACACCGCCACTACCTTCAGCAAAGTTAGCTCTGAAAGCTCTGGAGATCGCAACGCGACGAGAAGACTCAGAACGGTCGATACCGTAGTTGAAGCGGTATTTCAGATTGTCTGTGATCTTAACATCTGCAAAGAGGTTACCAAAGATTCTAGACGTTTGGGTGGCATCATCGTAGTATTCCAAGAAAGCCGCAGGGCTTCTTTCGTTATCACTAGGCTGAACGAAATCTCCTCCTTCCATAAATGGACGAGTAGGATTCCATCTCAGGGCAGAGATCAGCATATCTCCTTCCGCACCTACTTGATCAGAAAGGGCAGCTGCTTGGTCACGTACAAAACTAGCGATCAATTTACCACCAATAGTTACGCGATCTTTGAATAAATTCTGTGTAATGTTGATCGTTGCATTGTAAGTCTTCTGCTCTGAGTCCTTGATGATACCTTCTTGATCCTGAATACCCAAAGACATCCGGTAGCGACCACCGCTTTCAGTTGATCCGCCGTAAGTCAAGTTATGATTCTGAATCAAGCCCGTTCTCAGGATTTCATCAAAAGCATCAACGTCAGCGCCAAAGTTGAGATTAGGGTTGCCGTTTTCTTCAGCGAATTGACTGGCATTCAACAGGTTGTATTTACGACCATCAGGCATGGTAGCAAAACCAACAGTACTGGATAACTCTACCTTAGGCTTACCAACAGTTCCTTTCTTGGTTGTGATAATGATTACACCATTAGAACCACGAGAACCGTAGATGGCAGTAGCAGAGGCATCCTTCAATACACTGATAGATTCAATGTCATTAGGATTGATGAAACTCAGTGGGTTTCTGGCGGACTGACGACCCGCACCGATGTCTGCACCTGCGCTAATGTCACGACCATCCAGAGGAATACCGTCCAATACGAAAAGCGGGTTGTTGTTGGCACGAATAGAGGAAGCACCACGAATACGGATGTTGGCAGCAGCACCCGGCTCACCAGAACTACTGGTGACCTGGACACCTGCTAAACGTCCTTGGATCAGCTGGTCAGGAGAAGTTTGGAAACCCTGGTTGAAATCCTTAGGGCTGATGACCTCAACGGCACCAGTCGCATCCGATTTCTTTACAGAGCCATAACCAATCACGACGACTTCTTCCAAAAGCTCACCAGAGCTCATTACGATGTTGATGGTAGATTGAGTACCAACAACAATCTCCTGACTGGTATAACCAGTGTAGGAGAAGACCAATACAGCGTCATCACCGGATACATCGACAGAATAGTTCCCATCAATATCTGTGACCGTACCGGTGCTAGAGCCCTTAATCAGGACGTTAGCTCCGATGAGCGCCTCATTGGTTTCGCCATCGGTCACGTTACCGCTAACCGTACGTTGCCCGTACGCAAAGCTGCTCATGCCTACTGCGAGAAGAAGCACTATACAGCACTTCATAAAGTAGTCAAATTTAAAAAGTTTCATACTTAGCATAATTAAAGTAAAGAAATAAAAATTTTTACATATTCGGTTGATTACAATTATTTGCTTGCTAACATATATAATTTTTCTTGAAGATGAGTCTTGTTAAGCCAACTTTAATTCAGCGGCGACCTGTAAACTTTACGTGCGCTACAAAAAACCATCTATGAATGCTGAATTAAAATATTATAAGGCAATACCCTTTCTTTCTTAGAATGAAAATGTCCTACTAGGCTTATAAAAAAATAAAGATTGGTTTTATAGGTGTACAATTTACACAAAGTTCACAATTGTACTTATCTTTGACATATGCTAAATCCGTAAAAACATATGTTATCTTATGATTGAGAATGCAACCCTCTGGAAAAGAAAATACCCTAAAGAGCGAGCGAAAAGAACAGTCATCAATGGTATTGGACTCTACGATTATGTTTCTAAAGGCTTGATTAATAGAGCAGAAGGGACCAACGACTACCTCTTTGTACATCTGCACACGCCGTGCCAGGTATGGTACGATGGAACACTGCATTCCTACCCCAAAGATGCTTTTGTCATCTTCCCTCCAAACAGCAAACATCTCTTTGGAAATGAGGAAGTTAACTGGTGCTATTCCTGGCTGCATTGCGATGGTAAATTCGTCGAAAGTCTATTGAACAAGGGACTGATACGAGAGGGCCTGCCCTATAAGATGACCAGTAGTCGGCTAAATGACAAATACCTACTGCAAATTCGGGAAGAGCTGCAATTATTCAGCAATTACGACAGAGAAATCGTTGAGTGCATTCTCACTATCTGGCTACGCAGCCTCAACCGAGCCTTGTACATCCCCGGCATCAGTCCCATTCCAGACCGCATGCAAAAGGCTAGTGCCTACATCGGTCAGCATTTCAGCCAAAAACTCAGCCTGGCCGACATCGGCGTCGTGGCCGGGCTGGGGCAGTCGCAGCTCATTCAGGAGTTCAAAAAGTATTTCGGTAAAACCCCCATCGAATACCTGATGCATACTCGCCTGGACCGCGCCGCTACCCTACTCCGCGATGGGAACCACACCATTTCTCAAATCTCTTTCCAGCTGGGTTTCTGCAATCCTTTCTACTTTTCTAAGCAATTCAAGGGTGCCTACGGCGTCAGTCCGAAGGGTTTTCGGATACGGGAACGGGCGCAAAGGCAGGAGCAAGCTACGGAGGCTTAGGGCTTCGATTACTGTTGGATGCCCGGCAGCTTGCGCCAGGAACTGTTGAGCTTGGAGAGTAATTCCTCGGCTTTGCGCTGGTAGAAGCGATCGGCCTCCGGCTGCTGCAGATCCTCCAAATGCACAAGGGCTTCCTCAAGCTGCCCTGCTCCCAAATGGGCCAGCGCCAGATACCAACGCATACGGCTTTTCGATCCAAGGCCAGCCGCCTTCGGCAGCAAGTCTTGCAGGATGGTCACCGCAGCCTCTGCTTGCCCGAGTGCTAGATGAGTATTGGCCAGGTAGAACTGGATATCATTATAATAAGGGGAGCTGGCAGGCACCTGTTGCAGCAAGGAAAGGGCCTGCTCGTAGTCGCCCTGATCGTATGGTTTCAGGGCTTGCTGGTGGGGCGCAGGGCGGCCCTGCTCGCCACCGCTGGTCATAAGGGCCCCTTGGCCGGGATAGTATTCGATGTACTGGGCATAGAGGGCTTGGTTGGAATACTGGGTGGGCAGATAGAGGGTGTAGCCCCCCAGGGCGAGCAGCAGGAGCAGGACGGCAGCGACCTGCAGCCAGCGGAAGCGAGGCTTTTGGAGCCTTGGAGGTGGAGCCTCCTGGCTGGCGATTTGTTCGACATCTTCGAGGATGCGGTTTTGGTGGGCGGTGGAGAGCAGCAGGCGGGCTTCTTTGACTTGCTGTAGCTGTTGGCGGAGTTGGGGGTCGACTTCTAGCTGTTTACTTAGCTGGTCGGCCTCGTCGGCGGGCAGCAGGCCGTCGAGCCAATCGAGGAGTTGCTGGCTGCTGAGGTCACTGCGGACCTCGGCCACTTTGGCGGCGAAGTCTTCGTCGCTGGCCAGCCGGGTTTCGAAGCGCCTTCGAGCTTCCGGTCCCAGTTCATTTTGCAAGTACTTGGTAATCTGTATTAATTCTTCCATGAGTACCACTCTCAAGTTAGCAATTCTTCGATTTGTTTTTTCAGTTCAGGTTGTTCTTCCACCAATCGGATCAGTTTCTTCACACAACGACCAGCCATCACCCGAATCACCGTATCGCTAGAGGGGGAATCGGGGTTGAGCTTTTGGGCAATTTCGCGATACGAAAAGTGCATTTGTCGCATCAGCAGGATGGTCCTGCACTTTTCGCCGATGCTTTTAAAGAGTTGATCTACCAATTGGCGGTAGGACTCATCAAGCAATTGCGCCTCAACGATACCTTCTTCGTGGCCTTGGCTTTGCTCTACTGTGTATTTGGTTTTGTTGATTTCACTACGAATCTGCTTATCTCGATATTGTAGGTACAGATGATGGCAGATGCCCCACAGATAAGCTGGAATACTTTGTTCCATGATTTTATTCTGTTGGATTTTCTGTACCAGTATGACGATCCCTTGGTGGTAAATATCTTTCACGACGTCGTCAGTAAGCTGATAGGGGCTACGACTAAGGCGGGCGTAAAATGCTGCTTTATTTTGCTTGTATATATAAGCCAGGGCCTCATGATAAGCCAATGTCCCTACCCCTTCTTTTACCATTTCAATTATTCTCTCTGAACTATGCATACAGGCCCGATATAATCAAATCTTTTGTCATCCTCTTTTCACAGGTCCAAAAATCGGCAAAAAAAACCAGTTTTTTGTTTACACTTCTTATCCTTAATTGGACAATAGGAGTTAGGCAAAGATTGTTTGTTCTTTATATCCTTTCTCCTCTTTCAATATTATAAAAAAATATTCACTCATGCTCCAAAACACCCTTTTTATTTTCGTACTCACCGTAGGATTCAGTTTCGGTTTAGCCGCTCAAAATATTACTGCTGATCAGCATTTAGCACAAGGAATGGAATACTACCATTTTAATAAAAGGGATAGTGCCTTGTACCACCTCACTAAGGCTGATAGCTTATTTCAGGTTCAGGAAAACTGGCCCGAATCCTTAGAGGCAAAAGCTGGACTAGTAAGAACACAGTTAGCGGTCTTTATGTATGCAGAAGGCAAACAGACTATACTCGAGGGGATAGCGATGGCTAAAGAAAAGCAGATTTGGGCCAATCCAAACACAGGAATTTTATATTCTTTTCTGGGAGTAGTTGAGTTCTTATTTACGCGCGACAAAGACATTGCTATTGCCCAAACCGACACCTCCATGCTTATTTTCCAACAATCCAACACCCTTAAAACACATGAGTGGCAAGCCCATTTTCATCGGGCATTCATTTATTTCTACACGGGAGAGTTCGAAGTGGCCATAGCCAAGGCTGAGAAGAGTCTAACCACAGCTACTCAATCGCCCATGTTTGATAAGGCCATCACCAATGTAGTACATAATCTGCTTGGAATCCTCCATCGACAGATTCGCCAATATCCGAAGTCTATCTACCATTACCGCCAAGCACTTGAAGTGATTGATAAGTTAGAACGATCACAAACTAAATACCGTCTTGCCTCTTCAAAATCAACCTCTTACCTCAATCTTGGAAATACCTATAATGAAGTTGGGCAGTACGAAAAAGCAGAAGCGTTCCTCAAGGCCGCTTTAGTGAACTTTCAAAATGAAACAGATACGATGGATTATAAAGTTGGGATCGCTTACAACAGCTTAGGAAATGCCCAATTCCATCAAGAGAAATACTTGGAAGCTATTAAAATGTACAAGAAAGCGGAGAACATTGCTAAGACCAATGCGAATTGGGTAGATTTATTAGGCACGATATTACACAATCTCGGTATGAGCTATGATGGCATGGAACAATATGATAAGGCACGCAGCTACCTCAGAGCAGCCTTGGACGTTCGCAAAAATGCACCGTACAGCAATCGCGCTTTGATTTACGAAACCATGAGAGAAATTGGAGGAGCCTACATGGCGGAAGAGAAATGGGATCGAGCCATTGAGGAGCTGACAAAGACCCTCGAATTGTCTAGTCAACCCGATGAGAGCGGCAGCACATTTGGAGCAGAAGAGGTCTATTTATACTTGGGACATACCTATTCTCAAAAAGGAGATTATCACCAGGCCCTGGAAGCTTATCAGCAGAGTCTAAATACCATTTCGCCCTCTCCTGTAGCGATAGCCGACATTGAAAAAATTCCTACCCCCAGCAAAACCTTACAAAAGCCTATTTATATCAAAGCATTAAACAATAAAGGCAATACGTTTTATCGCCTGTATTTGAAAACTCAGACGGAACAATATCTTCACTTGGCCTACCAACATTTTATTGAATTAGATGAATGGATTTCTCTGAGAAGGCATCATCAAGAATATATTGAGGATCAAATCACCTTGAATGAGGAAGCTTACGAGTTTTATCAAAATGCTATAGAAGTGGCCCATCAACTCTACCAACTAAATCAAAATGCGGAGTATCTTGAAAAAGCCCTTTATTTTTCTGAACAAAGCAAAACCCAGGCTTTGCAACAATCGCTGAGCGATGGATACCTGCTCAGTATGCCTGGTATTTCCGAAGCCTTTCGCCAACAAGAGAGGACCCTACGGGACAGTATCGCCATTATTAAGGAGAAACTACTGCAGCCTACAGCCCAAGATGCTGATGTTAGTGAGCAGGGCCTGGAGCCCCAACTTTTAGCCCTCACTCAAGCGTACCAAGGGCTCATCGACAGCATAAGAACCCGTTTTCCGATGTACTACGAGCTGAGACATAATGACCAAAAACTGACTTCAAGCGGCATCCAACAACAATTGCTCAAGCCTGGGCAGCAACTCCTGGAGTATTTTATTAGTCAGACCCATATCCACGTATTTGTTATTTCGCAGCAAGGCAAGGATTGGTACAGTGTAGAAATTCCTGAGGATTTTAGTACTACGATTGATGATTACTTAAGTGCAATTCAGGATAACCATATCTTGCGATTTGCCGGACAACAAGTAAGCGCGATACAAGAAGCAGAGGCGGATCAAAAAATCGCGGACTTGGGCCATCGGCTTTACCAGTGGCTGCTCGGAAGTTGGCAGGACCGCCCCTTAGCCGAGCAGTTGATCATCATTCCCGACGGCCCTTTGGGCAACCTTCCATTTGAAGCCTTGCTGAGCAGGCTTCCCAGCAAAATTGGTGCTTACAATGATTACCCCTTCCTGCTGCACCAACACCAAATCAGCTATTCCTACTCTGCATCGCTGCTCATCCAACTCCAAAAAAAGTATCCTCAGCAAGCCGTACAGCAGCGACTGCTGGCCTTTGCGCCGAACTTCTCGGACTGTGATGATATCGAAGGCCGACCCAGCGACCTCAGAGCGATCCGTCGGAATTACCTGGGCCCCATTCAGAATCAAGTGGAGGTACAGCGCTTGCAGGCCATCGTCGGGGGTAAAGCACTGACGGGCGAGGAGGCTACGCTAGACAATTTCCTCCAAGAAAGCCCGCAGTACGCCTTTCTGCACATTGCTAGCCACGCCAAAGCCAACGACGAAAATCCGGCCCGCTCGCTGATCAGTATGGCGGCAGAAGAAAATGTAGCCTGCCGCTTCGACTCGCTGAGCGCCAATCGAGTGGCCCACCTGTCACTGCCGGCGGAGATGGTGGTATTGAGTGCCTGCGAGGGGGCCGCCGGGCAGCTCCGGGATGGCGAGGGCATTCGAAGCCTGGCTATGGCCTTTAGCTATGCAGGTGCCCGCAGCCTCTGCACCAGCCTGTGGAGCGTACAGGATAAGGCGATGCAAGACCTTATGGTGACCTACTACCAGGAACTCAAAGACGGTGCAAGCAAGGACAGGGCGCTGCGTCAATCCAAATTAAACTACCTACTCAACCACGATAGCGAACGCTCTCATCCCTTCTATTGGGCCGCTCCTATTCTGATTGGCGATGCCAAGGCTATTGCCTTTTCCGAAGGCAGTAGGGCTTGGCCTTGGTACCTGTTGGGCGCCTTTATTTTTCTTTTCTTTTTGTGGTTTATACGCCGTCTAAGGAGTGCGGCATAATTTTTTAAAAAAAAGTACAGAAGCTGTTTACGTTTTGAAAGCTTTGTAGGACTATCTAGTGTATTACGAAAAGACAGGCTTTCGGCCTGCACAAGAATCTTCTTTTCGACACCTTTTAAAGCCTTGACTATTACGCTTTCCGTCACGGGAAGAGGGTATAAAGCTATTTATCAAACATCCTATTTTTTAACTCGAAAAATGTAAACCGTAATGATGAACAAGATTTCAAAAAACTACCTTAGTGCATTCTTTTTGCTGTCCCTAATTCTTTTGGTAGGCTGTCAGAAAGATCGCGAGGTAACCGCAGAACTTGATCAAGCACAACGACAGGTGAACACCATCCAGGGACCCATCACGAGTAGTATCCCTTCACCAGGAATTCCCTGTTTTAATGCCGCCGCCCAATTTGGTGATTTGGCCTTCACACTCGTCGAAGTCTTACCGTCTTCCTTTTTGCCTGTACCTTTTACTGATGATTCCGGAACCTTGGATAATTATCTTTGCCCACTCCCTTCAAGAGCGTGTTTAAGTACAGATGAAACCATTCTCTTCTTTGGTCAAACTCCCTATTCTACAAATCCAATAGCCCCCTGCGATGTATATTGCATCCCTTATGGCGATATATTTGATCCAGTCAGTTTGTCCACTCAAGAGACCATTTACAATAAGGCCATTGCAATGGCTCTTGACAATCGGCCAACCTGCTCAGAAACAGATGAGCTCATGGAATTCATTGACATTGATTTTTATACTGGTTATTACATAGATTTTGATACCCGTGAAGAGTTAGCGACTGTTGAATTTGCTGTAAGATATGCTTGCTGTTCAGACTCGGGCAGTATTCCCAACTAAATAGACGAACCCTTCATCCCACTCAATCCTCTACTTTATAGAGGGTTGAGTTATCCCTCTTTACTCATCTTTAATTTTTATCCTAATGAAAACTATTATTGGATTTATATTCTTTTTACCGTTTTTATTTTTCACCAACACGCTTGATGCGCAACAGACGAAAAAAGTCTGTGAAGCTCATTCTCTACAGGAGACTGTTCGTATACTCGAACGAAGAGGAACAATGCGTTCCTCAACTTATCCACCAATGGTCGTCCCCCCAAACTGGGAGGCGGAATTGGGGATCACACAACAGCAGCTTGAAGAGACGCTCATCATTCCCCTCAAATTCCATGTCTCTGTGAATTCAAGTGGAGAATGGTCGGTAAGTCAAGCAGAAATCGACTTGGCCATTAGCAATCTAACCAATTTATTTAGAGAAAATAAATTTGAATTTGTTCAATGTGGAGCGGTGGATGTGATCAATATTCCCGAGCTGGATCAAATTGATAATACTCAAGAGTACTTCGCTTTTCAAGATAATTCCGCGATTGAAGATGGCGTTATTAATCTATTCATTCCTCGCTCGGCTCCCCCTTATACTGCTACGGGATCCTATCCATTTATAACCCCCAATAACTATGTAAGCTGTTTCATGACCCGATCCCATTTCATCGGTAAGGGAACCTTATACCATGAACTCGGACATAATTTTGGTTTGTATCATACCCATGAACCAAGTGACATTGCCGAATTAGAAGACCTTTGTGAGCAGATTCCCAACATGCATGTCTCCACACACGAACTGGTTATTCGACACGTAGATCCTAATGCTCAAAACCAGGTTCCCAATTGTGCCTATATGGCCGCAGGTGATCCCAATAATCCCTATGGTGTAGAGCTGTTAGCTGGAGATCTGCTGTGTGGAACAGAAGCGGATCCCAACCTCCTTTCTAATTCAGATTGTGATCAAAGAATCGATGTCAATACTCCTGATTATAAAGGCATTATCGGTGAGAATCCTGATGGAACTCCGATTTACCTAGTTGATCTGAACGATCATAGATATACTCCAAACCTTGACAATATCATGTCCTATATCACTGATCAGCATAAAACCAACTTTACTGAGGACCAATATGACCGAATGCTCTATTTTTATTTTAAGTATCAGGATCGTTTCTATGATGGCACTTCCTGTCCTCCAGCACCAGATACCAGATTAATTGCAGAAGAGGTCCTTAGAAGAATTGGAAGCAGCCGAGGCATCAATAATGTAAATGTCCAACTAGACTATTACGACAGTAATAACTGTGATCCCAGCACTTATGATACACAAGGAGACTGCGGTCCACACTTAACAGATGGTGATGGTATTTTTTCCTGTACTATTTTCCCCACCGGTAGCTTTAGCTATACCTTATCCAAACCAACGGCGTGGGCAGATGGAATTACCGGTACTGATTATGGTGACATTGATTTATTAGCAGCATTCATTACGGGGTTGGAGCCCCTTAATGGTCATCAGCAAATTGCTGCTGACGTTAATCTAAGTGGACATATTTCGATCAACGACCTGGTCATTATTCGCAAGTTCTTACTTGGTATTCGAACCACTCCGGAAGAACTCCCCAGTGGTGATTTAGTTGCCACGGAATGGCGATTCTATTCTGAAATAGTACGGGATAAAAATCGTCCTCAATTTAATTCGAACTATTACTATCAAACTAATCCATTTGACATCGGCGGGATTTATGCTTACCCGGGGTACCTGTCTTCTGAGCTTATTGGAACCTCCTCACTCTGCCTAGAGGCCGGCCTGTACGTCTCCAATAAACTTGGCTTCCACGGAGTTAAGGTAGGCGATCTTGACGGCAGCATCGCCTTACCCAACTTCCGCCCCGGTGACGATTCGCAAGACCGCAGCGAGGCTCCCCTAAGTACCATCAACAAACAAAATATTCCAGCGGGTAGCCGAGTTAAGCTGGCCATCAAAGGACGAGGCTTCACCAACATTTCTACATTCCAAATGGGGCTGCGTATTCCCGAAGAACAGTTTGAAGTGCTCCGAATCGAATCGCCGCATTTGCCCAACTTTGACGCAGAAGCCTACAACCTCGACTATCCCATCAAGGACGTCTATCCCATCGCTTGGTTCAATTTAGAGACTAGCGGCAGCTCTCTAACCGAAGACCAGCCGATCCTCATCATCGAGCTCTTAACCAAAACAGCGATCAGCAACAGTAGCGAGCTGGCTACGATGGCTGGCCCTGATTTCAAAACGGGCTTTATGAGGCAAGGCCAGCAGCAATTTGTGGAGCTGTTCGGAGACCTAGTAGAGGTGCAGACGCCGAGTGATTATTGGCAGCCAATGTCGGTTCGTCATTTTCCGGATCCGGTGAAAGATCAGCTTAACCTTGAGGTGCAGCTGGGGGAGGCAGGGCCGCTCGATGTGCAGGTCTATGATGCCTATGGGCGTTTGTTGAGCAGCCGTAGGCTGGCGGGGCAGATGGGCAGCAACCGCTTTACGTTTGACTTGGCGGCAGAGCGATGGCCGGCGGGCTTGCTTTATTATACCCTCGAAGGTCAGGGCCAGCGCGCAACGGGTCGATTCGTAAAGTCAAGATAATTCGCAATACCCAACAGTTTGATCAGGCAGTTCCTATGTGTATGGGAGCTGCCAATTTTTTTTAAAAAATCCCCTTCTCCCCCATTACCTTTTCTACATTAGCCACATGAGGTATATATAATCTAAGGCTAAATTTCATACCCAAGACGAAAATCAAACAAACCACTTAAATTTGAAGTATCAATATAAAAGGATATGAAGCTACTCGCTGTACTTAAAATGCTTTTCAAATCTGACAAGAGCTTCTCCTTCAAGGTCAAAGTTCAGCCTTAAAGTAAGCTTCAGCTCTTCGAGATGCTGAGCGGCTTTGTGGAGAAAGACCTGAAAGGTCCCCTTTCTGATCCGATGCTTTTTTCGAATCCCTTCTAAATCATCCTGCTGGCTGAGATCGTATAAGCAATCCAGGGTACGCTGGATATTTTTTCGCCGGAGTCGATAGAAAAAAGAGTTTTTGGTAAT
The DNA here is from genome assembly GCA_038750655.1 of Bacteroidota bacterium. Lineage (GTDB taxonomy): Bacteria > Bacteroidota > Bacteroidia > Chitinophagales > Saprospiraceae > JBCDGZ01. The sequence continues at coordinate 62,025 of JBCDGZ010000012.1, read as the reverse complement.
GCTCCTTCTTTGCCTGCAGTGGTTGCAGTAAATCTCTCCCCGCTTACGATCAGCAATCTGCAAATTTGACTGCCCGACCTTAGCGTAATAATCGCACTCCTCATTGTCACAGTATTGCCGGGCGATCGAGGCCCGTAGGGCAATTCGCCCCTGCTCAAAAATCAAAGCCCGAACCGGCCTCCCCTCCGAAGGTCGCCGCCGCCGCAGCATCGCAATACTACAATCATCGCTCGTTTTAGGCAGCAGCCACTGGGTAATATTTTCCAACAACGCCGCTTCTACCTCCTCCCTCGAATGTCGATCCAACCATTGGAGCATGGTCATACCAGCCCGACTCAACTCTCCTCCCCTCCTGTTGTATAAACTGGCTGTACTTCCATCGGATAATAACAAAAAGCCATTGATGCTTTCAATATCGCCCTTATATATCCTCAGATGCTCGATGGCCTCTTTTGAAGTAATAAAATAGGTGAGGTTAATGTAGGCCCCATTCTCCGGTTGAGATAAAACTTGGACCGCCCGCTGCTGCGAAAAGCCAATGACCCCATCGCCAATATGCCCAGCGATGTACCGCCCTTGTCGGACGGCTACAAATAGCAAGGTGGCCGCAAAGTCTTTGATGCTCCCTCCCAGCTCCTCCGCCCTTTCCCCTAGCGCCACCTGAATATGCTGGACAATCACCTGAGCGATCACTGCCGACTCCTTTTCATAAATCGAATCAAAATAATCGATAAGTAAAGCACACGTTTTTTGCACAGCTAGATCGGCACCAAGGTCAGCGTGGTGGGCCGACCCTGCGCCGTCCGACAAAGCAATGACATTCACCCCCCGCTCAACAATCGCCAGCGTTTTATCCTGACAAACGGTGTTGCTCTTCCGATGTCCAATCCCTTGCACACTCTGCACCGCACTAACCCAATCATTGCTCATTGGTAAATCCAGCCTTTTAGTGTTTCTTCGTCCCCCAGCGGAATTTTCTCCCCCGGCATGGAAGAAGAAACATTGGAAATACTATTGCCCAGCCATTCAAAAAATAATTCAAACTTCAGCCCTTTCAATCGCAGCGGTTGACGCACCGAAGAGAGCCGCGCCAGCGTTTTCATATCCGCCCCCGCACCAATCCCAATCGGAAAAACCATTAATTGTTTATCGACATCCATTTGGTATATTTTGGGGATCACACTTTCCACATCATCAGTAGGACGCCCATCGGTCATCAGCACCAGCCAGGGTTGGTGATAGTCAACGCCAACATCTTTGTACTTTTTTATTCGATCTTCCAAAAGCGCAGTCGCCATTTGCAGCGCCTGGCCCATCGGTGTCCCTCCAGCCACGGTGAGCATTGGCTGTTGCTGATGATCAATACTTTCGAAGTCAAGTATTTTCTGTGCTGTCCCACCAAAAGTCACGATGGCAATTTCAACAGAATAACGGGCGTAATCATCTGCCTTGATGGCCTCATAAAATTTGGCAATCCCCTGATTCAAATTATTTATCGGAGGGCCAGACATGGAATAGCTGGTATCCAGCACCAAACAAACGGGAACTCGGGGCGTCGGGTTTTCAAATAAATCTTTTTCCGATAGCTTCATTTTATCCATGATTTACTTTTTTTTCGAATTAACAATAGGTTGGCCATCCTGATATTTCACCTCCTTGTAACGGTAGTGGTAAATCTCATTACTCACTGGGTTGTGTCGCAAATAGACGCGGTATTTTTTCAGCAGATCTATCCATTCCAAAACGCCAATACGCTCTCCTTTTGTGAAGACATTGAAGAAGGCTTCTTTCATCTTGTAGGACAGGTTGCTCCAAATAAATCGCCACGGCCCCTTCGGAACATTTTTTCCGCTGATCTCTCCGAGTGGATAAGGGAAATGCCGTTTCTTGATGTTCTTGGCCAGCGATTCCCCTCCTTGATGAGAGTAGGGCGTTTTGCCCGGAACCAGAATCATGAAGAGCAAAGTAGCAATCGCAAAATTTTCGTGCTTGACGGTTCTAAGAAAGCTTTTGAAATCTTTATTTTGTATCTCAGGAGCGGTGTAGTTGGCCAAACCAACGGTACAGGGATACCCCTCGACCTGATAACTATCCGTATCGACAAAGAAAGTCTCTCGTGCTTTGGTAATCAAAATATTGCGTGGATTGATGTCTCCTACCAATACATTTTGCTCGTGCAGGATTCTGATTTTGTGTAAAATTTTAATGCTAATATCCACTAAGTCCAGCCTTTTCCATTCGGGGAATAAACTCTGAAATACAGGCTTAATAAATAGCTGTTTCAACTCTACACCTCTAGCCCGTATTTCCATAGCAAAGCCAACAAATTCTGCATGAGTATTATAGACCAGAGAGGTCGGCCAACAAATCCCGCGCTTATTCAGCCGGGAAGTCATCAGCTTCAATTTATCCTCCTTCATATTGGTTCTACTTTTATCGTGAAATATTTTGCAAATGTATTTGCTATAATTCGTCTCATAGATGCATCCTTCTCCACCTTTACTGATTTGCTTGGTGAGCTGAATAGGGTTTTCCCTGGTGGCCAGATAAACACTTGATCCTTCTTTGGGAACTAGTCGAACCGTGGTCCGTTGAACATCTTTATGACTAACGGGCAGCCTTGCCTTCTTGAAAGGATCTTTCTTTTCTGCTGACTTTTTCGGAATCTTTGGAACAGGTACTTTTTCTCCTGGTTTCTTCTTGACCGGAAGAGTAGCAAAATCCCGTAGACTACCGTCTTTCTGTACTTGCAAGACGACAATATTCTTCTGCCGTTTTACCGCTTTACTTTTACTAAGCTGTAAAATTTCCGTAGCCAACTGCTTGTCCTGAGTAATCAAACAGAGATTATATTTCAACCTGTTTTCAGTAAAAAGGGAAATGAGAATATTGTCGACAAACGTTTCTTGGGCATCCTTGTATTCCCCCACTTTAATACGACGGCTGGCCTGTAAAGCATTAAAAATATGCAGCGCCTTTTTCGCCCACTGCGTTCGCTTGGTATCATCCTTTTCGATGAGCCGTAAAATTTCTTCCTTAACCTTAAGGGGAATCAAGACCTTATTCTGTTTCAAAAAATCGACCTTATCTTTCAAGAAGGCCTCCTCGGCTCCAGGGTGCATCAAGCTAGAGGTGTCGATAAAAGTATAGTAGTTTTTAATTAATGTTTGATCACTCATTTTTTAATTCTTTTTCCGTGTTTATCAATATAGAAGGACACTCCATTTTTGACCACCCGGGCTCTCCCCTTAACAAAGTTATAGGCCCGATCAAAAACAAAGTCGATGACTGTTTGACCGTTGATGTCAATGTACCCCCACTTGCCTTTCACCGCCATTTCGGCCCGAATCTCTTCCATCGATAGACGCCCCAGATTTTCCTCAATAAACTTTTTGCGCTCCTCTTCCGGTATCTCTATTTTTACATTCGCCAGGTCTTCTTGAAATTCCTGACCGTCAATATATTTGGGAAAAATAACAGTCTGCTTTTTATGATTCCAGTAGCCGACCTTGCCTCGCTTATCTTTGAAGCGGATGCGAATTTTATCCTTTGCCTTGATTGGAGGATCATTGGCTGGGGGTTCCTTTTCCGGAGGCTCTTTCTCCCGAATGACTTTAGCGGGCCAGTGCTGAGTAGGGGGTACTAAGCCCAGTTCCTCAAAAGCATATTTATAAGAGAATACATTTTTGGATAAGCCAATGGCTGATCGCACGGCCATTATCCTATCCAATTCTCTTTGCTCCTCTGTTTTTTCTACTACATTTGCAAAATGGCTGATCCCTTTGACGACTAACCAAGGAATGTCTTTTTCGCTCGCTGCTTGGTACACTCCTTTAGCTTCTAAATCACCACCGATGGCCTGCGGAAAACGATTGAGCAGCTTATCTCTGAATGTTTTATTTTCAATCCGAGTATTACCAGACAGCAAAGGACCAATCCACATCTTACCAAATTTATGACTAGTGGATTTTGGTGGCAAATGGCTGATGTTATCAAAACGATCCAATAAAATCTGGCTGGCCCGAGGCTGCTCCGCTCGATAAATCGTTTGTTTATTTTCATCCTTAACATCGTACAAAATAACGTGTCGAGAAACCAACACATCGCCGATTTTATGTTTCTTCATCTTGGCACCAAATCCTAAGCCGATCATCAAAATGGCCTTGGGTTTCCAAATATCGATGGCACTCATGGTCGTAACAGTGGCACTATCCGATCCCCCCGCTCCAATCCCTGATTTGACCAACACTACCGGATAGAGCCCAAAACAGCCGACGTAGTAAGTACGCTTACTAATGCGCACCATCCCCACCGCCTTTTCGTTACCAATGGGGGTCAAGGCATTCAACACTTCACTACGTCCTTCATCTGTAGCGGTGATCAATAAAAACTGACACTGATCGATATATTTTAGTCCTGCCTTCTCAGGAATCTCTGCAACATTCATCGTGTATCTATTTGAAATAATGGCTTTTATGAATACGCTAATTGTTTAATCATTCTGCTGCTTTCTACTCTCTACGGCTCCGCCCCGACAGCGCCATCTGCAAGTCTTCAAAAGCATAAGGACTCGAAAAAACCTTGTGTACCAAGCTGTTGGCAGATTGGATGGCAACCTCCTGATTGGCCGCCTTGTTCTGGCCTTTATTGCCGTCAGCAAAGTCGCAGATGGCCTTGACAACGATCCAAGGGATAGCTTTGTCGTTAGCGGCGGCGTAGACTCCTCGACCTTCCATCTCCCCGCCCTTAGCCTGCGGAAATTCTTCGATCAAAGCATTGCGAAAAGCCTCGTTATCGACCAGCACTTCGCCGGAGAGCAGGGGGCAGATCTTCTTCTTGGCCAGCTGCCCTCCGGGCAGTCGAAAGCTCCAGTTCAGCACCTCCTCGAAGCGGTTTTTGAGAAAGCTGCTGGCGGGGGGATGCTCGGAACGGAAGACCCTCACCTTTCTGCCTTCGCGCTTGAGGTCGTAGGGGATGATATGGTCGGAGATCAGCACATCGCCGATGCGCTGGCTCTTGGGGTCGACGCCGAAGGCGATGCCGACCATGACAACGGCCTTGGGCTGCCACAGCTCGATGGCATTGCGAGTGGAGAGCAGGGCGCCGTCGGCTCCACCGGCTCCCATGCCAGACTTGACCAGCACGGCGCCGTAGGCACCGTAGCTGCCGATGTAGTAGGTCAGGTTACCCTTGAAAACACAGTAAACCGCCGACTCCTTATTCAGCGGCCTGAGCTTGGCCAAGACCTCATGGTGTTCAACCCGCGTCGCCGTTAGCAAAAGCAGGTCGCAGTTTTCTCTAAATGGCTCGGCAGCTTCAAAAGCTATTTCTTCAATTTTCATGAGTGTAAGTCTGTTTTTTTGAACAAATTAAAAGACCATAATACATTACATCAAGCTTCTACCTGTTCGTTAATATGGTCAATAATGGCCGATACATTGATGTCCTCCTCGGTGCAGAATATCACCGGATTTACATCAAAGCTGTCCTTGATACTGTGCTTGCTCAAATTGATTTTAGTGAAAAAAGACGCTAAGCCTTCTAGTTGATCCTCCTTGCTTTTTTTACTCTTCGGATTCAAGCCCCGATCTTCAGCCACAACGATGACATTAATACCAGCGATGGGTCCATTTTCAATAATTCCTCGTAACCGCTTAATGGATTTTTTAGATAAATTGGTCGGAAAATTTCTGATAACAATCAAATGATAGGGCTCTGTCTCTTCACTCGAACGGTTGTAGTCGCCAATGTCGTTGTATTCGTCATTGAGGACCGTTTGAAAAATACGGGTAATCGATTGATCCAATTCTTTAAATAATTTATCGATCTCTTTCTCCTCTGCATAGACCTGCTTCACCGTTGGAGACAGCCTAGCGAACTTGCGAAAACTCCGACCTCGGTTGACCGGATCGACCAAATGCAGGGTAGCATTGCCGGGGCGATAACTGATCAAAGCGCGGGCGATCATACAATTGATGATGACCGTAGCTTCCTCATCGGAAGAGGTGCTGTTGGTGAGCAAAATATTTTTCTTATGAACAAAAGGGACGAAGTGGTGAAAAGGAATTTCGTGTTGAAATTCAGACAGTTCAAAGCAGAATATAGAGCGCCCAACATTGAGATAAGACTGCGGACTTTTGCTGGGAGATTTAGTGGCATCCACTTCAGCAATCGTACCTGCTGTTTCGTAATGCTGACTCAATAATTCATTTTCCTCTGCCAAAAACTCATACGTTTCTTCACCATATTGTGCCAGGAGGACGGCCAGCTGCTCCTCGCGCTCTTCCAGGAAGGTAGCCTTCATTTGCTCGGGTACTGCATCGAGTTGTTCCTTATTTTCCATAAACAGCTGCTCCGCTTCCTTAACCTTACTATTGAAGGCCGTCTCGACTACCGCTTTCAATTTGCTCAACTTTAACGCCTTCTCTTCCGGTAGCTCTCCCTGTTGTTGCAACAGCGTTTGATAGCTGCTAATTTCGCCCATCAGCTCTTCCATCAACAGGACCTCCTCCTGCTGAACCTGTTCGTAGTCCTCCTCAATTTTGCGAAAAGCATTGGACAGCCCTGCATCTACACTTTCCAGTTTTTCCTGATGCTCTTCTTGCAATGCAGCAGCTTCTGATTTGAGTCGTTCACAAAACTCAATAAAAACCCGAACCCTTTGTTGGTAGTTCTGTACCGTTTCTTCCACCGAAGGAGATAACTCTTGTTGGCTATTTTCAGTTAGCGTATTTTCCATGATAAATAATTTTAAAGTACAATAAATAGGATCAGTATGATAATGATGACAAAAAGAGCAAGCAACGCGAAAAGCATCCTTCGATCCTCTTTGGGCTTTAGCCAGACGTTTCGGATCAGCTCTATTTTCTGATCATCTTTTGAAGAGGCGACTAGCTTAAGTTCTATGGGTAAAAGCTCCTTGCCCTTGTTGGTCGCTTCCAGAAAAATGCGATTGTTCTTTCTTTCTTCTTCACGCATCGGAATCTCCTCACCATTTTTAAAAAGGGTGACTCTCTCTGCGTACTTAGTCGACCAAGCCAATTGGAGCTTAGCACGATTGCCGACGGTCATATTGGATTGCTCTTGTTCGTTGATAAAGAAAGACTCGATCTTCGGAACCAAGGCCGGTCGTTGATTGCTCACAAGTACTTTAATTACTTTACGTAAATGACCTGCTTCTAAAATGAATGATTTAGGTCCTTTGACAATATGGGTGAAGCTACCTCTGGATTTATTTTCTCGCCCGTTAATATAAATGCGCTCAATATTTTCAACCAACCAGGTAACATTCACTTTTCTATTCAGTGATGCATACAATGTGGGATGTTGGTTATTGACTTTGAAATAAATGAGCCGAGGCTCAAGCTTGGGTGTTGGCTTCGCAGGCTGCGGCTGGTTACCCGTCACTTTGATCTGTAGGGTCTTGACCGAACTTCTCTCTTCGGCCGTTTCCACTCTATTGATAGCGACCAGTCGATGGGTCTTCGTGGTGTCCGCAGTCAAGCGTTTGATGCGGCTACCGATAGCGATGAATTCCCCATCTAGTTCGACATGGGTTGCGTTGAGCACCGTCCAGGAAAGCATATATTCTTCGCCCAATTGGATAGAAAGGCGGGGGACTTTTTGTCCGTCAACTTCTAGCGATTGGATAACTGGCTTTTTAAGGATCACCGCTTTAGCTGGAGGAGCTGGCTGAGGAGTTGGAGGGGGCGCTTCGTCGAGAGGATTGGGTGCAGCCTCTTCGGCGGGGGCCTCGGTAGCAGAGGGGGTTACGGGGGTAGGTGGCTCCACGGGAGTAGATGGCTCCACGGGAGTAGGTGGCTCCACGGGAGTAGGTGGCTCCACGGGAGTAGGTGGACTTACCTGATCGGGGGTAGCTACAGGGTCAGGGATAGCAAGTGGATCAGTTGGAGTTGCTGAGGCAGAGGGAGCTGCGGGGATAGAGGACTCTACGGGAGTGGGGGAAAGTACCGTTGTGATTAGAGCAGCGGGCTGTTCAGCTGCAGCGGGTCTGGGGGCATCGCCAGAGTGGTTACTTAGGACGATGAAGGTGCAGCCTTGGTTGGAAATATAATCTACAACTTCTATTAAATCTTCATAATCTATCCCTTCCTCAAAGGCTTTGGCCAATAAATTGTCGATGAAAGGAAGCAAGGTTTGCAGCGCATCGGAAGTATTGCTAATGAGAAAGCTAGAATAGCTTTGAACCCCTCTATTGACCGTAAAATTATAAAAGTGAATAATGGAAAAGAGCAGCTGTAAAAGGTTGATCTGCTTGCCATCAAGATCGCCAAATTCAAAGTCGGGGCGAACGCGCTTGAGGTGCTGAAAAGCAATACCAGAAAAGCTGGCTGCCTTGATATTGTCAACCGAAGCAATGGCCGAAAGCGGCATACAGCTATCAATATCAATCAGATAGAATTTCTTGTTTTCATCAACCAATATATTCTCAATCGTAAAATCAGTATGCCAAAAATCGTTCTGATGAATGAAGGCCAGCGCACTGTAGAGATGGCGAGTGTATTCTAACAGATTGAACGTAAATATTCCCCTTAACTTATCACTCAATACTGACCCGACGATGCATTGCTGAAAGAGATAGAGGGCCTGCTCCTCCTTGGAGTATTTAAAGGCATAGATCGAAGGGATGTGCTCCAATTGAACGCCAGCTTTGAAGCGCTTAAGCAACTCAAAGGCCAGCGGTCGATTTTCAAATCTTTTGATAAACATAAACTGCTCTCCTATTTTTACTGGAAGCTTATAGTGGTCATTAAACTTGCTATCCCAACCAGAAGGAAAGTCAGAAGCGTATTCATATTCCGTATTATTGACGACTATTTTCATTGCTTGATGTTTGTTAATAAGGTTCTAGATATTCTTCAATTCAATAATCAACAGGGACTTATCATCCTGGGTATTCACCGGTATTTTACTCAGCGCCTCACGTACGACGGCGAAGCCCTCCTGGCTTTTCTCTCGTATCTTTTGACTGCGGCGCTCGCTGATACCATCGGAATGACAAAGAATAGAAAACACCTTATCCTTCCGCAGGTGCTCCCCTACCGATACGCCCCCCTGTACTCTAATTCGATTCTGCCGACTAGTAAATAATCTTAAGCCCCCCTGCTCCACTTCTGCGACAAAGACTTGTTGCTCCTTGGTCTCCTTCGAGCATTCTTTGAACTTCTTTTGGTGGTCAAAAAGTAGGAGGCTCGCATCACCGATTACATAGGCATCTAGTTGCCCCTCGATGTCCAAAATTCCGACAATCATGGTCGTCGCACATTTCAGGCTACCCCGCTCCATAATGGGGGCTTTATAATTCTTATAGCGATCGACCCAGTCGTTGGCCACTTTGGTAATGGTCTTATCCGTCAGTTCCTGGGCATCCAAAGTTTTGTTTTCGGCAAACACCCGAGGGAGCGTCCTGGCGATGGATTGCACCATCAACCGGCTAGAAAACATTTCGACGCTGGTATCTCGACCAGCAAAATCCAGGAATTGTTTATCCTGATTACTCACCCCATCCAACAACCAAAACAGCACCTTATCCTGCATATGTACCAAACCGCAGCTGTCCTCGCCAAAGTCCACATCATCCCCAGGCTTTTTGCGTGGCCCCGCAGTCACCATCACCTCACTGTGAAAACCATAGCTCACCCTTTCATTGCCAGTGGCATACGCCGTTGTCGTTCTTGTTTGCTCATTGGTCTTGTCAAAACGCTCCAATAGCTGCAACTGCAAAGCCCTAAGTTCTCTGTAATTAGACTCCAACTGATGGCTTAGATTGAGGTTCTTTGTTTCCAGCGCGTTATACTTAATCTCTAGCGCCTCAAGCGATACCGGTGGAAGATCAACCGCATTGCTAGTCTCCAACTCCAAGGAGGCAAGAGGAACCTTGCTATCTTTTTTAAAAAAATGGAGGATGGCGTTTATAATTTTCTGCAACATCTGCTTTTGTGTTTTTTGGCTTACAGCAGTTCATCAAACTGATAGGTATCTTTCTCCTCCACCGTCGTACCCGTGTGCCGCTGCTCTTTCTCCACACACAGGTTGCAGAACCCAGAATTGCCTGAGGCCATGTGAAATATTTTTTCCAATTCCACCAGGCCCTCCGCCTTATCAATCAAAAAGAATTGCCGATGATCATGCTCCGGGCAATCGCTCAAAATCACCTTCAATTGCTCAGCGCCCTCATCCTCACCGGAGCCGATGTAGGCCCCCAGTAAAACATCAACTGGCATCCCTGGTAAATTCCCTCCTCCTTGGAATGGATTGACCAGCTCCTTGGTGACATCGTCCACAAACTGCTCCCCATCGGTGTAGATAAAAACCCGGACATTGGGAATCTCCGTGTAGTCCATCGTCTTCCGGTTAGATACTGGGCTGATGAAGATGGGGTAATCCTTATCGTCCCATTTCTTACGGAACTGCACCATCTCTTTTTTGAGGAAGATGTCGACAAAATTGTAGGCCTCTTGGAGCGCCGCATTGATGTCGGTTTCGCCGCCCATATCACTTTCCATAGAGGTGTAGAAAAACTTTTCCAGGGCCTCGGCAGTTTTGAATTCCTCGTTGATTTCTGCGATGGATTTGACAAATACGGGGCGCGTGCGATGATCGAATTTGAAGACGGCCAGGTAGGCATCCTGAGCGCGGGTTTTGCCTTTGGAGTTCATGATGCCTCGGGCGGCGGCGCGAGCGACGACCTGCGCCCGATTCTCCTCGCTGCCTTCGTAGGCTGGGACAGAAAACATAGAGCTAGAGGCATCCATCAGCAAGACACAGAGGGCGATGGAACCTTCAGCAGAGCTTGGTGGTGGAGCCGGAAAGAGAACGGGCTTTTCTTTTACTACAATTTTTTCCGCTTCAACTTCCTTTAGCTTCTCCTCACACTCCATTATTTTATCGTGCAATTCATCTCTATCCTTGAAGATATTAAGCGCCGCTTCGTATTTTTCCTTCGCTGCTGCGTACTGCTCCTCTTCAAATAATCCCGTAGCTTCAATGACTAAACGGCTGTACTTTTCTTGTAGGTGAGACCTGCTCCGATCGGGAGATACCTTCACTTCTCCTCCCGGTTCCGGCCCTTCACCTGTATCCACTACTTTTCTTTTCTCCAAAACGAGAAAGGAGAACGTATGGTCACAAATAGGGCAGGCTCCCGTAGGTGTTCTTTCCTCAAATACATGGTCTTTATTCTCTGGGCAAACCCAAACTTTATTGACAGCACTCATATTATTGATTTTTAATCATTAGAAATTTTATAAGAAACCAAGGCGGGCCGAATGATGGCTTGCCCTTCGGCAGTCGATTGAAAGCCCACCCGCTCTACATCGTAAATCAGTCGCTCCTCCAAAGGTGGAACTTTGAAATGCTTGAACAGGTAGCTGAAATTATTTTTTTGGTATCGGACCTCATCAAAGTGACTCTGTAGTAGATCAGGCAAAAGGAGTTGAGCTTGGAAATTCTCTTTGAGAAATTCATTGATCTGATTGTGTAAAACAGCCAACATTTCACAATCAATCTGCTCCTGCTCCAACTTGGTCCTCACCGCCATATTCGGATCACTCACCCGGCTGTAAGCATACAAGCGCCCCACTGCACTGATCAGACTAAAGCCCCGACCATTGATAACAGCGTCGAAAAAAGTTTGGGGATCAAGGTTCCTCAGCTCCTGTGTTTCCTTCATCCGCAGGATACTAAGCAAGTATTCATCTTTAGTCACCTGATGGAACATTGGATTCACCGCCCGGGGCTGCCCTTTGACGTAGAGGATGGTATTGATTAGTGGATAACTTAGGGCGTCTTCGCTGAGTTTGGGATGATGATGAACGGCAAATTGATGGATGTCTTTGAGTAAGTGCTGGTAATTAGTAATAAAATCAGGATAGGGATTAGCGACGTCTAGTTTTTCTTGCGTCACCGCCAATTTTTCCTGAGTAAGCGACAAATCTCCCCTTAAACCCTCTAGCTCATCCTTATAAATCTTTTCGGTGCTTTTAGCCTTCAACTCTGTTTGAGCCAGCTGATCTTTTAAGTCGCCTATCGTTGTTCGGTGGCCTTGTATCGTCGTTTGATAATCGCTAATTTCTTGTTTAAAACTATTGACAATCTCTTGGAATTTAGGCCCTTTCCCCTTCATGGATCGATCCTTTTTCCTTCCCCTCCCTGAAGCTCTATACATTTTAGGATCAGAAAAAGAACCAATAGTAGCCGCAGTATCAGCATCCTCACCATTACCAGCATCCTCACCATTATCAGAACCAGAATTAAAATTGGAATTACTCCATTTATCTTTGAGCACATTAAGCTGAGTAGCATCACAGAACTCCGCATAATCTTCTTCAATCAGCTCTTGTAAAAACTGCGCTCTAATTCCAGTAATTACCTCTTCAGCTTGTGTAACCAACGCGCCGTCCTCTTCCTCTTCTGTGCTAATTTCTTTCTCTCCTTCCTTTGGTTTATCCTCTTGCGTTGTGCCATTCTCTCCGTCTACTTTCTCCTCAGTACTGCCATAATTGATTAAATAGTTGCCGAACTTTTCTCTCTCCTGATCGACATGTTGCTTAAGCGAAGTTCGAATTCTTTCGTCCAGTTCGGGGCTGGAAAAATCAAGTTGCCTGATGAATTGCTCTAGGTGGTTACGGCGCGCCCGTTTGGTCCAATAGAAGAAGAACAGTACCAAAAATCCAATAATGAGTATCGGTAGAAGAATCCAAAGTAAAAAGGGGATTAAGTTGGCCTTTTCATCAACGGGATTAGTAACGTAATAGCTAATAGGAAGAGAAAAAACGGTATCGCGCAGTTCCCAACAATCGTACTTGAATTCAAGGGTTGCTTCTATGCGACCAACGGTATCCGTCAGTAATCGTCTAGGAAATTTCTTGCTGTTCAACATCGCAAACTTTCCGCCCTTATCCAAAATCCCGACATCAAAAAATTCAATAGTACAACGCTCTTTCAATGCTTGGTTAAAACCGAACTCAAAATTGAGGTCAAAAGTATCTCCTCTCATGATCGTTGAATCAATCACGAATTGTTCCCCATTACTAAAAAATTGATCCTGGCATTTGACTTTGAGCATTCGATAAGGATCGCGGGCAATAAGTACCTTGCAGATAAATGTAGGATCCTCAACTTGAGTCAAGGTAATGATAACATCTTCTTGAAAGGCCTTGGGAGAAACGTATTTAAGGTCGTAATAAGCCGTGAAATTTACTTGAGTACCACTACCCAAAACCTGATATTCCTTTCCATTCTCTCCGTACAATTTATCGGCTTGTGCAGCATTCCAAGACAGTGTAAAAGGACTAGACACCTTATCTTCAGGCAGCACTTTAGTAGCTCTGATGTTCACCTCTGTCTGCCCATCTTCAGGCTGAATCCAAAAATAGCCACCTATTAATTCAACGGTATTGGTATCCTTTGTACTAGACGTTGCCGCTATCTGAAATCGCTGAACGACGGTCTCCTTATTTGCATATCCAGATTGCACCAACAACAATAATAATCCAATCGTAGTAATAAATATTCGCATGGTTCTCTGATTGATCAATCGTTAGAAATAAGGGTTACATATATGGCCACATCGACTTTTTGAAAGTCTGGTTTTCGACCAAATCCATTTTCAAAGGGGTATTCGTGTTGCTCTTTAGATCGCCGATGCGTACGCGCATCTTGTTCCGTGCATCAACCGTAATGCGCACCTTCACCCGCTCGATATTGGAGCCGGAGGCCACATCGTCCTGCTCAAAATCGAACATGGCGGTGAGGTACTCCCAGTTCGAGTCGTTGGCGTCTTTGGCGGTATCAGAGGAGAAAGATTGTACGAAAAAGCCTGTAGCGGTAGCACTCAGATCGATGTAGGGTTCCTCGCCGTTCAGCGCATTGAAGCGGTCGGTATCGTACTCGAAGATGGTGAGGCCATCTACCGGAGGATTTTCTCGGATCGGAGTCGTACTAGGATTCAGCAGCTCCTTGAAGCGCCATTCGAAGGTTGCTGGATCGGTGTACAGGACGCCGTAGCGGGCCAGCAGGTTTCTGTTCTTAAAGCTCACGGAGGAGAACTGCTGGCGGCGGAATCGCAGGGCGTACTGCAATGCGCCTTTGACCACAATACTCTTCAAATCCCGGGAGTCGCGTACGGGCGTAAAGTAAACGTCGCGATCGCTCCAAGCAGCAATGGAGGCCTGGACATGATCCCGCAATTTCTGGAACTGAATGGTACGCCCCGTAAAGATGACCGTATCAATCGGGACCTTCCCTTTGCTCAAAGGCTGATCCTCTCCAGGAATAGTTTGGAAGAGGTTGAAGAACTGACTAAACAGCTCATCGGAATTGTTCTTAAAATACTGCGTCATCAGCTCATGATCCAGCAAATCAGAACAATCAAACTCGATGCTTTCATTATTCGGTGTCATTGTTGCGCTCCCGGTCTGCGAGTTGATGTAAATGCTGAACTCTTCGTTGTTCGCCAATCGAGGCTTGAGGTTATTCCGAATCAGCAGCTTCATATCGTTGGCGGTATTCCGATGAAAATCGCCCGCCTCAGTATAATGGAAGCTCTTGTCTATGGGATTAAATTTATAGTCAATAATCTTGGCAATCATATAGTCCAGATAATTACCCGCCGTAGATTTCCCCAGGCGGCCAATGATCTCCACTTCCTTTTTCTTATTGCCTTTTTTGGAAATTCTGAAATAGGTCAAATCCGTCGTTCCCGCTCCAATGTCGTAGACCAAAACGTACTCCTGCTCCAGGTGTCCACTTTCCAGCTCACGCCCAAAGTTAAAATCCTGCCAGTTGACCAAGTAGTTGCAAGCCACCGCATCCGACTCGCTGATGAAGTGGATATATTCCTTCCTAAAATTTCGGAATCGATCGGTGATCAGTCCTCTGATCAAATCCAGATGGACAGGGGTGAAAGTGTTGGGGACGGTGATGATCATTTTATTGAACTGTTCATCATCACCAATCTGCGGTTCGATGAAATCCCGGAAGAGACTGCGATAGGTATTGGACAAAACCGTATTGACCCGAAGCGGCCGATCGGCAAAGCGGAAGCGTTCCCCATTGTCCCGAACGTAGTATTCGTACTCGTTGATCTTATCAAAAATTACGGGGACATGCTCCCAGCCGATCAAAGATTTCAGATAAGGAATCTTTAGGTGGATGTTTTCATCGCCAACACCATTGTTGGCCGGAGAGAGGTGTACAATATCATTCTCAAACGCCGTAGATTCAATCATGGCCTTCCCCTCCCCTTCTATAGATCGCAGTTCAATTTCCGAAGATAAAAACGGCGTTCCCTTCTCATTGATCTCCGCCGTCGTATAATTTTTGACGTACTTCTTGAGCGAATCCTGTAGGTTGATCAGCATGTCCTCCTCCTTATTCCGAGTCAGCTTCGCGCCGTTGGTGAACGCCGCCACAGTAGCCGAAGTCCCAAAATCGAGCGCCAGCCAATGACTACCCATCGAACGTTCAATTTTAAAGTACACCTCCGATTCAAACAGCCGATAAATGGCCTCCTCGCCTTCGGCTTCCTCCTCCCCCAACTGCTCACAAAACTCAAAGCTGATCTTACAAATCATACTCGCCACGTCCTTCGGAATCGCCCCAATAGTATCGTGACAAAAGCTGACCTCCAACTCCCTCGTACTCTCAATCTGATTGGGCAGCGAAAGGGAATCGGGGAAATCGTCAACAGGCTCTTCATTGACCTGAAAAAATTCATTCAGCGACCGGCTCCTCGCCACCGAGGAAATCAAATCTTCCCCCGGTGCCAAGACCACCGACGTGGATGCAGGGTCAAGCCGAAACTGAAACTGTAGATTCCGAATCGAAACGCCGCCGGGGCTAGACTCTCCGCGGTTGCCCAGTATAAAAGTAAAACAGCTGGTCTCCCCCTTGGTCCCCTTACCTTTCCAGACAAAATTCTCGTTGATCAATTCCTCGGATTGCAAGTAGCGGGTCCGCTCACGCTCCTTCAGCTCGACGTACAGAGCCGCAGTCTTGGTATCGGGAAGGACACCAATCTTGAAGGCTTCGGAGCGCGGTTGGGTCATACCATTTTTGATGTACTCCAAAACCAGTTTTCCGGTGATGTTTAGCGGGGCGGCAGGCGGTACGAGCTTCGAAAAATCAAATTGAACGGGAATGCGTAGCGATTGATTGGCAAACAGATTCACTACGGTAGCCGAAGCCCCTTCGGGTCGCAGAAGCGTGGGTGGCTCGATATAAATATTAGAATCAAAGCTCACCAGCTTTTGGTATTGAGGGTCATCCAAAATGATGGACATCTGGCAGCGATCCAATATTTCGGCGAACTGAAATGCGGATTGACATTGTAGCTCAACAGCACCAATTGCAGCCTGCTCTACTCCTCGGTATTCTTTCCCTTCTTGGTGTTCCTGATCAATCGTCAAGGTGTAGCCAGCTTCCGATTGGGCCCGCGTCGCGGTGAGCTTCACGGCGATCGTACGCTCCTCAGCTGGACCATTTTTTTCGGCAACAAAAGCGACCGTACAACTGATCGTTCCATTGAAAATCGTCTTGTTAGAATGGCAATCGGCAATCTGACTTTCATCCAATAGCACCTTGACCACCAGTTGGTTGGATTTAATCTTAAAATTGGTAAAGGAGCGATCTTCCAACTGCTGACCATCGGCCATCAACTGAAGGCGAATGAGCTGGTTGTCGTCCGCAATTACCAATTCCTCGGGCACCTGCACATTGCGCACTGCAATTTCGTGGTACTCAATATTAATGCTTCGATTGAGCAGTTTGAAAAAGAATTGCTCTTTGGCTGCACTGGACAGGGTAAAGTTTTCGATGACATGAACCTTACTCCGGTCCTTATTAAAATCTATGTTTATTGATTTCATGGTTTAGTCAATTTTTGAGCCTTTAGCGGTTTGGATTCTGATCAATTTGGGGTCAGTGATTTCGCGATTCCTCCGGATGTAGCGGTAGACTACAAGGAGCAGCAGGAGAAAGGCCAGGACGATTAAAGTGCTGTTCCAAAAGCGTACATTATCGCGCTGCGCGGGGCCCGCCCAAGGGGCCGAAAAGCGGTAGAGGCCATCGAAGAGCGGTACGATACCCAGTATATTCGCTCGGGCTTCTTTGTTGATTCGAATGGTTTCGACCAGTCCCTCCGCTCCCTGCTCCACGCTGCCGAAGGGATGGAGCTGGTGAGCGCCGTAGGCGGGATCTTTAAAATTCAGCCAGAAGCGAAGGTCCAGTTCCAATGGAGCATCTGAACGGCCAAGGATGTCATCGTGAAGCGTCAAGTCAATCAAGCCACTTTCGAATTCCTGCACTTCTTGATGGATAATCTGCTCAGAATTGGCCTGCCGAACTTGCAGCAGGAACTTTCGCGGCGTGTAGGGATCGGACAGATCGCCGTCTTTGATTCGGATGGTCTGCTCAAAGCCTTCGGGTCTTCTTTCTATCCTCACCTCGGCGGGGAAGTCCAGTTTGGAACGAATGGATAAATTCCGCTGGCTGGGCTTGTATTCGTAAAGATTCATGTAGAAAGGCTGGGCATTGATTTCCTTCAATGCCGGATGCCAAAGGTAGTTGGTCTTCACCGTTGCATAGATACTGTCGATATATTCGGAGTTGTTCAGGGTATGCATCTTTCCCCAGCTGTCTTCAACTGCGGGGATGCTCAGCTCGCTCGATGGGTCATCAATGGAGTGATACTCCCCGTCGCTGATGAGCAGCACGAAGGTTCGGTGGACTTTAATTTTACTTTGCTTAAAATAGTTGAACCCGATGGGGCCAGCGAAGGATAAGCCCGTAAAGTTGCCCGCGAACAAAGAGCGAGTATCCGACTGTATGTCCTTATGGAGTTGGATAAAAAATGTGGTATCTATACCCTCTACGTAGTTTTGCCCAATAGGGTCCGTGCGGTACAGATCACTGCCCTGACCGATGAACGATCGGTAGTCGTAGCGGTTCCAGCCGCCCAGGCCAAAGAAGGCCGTTGATAGGTAATCTTGTTCTTCCAGCAGTGCGCGATTGGGAAGGACCTCGCCGGGCGTAAATAACAGTTCTGGAAGCTCCGAGGTGAGCATGCGCTTCAACCGATCCCGGTATTTTGGCTTACTGAGCTGTTTTCTGACACTCCCAGACCGATCGATCAACAAGATGAGGTGATGTCGAAAAGCCTGATGCTCTGCAATCGCTTGCTCGGCTTCCAGTTCAGCAGGCACCTGAGTCAGGGCCAACGGAGAAAGCAGCAGGAGGAGTACTATAGGAAATAGAGACTTACTAAACATTACAAATTATTTTTTCATGAGGGTAGCTTATCCATTTTCTGTATTGGCGTCAAAGCGTCCTTGATGGCCCTTGATGATGCTCCACACGGTTCGTTTCGAGATGTTGAACTTATCGGCTACGATGGCCACCGCATCGGTCTTGTGCTTGGAGTCGATGATCGTCTCAGCAAACTCCTCCAAGATCGTATAGCGGGTGATCGTCGTATGGTCAATAATGTTGTGGTCAATCAAATAGGTGATGAAAGCATTCAATTCCACACCATCAGGAAAATGCCGCTTCTGGTAATTTTCATAGTTTTCTATTAGGAGTAAAGTGAATTTATCTAGCATAGATTTTCGTAGACTTTGCATTGGTCATGCCTTCAATTAAAAAACAAACATTATGTATTTCATCAAACTTTTTAATCATTTCTCCGTACAATACTAAGCACAAACCAGGGTTAGACAAAACATAAAATTTCCCCGCCTTCCCCTCTGCTTTTGTTCATCGGAGTGAAACAAGTGCGGCTTCAGTAAACTGGGAATCTTCTGTGTAACCCCCGTAGAAAGCCCTCTAAACAAGACCCTAGGCCCTGACTACACAGTCCCCCGTTATCCATCCAATCATCCTTGGCTAAAAATTGATCGTGCGTAAAGGGGACTGAATTCAGTATTTCTTCTTATTTTTCCCCCGCAAATTCTGTTAATTTATGGCTTATGCACGGCAAAAAAACTTTATCCCTACTCCGCAGTTTGAGTAAATCTGAGCTGGCCGACTTCGAAAAATACTTGAAGTTGCAGCTAGCTAATCAACCTCGCGCCCTACAGACCTTTCGTTACCTGAAGCGATTTTACCCCAACTTCGGAGATCGCAAGCGTCTGGAAATCGGCTACGCCTACCAAAAAATCTTTGGTCAGCCCATCAGCAGCAGTACCAACAATCGAAAAAACTTTCTCAATATCCTATCCGATTTAAATACCTGCCTCAAGGCGTTCCTCATCCTGGAAAAGGTCAACAGCAAATCGCTGGAAAGCCGCCTGCTGTGGACAACTATCCTCATGGAGCGAGGACTGAGCGATGATTTTGCCCGCCATGTGAGCCGGCTCAAGACGGTCGTCGATCAACTATCTGGCAAAAGCATCACCGATCATATCCTGGGGCTAATCACCAACTATCTCTTTTATTATAAAGTGCTACAAAATAAAATTGACCCAGAGATCAAAGCCATCCGGCAGGCCATCAACGCACTGGGCAACTTCTACAAAGTCGTTCGCTTAAAGCTCGCCTGCGAGGCAGTGGCCCGTACGCAGTTGCTCTACACCCAAGCCGACCCCAACCCCGAAGAACTCCACCAAATACCCCGGCCCGGCGCAGGAAGTCCTCCCCTCCTACACGCCTATTACCAGTCCTACCAGATGATCAAAACCGGTCAATCCACGCACTTCACAGAACTCGAATCCATTCTCAAAAAACACAAAAAGGAGATCGCTATCGAAGAGCAGCATATTCTGCTGAGCTACCTACAAAATTTTAATAGCACCCAAATCCGCCAGCAAAACAATACCGCCTGGTTGAAAGCCCACGAGCTGAATCGCTTCGGCGTCGAGCAGGGGCTGTTTGTCCGCAAAGGTCTAATTTCCAGTACTCAGTTCAACAACATCATCAATGCCGCCTGCAAGGCTAAAGCCTACCACTGGGCCTTCGACTTCATCGAAAAACACGAGGGCTTTCTGGCCGAGCACCTCCGCGACAGCACCACCCAGCTCTCTAAAGCCATTATCTACTATGAAATGAAGCACTTCGATCAAGTGCTCCCCCTAACGCTCAAGCTGAAATTTCTGGATGCCTTTCACGCCATCCGAGCCAAATCCTTGACCCTGATTGCTTACTATGAATTGGGTTGGGACGAGAATACGATTAGTAACTTCTGCCTATCTTTTCTCGGCTACCTTAAACGCAACAGAAAACTAAAAAAGGAAACGGTTGAGGCGACCGAGAATTTTATCAAACTAACCAGGGCCTTGAACCAAAACCGAATCCCTAAGCAAAATTTAGCGAAGCGAATCCTCCATACCGAAAGGCTGTACTTTAGTCAATGGCTGCTAGAGAAAGCCCAAAGAAAAAAGGCCACCCGCCAGTAGCGGATGGCCCGTGGACTTAGCCCATCATCAAATCATCAATCACTATCTCTTTCGAAGTCCCAAATCCACAGATGGTCGAAAAGTAGAATTTGTAGGTGCCGGCGGGTAGGCCAGTGAAAGACACGAAGTTGGTGCCCGTCACCAAGGAGCTGGTGAAGCCATCTTCGATCCTGACGTACCGGACCTCGTAACTGTGCTCGTCACCCGAGCTGCCCCAGGTGAAGGCGATGGTGCTTTCGGTGTGGATCGTTTTGACGATGTTCACCGGTGCATCGCAGGGGTTACTCAGCGGGGCCGTAGGCTCGTTGGACGGAGTAAAGGCGCTGGTCAACAGCGTGAGGAGAATTACTTTTGCCCATTTCACCAGCTTGCATTTTTTCAATAAGTTTTTCATACTTTAAAAATTTTGATTAATGAATGATGCGATCGAACTGCTTCGGCAAGCATTCCAGGACACAGCCATTCAGGCTCTACAAGGGGCAATTCTGTAGAGAATAATTTCACGACGATGGTCTTCTCAATTCTGGGCAGGACGAAGAGCGGATACTAAAGGGGGCGCTCCATGCCGGGCAGAATTAATCGCAGTGATGCAGAGTTTAAAATTTTTGGTCCTGTAAATTCAAGCGTTTTATCAGTTGATACAGGACAAAAGTACAGGCAACTGAGGGGTGGTGTAGGGTGATTTTTTTTTAGTCTGGTTTAACTAAATTTACCTAAATTTTAGGCGCTCCATCTAAATTTTAGTAGGAAAAAAGTGCGATTATAAGGGGCCGCTAGAGCTGCGTAACTTAGCGCCTTTGGTGAGTGATTTTAGAGAATCCAGATAGAGCCGATACAGCTGCGGACTGTGCTCCTGGGTAAACTCCATAACCGGACATTTACCGCGCGGCTTCCCGTATACGTAATGTGAGACAAGCATCTTCGCCGTCGGCTCGCTCGCGTCAATGGACATGAAATGGTTGTAAGGAATATGTCGGTAAGTATAAACTTCAAAATGCCCTGGGTAGCCCTCCGTCCGAAATTCTTCACTGACGGAGGCCAAAGTTTCCAGGCTGTTGCGGATCACGCTGATGCCTCTTTGCTCCGCTTTCAGCACTTTAGCGCGATCATCAAAGTACATGCTGGCTTCGTTACATTCGGGGTCTAGGAGGTAACATCTGATGTGAACACCTTTAGCCAGCAATTGAGTAATAGGCGTTCGGAAGGCTTGGTCGCTTTTAGAAATAAAATGCGAGGCGTAGGTTCTCATGGTCAGTCCAAATTCTATGACCTCCGTTTCGGCCATCGAAAAAAGCTCCACCTTTTTGTTGGGTTCGTAGCGTCCTTCGGCAGTGAAGGAAAAACCAGGCTTCAAGATCAGCCCAGGATGGTCTTCGAAGAGTTCGGGGACAATGCTGGCCTCCCAACCGCTGTCCGTCTCATCGAAGATAAAGGCTTCCTTTTCCAAAACCATCCCCAGTTCCTGCTTGATGATCTCCATGATCTTCTCCGCCGTCTCCTCGATGGTTTCTTCCGCCACCGATTTCCCGTTTATGATATTACTCAAAGTGGAGGCAGAAATAACTAAGCCTAGGGTTTTGATCTTCGCGATGATATTGTTCTGTCGATAGCGTTTTTTAGCCTTTAGCAATTGCAGGCCATCTCTAACGAGCGCTCGGTTGAATTCTTCGGTTGTTGTGTTTGCATTAGGGTTAGAAGGAATGGGCATGTGGTTTTCTTTTTGATAGCTTTGTTAAGTAAAACGAAGATAATAAAACCACCTTTGAATCCCCAATAAACCAAGCTTGATCAATCCACTCGCCTTTTATAAAACATAGCTTTGCATGATTAGAAACTGTGCAGTTGTAAGGGTATCATCGACAGGAATCGTCTTGATGTTTCGCAACCAACCGAATAAATTAATAATGGCCATGATACCAAAAATGATCACCCCATACACACCAACCCAAAAAGCACTAGACTGATAATCATCCGGCCTGTTATTTTGTCTCCTGCCCCCCACCAAAAGCGCAACAAAGCAAATCAGGGTAAGAATGGAAGCAAAAGTCGTCAAGTGTCTACGCTTGCGCTCCTTGCCTCGGTAATTGTGGAGCTTGACCTTTTTGACGCGGGAGAAAGGGATGGCCAATGGCTCTTCGTGCCCCTGTTCCATTAATTTTTTACTGGACGAATAATGAATCAGGTAAATGCTGTCCTTGGTCAATCGGAGGATGTTCCCCCGCAAGGTTGAGCGTTGTCGCTTCTTTTTGTCATTGAGCATTACGATTACCCGCTTCTCCTTAAGATCGGCGGGTTCTTGAAATTGGACGGGCCGATTGACGGCAATATCTGCTGGCGCCATCAGTGAGCTGGTCAGCAAGATGATCAGAGGGAGAATAGTATAATAATGAGTTGGCATAGGTTCTATTTTCTACCCTGTACGAGAAACCTAGCCAAAAAGGATGCTTGAGCCTAGCTCTTTGATTGTCGTAAGTAGGCCAATACCCCCCCTAGCACAGCAATTCCAGCCATCCAAAAGAGAAACTGAGGAGGGCCATTGCCTTCGTCGTCGTGCGAATGGTCGTGGTCATGGCCATCGCCGTGATGGTGGTGGCCGTCTCCGTGATCGTGGCTATGCGCACTGGCGTGGTCGTGGCTGTGGCCCTCGGCGCATTCAAAAGTCAGGGTGGCCCAGTTGGACTCGTGAGTGAGGCCGGGCTCTTCGGAAAGGGCCATATGAATGGTCCGGAGGTACCACTCGCCGGGATTGCTTACTTTCATCGTGACGATGCCATCGGCATTGGTGCGGAGCTGAGTGCCGCCGTGCTGGTGGCCTTCCTTCTCTTGATCGTGGTTGTGGCCTTCTTTATTATGATCGTGGCTGTGCCCCTCCTTGTTGTGGTCGTGGCTATGGCCTTCTTTACCGTGATCGTGGCTGTGCCCCTCCTTGTTGTGGTCGTGGCTATGGCCTTCTTTACTATGATCGTGGCTATGGCCTTCCTTATTGTGGTCGTGCTGGTGGCCTTCTTTGCTATGATCGTGGCTATGGCCTTCCTTATTGTGGTCGTGCTGGTGGCCTTCTTTACCGTGATCGTGGCTATGGCCTTCCTTGTTGTGGTCGTGCTGGTGGCCTTCTTTACTATGATCGTGGCTGTGCCCCTCCTTGCCGTGATTATGTTGATGATCGTGACCGTCCCCTTTGCTGCGGGAGCCGACATAGACGAGGTGGTTGGGCAGTGGAGCGCCGTCGCGGAGCAGTTTGAATTGGAGCTTATCGCCAGGCTTGGCCTCGTAGGGATTGCTGAGGGGAACAAATTCGATGGGGTAATCCAGTACGACTTGCCAGTCGTTCGTTTTTTTCTCCCCTACCTGAAAGATGGTTTTGACGTGCTTGGAATATTTTTCTACCGCATCCTTATCTAGCGCGTTATTTTCTCTACGCCATTTCAACATATCTAGAACACCATCGTGGTGAAGATAATCGTTGAATTTCTTCGCTGTCAGCTCAATATTTCGCGGGCGGGTAGAGACGCCGGCCACCCAGGTGCCCGCCGCTCCGGTCTTAAAGCTCAGCACAGTCGTATTTTCAATATCGGTCCATTTACTAGTATCCACCTTGCTGCGGCTCCCATTACCCACTAGGCTCACATCGATCATTCGATCCCGAGTGATGATATTTTCACTGAGATCAAAAGTGCCATTGAAGAGGTGAATAGAGGCGGCGATGTTGGGAGATAAGAAGTAGCCCTGTGTTTTGAGAAACATATCGTGGCTACAAAACAAGACGAAGGCGGTGAATAGGAGTGCGAGTTTTTTCATGGTGGTGATTTTTGAAAATAGCCGTGGTCAATTTTTTGATTGCTTACAGGGGCTGAAAATAGTTATTTTTTTCAACGATTCCCTAAAAATTAAAAGAGAGGAAAGGCAAAATTGTTGACTTAACAATCTGCGTTTCCTCTCCAAAGAGAATAAGTATAGTATCGCAATTCGTTCTAGGACTGGTTATCCATCCACCAAGCAAAAGACTGTATTCCACCACCAGCTACCGCGCCGATGCCAGCACCAACTGCTCCTCCTTTGACACCACCGACGCCAAAGCCAACCATACCACCGGCCATCGCACCGCCTTGGGCACCCGACCAATCAGAGCCAAAAAATCCGGTCTGCGTGGTATTGCCGGAGAGGTAAAAGTCTACCGAACCCTGAGCACTATTATTGGCCAAACCGACCAGGGTTACGGATGTTGGCGTACATCCTTCGTCCAACATCTTTTCGTAGAGCTTGCGAATGCCCTGGGCAGCTTCCCTGGCCGCCTCCGGCTGCTGAGCATCATAGCTGTCGATGATCTTGCCCAGCTCGGTCACCTGATTGAGGTAATCCACTTCGCTGCTGGTAATCAATCCCTGCTCCAAAAGCTGTTGGATAGCTCCTACGGCAATGGTGCGGTCATTATTTGCAGGATCGGTAGCTTGCTTTAGGACAGAGCGATAAATCATTCCGTGTAGCTCGCCGGCGTTCATTGCCAATTGGCGGGTGGGGAAGCCGGGGATGATCCAGGGCAGTGGCCAGTTGGGAATCGGAGCATTAGGGTCAGTAGGTAATTGAGAGGCAGGCGTTGTTGTGCCGGTGCCATTGGTTTTTAACGTTACATTTTCCATTTTCTTTGCATTTTGAGGATTAATTAATGATTATAACTGGTCTAAAGCGTAGGCCAGTGAAGCGCCAGCAGCGCCGTAAATACCGCCGAGCAGACCGCCCGCCAAGGCCCCAACTCCGGCCGCAGCCAATCCAGCACCAGCGCCAGCTGCTGCGCCCCAGATACCACCTTCGGCATCGCTTTCAGCCGGTCCTGCATCAGAGTGAGCGGTCTCGGTGTTCGGATGGTCTTTGTACCATTGCATGGAGTTCCCAGCACTGTTGAGGGTAATGCCAATGATGGCAATGGTCATGTCGCTAGCGCCTTCGGCCAGGGCGACCTCGTAGATCGTGCGCAGCTCTTGGATCAGCTCGTGGCCTTCGCCTCTGGATTGGTCGACGGCGATCGCCAGTTGGAAGACTCTGGACAGGGTTTGCTGCTCCTGCTTGTTGATCAAGCCGTAGTCGCGTAGGCAACCGATTTGCTCGGTGGTGAAGCGACGGCGGTCTTTCCCCGCTTCCAGATACGCTTGCTTAAATCGCTGCATGATCATACCGTGGAACTCTCCGGAAGAGAGCGCGAGCATCTGTGCGCCGCTGTCAATCGGGCTGTTTGGAACTCTCGACGGATCGAAGTCGAAGAATTTCAGGCCTGCCACTTGTGGCCCTTGAGGAATGGTCGTTGATGGATTCATCATGATAGTATTGAGGTGATTAAATACATAGCACTGTAGTGCCAATAGTTTACAATTCAACTTTGGTTGTTCAATCCTGGTAGGGATGGCTTCCTGTAGTTAGCTCAATGGGAAGCCACCACTACGAAGATTTTGATTGGGTCTTTAACTTTGAATAAAAGCTAGGGCTTTAGGCCATGAGTTATCTAGAGGTCATCATATTTGTATGATAATTTTCGAACGATTCACTACTGGTTCGTCAGGATCACTGAGGTCGATGCTGTAGCTGTAGCCCCCGTGAATCAACTGGTAGCTGTGATCCACATTTGGGGAGAAGGATTGTACAAAGTTCAGAGTCTGCGGGACTGACCGGGCAATGTCCAGTCGGTCGATGACAATCTCTCCTCGGTTGACAACGGTAGTCAGCAAAAAGAGGCGCTGTGGGCTTTGGAGGAGTAAGACGTTGTGCTTGACGGCCACATCAGGAATGGGCTGTTGGAGTACGCCGTCAACTTCGAAGAGGAAGTCCCCCGAGTAATGGATGTTGATGTCCCCGGTATTATTAGAAAGTACTTCTTCACCAGGAGGAGGATTGTCTAGCAGGTCCAAGGTTGGGGCTTCCGAATCGCTAATGTCCGCTACATAATGCTGCCCTCCAGCTAGAAAAGCGTAGCTGTTGATTTGGTTCTCGGGTAAGTTCCGCTCCAGGGAAAGCCGACGCGCAGAGACAGTGGCTTGGGCCGATTGGTGCAGCGGTAAATCGTAAGCGATTAGGTAAACATCGTCGCCGTTGACCAGAAAAAGTAGGGATGCCCCGACGGCTTTGTTGCTGCTGGTATTGAAGTAATCTTTGTATTGAGGGGTTCCGGCGTAGAACTTAATGGCATTGGATGTTTTGATTTGCATGACTAATTTTTTTGTTTGTGAATCAATCTGAATTACACCTACAAAATTAGGGGGCAAACACTTGAGGAGAAAACCTAATTTATTTTTTTTTAAGAAGTCATATTCTCCTCAAAAGTCCTTATTTTAGTCCCATACCCATAAATTGTACTTATATTTTAAGAACTCATGTCAAAATCTGATGCTCTCTTTGATCTCATAAAATCTTTGCAACAGGCCGAAAAGCGCTATTTCCGCATCACTGCACAGCGACATATTCCCGATGGCCCCAATCATTATCTGGAATTGTTTGATCGGATGGAGAAGATGGAATCCTACGAGGAGGCCCGCCTGCAAGCCCAGCTCAGCAATCCCGTATTTGCCAAAAACCTATCTTCTGGTAAGCACTACCTGTATAACCTGCTATTGAAAAGCTTGAGGAATTACCACTCCGGAAAAACGGCGAAAATCAAGCTGCAAGAGTTGATCATCGAAATACAAATCCTCATCGACCGGGAGCTGTTTGATCAGGCGATGAAGCGCATCCGCAAGGCCGAGCATCTGGCCCAAAAGTTCCACTACCCTGTCGATCTGTTGAGCATCATGCAGTTTAAAAGGAGAATCATCCGGCGCTTGGCCGGGAAAAAGCTGCTTAGTGAGATGGAAAAATGCCAGCAACAGAGCCAGCAATTGCTTCAACAGTTACAAACTGATGAAGAAGTGCTGACCACCTACGAAGAAGCCTTTGTCCACTATCGCATTCGTGATGCCCGACGCCTGCGAGAACATTTGTCGGTGTCGGTAAAGCAAGTCCAACAAAAGCTCGAAGCTCCTGACTCCTTATCCTTCGATGCGGCCTGCAATAGTCGCTTTTTGCTAGCTCTTCACGCCAGGGTGATCGATAAAAACCACCAACAGGGCAGCACCTACCTACAGGAAATTGTCCAGCTTTACGCGAGCTATCCTGCTCTACGCGACGAGCACCAAGAGCGTTACCTCAATCTGCTCAACAATTGCTTCAACAGTGCTTTTCTCAATAATGACTTCGCCGCCTTCCCCGATTTCATCGAAAAGCTGCGCACCCTCCAGCCCAAAACCAGCCATATCCGCATCAAAATCGACCAATCGCGCTACTACTACCTCCTCCTTTTCCACCTCAAAACCCAACAATTCAACGAGGCTACCCAACTGGCCCCCGACATCGAACGATTCCTCAAAAAACATGGCCCTGCCCTCTCCCTCGACCGGCAGATTACCTTTCACTACAACATCGCCGTCGCCTATTTCTCCGCTGCTCTCTCCTCTGCCCCTTCCTCAACCTCCCACTTCGAAGCCCAGCTACAGCAATCCCTGCACAAAATCAACCGCATCCTCAACGAACCTCGCTTC
This sequence comes from Bacteroidota bacterium, assembly GCA_038750655.1. Classification (GTDB taxonomy): domain Bacteria; phylum Bacteroidota; class Bacteroidia; order Chitinophagales; family Saprospiraceae; genus JBCDGZ01. The sequence goes on along the minus strand of JBCDGZ010000012.1, from coordinate 34,055 downwards.
GATACCCGCGAAGACATCAAAATCCTCTCCCGCCTGCTGGCCGCCATCATCCACATTGAACTCGATCAGGGCTTCATCGCAGAGTCCATCCTCCGCTCTTGCTACCGCCAGCTGCACAAGCGCAAGCAGCTCCAATCGACCGAGTTTGTGGTCCTCCAGCACCTGCGGCGCTGGCTCAACGCAGTGGACCGATCGGGGCAGCGGGCCGTAGCACAGAGCTTAACGACAGAACTGGAAAGTGTTCAAGGCTTAGAAGAGGTAAAGTTGTGGTTAGAATCTGCCCCCGGTAGATAGGTTGTGCAGAATTTTGTACCTTTAGTAGAATCGAAACATCCAGCTCGCCCATTTTATCATTCAAGGATAGTCGCCGATGAAAAGCCCCCTTCCTATCACCAACCTGCTGTCTTACCTAGGTCTGGTTGTGGTCAATTTCTTGGCCATCCAAGTTCCCTTCTTTGGCCGCACCCCGGGCGATGTCTCCGACCTTTACCCCAACTCATTTACCCCACCCGATTTTTCTTTCAGCATCTGGTCGTTCATTTACCTACTCTTGGGCGTCTTCGCCTTCACACAGGCTAAAAACCTGACCCGACCAGAGCAGCCCCTTGCTCCAGAGACAAAAGCCATCAGCTATTTCTTCGCCGGCTCTTGCTGCTGCAACTTCGGCTGGCTCCTCAGCTGGCAAAGCCTGCATATTGGGCTTTCCTTCCTCCTCATCTTTCTACTGTGGCTACTGCTGGTCCTTCTCTATTACCGGCTAGCCATCCTGGAGCGAGCCCGCTGGACCTTCACCCTGCCCTTCAGCATCTACCTGGCTTGGATCGCCGTGGCGGGGCTGGCCAATCTCAATGTTCTGCTTCTCGATGCCGGCTTTGGCTTCTGGGGCCTTTCGCCAGAAAACTGGACTGCCTCCCTGGTGGGGCTGGGTACCTTCGGTGGCCTGCTGGTGCTCTATCTAAATAAAGATATCTATTTTATCTTGGTGCTCATTTGGGCTTTCCTGGGCATTTATGTCAAAAATCAAAGCCTGGCCACAGACTCCAATATTATTGTCACCACCGCGATCACGGGAATCATCATCTTAGTAGTAGCCGGGGCTGGAGTGGGTGTAAAGTCTATTTTATTGGAAAAAAACTAGCAGGGCACTTCAATCAGCAATACGTAATTATGTTGCATTGTAAGCAGAATGACCTAAGAGTATCATTTCGACGGCTTGAAGAGTAGAATAGTAAGCCTAAATCCTTTATATTGACCATTCAATAATAAAGATAAGTGATTAAGCTGCACCGCCCTATGTAGACCGACTTTACTTTTGATTTACCTTATTATCTATCCGCTCTCAAATTAAACCGATACTATGATTAATGGATACCTCATGTATTTTAAATCACTCTACTGGGTTTTGATCTTCACCCTCTCTGCGGCTTGCCTACCGGCGCAAAACACGATCGACTCGTTGCAGAATCTCGTCGATAAAGCTACGGATGATTTAACCCGTGTCAAACAGACCCACGCCCTGGCTGAAGCGCTGATGGACAGCGAGCCGGATCGTGCGCTCTTGTTGCTCCAACAAATCTATCCGATGGCCGAATCGCTGAATGATCCTGTTTTAGCCGAAATTGCCTATTCTATTGCAAATGCTTATGATGTTCGCCAGCAACTGGACAGCTCCCTAATTGCTCACGCTAATACTATTCAACAAGCCGAGCGGTTTAACAATTCTACGCTCATCATTGAAAGCCTGATAGATCAATCTTTTATTTATAATCGAAAAAACGAACTGGATAAAGGGCTAGCCTTAGCCAAAAAAGCTTATCGACTAGCAAAGGCAGCCAAGAACGAAGATCGTATTTTGATGAGAGCCTGTACCAATATAGGAAGGACCTATTCTTTTAGGGCCCAATTTGACTCCTCTAATATATTTCTCCATGAAGCCTTGGTGATACTAAAAGATAAGCTAAAAGATAAACGATTGACCGCAGAAACATACGTCAATATGGGCAACAACGAAGGGAGAGCCCGAAGAATCGAAAGCGCCTTAGTAAGTTACAATAATGCGCTGGATATCATGGAGGCACTCAAGGACTCGACCGGAATGGCTTCCTGTTATCGCTCTATTGGGACTGCCTATTTTTTCAGTGGACGGTTTCCAGAGACCATAGCAGTCTTTCACCAAGCTGTTGATGTTTTGAGACCAACCACCTATTACAAAGATCTTATTGTCAGTCTTGATTTTTTAGGAGAAGCCTACATGACCATAGAGGATTATGAGAATGCCCAGCTTTATTGGACCGAAGCCATTGAGACCTCTAAATTGGCTAATAACAATGAGCTCAACCCTGAGTTGCTCTTCAAAAAGGGAAGGGTACTGCTGCTGCAAGAAAAATACGAGGAAGCCTTGAGGACATTGACCCAATCAAAAGAGATCAAAGAAACTGCCGGACAACACGTTAATGGGGAATGGTTCTGGTATATCGGTCAAGCCAATGAAATGCTGAATAATGATGAGGCCGCTTCGGAAAATTACCGTACGGCGATTGAACGGTCTCCGGTGGTCAAAAGCCAGTCGACTATGGCAAAAAGCTATTTGGGTTTGGGCAAAATCAGCGAAAAGAATCGCCAAAACGACGAGGCACTGGCCCATTATTCTCAAGCTTATGAAATAGCCACCAATAATCTACTCAGAGAAAATGAAATGGACGCGGCCAAAGGCCTTTATCGCCTCTACAAACAACGGGGGAATGACAAATCCGCTCTGCGCTATTTGGAGGTGTCCAAGGCTATTCAGGACTCTCTTTTCAATGAAAAAAATACTCGGGATATTGCCCGCATGCAGGCGGATATGGACTTTGAGCAGGAAAGACAGGAGATGGCCTACGCCCAAGAGCAGGAGTTGAAGCAGCAGCAGGACATCCGCCGTACCCTCTGGGGTGCGCTGGCCGTGGCGGCGCTACTGCTATTCATCGGCTTTCTGTACTATCGCTCCAAGCAAAAAGCCAATGAGGAGCTGAGTCGCCTCAACGAAAAGATTCTACAGCAAAAGGAGCAATTGGAAGAGCTGGACCAGGCCAAGTCGCGCTTTTTCACCAATATCTCTCATGAGTTTAGAACCCCGCTGACCATCATTAAGGGGATGATTGGGCGGATTCGGGAACAACCGGAGGTGCATTTGGAGAAAGGTACCCGTATGATTCAGCGCAACACTGTGAGTCTGCTTAACCTAGTCAATCAAATTCTGGACTTGAGAAAGCTAGAGGCCAATGAGTTGAAATTGCAGTTGATGCAAGGAGACATTATCCAATATATGCGCTTTGTGACGGAATCACACAGCTCATACGCTGAGCAGCACGGTATACAGCTGCATTTTCTGTCGGCTTCGTCCAGCTTTACGATGGATTATGATGAGGATAAAATACTGCGCATGCTGTCGAACTTACTGTCGAATGCCATCAAGTTTACCCCCAACGGTGGAGATATTTACCTTAGAATAAGCCCAGAGGAACGATCGGAGAAAGAATTCTTAAATATTGAGGTGAAGGATACGGGGGTCGGAATCGCCAAGGACAACCTCAATAGTATCTTTGATCGGTTTTATCAGGAGGATGACTCTTCTACCCGCTCCGGAGAAGGAACGGGCATTGGTTTGGCTTTGACCAAGGAGCTGGTCAAATTGATGAGAGGGGAAATCACTGTGACGAGCGAATTGAGTAAAGGAAGTACATTTACGATAACATTGCCCGTCACGCGCTCCGCCCAAGTGGAAAATGAGCGTTCAGCCCCTGCTCCTATTGAGCTTGCGGAGGACAAAGCGGCAGTGGGAAGCCTGGAAAGCGCCTTGGCCATTCGACCGGAAGCGGAGGAGGGTAAGCCCAAGTTGCTTGTCGTAGAAGACAATGAGGATGTCCAGCAATACCTGATCGCGGCGCTGGCGGACTACTACAGCATTGATACGGCGGAAAACGGAGCCATCGGTATTGACAGAGCGATTGCCGAAATACCGGACTTAATCATCAGCGATGTGATGATGCCCGAAAAAGATGGCTATGAATTAACCGACACCCTGAAAAAGGATGAGCGTACCGACCATATTCCCATCATTCTGCTCACCGCCAAAAGTGATACCGACTCCAAGATCAGCGGGCTGGAAAAAGGCGCCGACGCCTATCTGGCCAAACCCTTCGAAGAACGAGAATTGCTGGTGAGAATTGACAAGCTGCTGGAACTGCGAAAGAAATTGCAGGAACGCTACGCCGGCGCTTCCCCCTCATCCTTAGATCAACCCCAGGTCATCGAAGACCCCTTCCTGCAAAAGCTATATGACTATATAGAAAAGCATCTTTCTGATGCCTCGCTCAATATGAATCAGATCAGCAGAGCCCTGGGGATGAGCAGAACCCAGGTATTCCGCAAACTCAAAGCCCTCACCGGCAAATCAGCGACCGTATTGATCCGTACAATCCGTCTGGAAAAGGGGAAACAATTGTTAAATACCAGTGATCTGACCATCTCCGAAGTCGCCTTTGAAGTAGGCTTCACCTCCTTGAGCTATTTCTCCACTGCTTTTTTAGAAGAATTTGGTGTTCGCCCCAGCTCTATCCGCAACTAACTGATAGTCAAACAACTACGCCGTTCTATTTTTCTTGATGCAACATACTTGAACGCCTTTGACACATAGGTGCAAGCCCTTGAAACGTGTTTACAAACAATTGGAACATGACTGCAAGGGCTTAGGAGGCTTTCCCCCATAGCTTTGTACCAAGCTATTGCGCTTACTGAAAAATCAAGGAAAAAAGAATCAAATGACAACTTACTCAAATTTACGAACTAGAAGGAGCTACTCTATATTTAGCTCTTTTAGACCAAGGAAGCTGAAGGCTTCTTTACAATTGCTGTGTACCATTACGGCACTGTTTTGCTCCTTGACTTTCGTCAATGGACAAATATTTACATTAGCCTGGACGGGTATTGTCAGCGATGAATTTCATGATCCCCTCAATTGGAGTCCTGCCATAGCTCCTGCTGGTCAGAACCTAACCATTATGAGTAATGGAAGCAATGCTCCAGTGGTATCCGGCTTCATGTTAGCACATAATATCCTTGTAGGACCAAACGCTGATCTGACCATAGAAGCAGGAGCAATATTAATCATCAATGCTTCTTCCTTTCCTCTGGTCAGTCAAGGTATCTTATTCAACCGCGGCACCATTGTCAACAATGGAACCATTAATATTACGGGTGTCGCCAATGAGCCTTTTGCCATCAATAATTCAGGAAGTTTCACCAATGAATCTACTTTCCCCGGAGGAACGATCGCTGTAGCCACCATTAATATAATAACTTCAACTGGCATCGGCATTCACTCTACGGGTACCTTTCTTAACCGAGGAGCTAACATCAATATTGGTGTGGCAAGCACCGTCGGCGGAAACGGAATATTGGTAGCCAACGGTCTCTTTACGACCAGAGCCATCTCTTTTCCTAATGTAGCTAATAGTACGATTAATATTGGAGCAGTAACGCAGAATGGGATTGGGGTAAGTACTAATGGTGCATTTACCATTACCTCCGGCACCGTAAACCTTGGCTCAGGAGCTGCCGTAGGCGAAAATGGTGTGTATAATGAAGGAAATTTTACTGCCTTGGGTGGAGCAATTAACGTTGAGGGAGCAGGAGCAGCTGGTATCCGAAATGAAGATGGGGCTACTTTTACCAACTCTAGTTCGATTATTTCCATAGGAACAACAAGTAATAATGTAGATTTTGGTATCCGCAATTATGGTACTTTCTTTAATTCTGAAACCATTGATATTGAAAGAGCCCTCCGTGATGGTATAGAAAACAGAGACAACGGTCAGTTCACCAATGATGCTGGTGCTCGGATTACCATAGGATCGGCCGAGGCTGTAGGACAAGTAGGTCTCGAAAACAATAGCACCTTTACCAATAGAGGGGTCATTAACATTAAATTGACCAATACAGAGGGGATACTTAACTTGTCTGCCAACGGCAATTTTAATAATCTCGATGGGGCCGTTCTCAACATCGGTACGATGGCAGGTGGAAGTATCGGCCGTATAGGGATATGGAATGCTTTAAACTCAACATTCACCAATAATGCCTCCACCATTAAAATAGGCAATACGGGAAGTGTTACCGCTGCATCAGGCTTAGGCATGTACGTTCAAGATTCGGATTTTGTCAACGAAAATGCAGCCTTACTGAGCATTGGTCAAAACTCCAATAACACCACTAAGTTTGGCCTCACTTATGAAAACGCTACGTTTATCAATCGAAATAGTACCATCACCGTCGATAATGCCGGGAGTGCTGGCATTCAGGGTACCCTGGGGTCTACTTTCCTCAATGAGGATGGAAGTGTCATCAACATTGGTCAAAATCAGGGAAACATCAGCGCATCGGGGCTAATGGTCATCTCATCCGTATTTATCAACGATAATGCTACCGTCAACATTGACCGTGTTGGAGTGTCAGGACTGGATGTACAGCAAGATGGAGATGTGAGTACAACCAACTCCGGTGAGATTAACATCGGCATGAACGGGGGGGCTAATAACATTACAATCTATGGGTGCAGTCTCTTCGGTGTTCTCAGTGCTGCCGGTGGTACGGTCAATATCAACAATACCGGGAATGATGGTATTTTACATGCAGAAGGGTCAATCACGACGGATAGAAATGGCCAGATCAATATCGGTACCAGTGGTGGGGCAAGCAATATCTCAGGTGTAGGTATCGACGGTAAAGCTTTCATCAGTAATTTTAACGGGACCATACAAGTCGATAATACGAGTGGTGCTGGATTCAGGCTCGATGCAAGCAGCGTATTTATGAATGCCCCAAACGGTACGGTCAACATCGGAACAAACGGAGCAAATCTCAATATCAACGGCTACGGGATAACGGTGGCTAACGTTTTTCAGAATGATGGAGGTACTATCAACATTGAGCAAACAGGACGTGCCGGAATATTATTAGATGGAGGTAATACTCCAGTATTTAACAATATAGTGAACGGTAATGTCAATATTTTTGATACAGACGGTATAGGGCTTCTAATTAGAAATGGTAGCTTTAATAATGCGGCCAACCTGACCATTGGGAACTCTAATCAAGAGGCCATAAGGGGGGTTAATAATAATAGCCTCGATAATCGAGGAGGAACCATCACTGTTGATGGGCTAATCCAAAATATTACCGCAGTGGCAGGAACGCTGGCGCCCGGAAATTCACCGGGGGAAATGAGCATCGTTAATGCCTTTGATATTTCTGCTGCAACACTAGAGGTAGAAATAGATGGGACTACACCGATTACGGAGCACGATGTTTTGGATGTTGCGGGAGTGGCCACCATTGGCGGCGCTACACTTTCTATCAGCCTGAATTATACGCCGACTTTTAATGACCGCATCGTTTTTATCAACGCCAACAGTGTCTCTGGTACCTTCAATAACCCTACTCTACCGGCCGATTGGAGAATTGATTATTCGGTATCGGGCCAAGTCGCCCTGGTCTACGAAGGCATTTCCTGCCTGGTGAGCCCTAAAATCTTCCTGCAAGGCCCATTTAACACTTCCACTACCCTGCTCAATGATGATCTGCGCACTGACGACTGGGTGCCTGTTTTAGAACCTTACAGCGCCATGAGTGGATTTACCCATATCAATGGTGGTGGAGAAACCCATCATCGAAGCCGTCTATAATGTCACTGGAAATAATGCGATCGTGGATTGGGTATTTGTTGAATTAAGAGATCCGATCGATCCTACTATTGTTTTGCATACCCGAGCGGCCATATTGCAAAGGGATGGAGATATTGTGGATGTAGCGGGTGGATCTGCCCCGGTGGTCTTCCCCCTGGCGAGCCCCGGAGATTACTACGTAGCGGTCCGGCACCGCAACCATATAGGCATTCGGACGGCCGCTGCACTCAGCCTAAACAACGCTTCAACGACCGCTCATGACTTCACCAGCGCTTCGGCCCAAGCCTACGGCACCGCGCCGATGGTCGAAGTCAGCTCAGGCGTTTGGGCGATGTGGGGCGGCAACGCCAAGTCGGATGACAACTACGTACGGGTTACCCCCAGAGTCTTCCCCCCACCGTCGCTCTCCTCCGACCGCACCTACATCCTGGACAACATCCTCAACGGTGATCCCAATGGTACCTTCAATGGCTACAGCACCGGAGACATCAACATGGATGGCTTTGTACGCCTCACGCCACGCGTCTTTCCACCGCCGAGTTTGCCAAGCGATGCCACCTTCATTCTGGACGAGGTCCTTGATGGAGACCCTAACGCGACGCGCACGGAGCAATAAGCCGCGCTGATCAAGCGCCCGTCCTTTTCAACATTATTCTAAAATACCCGGCCTCTGGCCTCCAAATATATTCATCATGCAACAGCTAAGAGTATTAATCTGCTTTGTCTTCTTGATCACCCTCTTTCAACTACAATCCGCACAAGCGCAAAGCGCCCCGTCAGACATCAGCTATATCATTGGCGGTGGAGGAAGCTTTGGCTCCGATAACAATGCGGAATTCGCGATGGCCATCAACCCAGGAAGCACCTTCCCGGCCATTCCCGCCGCCGCTGAACTTACGGTCATCATGTATATTCCAACCTCCCAAGTCACCGGGAGTGAAGTCTTCACCATTCTGGACGATGCCACCAACGGCGGTAGCATCAACTATCAAGCGCCGGGCTTTGCCTACACCGACGGCAACACCTATTTCTCCTTCGTCTATTCCGGTACGGGCATCGATCTGAGCACTTTCGGAAGCGGCAATTTTGAACTCATCTTCAGTGTAGATGTCGCCAATGGTACCCCCTCCGCAGTTTGGACCATCGCAGATGGCACTACCGCACTGTTTACCGATTTCAATATCCGATCTGCCTTAAATGTATCTGGTTTTAACGAACTGACCCTCACCGCCAATGCCCCGCTGCCCGTAGAGCTGGTGTACTTTCAGGCCACCGCCGTTGACGATCAGTCGCTGCTGACTTGGCAGACCGCCACAGAACTCGACAACGCAGGGTTCGACATCCAACACAGCCTTAACGGCCGCGACTGGAACACCCTGGACTTCGTAGAGGGCCAAGGCACCACCGATCTGTTCAACGACTATCGCTACTTCCACCAAGAACCCAAAAGTGGGAGCAACTACTACCGCCTGAAGCAAATCGACTACGACGGGGAGTATGAATATTCTGCCATCAAAGTCGTACAGCGATTGGGTACCGCTTTAGAAGTCAAGGTATTCCCCAATCCCGTCAGTGAGGTCTTGAACGTAGAGGTTCAGATGAATTACAAAGAGGGCAATTATCAGCTGTTCAATATGGCTGGCCAACTGGTGAGGAGCAATGTCCTGATCGGAGAGAATCTGACCCAAGTGGGGCTTGGCGATCTGCCGAAGGGCAGCTATATCCTTCAAGTACAGGTAGATGGGGCCAAAGAGGTCCGTAATATACTTGTTCAATAAATATAAAGATTTTTTATTAAAGTTTATAATTCTTTTTTTCTGTAGAATGATGCTGGATTGATTGTGTTCGATTGGTTGAAATTGGTACTATTCAATTTACAATCATAGAACACTTTCTTTCTGGCTTTTTAGTGATCATTTCACTTGGTAATTATTTGACACAACCTTGCTAGTCGATGGATTAGCGAGGTTTTTAAGTTAGCTCCTTGAGCTATTTTCCATTGCTTTTTAGAAGAATTTGACATTTGTCGCAACAACAGCCACAACACACTGATAATCATACAATTACACCGCTGCAACTTTTCTTAATGTAACATATCTAAATACATTTGGAACATAAGTGCAAGCCCTTGGAACGTGTTCGCAAACAATTGGAACATGGGAGCAAGGGCTCAGGGGGCTTTCCCCCATAACTTTGCAACAAGCGTTTACGCATATCCAATTTACCAAAAAAAAAGAATCAAATGACACCTTACTCGAATCTATCAACCAAGCGGTCCCATCGGAAATTAGGCGCTTATCGACCAGCGAAACTTCCCGCTGCTTTACGACTACTGTGTGTGGTTATAATATTGTTTTGCTCCTTGACTTTCGTCCAAGCGCAAACCACAATGTACTGGAGTGCTAATGGGAGTAGCGATGTCCTGATCGGAGAGAATCTGACCCCAGTGTGACTTGGCGATCTGCCTAAAGGCAGCTATATTCTTCAAGTATATATAGACGGGGCCAGAGCGGTCCGTAATGTACTTGTTCAATAAATGTGAAGGTTTTTTATTACAATTTATAATTCTTTTTTCTGTAGAATGATACTTGATTATAACCCCTGTTAATCTATCGATTAATAGGGGTTTTTTGGCGGTGAGCCAAAAAAATGTTACTTTAACTCAAACACTAAAAATGAAGCAAGAAATTACGTTCAAAGTCACCACTCCCTACCAAGATCGAACGGCTGTAGTTACGGGTCAACTCAAAGTGAAGTTTCAAGATATTCGAGGGGTGGACATTCGTCCTACTCCATCCACCGAGCTCCCTCCAAAGGGGGCAATGGGTGATCCCATCACGCTAGGTTTATTGACCATCACTTTTTTGGAATCTGCCCTGCCAGGTATAGTTAAAGGCATCAGGGAATGGTTGCTGGGCAACCAAGAAGCCACCAAGTTGCGGGTAAAAAAAGGAGACAACGAAATCGAACTAGAAATACCAGACATTAAGGATACGGAAGCAGTGGAAGCACTGACTGAGCGATTACTCAAACAACTCGAATGAATTTAACACCTCGACGAAAAGCCCTTCTAATCGGAGTTAATGAATACGAAGATTACCCCGAACTTCGCAGCCCAAAAAACGGGGCTAAAGCCTTAGCCGCCTATCTGCTAGATCCTAAAAAAGGATGTTTTGATACGGTTCAAGTTGCTGAGAAGACTTCGGGCAATCACCTGAAGAAACAAATAAGGATTTTCCTGAAATCTAGTCGTAGTGAAGATCAACTTTTGCTTTTTCTATCTGGCCACGGCGTAACGGGGGCAGTAGAAGATGCCTACTTCTTTGGTGGAGAGGACTTGGACCCTGATGATCCTACCATCGGTGGCATACCGCGAGAATGGCTTTTTGAGACCATAGAGCAGGCTGGGGCGCGGCACCTACTCCTCATCGTTGATTCTTGCTACAGCGGCCGTTTACTGCGCAAGCGAAATTTTGGAGATTCACAAAACGTAGAAATCCTCACCGCAACGGACAGCTACAATTTTGGCTTCGAGCCGGAGGAGGAAGGCGAACTGACCTATTTTACGCAGGCGCTTTTCGACGTCTTGACCGGGGAGACCGTTGTTCCCAATAATCCCCCTAAGCTCACGGCCCGATCCATTGCAAAAACGCTGGCGGGAATGGCGGGCGAAATGGCCATCGCCAATATGAAACCTTGCTACGCTGACAGCGGAGATGCAGCAAATTTCTGGCTAGGGCTCAACCTACACTACACAGAAGAAGCACTAGCGGCTAAAGCGGAGCGAGCTGACCCTGAGCAAGAACAAAACTACCAGCACGTTCAAAGCGCCTATCTAAAGTGGTTGTTAGAGGAACACGGCTATCTCAAGCTGTACGGTATCCACTCTGCGACTAACGTACGAGGAGTGGCGCTGGAAAACGTTTATGTAGCCCTACGCGGCGAACGATCCAGCTCTTATGAGAAGCTCAAGTCCCGTAATCTCACCATTAACCAAAGACAACAACAGCCTCACGAAGGGCCCGAAGAAATAGACGAAAAGTACTATACCGACGGGCTAGACTCCCTACTATCGAATCCAGTAGGCACTTATCTGGCCCATACTGAAAAGAAGGAGAGTTTTGAAGGGCAAGACATTCCAATTACGCTGGGGGAAGCTTTTCGTGATGAAAGATTCCTGGTCATATTAGGGGATCCTGGCAGTGGTAAAACCACGCTATCTAAGTGGTTGACGGTTCAGTTGGCACGCGAATATTTAAAAGTCCTGCAAACGGGTGCCCCCGCCAACGTACGTGTTCTCGAAGATAAAATCGATCCTTATTTAGACCTGGGGAAAAACTACTACGACCTCGGTCCTTCCCGCATGGTCATTTTACTAAGTATTGCTGATTATGCGCAGGTGTACGCCGAGCGGCATAAAGAGGGTAAGATTGCACTGATAGACTACTTGGGCAATCACAAATGGCGAGGCCAATCGCCGACGAAATCAGATGGCACCAAACTCAGCCCGGTGGCTTTAAGAGCCTGTTTCATCAGAGCCTTGAAGGCCAATAATGCAGTGGTTATACTAGATGGAATGGATGAGGTCACCAGCTACCGTACGGAGATCGTTGCCGAGATTGAAACTTTCATCGAAAAGTGGATCGTTGGTCAGAGGAAATCCACCGCTTACCCTGGTGGCGCATCCAATCTGCCGCCGCATCGAGTTGGGGGCAATCAAGTAGTCATTACCAGTAGAATCGTAGGCTATCACCTCTCTCCTATTATCCGCCCCGTTACACACGTTACGGTTGAGCCGATGAAGCGTAGAGCCATTGGTCGCTTTTGCCAGATGTGGATGGCAGAGTTGTTTCGAGTAAAATATGCCAAAGACCTACCACCGGACATCTTACACAGCCAAGCCAAAGCCGTAGCGGATGACCTTCAGCAAGTCATTTTTGCCGACAAGCGGATACTTGAATTGGCCACTAACCCCCTTTTGATTACCATCATCGCGCTGGTCTACCGCAAAAATGATAGTCAGCTGCCGCCGCAGCGAGCGGCGCTTTACAAGGAGGCCCTCATTACCCTAATCGAAACCTGGAAACACTCTAGCCTCTCTAGTGATGAAGTAGAGTACGTTCTCTCCGAGGTGGCGAAGACGATACATATCAAGTATCCTAAAGGCATCATTCGAGAGGACGAAATGCAGAGTCTGATCGAAAAGAGCTTGGCGGCCTTTCGCTCCGGCGGAGAAGCATCATTACCCTCTAGCTTCACCAGCGAAGTAGTCAAACCGTTTATTGAAGAGATTCGGAACAAAGTAGGCATTATCGCCCCCCGAGGTGATAAATACTATGGCTTCATTCATCTGACTTTTCAAGAATACCTGGCCGCGCGTTTTATTACTAGGGATAAATACAAAACGGCGGGGTCTATTGTCCAATACTTAGATAACCCGCGCTGGAAAGTACCGCTCTTAATGGCCTTGGGCCACATCAGTGTTGATCCGGAATGGAGTGAAAAGCTAGTCAGTGATGTTTTACTAGCCCTGCTAGATGCCAACACCAAGCTGTCCAACTACTTTCCACGAAGTGCCTTACTCCTGAGCGATGCCTTCGCAGAAATGTCTTTAGATAAGGTAGAGGACCGTATCATAGAACGAGTCGTTTACGAACTCATCCGTTTTTCTGCTCAAAAAGAACTGACGGCTTACTATCCAGAACTTACTGAGCGGGTGAATACGGGTTTGCGACAAATCCGCAATAGCTCTAAGGGCGCTCTGGTCGATATAGTTTTCGGCCGGATTTTAAGTGCTGGCGAACGAGCAGACAATCAACTGGTGCTGGCTACGGTCGGCGTTATGCTCGACAATCGCTGGTTTCCGTCCAGGCTAGTGCGCAGTTTGTACGACTGCCTTCATCTGGACCGCGAAGAGTGGGGATGGGTGGTTCAACGTACCCTCTTAGAATTAGCATCAGATACGCTCAAACTTCCCGAACCGGAGGAGCCTTCCCTACCCGACACCCCACAGGTACAGTTCGAGAAAGAGTTGGAGGTCATCCGACTGGAATTACAATTGTTAGGTGAAGGAAAGCTAAAGGAGCAGCTGCTCGAAAAAGTCAATAGAATAAAGAAATTATCCGTCGTATCTGAACACAAAGCCCAACTCAGTCAGCATGCATTGGCCGAGATAAAATTAAAAACGGCTATAGAGGGGCGTTCAGAAATTTTGGAAATGCTCTTGGATGGTACGATGGCCGAGGTCATCCAAGCCTATAAGAAGCGGTTGCAGCAGAAGCTGAGCACCTTACGACCACAGGTGGCTAAGGATCGTCAGAACATCAAGTTTTACACCCCGCTGTACGAACTGTTCTCCAATGTTTTGAACAACGTCAATAACAACCTATCGCAGCTGACCGATGCACTCAATGCGCAGATCAACATCGGAAAGGAACAGTTGCGAATTTTAGAGCATCAACAAATCGCGCTCAGGTTTTCCTTTAGTCAGCTAATTGATACAGAAGAATTAGTAAAATTTGATAAAAAAGTCAGCGCCCTAGATTACGATCAAAGAACATTTTTACAGGTTCCAGAAGACTTGAAAATAGAAGAGGAGATCATCAAAGTCTACTACCTCTGTAATATACTTTCGAGCAACCAGGAGCTAATAGTTTCTTTAGCAGAATTTCACACCGAATTCGTAGCTGCGCATAACCAACGAAAACTAGCGATCGCCAAGTTGGAAAAGCGCATCCAGCGTATTGAGGCCGGAACGGAACGGGAGACCATGCTGGCCTCTATTGTAGAAAAGCGCGAGACGATCCGCAAGCAAAGCTACTCCACGGCGACCTATCGGCAGGAGTTGGTAAAATACAATTGGGCTTACACCAACTACGAGCGCAATTTAGAGCGTTACCAAGGCCAGGAATTGCTTCCTTTTGCGGAGTATCAGCTGGTGTCTACCGAACCGTCAGCAGCTGAGCTTTCCTTTCGCAAGCTCCTACTATTTGCCAGTTTCAAAGGAGGCTATCCGACTTGGTTGCAAATTGAGGCCAAGCGGGAGTACGAAAAAACGGCTTCTTTCCTACAGCAGCCTAATGTCAGGCGAGAGGCTATCATCGAAAGCTCGCCGGATCTGTTTTACAGCAAATACGCTTATGATGACGTCATTTATAATGCGGCGGTGAGCCTGGATGTTAATAAAATCGTCCTGGATGATTTACGCGTGGTGACCATAGATAAAGAGTTGAAAAACCAACCTCGGTTTTCTACTGCTGTACAATACTTTAGATCAAAATTCTACGAGCGAATTAACGATCCTTCCATTACGACTGGCCTACTCCAACATCTCCTGCACAACACTACCACAGAGAATGATCGCGTTGACGCCCTACTCTACCAGGTGCTCACCGCTTCCTCTGTCCAAGAGGCGACGACCCTGCTTGCCAGTGTTGGCGAAGACGCCCCGGCTTTAGTGCGGCGATGTAAGGCTATTATCACGACACTGCACGAACCTATTTATACGGCTCATCGCAAGCTGTTTTATCATTTAAAAGTAGCCTTTGAAACCTTTAGCGATGCCCATACCTTTGAGAGTTATCGCAAACTGTCCGGTACGCTACTCAATGCCTACGGGAGTGCGCTCAAAGTTCCCGACATACTTACGCCTACTTATCAACCGGTACGCTTGGTAGAACAGTATTACCAAAGTAGCACGGCCAATTCTGACGATGTCGTGTATAACTATGCCGTAATGCTCGACACGCTTACCGGGGCCAATGAGGTAGAAAATATGTACAAAGGGCTTTTACAACTCTCTACTGCGCCCTTTGCTGAACAGCAGCGCAGTCGATACGCAGAGCAAGATTGGCCCTGCCCTCCGTTTTTCACCTTTGCCGCCTATCGTACCGATGGCCTCCCGCACGATCTCTTGAGTGTAATCGAAGCCTACAGACTTTTTGAAGATGTACGTTTTGACTTGAATCAGGCTTTTAAAGAGACCATCCTTTATCGACTAGTGGTGCGTTATATCCTGCATGGTGCAGAGCACCGAAAGCAATTCATCCCTCCAGATCACCATCCACAGATTCCAGAGATGTATTTGTTTTGTCTACAAAATGGTCTGTTTGGAAATGAACTGGGCTACCTACTCCCACGAGGATTCCGAAGTAAGGAATTTATCTACAACAAATTGCCCGGTATCATCCAGGCTATTCCCGACCTGTACTACAAATGCCGGGCGGCCCTCCGGTACATGACCTACGTAACCGACCGAACCAGCTATTTCGCTACTATTCTTACACAAATCGATCAGCTGGTACGGCCTCGCGAGCGTTGTGAACTGTGGCGGATAGCCCTTAGCTCAGGCTATGGCATCCAAGTGGAGGAGATCATAACAAAGATCAAGCAGGATCTAGTACGTATCGAAAACCCACTAGCGCGTATTAAAAATGTTGTGGACCTTTATGAGCTACTAAGGGATGAACACGAGGAATGGTGCAATCATATCCTTATTTCTACAATACCATTGATTCAGGATGACTACCGACGAGGAGTGACCATCCGCACGATATTCAATATTCAGCTCAGCTCAGAACTGGACCAGCAACTCCAGCAGTTGTTGGACCAAGATGAAGCCGCCTATATTTTTGGCTATGACCTGTTCGGACTATATTCCCTTTTAGACAACACTATTTTCCAAGATCAGAAAAAAGGCGATCCCAAAACGTGGGTCCCAGCCTTACTAGCGACTGGCCTGCAAGACATCGTTAGTTTTTTCTCGCGTACCTCGGTACAGGGGGAAGCAGATATTGCCTGGTTACGCCTCCAGCAAAGCCCTAATGCAGCATCCGTCGATCAGCTCATCCGGGAGGGTAGCCGCAGTGGGCTTGAATTGACTCCCAATACCTTCGGCATCCTCAATCAGCTCATCCTTGATGGCCAATCAGCACTCATTAGGCCACTCTTACCCTACCTCAAAGTCTTGAACTCTGCGGCGCTGACCGCCATTGCCCCCTGGTTGCAAGCGGAGGACGCCTACCTGCGCCACTGTGCAGCGGTTTATAATGCAGAGTACCATAAAGAAGTCAAGAGCGACAATATCGACGGTATCCTGGCGATGTCGCTCGCTGATGATACCCAACTGTACTGCCGAGCAAATTTAGTATTGTCGCAGGGCATCACCATGGTCAAACGAAATTTCCCCCTTCATTACACACTGAGTGAGCTAGGGTTTAACCTGCTGAAAAAGGCTGTGCTGCGCCTAGCACAAGAACGCGTGGAGGGCCTCCAACACTCCTCCATCATCCATTTCTTTTTCAACATCCGAATTGATGACATTGCTTTATTATGGAAGCTACTAGAAGATGAAGACACCGTAATCTTGTTCAAGTACTGTAGCGTCATGAATGCGAGGACGCTAAACGAATTTTGTGAGTCCCTCCGAACGGGGCCAACGCTGTCAACTCGTCAGTTAAACGCCGTCGTTTCCATTGCTATACAAAATTGTTCAGAACACAACACCAACGAAATTGATCTATACGTAGAACTGCAGGAAATTCTGGTCGAGCAATACGCCGAGCAGCTTGCTGGTTATACCTTTTTACCCAACTACCTAACCAGCATCATCGCCGCCATTGACCAAGTAGCAGAAAAAGACAATCCCACCCAACACTTTGGAGCAGCGTTAGATGAAATTAGTGATAACGTCCTGGCGGTATTTTCTACTCCTTTTGACGATATAGTTGATCGCTTACACAACGGCCTTTGGCAGGCTTTCGGCTATTTTTACACTAAAAATCTATATTTTAGGTTAGCCGAAGAAGCTGTTCTTATCCAAGAAGCCTACTCAGAACCCCGCTACCGGCTAGCCCTGCGTCTCTTGTTATTTGAGCTCCAAAAAGCTAGCCCTCACCGGGATTTACTAGATCGTACCCTTGATTACTTAGTTACGCTGGTAGCGGTTTGGTCCTCTGATCGAAACAACGGTATTTTGAATACTTTTGACCTTGAACACGGCCTATACGATGCGCTCATCCGAAAGTATAGAGTCATCGTTACAGCCAAGGAAGCCTGTCTGCGTCTGCTAAGTCATTTCAATCGGCACAGTTCAGCTGGCTTTGACTTGCTGCTCAATCAGCTCAATTCGGTGGCCCGTGTACAGCTAGCGAGCATAGAAACTTTAACCAAAATCAAGCATCTGGACGACGAGCTGCTCGATCGAATGATCAATGGGCTGTTGGAACAGCAGCCGCTTGTGGGGCGGATGTATGTGGCCATTTTGGCCAATCATGCCAACAACTCTGCTACGTCCCCCGCCAATCGCAAGCGAATTTACACTTGCCTGATTGACAGTATGGGCGATAAGCGCAGCCAGCGCGGGGTCTACCAATTCAGCCACGCTAATGGTTCGATTGATGCTCCAATTCGTATGGAATATGTTGGAAGGCTAGATGAGTTTATCTTCAAGGCGATTGTGAAAATTGTGGATATCTAAGGGTACTCCGCTGGTGTTCATCTTTAGGCGCTCATTCTCACTGTAAATCAGCTGTAAGTATCGGTTTAATTTTTCGTTTTCTTTGAAGACCTCCAACTCAAGCATCGTCTTTACTGCAATGGAAATAGAGAAGATAGGCGTCTTTAATTCATGGGCCATGGTATTGATAAACTGCTCTTTGGTTTTGGAGAGGCGGCGTTGTTTGATCAATGTAATGATAGTATAGTAAGAAGAGACGATAAGCAAAGCTGTAGAGAGTATGGATACCAAGATATGAATCCACATTTTTTGCAGATGATATACTACACCATAATCAGGAAATCCCAACTGGACAATAATATGATCTGCTTTTAAACTGATCAGATAGGTAGATTTAAAGGTGCTTCCTAAGACAAAGTCTGGGGTATCTTTTTTATAGATGGCATATTGAATATTTTCTAGCTGAGAATAGGTGGCTATTTTTTTTTCAAGTAATGGAAAGCTCTTTTGATACTGCCGCTGTGAAAGTAGTCGATTGAACGCTTCTGGAAGGGGATCGCCAGGATCAAGAGCTTCTTTGAGATTTTTTAGGAGGATAAAAACCCTATCCTCAAAAATTGCTTTTCTTTCACTATAGGTAGACTCAAGAAATACAAGCTGAATGACAATCAAAACGATTATTGAAAGAGCGGTACAACTGAATACAATCTTGATCCTATTCATTCTCAGAAGTTCGATGCTGTGCAATAATAAACATTTTTCACTCAAGTAAAATACCATTAACATCTGACTAACACTACTTAACTTCTCATTAAGCTATCAATAACCCATATTCATACGAACAACAAATATCTTTGGCCTTAAACTAAATAGTTATTGCCGTATGAAAACCTTATTGACCACACTTCTAACCCTCTTTTTTACCATCACGCTGACTGCTCAAACACCACAAGAAGATGTTGAGTATGCAGCCATCGAAAAGACAGTTTTAAACTACATCGAAAATTTTTTCGAAAACGAATTTGATCAAATGAATAAGTCTTTGCATCCACGTCTTGCAAAAAGAGGATTCAATCAGGACGGCGCTACCTTGAGTGAAGACGTTCCTCCTGAAAAGCTAAAAGACCTTATGTCCCAAAAATCTAAGTTGACATTAGAACAGCAAAATAATACTGTAAAAAATATTTCCCGCTATGGCAACATGGCTAGTGCCACGCTACTCACCGGATACCCAACCGTCCGATGGGTTGAGTACATTCACCTTGTCAAGCTAGATGGTGATTGGACAATCATTAATATATTTTGGGAATTCAAAAGGAAGAAAAAGTAAAATCAATTCGCCCTTCAAAACTTCTACATGAAATATTTTTCTATCCTGTATGTATGTATAGCCATTACATGCACTGAGCTGCCGACCAATGCACAATCTACCTCCGATAAAATTGATGAGGTAATGCAACTGTATCATCAATACGGTTTATTTGCTGGAACTGTTCTGGTTGCGGAAAAGGGAAAGCCTATTTATCAGCAAGCATTTGGTTTGGCCGATTTGGAATTCGATGTATCACTTACTAAGTCATTCTTCGGGTCTGCATCATTGGGGAGGAATCGATGGCTTTTTACTAAACAAAGCTCGACTTTACTATGAGAAGGACACGATTATGAACATGTTTGCCACCCTGGAGGAACGAAATGAGCCGGGCGAACAATTCCGCTACAGCAGTATAGGATACTATTTACTCGGCATTATTTTGGAAAACGTTTCAGGTCAATCCTACGCAGCCCTACTCCAAGAAAGAATATTTGATCCTTTAAAAATGAGGGATTCATTTTTTTCTGACTCCGATGCAATCATCAAAAATAGAGCAACGCCTTATCGCTACAATTTTCTTACTGCTAAGTACGATAATGCGGAATACAGAGATCCCTCGACAACTTACTCCACTGGAGGGATCATATCAACAGCAGCAGACCTCCTGAAGTGGGATCAAGCCCTTTACACCAATCAACTATTGTCCAAGGAATCTGTTGAACTCCTATCCAAACCCAACTTTGACCGCTACTCCTATGGGTTCCATGTCAACCTGCGAGGGGAGCATGCTGATCTTAATGTTCGATGGCATGGTGGCTTGGTAACCGGCTATCGCTCGCAGATCACTCGACTAATCGACGACAATAAAACCATCATTCTATTGACCAATAGAAGAGATACGGATACCCAAGAAATAAGCAATACAATCATTAGTATCCTAGTCGATAAAGAACACCAGCTCCCCCAAAAGTCCCTATTCAAATTGGTCCTAGAAAAAACGGCCAATGAATCGGTTGACGATGCCATTGCTGCCATAGATCATTTGATAAAAACAGCGCCTAGCGATTATGCGCTCGTCGATACGGAAATTATACGAGCAGGCCTGGAGCTGAAAAGTGATGGAGCTTATGAAAAGTCGCTAAAACTCCTGCAGGCTACTATGGATTTCTTTCCAGCAACTGCCTACCGGACATTTTTACACTACCAAATTGCCCAGAATTACACAGAACTCAAAAACGAGACAAAAGCCATCGAATATGCCAAAAAGGTATTGGAGGTGAATCCGAATCACGAGGGCGCCAAAAATATTTTGAATCAGTTGGAAGTTAGGTAGGTCTTTGGTAAGAAGGTGTAAATACGCCGATTAAATTTCTCCTATTTACACTGTGAACAAGGATGAATTTTTGAAGGCGCGGCAGGAAGAAGCTGAATTTGAGAAAGCCAAAGGGAAATGAACATCAGTAAGATAATAGTACCGCCAATAAAATCTCAAGGGATCAAGACTAAATTAGTACATTGGATTGCTGATAGTATTGAAAGTATCGATTACGACAGATGGGTGGAGCCATTTATGGGCACAGGAGTTGTCGGATTTAATAGTAGATGCCAGATTCTTCTACCATCGACGATTGGAAACCGCCATCTATCTCGGTGGCACCTATCAATATTCCCAGAAACTGCTCAAGCAGCGAATCAGCTTGGACTTTCCGGTGGGAGCCGACTACCTGCACTCCTTCTACCCTGGAGAACTCTATGAACAGAACGCGGAAGGCGATTTTAACGAGCTTAAGCAACTGGGCAGGCCGCACTTCTGCGCCAATCTCGGCGTTAGCCTGACTTATCTGGGGAAAGGAAGCATTCAGCCGTTCATCCGACAGGAGCTGCTGTTGGAAATACCTTACAGCGAAGAACAGCCGATACCAGCGGGTACGGTCAAAGGTTATGTGGACAGCTATGGCAATGGGCAGCTTATTTCGATGTCGTCAATTGAGAAAATGACCGACTGGTTCGACTTGTCGGAGGATTGGCGCTCCGATGACGACCCGTACGGGCAGGAAGAGAATGGTTTTGGAATAGAGAAATATTGGCTTTTCGGGGGCATCAAGCCCGCCCGATTCAACGTTGATTGTAATAAAGCGATATACCAACGATCAACATATGAACGCTACAATCATTGCTAAAAGAATAATCCAGCTAAAAAAGGCAGACCTGGCCCTCCGTGATCGACTAATCAAAGAGGGGCTGCTTTTTGAGGGGTACCACGAGGAGATGGAAGCCCTACACAATAGGAATGCGCAGTTATTGGAAGAGATGATGGAGGAGATGGGCTACCCCAGCATTGATAAGGTGGGGCGGGAGGCGAGCGAAGCCGCCTGGTTGGTGATCCAGCACGCCATCGGGCAGCCTCGCTTTGTGAGGAAGTGCCTCACGCTGTTGGAAAGCGCAGTTGAGGAGGGGAAGGCCAATCCTCAGCATTTGGCCTACTTGACGGATAGAATTGCGGTGTTTGAGGGCCAGCCGCAGTTGTACGGGACGCAGTTTGATTGGGACGACCGGGGGGAACTCAGCCCCTACCCTTTTGATGATTTATCCGAGGTCAACCGCAGGCGAAGGGCCCTGGGCTTGAATACCCTTGAGGAACAGACGGTGGTGATCAGAAAGCGGGCAATAGCGGAGAAGGAATCTCCTCCGGCGAATATGGAGGAAAGACGGAAAAAATTTGAGGCCTGGCGCAAATCTGTGGGTTGGATTACTTAGCTAGCTGCTGACGATCTGTTATATTAGCGCGAAAATTGAATTAGTGCCTAATTGTATTCGCACATGAAAAATTATCCCTCGTCTACGCTATTACTATTCCTCGCTCTTCTATTTATCGGCTGTAGCCCCCGGCAGCTTAGCAAATCTTACAACGAGCAGAAGGTCCATCGGGCTTATATGGAATGTATCGGAGATGCGGCGAAGCCGCAGCCCTGGGAGGTGACCAGCCAATTGGTGGCCATCAAGCAGCAAAATCCAGATTTGGTGTGGAAGGAGGTGAATGGGAAATCTTATATACTCGTCTCTTCCTGGAAAGCTGATACCACCTATTATAAAAATGATCCCAAGACGGACACCTATAATACCGGTAAATATCCGATTTGGGTGACGGTTATCCCCGAGCTCCAGGGCGTCTGTCAGGATAAAAAATTTGGGCGCAAAGAAGGATTAGACTTAAGGCTAAAGCAGCTGCTGGGCTTACCTCCTACCGCCAATAAGACTTATTTTATAGAATTTTGGGTGCGCCCGCAGGATTTATTCCGCCCGTGCCTGGACAGCAAAGTCGCCGAAGTGAACTGCGGCTTGGCTTTTCCGGAGTACGAAACGGATCAGCATAAACAATGGATCAATGATCTGCGGCTAGACTCCTACTACAATCCTGTGTGGAACAAAAACTACCCCTGGACACAATTGGGCTACACCTACGATTGGCACCCCAAAAACAAGCACCATGTTGGCTTGAGTGAGTTTGTGATTGGAAAAAATAAAGACATTATTGTCCATAAAATTTATTCAACCGCAGCGTATTGTGGAATCAAGGGAAGCTGAACGAACTAAAACAAACAAAAATATATCATGAAAAAACTAATCATTACAGGCATTGCCCTGCTGGTTTCTCTAAACAGTATGGCCCAGATCATCTTCGAAAAAGGGTATTTTATTGATAATAATGACCAAAAGACAGAATGTCTGATCAAAAATGCCGACTGGAAAAACAATCCGATTGCATTTGAATACAAAATCACGGCGGCGGCTGAGAAACAAAAGGCATCCATCACTGAGGTGAAAGAATTTGGTATTTACGAGGTCGCCAAATATGAGCGACACACCGTTCAAATCGACAGGTCCAGCAAGATCGTTGAGTTCATGAGTAAGGTATCAACACCTGAATTTAAGGAAGAGCAGCTTTTCCTAAGAGTACTGATGGAGGGGCAAACCGATCTTTTTATTTATAAATACGGCAACTTAATCCGATTCTTCTTCAGTCGCGATGACTCGAATCCAGAGCAATTGGTCTATAAAAAGTATATTAATGCTAGTAGAAAGATAGCAGAAAATCGCACCTTCAGAACCCAATTATGGGATAATTTCAGGTGCCCCGACTTTCTGGTCACTGATATTGGGAAGGTGGACTACAACAAAAAAGACCTGGTCAAATACTTCACCAAATATTATGAATGCCAAGATCAACCCTTCACCTTTTACAATACCTCCCCGAAAAGAGATTTATTCAATTTTGCGCTAAGGATAGGCATCAATCAGATCTCTTCATCAATTGGAAATTCGTTACTAAGCATTAATGATGCCGACTTTGAAAATAAAATAGGGGGAAGATTTTCTATTGAGACAGAATTCATCATGCCCTACAATAAAAATAAATGGGCCCTAGTGGTAGAGCCTACCTATCAAATCCACAAGGCGCAAAGTACCAATGAAAGTATGACTAATGGTATTACCATAGACTACAGATCGATAGAACTCCCCATTGGCATCAGGTATTATTTATTTTTAAATGAACAAACCAAGCTCTTTGTTAATGGGTCTTTTGTCATTGACATCGTTGATGATCAATCGAGGGTCAACTTTGAACGAGGAGAACCATTGGAATTAAAATCTTCCAATAACTTAGCCTTTGGAGCAGGTTTAAAATGGAAGGATAAATTTAGTGCGGAGTTGAGGTACCAAACCAATAGAGAATTGCTGCAAAATTATTTCTTTTGGTCTTCAGACTATAGAGTATTGTCTTTGGTTGTGGGCTATACCCTATTTTAAGACCAAAGTCGTACGAATGGTATTGGCTTTTCCTCATCAATGCAATCAGTAAAACAATCAACCGATATGACCATAAGAAGGGCTACAGAAGGCGACGCTCGTAGGATCAGTTATCTCATCTATAAAAGTATCGACCACATCAGCGATAAAAACTACTCCGAGGAGCAGATTGCCGCCTGGAAGAAAATCAATACGCCTACGGCGATCAAAAAAAGCCTTCAGCGAAAGGTCATTTTCTGTGCTTATGACTACAATAAATTGGTGGGAACGATTGGTTTAAAGGACGGTGAAGCCGTTGGCCTGTACATCAGCTATTGGAAAACACGTCAAGGAATTGGAGGCTTGCTGCTTCGCCATTTGGAAAAGTACGCCAAAGACAACCATATGAAAACATTGAAAGTCACCTCTATTCCGTCCGCCGAAGACTTCTATCTTCGCAAGGGATACCAAATAACGAAACAGGTACTCACAGACCTAGAAGGCGTGAAGTTTCCGGAGAAAGAAATGATTAAAACACTATAGCCTTCATACCATAAATCAGCAAAATGAGAATTTTACTTTTTACCCTAGCCCTACTGTCCTGCCTCCTAAGTGAAGCCCAACCAACCGCTCCTCCAACGCTCGACGACCTAAAGGAAAAAATTGCGGACAAAACCTACCGAAGAATTGACGCCATTATTGTTGAGCAATGCGACGAGCTGATCATCGAGGAATACTTCAATGACTTTAAAAAAGACAGTCGCCATGACACCCGGTCTTCGTTCAAATCAATAACCAGCCTCTTGACGGGAATAGCGATTGACAAGGGCCTGCTGGCGCTCGATGATCCACTCCAAAAGTTTTTCCCAGAACTAAAGGGCACAGAAAAGGGAAAGATTAAGGTTCAGCATTTATTGGAAATGCGATCGGGGATCAACTGTGAAGAATTCTACGGGATCGGCCCGGAATGTGAGGATGCCATGTGGAACACGGAGGATTGGATTGCCTACTGCCTGAGCATCAAAATGAAGCACCAGCCAGGGCTCAACTGGTCCTACAGCTCCAATGACCCCATGATCATGGGCGAAGTCGTCGCCAGAGCAAGCGGTAGGAGCATCATGGACTTTGCCAAGCAGCACCTCTTCGAGCCGATGGGCATCAGCGACTACGAATGGACCATCTCGCCTAAAGGAAGAGGGATGACCGCCGGCTCCTTTTACATCAGACCGATTGATCTGCTCAAGATCACCAGGCTGGTGTACAACAAGGGCAACTGGGAGGGCAAGCAATTGGTCAGCGAAGCGTGGATAAAAAAATCGACGGATTGTGAAATCGTTTTGGATTTTTCTTTTACCCGCTACTCCAGGATGCCAAACGCAAAATACACAACGGCCAGGTATGGGTTCTATTGGTACAGAGAGCCGCTGTAATACAAGGATATTACTACCGAAGTCCTCTTTGCCTCCGGCAACGGCGGTCAGTACATGATGATCCTCCCCGAGTACAATACCAAGGTCGTCTTTACGGGCAGCAATTACGGTTCCTGGCGAGGGAAATGGCCTTTCGAAATGCTCCTCCAATACATCATTCCCATGCTGAAAGAAGAAGATTGTAATTAGCAGCTACGCTGCCCCAGGTCGCTCCACGTGGCTGGGCCTTGAAAATACGGCAAAGGGAATCAAAGCCAAGGCTGCCAAGCCCAATATCTTATAGTAATGAATCCAATCATAGGCGTACCGGCCGATGAGATCGGCCCCAATCAAGGGGGTGAAGACGACGGAAATGATCGATAGCATAATAATGTAAGCAATGATCCGCGGACTCCTACGGTGCTGCAAAAGCACCACCGCATAGTACCACAAATAGCAGAGCATCGGAAAGAGGAAGAGAAAAGAATACTTTTGTTGGTGCGGAAAGACCAGCGGAACCAGCAAGCACATGTAGGCAATGGCCCGAAACTCCTGCAAGTTATGGGAATAAGAGCGAAAAGGGCGACGTAGGAAATACAAAGTGAAGGCCACCAAAAACAGCCGCAAAAAGTTGATGATGGAAGCGACCTGCGGAGCAGTATAGTTCACAAAATTTCGCTGGCGGGTAAAGCCCTCTATTGATATATCTGTAAAAAAAGCGGGAATGATGCCTACAATTGACTGGGAATTGATGTCGGCCTCGATGACGTGCTCTTTGTTGAGCGGATTGATGATGTTCCACCACTCGGAAAGTAGATAAGAGTTGTATTCTGCGCCTATGAAAACTCGAGGTAGGTAGAGGAAAAGTACTACAAAAAATACTGTACAAATAAAGGCGTTGA
Source organism: Bacteroidota bacterium (assembly GCA_038750655.1). Classification (GTDB taxonomy): domain Bacteria; phylum Bacteroidota; class Bacteroidia; order Chitinophagales; family Saprospiraceae; genus JBCDGZ01. The sequence continues at coordinate 7,467 of JBCDGZ010000012.1, read as the reverse complement.
AGCGCGCGCGGTAGAGCAGGTAAGGCAACAGGATGATGGGAAGGACTTTGATGTTGATGCCTAAGGCCAGCAGCACCGCGCCCCAGAGTAGTCGGCTAGATCCGAAGAGCTGAATAGATTCAAAGATGACCCAGAGCAAAAACAGGGTGATCTGGATGGTGGAAATATTATACAGCACAAACCGTATGACCAGCAGTAAGGAGATGCCTGCCCAAAGCAGTTGCCCTTTGGGCCGCAAGGGGCTTAAATCAAAGTAGTTTTGAATCAAATAACAGGTGCGCACAAAGCAGCCGCCGCTCAGTAGTAGCCACAACAACTCCGTAATCATCCAATGGTTGGAGAAGGGAATCAACAGCGTGGCAAAAAGGGGACTGTAGTAGTATTGAAGGTCCTTAAAATGAGGCGCAGCGTAGATATTACTTTCCGACTGAATCCGTTGGGCCGCATTTAAATACACTTCAAAATCTCCCCCGTAATAGACAGAATTGGCGCATAGGAAGACATACACCATCGCCAGCGCAAAGCATAAGAGGAACTTGATCTTTTTGTTATCAGAACTAACTTTATTCATAGCGGAGGGTACCATTGGCTACTAAAATAGGGATATTTATTGACCTCAGCATCCTTGGCTATTCATCGGTTAATTGCAGTCTTGAGGGACTAGATGTTTTGATGAAAATGATCATGTCGTACGCTCCGACTATTTGGAGTTCTTTAAATTCGTCTTCGACCGTACCTGCGCCTACTTCTCTGAAGCTGAGGTTTTGGAAGAGCCAATGGTAACAGGCCTCTTCTTTTTTGATGGGGCGCAAGTCTAGTAAGAAAATAGGGAGGTCGATCGCGTTGAAGAAGTGTTCGTAGGTGCGCTCCCCATCCACCCATATTTCAAAATCTAGGTTCAAAAACAGCTGACCATAAGAATGGAGAGGAAAACTGAGCAATAGACATAAAATGAAATACTGGCTGTTCTTGCTCAATAGTTGGAGGAAAGGAGTCGATCGCATGGTAAAGCCTAATTTCCATTTAAACGACAAGAAAAGGAAAAAAGCATACCAGACAAAACATTTTCAGATGCCGATTATAGTAAATATATTTGCCCCGGCACCTCCACTCTTTTCCACGAAAAAAGCGAAACCATGAGATTCCTACTAATCGCACTTCTAAGCCTATGCTTCCTTAAGCTCCCCTACGCCCAAAAGTATTATGGCTACTCCGACGAAACACTGACCATCAACTCCTCTGCCTTAGAGCAATCCATTGACCTCAAGCTGCACCTTCCCGAAACGCTCCAACATTCCGCAGACTCGATAAAGTACCCCGTCACCATTATTTTCGATAGCCAACACGAGCTGATCTATCCGCACATTGTCTACTCCATTGACCTGCTGACCAATGAATCGCAGGTGCCGGAGATGATTATCGTCGGCGTACCTTTTACCCGAAGCAACCGCCACTACCTTACCTCCGGCAAAAAAAAGGAGGGGGATACGCTGATGGGGATTCAAAAAACGGAGCACCTAATCATGCGGGAGCTGCTTCCGCTGTTGCAAGAGCAATACAAGGCCAGTGAATTCATCACCATCATTGGCCACTCCCGAACCGCCTTTCTGGTCAACTACCTCAGCGCTCAGCACAGCAATCAAATCGATGTGGCCCTTTCCTTGAGCGGTTTTTTCAATAACGAGCCTCTGTCTTTGGATCAATTCAAGGCCCATATCACGAATTCTGCCAACTTCCCTACCCCCTTTCACTACTACTTCACCGCCGGCACCTCCCTCGAAGAAAGCCTTTACCTCGAACAAGGCCGACAACTGCAAGAAGTGCTGGCGAATGAGCAACTGGCTCCTAATTTCAAAGGCCATTTCTCAGAAATGCCCTACGCCAATCACCTGACTAATTATTGGAATTCTGTTCCTACTATCCTTTCTGAAGTTTTTAGCGCCTACAATAGGATTTTGAACAGCTGGTTTCACGAGAAAACGAAGGACCGCAAGCCGGCTGCCCCGATCGCGGAGTTTAAAGGAGACCTGCAGGCAGCGGGCCAGGCTATCGGCTGTGAGTTGAATCCCAGCCTGACCCAGGTTTTCTCCCTGGCGGGGGAGTATGCCTACCAGCAAAAAGACTTCGAGATGGCCATCAATTTCATCAAATTCGGACAAGCCTACTACCCCAACTATTTGGACTTCGACCTGCAAATCATCGCCTTCTACCAACAGCTCAATGACCTGGATAAGGTGGAGCAGCATCAAGCCATTTATAAGGAGAAAGTCGGGCGTATGGAACTGAGTGAGGCGGAAAAAGCGGAGCTGCTTAAAAATATACAGGAGTGAAGCTGTTTTGGCCTGATAGTGGGAGCAGTATCTCTAATTAACCCAAGTTGCGATTCACTATAAAAGATTCAGAGCGTCAGATATTTGAGTCGCCACCTCGTGGCTCACAAAATCTTCCTTCCTGAATCTCGTTCATCGCAACTTGAATTAATAAATAAGTATCTTGCCGTTCCAACTCCGCTGGATATAGACAAAAATATAATACAATGAAAAAGCTAATTCTCGTCCTATTCCTCGCATTATCCATCGTTGGTTGTAAGAAAAATGAGGACGCCCCAAGGGGGGATTTGAATGTATTTGTCACCTTCAACAACGCCATAGTGGCCCGGGGCGCTACCGTAACGACCTTACCAGCTACGGTACAGGGGACGACGGACGAATTCGGCTCCGTCTTGCTCAGCGACCTTGAGGTGGGCACCTACGAGGTCTTTGCAAGCACACCAAATGCCGGTTCTGGAAAGACGGTGGCAACCATTAAAGCCGATCAGTTTACCCAGGTAGTAATTGATATTTCCACCAATACAGTCAGTGAATCCAGCCCTGATATTGAGTTGATTTCGCCTATTTTCAATGCGGCTTTCTCGGAAGGAGAGGAAATCGTATTCAGCGCCAGAATCACGGATGACATCACGGCTCCACAAAACATCAAAGTCACTTGGACCAGCGATATTGACGGCGTGATTAACACGGACGCGCCAGCGGTTGATGGCAGCGTTGCTTTCTCTTTCAGCGGGCTATCGAGAGCCAATCATTCGATTACCCTGGCCGCAGAGGATGAAAATGGCAATCGCTCAGAGGCTTTGCTCCTTATCAATACCTTCTTTCCTAGTCCTATCACCCTGCTGGGACCGATAAAGGATAATGGTAAGGTGATTTTAAATTGGACCTACGAAGGCACCGGTTTTCAATCCTATGAAGTGTACCGGATGAATGGAGACTGCGGGACGTTCCAGGAATTGATTGGCACCATCACCGATGCAGCCACCAAAACTTTTACTGATCGCTCTCCACCGATAGAGTATCAAGTATGCTACTTTGTCAAAATTACCAACCAGGAAGGCTTTTCCCGCAATAGCAATCCACAAACGGTAGAGACGCCAGGAGGGCAGGTTTTTAACTTCGAAGCCTTCGATGTGCTTCAGCACCCTACGCAGAAATTTATTTATTTGCTCGATAGAGGAGGACAGCGATTGATCAAATACGACTACGAAAAGCAAGAAGTCGCCACCGAGGTGCCCCTCCAAGGCAGTGCCAACCACTGTACCATCGGCAATAATGGATTTGGGATGGAAGTCTATGTACCGACCGAAGATGGATGGGTTTATGCCTATAATGCAGATAATTTAACCCTCAATACCACTATCAATGTCGGTATTTACATTCGCAGTGTGGCTGTTGATGAAATGGGGCGCGTCATTGTTTCCACGAGACCTTCTCCCTGGTGGGAGATGCCCTTCCGAGTATTCGACCGCGCTAACGGCCAGATGCTGGACGGTGGCGGACAGTATGATAATACGCTAGTGAGAAAGCTGGGTAACACGAATGAATTTGTGACGATTACCAACGGGCAGTCGCCGCCGGATATGGAGTATTATAAGCTGGATAACAATGGACGCATCCTTCAGCATGAGATGGACAATCAGCACGGGAGCTATCCGCTGGATGGCCAGATTTTTCGAGTCTCCTCCGCCGGCTTTTCCATCACCTCCCGCTTCGGAGCCGTCTACCTGGCCAATTCCTCCATGGAGTACAAAGGACAATTGCAGCGAGGCGATTCTGAGTTCACGGAGTTTGCCTTTAGTGAGGATGGCCAGACTATTTATGCCGCTACGCAGAACGAGCGGTCCATACAGGTCTACAGCTATCCCTCGCTGATCCGCAGTACAACCTACACCACCCGTGGATTTCCGGTGTTTGTCTTCAAAGCTGGGAATCAGCTGATCGTGCTGAGTAAATCCAACGAGAGTGCGATCAACACGGGAATTGAAGTGATCGATTTATAAAAACTTTATTCAGTACCTACCATGTCTCCATTCGATCTAATCATCGACCTCCACCAAGGCACCGAAAGGCAGGGCCCGGGTAGCCAAGCGGCTACCCTAAAGGCGCTAGCCTGCATCGATCTACCCAAGGGGCAGCCCCTGACCATGGCCGACATCGGCTGTGGTACCGGCGGTCAAACCATTACCCTGGCGCAGCAGCTAGAAGGGCAGATCACTGCCGTAGATTTAATGCCACCATTTTTGGAAGAGTTAAATAAAAGAGCAAAAGCCCTGGGGCTGGCGGGGAAAATCACGACCCTGGAATGCTCCATGACGGAGCTGCCCTTTGAGCCAGAAAGCCTGGACCTGATCTGGTCAGAAGGCGCTATCTATAACATCGGCTTTGCGGCGGGCATCCAACGGTGGGGGGACTACCTAAAGCCCGGAGGGTACCTGGCGGTCAGTGAGATCACCTGGATCAGCGAAACCCGGCCGCAAGAAATTGAGGACTACTGGAATCAGGCCTACCCGAAAATTGATAGGGCCTCCGGTAAGATCAAAGTACTGGAAGATCAGGGCTACAGCCTCGCCGGGTACTTTTACCTCGCTCCAGACGACTGGCTCGACACCTACTACCATCCCTTAGAAACCTCCTTTCCCGCTTTTCTGGAACGACAGGCCCACAGCAAAATGGCCCAACAAGTCATCGAAGAATACCAAAAAGAAATCGAGCTGTACCGACGGTTCAAAGCCTATTTCAGCTACGGCTTTTACATTGCGAAAAAGTACTAGGACAAGGACAATCAACACCGTTCAAGAACCTGACTTATGAAATAATTATGGCAAAATGAGGAGTGATGCCTCCTCAACTAAATGAAGTTGCGATTCATTATATTGGTAATGTTAAGTCCGATTTATTGATAAACTTAAGCTTATGAAAAACCTGTCCGCTACGCTCATCGCCGCCTTTCTCCTTGCGCTTTCGCCCCTTTACGCTCAGTACGACGCCAATCGGAACGTATGGTTTACGGACCTGGAAAAGGCGTTTAAGGACCCTCTAAGGGTCTATAACCTCGATTTGTCCAACCAAGGGCTGGATACCATCCCGGCTTACATCCAACGCTTTCCCAACCTCATCGCCCTCAAATTATCTGATAATACCATCAGTGCCCTCAACGATAATCTCAGTACGCTGAGCAAGCTGGAATTTCTCGAACTCAGCGGTAATAAGCTCACTTCGATCGATTTTACCCTATTCAAAAAGGCCAAATTTAACCTGGAGGAAATCTGGTTAAGGGACAACAAAATCACCGAAATCGACTCCACTATTCAAGTGCTGCGCAGCCTCAAGCTGCTCAACCTGGGTAACAATCAAATCGAACACATCGATCCCAATATCCGACTCAAGCACCTCGAAAGCCTCTACCTCGATTACAATGTCCTACAAGTCGTACCCGCGCTGGTCTACACCGCCTACAAGCTCGAATACCTCAACCTCAACGCCAACCAACTCAAGCGCTTCGAGTTGAACACCGGTCTGAGAAACCTCAAATCCCTCAACATCGGCGACAATCCCATCGAATCGCTGCAATTCAAAAAGTCCAAATACAAACTCTCCACCCTCATCCTGGATTGGATTGACCTGAGCAAGCAGAACCTTAAGCAGCTCCCCTTCTCTATCCAAATCCTCTCCCTGGAGCATTGCCAACTGTACGACATAGAAGGCATCGCCCACCTGAAAAATCTAAAGGAACTATCGGTCATCTACAACGAGCTGCAACAGATTCCCGAGGCCCTCAAATCGATGCGAGAGCTGGAAAAACTCTGGATCAAAGGCAACCCCCTTGACGGCAGTGCCGTCGCACATCTGACCAAGGTTGAAATCATCGACTAGCTAACTGGAATAAAAAAAGATCATTTGATCAGCTTGAGGGAAAAGTCCTCCCAGTTGGGCTTGAAATAACGGTAGTACAGTACATACCAGCCCCTCAGCAGCACCAGCAGGTACAAGGAGGCGATAAACTCTTCGGCAAAAATCAGGGTATGGTAGTTATTGAAATTGAAGGCCTTGAGCACCTTTTCCATATTGAGGAGGTAGGCCAGGGAGACGATAAAATAGAAAGAGAAATCTTTGGAGCGCATCCCGTAAAAGAAGAACAGCAAGATCGCGGGATGAGCATACCGCTCGTGCATTTGGGTATTGACCCAAAAAAATAAAACGCAAACCAGGCCCGCCGTCAAAAAAGATAAGCGAAATTTTTCGCCGAAACTAATCGTCTTATGGTGAAATTGTTGGAGCGCCGTATACATCATCGGCAGCAAGGTGAAGAAGCCCAAGGCCAGAAACATGGACAGGCCCCAGTGCTTGTAGCTGATGTCGAGAAAAGTGATGCTGTCGCGAGTCATGGCGGGCTCGGAGTCGACGACGTAGTACCAGAAATTAAAGGCATTCATCGAAATGTAGGGGTGCCACTCGGCGGCGGAGGTGGTCATGGTGTAAAAATCGTCGAGGGTGCCGGCGCGGAGGAACGGTAGGAGCAGCAGCAATTGTAGGGCGGCGGCGGCCAGTAGAGACTGCAAAACGAGTCGGGGCTTTTTTACATGTTCTACTAACAACAACCCGATAATGGGCAAAAAAATGATGGATTGCAGCTTCATGTTGATGGCCAATACGTAAGCGAGTAAGGCGAGGATAGGATATTTTCGCAGGGCCAGCAGTAGGGCCAGCACCACAAAGAAAGTATGGATACTATCCACCTGTCCCCACAATAAGCTGTTGTATAAATAGGCGACATTGAAGAGCAGCAGAAAAGGAAAGTACAGATTTTTCCAATCAATTTTACACACCAAAAAAACGAGCAAGGCCCCTAAAAAGTCAAAGAGTAAAGGGATCAGTTTGATGTAATGTAAAAACTTGTTCAAATTCTCTTCCGTCCCTTGAAAAGCATCAAAAAGGTAGAGGCAATAGAGAAAAAAAGGTTGGTAATTGACCCGGTGTTCATAGACATTCCCCAGACCTACTTCGCGAATAATTCCGATCCAGCGATACCAGTAATCCATGTCTCCAAGGAAACAAACTTTGGGTAAAATTCCGGCGAAAAGAACATAGAGGAGCACTACCAAGAGGCACAAAATACCTTTTGCGTTTTTCATAG